>NZ_JACGVE010000079.1:0-630805 GCF_014077065.1 Colwellia sp. MB3u-4 | reverse complement strand
CCTTATTTTTATTTTTATTTTTATTTTTATTTTTATTTTTTATGTTGCCATACAAGCTTAGGGTTTTTCCCATCAAATAATAATCCCTTTAATTCTGACACTCATTTTCTGGCATCACCCAAAGACACATTAGGGTAATGCCCTAATCTCAAACGGTCAGCTTTATTGTTATAATGAATCTGAATTGCCAAGCAATTTTCACTTTTGCAGACACTCTTATACTGATAGAGTCTCGATCAGTAACCTCGAAAGGTTTATCATGGCTCTTATTATGATATTTCTTTAATATAGGATGTGATAGCTTCATCCACTATCTACACAAGGGTTAGTTTTCTGTAGGTAACAGTGCAGACAAAAACAATGAATAAGCATAAATAACTTAGCTCGCAATAAAATAAAAAAACACAACAAGTTAATTTCAGGCCAATAAAAACGGGACAAAAACATACCAATGCCAACTAATCAAAACACCCATACACAGCCCACTATTCTTTGGCACGATTATGAAACCTGGGGGATATCACCAAAATTTGACAAACCCTCTCAGTTTGCCGGTATTCGCACAGATCTAGATTTAAATATTATTGGTGAGCCTGAAATGTTTTATTGCTCGCCACCCGCTGATTATCTGCCGCACCCTGAAGCTTGTTTAGTTACGGGTATTACCCCACAAAAGGCTTTGCGAGAAGGCTTAAGTGAGGCTGAATTTGCTGAGCGTATTCACGGACTATTTTCCCAAGCTAACACTTGTGTAGCTGGCTACAACAGTATTCGCTTTGATGACGAGGTAACTCGCTACTTATTCTATCGCAACTTTTACGACCCTTACGCGCGTGAGTGGCAAAATGGTAATAGCCGCTGGGACATTATAGATATGGTACGCGCTTGCTATGCCTTGCGCCCTGAAGGTATTGAATGGCCAACCGTTGAACGCGACGGCGAACAAGTGGTTAGCTTTCGTTTAGAGTTGCTAACAAAAGCTAATGGTATTGACCATGAAGCGGCGCATGATGCGATGAGTGACGTATATGCCACTATCGCTATGGCAAAGCTGATTAAAGAAAAGCAGCCAAAGTTATATGACTTTATCTTTAATTTGAAGAACAAAAAGCAGGTGGCTGAGCTCATTGATGTTTACCACATGACCCCTATTGTTCATACCTCAAGTAAAGTCTCTTCTTTACATGGTTGCACTAGCTGGTTTGCGCCGATTTGTTATCACCCTATTAATAAAAATGCCGTAATAGCGGTAGATTTAGCGCTTGACCCATCGCCGTTATTTGCACTGTCTAGTGCAGAAATAAAAGCACGTTTATATACCCGTTATGATGAATTAGCAGAAGATGAATTGCCGATCCCGGTTAAGTTGATTCACTTAAATAAGTGCCCTATTGTCGCACCAGCAAAAACCTTGTTACCTGAGAATGCCGAACGCTTAAACATTCCTCGCGAACTTTGTTTAGAGCATTTAAAAAGCCTTAAGCAACATACTGAACTTAGAGATAAATTAACCGATGTTTTTGCCAGTAATGACTTTGGTGATGAACCGGTAGAAGCTGAATTTGCCTTATATGGCGGAAAATTTTTCTCGCATGGCGACAAAGCGCAAATGGATATATTGCACCAATTAGCGCCAGAGCAATTGGGCACGCACCCTTTTCAGTTTCAAGATGAGCGATTAAACACCCTGTTGTTTAGTTATCGGGCGCGTAACTTCCCTTATACCCTAGACGACGGCGAGCAACAAAAGTGGCAGGCGCATTGTCAAAATCGCCTTCAGTATGGCACTAAAGGTTTATTGAGCGCTGATGAGTATATGATGAAGTTGGAAAACTTGGCCTTTGAACATGAAAACAACACCGAAAAAATGCAGTTATTAAAAGCCTTGTTTGAATATATCAGCAAATAATATTGCTTGAATTAATTATACCGGTTTTATTGATTAGCTGGCCTAGTTTATCCCTAGCAAAAACAGCCAAATTCAAGGCGTTTAGTTAATAACGCCTTGTGCTGATGGTTAGCTAAATAGCGCCCTAGTGTTAGTGCGAATGTTAGTGCTAATGGCTTATTGAAACCAAGTAACACCATCAGAAAACGAGTGAGTTTGGTATGACTTAATGAAAATAATTTAATGGTTATATCCGCGCTACTTTTTATCCTTTACTGGCATTCATGACGTAAATTGTAACTAACTCTTTAAATATAACAGCTTAATTTCGCTGATAGTTAAGCTGTTTAAACCCAGTAAAAACTTTGCTCCATACAACAGCTATCAGCTAAAGCTAAGCACTCTATCTCTGCTATAAACGTTAACAAATTTAATTTTAATAGGTTGAACAATATGAAAAAAGTTTCTTTTATTGGTTTAGGTGTTATGGGTTTTCCTATGGCGGGCCATTTGCAAAAAGCGGGTTATGAGGTAACTGTTTATAATCGCACGACAAAAAAAGCTCAACACTGGGTAGAGCAATATGGCGGAGCCATGGCTAGCACACCAGCAAAAGCGGTGAAAGACAGCGATATTGTTTTTGTATGTGTAGGTAATGATGATGACCTACGCCAAGTGGTTTTAGGGCAACAGGGCGTATTTTCAGGCATGAAAACTCAGGCTATTCTTGTCGACCATACCACAGCGTCGGCCACGGTTGCTCGCGAACTCGCTGAACAAGCTACTAAGCTTAATCTAGGGTTTTTAGACGCGCCCGTATCAGGTGGTGAGGCTGGCGCTGTTAATGGCCAATTATCAATTATGGTGGGCGGCGAGCAAAACACATACGCCGCAGCTGAAAGTGCGATGCAATGCTATGCCAAATTTAGTAAATTACTTGGGCCTGTCGGTAGCGGCCAATTGGCAAAAATGATGAACCAAATTTGTATCGCGGGTGTGATACAAGGTTTAGCTGAAGCGTTGCATTTTGGTCAAAACGCAGGGCTAGATTGCGAGCAGGTTGTTGAAGTGATCAGTCAAGGCGCTGCTGGTTCTTGGCAAATGGATAACCGCCATAAAAGCATGTTAAAAGGCGAGTATGATTTTGGTTTTGCGGTTGACTGGATGAGAAAAGATCTCGACATTGCCCTGACTGAGGCAAAAAATAATGGCTCTACCCTGCCATTAACCGCGCTAGTAGATCAATTTTATGCCGACGTACAAAAAAATGGTGGTAAACGCTGGGACACCTCAAGTTTATTGACCCGGTTGTCATAACTTATCAAGCGATATTTTAATGTTCAGGCGAAATTTTATCTGTTGTTTTACCCGTGATTTTCGTCTTTTTTAGCTGTTTTTATAAGCTTTAACTTTTATAAGCTATTGAGTACCCGCTCGAACACACTCTAAGCATCAGCCGCTTGCTAGCTATTATTATTCACTAAATATACTTGCCTGCTAGATGGAAATGCTGACGCGTGGATCTTGTTAATTTCACGCGTGATTTTCGTCTTTTTTAGCGGTTTTATAAGCTATTGAGTACCCGCTCGAACAAACGCTAAACATCAGCAGCTTGCTGGCTATTATTACCCGCTAAATATACTTGCCTGCTAGATTGAAGTGCTGACGCGTGGATCTTGTTAATTTCACGCATATACCTTATTCTGTTTTTACATTGATCCGACCAGTTGAGTATTATGACTAACGCTATTTACACCTTTGGTGCCAACAATTATAAAAATGAAGCCGTTGATTTTACTAAATATCAAGGTAAAACCCTGTTGATCGTTAACACAGCTAGTGCTTGTGGTTTTACGCCACAATATGCAGGTTTAGAAACACTATATCAAGAATACAAAGACAAAGGCTTTGAAGTACTGGCTTTTCCTTGTAACCAATTTGGTAAGCAGGAAAAAGCTGAGAACAGTGAAATTAAAAAGTTTTGCGATCTTAACTTTAAGATTTCATTCGACCTGTTCAGTAAAATAGAGGTTAATGGCGATAACACTCACCCGTTATATAAGCACCTAAAAAATGCAGCGCCAGGGCTCTTAGGCAGTAAAAGCATCAAGTGGAATTTCACAAAATTCTTGGTTAATAATCAAGGTAAAGTGATAAAACGTTATAGCCCAACCACTAAGCCCGCCGATATTGCCAGTGATATCGCGGCAATACTTTAATCAGTTTTAGTCGCCCAGAAAGTCAGCGCCTCAGTTTGATAATCAAGCGTTAGGCAATTTTTTAATTTTTTGTAGGTCGGACTTTAGTCTGACAACTGTTAAACAGGTAATTAACCTGTTGGGTTAACAAACACTGGCAGCTAGTATGATTTTTTCACTCAGAATTTATACCAGAAACAGTTAAATTTCATTTAACCTGATGGACTGAAGTCCACCCTACATCGAACCTACGTTGGGCTTATATTTAAGATACATAGGCTCTGTGGATGATAATCTAGCGTTGGGATGTTTTTTGTAGGTCGGACTTTAGTCTGACAACTGTTAAACAGGTAATTAACCTGATGGGTTAACAAACATTGGCAGCTAATATGATTTTTTCACTCAGAATTTATACCAAACACGGTTAAATTTCATTTAACTTGATTGACTAAAGTCCACCCTACATCGAACCTAAATCGAAGCTACGTTGGGCTTACATTGAAGCTAGATAGGTTCTGTGGATGACAATCTCGCGTTGGGATGTTTTTTGTAGGTCGGACTTTAGTCTGACAACTGTTATGTAGGCAATTAACCTGGTGGGTTAACAACATTGGTAGCTAGAATTATTTTTTCAGTCTGAATTTATACCAAAAACAGTTAAATTTCATTTAACTTGATGGACTAAAGTCCAACCTACATCGAACCTACATTCGGCTTGCATTAAAACTATATAGGCTCTGTGGATGATAATCTAGCGTTGGGATGTTTTTTGTAGGTCGGACTTTAGTCTGACAACCGTTAAACAGGTAATTAACCTGATGGGTTAACAAACACTGGCAGCTAGTATGATTTTTTCACTCAGAATTTATACCCGAAACAGTTAAATTTCATTTAACCTGATGGACTAAAGTCCAACCTACATTGGGCCTACATCTAGCTTACATTGAAGCTAGATGTAGGCCCTGCGGATGATAATCTAGCCGACTAAAACCCGACCTCCACTTCAATCTCTACAATATTTATTGGCCACTAAAAATTAACTGGATCAATAAATTTTTAACGTGCTAGGTCGCCAACTGCAGATCGCGTAATTTAGCAATTTTATCTCGTACCGACGCAGCCAATTCAAACTCTAAGTTTTGGGCATGATTAAACATGGTTGTTTCTAATTCTTTTACTTTTGCATCAATTTGTTTGGTGGTGAAGGTTTCATATTCTGAAGCTGGCTCAGCGGCTTTTAATGCTGCTGCGGCGCGAGTCTTGCCACCATCGAGGTCCATTACATCAGAAATATTACGTCTAACGCCACGCGGTGTAATGTTGTTATCAAGATTGTATTGGTGCTGTTTAACGCGACGTCGGTCGGTTTCATCAATTGCTTTACGCATTGAGCCGGTAATGCGTCCAGCATATAGAATTGCTCGGCCATTAATATTACGTGCCGCTCGCCCAATCGTTTGAATAAGTGAGCGTTCTGAGCGCAAAAAGCCTTCTTTATCGGCATCGAGAATCGCCACTAGAGAAACTTCTGGCATATCTAAACCTTCACGCAGTAAGTTAATACCTACGAGTACATCAAACTTTCCTAAACGAAAATCTCGGATAATTTCTACCCGTTCAACCGTATCAACATCAGAATGTAAGTAACGCGCTTTAACTTGGTGTTCGTCTAAATAATCGGTGAGATCTTCTGCCATACGTTTGGTTAATGTTGTGGCTAAAACTCTTTCATCAATTTTTACTCGTTTGCGAATTTCAGAAAGTAGATCATCGACTTGCGTGTCAACGGGGCGAACTTCTATGATGGGGTCAAGCAGTCCGGTGGGCCTAACGACTTGTTCAGCAATTTCACCGGCTGACTTTTCAAGTTCATAGTGACTTGGCGTTGCAGAAACGTAAATAGTTTGCGGCGACAAGGCTTCAAATTCTTCAAACTTCATTGGGCGATTATCAAGCGCCGAAGGTAATCTAAAGCCATATTCTACGAGGTTTTCTTTACGTGAACGGTCACCTTTGTACATAGCGCCAATTTGCGGCACGGTGACGTGTGACTCGTCAATGATCAGCAAGCCATCGCTGGGCAAGTAATCAAATAATGTTGGTGGTGCCTCTCCTGGTCCCCGGCCCGACAAATAGCGCGAGTAGTTTTCTATGCCGGAGCAATAACCCAGCTCGGTCATCATCTCAATATCAAATTGAGTACGTTGCACTATGCGCTGCTCTTCAATAAGTTTATTGTTTTCTTTAAGTTGAGTCGCTCTGTCTTTTAATTCAATTTTGATTTTTTCAACCGCAGCCACTATTTTTTCACGTGGTGTCGCGTAATGGGTTTTAGGATAAATAGTGACGCGAGCAACGGTGCGATCAACAGCGCCGGTGAGTGGATCAAATATGCTAATGCG
This sequence comes from Colwellia sp. MB3u-4, assembly GCF_014077065.1. NCBI lineage: Bacteria > Pseudomonadati > Pseudomonadota > Gammaproteobacteria > Alteromonadales > Colwelliaceae > Colwellia > Colwellia sp. MB3u-4. Next base: position 624,317 of record NZ_JACGVE010000079.1, on the reverse strand, counting down.
CTCAATTTCTTCATCAAATAATTCAATACGTAAGGCCATGCGGTCTGATTCAGCAGGGAAAACATCAATAACATCACCGCGCACACGATAAGTGGCGCGCTGAAATGCCATGTCATTACGTGCATATTGCAATTCAGCTAAGCGCCTTAAAATGTCACGCTGATTAATAATGTCGCCCACGCTGATATGCAACATCATTTTCAAGTAGGACTCAGGATCGCCCAACCCATAAATAGCCGAGACAGAGGCGATAATAATGACGTCTTTTCGCTCTAACAGTGATTTGGTTGCCGATAAGCGCATTTGCTCAATATGTTCATTGATCGAGGCATCTTTTTCGATAAAAGTATCAGTGGTTGGCACATAGGCTTCTGGTTGATAGTAGTCATAGTAAGAAACAAAATATTCTACGGCGTTATCAGGGAAAAAATCTTTCATTTCACCGTATAATTGTGCCGCCAAGGTTTTATTTGGCGCTAACATCATGGTGGGACGATTAAGCTTTTCGATAACATTGGCGATGGTATAAGTTTTACCTGAGCCGGTTACCCCTAATAATGTTTGATGTGCTAAACCTGATTCAATACCATCAAGCAATTTTGCGATTGCCGTAGGTTGATCGCCGCTAGGAGTATAATCTGAATGTATTTTTAACGCTTTCATTAAGTAATAACCTCTGCCGTGACCCGATCTTTTTCACATTGCTTGTTAAACAAACCATAAGAAATAGCCGCCATCACTACATTTCCAAGTAAAGCTCCGATAAAAAAGCCTTCTATACCAAACCACAAACTACCCATATAAGCTAACGGCACATAACAAATAAATAAACGAATAATACTTAACACTAGCGCTACCATAGGCTTATGCAGTGCGTTAAATGATGAGTTTGTTAAAATAATAACGCCTTGAAAGCCATAACCTAAGGGTAAAATCCAAATAAAAAGTTTAATAATATCGGCAACCGCTTGCTCTTTAGAGAACACGTCGGCAATAAACGGCGCGGCTAACACGAGCACAACATAAACAAGCACCTGAAAGCCTAAAACAAATTTGATTGACGTTTTGTAACCGTCTTCAACACGCTTCATGTTGCCGGCACCCAAGTTTTGGCTGATAAAGGGCGGTAATGTCATCGACAGCGCTAACACCACTAAACAGGCAATAGATTCAATTCTTGACCCCACCCCAAAAGCAGCTACGGCTGATGCGCCATAGTTAGCTACAATCGCGGTTAACACGGCGGAGGCAGCTGGTGTTAACATATTTGCACCCGCGGCAGGTAAGCCAATATGTAAAATATCACGCGCCGAATAAATAAAGTCTTTAATGGCCATTAGATGGCGGTGAATTAAATCGCGTTTAATCGCTAAAATATATAAAACATAGCCTAAACCAAATAGCCAAGATATTAAGGTAGCAATGGCTGCACCTTCGATACCCATAGCGGGTACGGGACCAAAACCAAAAATAAAAATAGGATCTAATACGGCATTGATTAAGCCGGCGCTACCCATAATAATACTGGGTGTTTTGGTATCGCCATCAGCACGCAAAATAGCGTTACCTATCATAGGGCCAATTAAACAAATACAACCTAAAAACCAGAGATCCATATATTGATGAATTAAGGGGAGCAGTGCTTCGCTAGCCCCTAAAAGTAAAAAGGTTTCGTCAATCAGCAAATAACCAACAACGGCAAGCATACCGACAATGATTGCTGACAAATATAATGCGCTGGTTGCGAGGTTTTTTGCCGTCGCTTTGTCACCTTTACCCAGCGCTTTTGCAATAACGGCTGAGGTACCTATCCCTAAACCTATAGTGAGACTGATCACGGTAAAGGTAATAGGAAAAGTAAAACTAATTGCGGCTAAAGGCTCTGTGCCCAATAGCCCGACAAAAAAGGTATCAACTAAGTTAAAGGTCATCAATAAAATCAGGCCATAGATCATCGGCACTGTCATTGTTTTTAACGTTGGACCTACGGGGTCTTTAAGTAGATTTATTTGGTGAATAGTTTTAGTCTTAATCATTAATTTTTAAACGTAAGTGATGAACCGAATACACCTGCCATTGTAAAAGATCGTGATCGGTCTCGCTACGTATATATTTTATTAGTGATAATAATGAGACAACTTAAAGAAAAAACCATATAGCTGAAATAAAATAGACTATGCAGCTCTTCGCCAAAAACACCATAAATGTATAAAACATCACTCTTGAACAAAAAACACACGAACATGAGCGAAAACACGACAATATCACACTAACTACTTGTTATTAATTAACATTTAAACTTAGTCACAAAAATCTCCATTTGACTACAAGCCGCATTCTACCGTTTGCCTTACGTAAACGTACACTTTAACCCACATAGTTATCCACAGATAAAGTGGATAACTCTATTTTTAGTTGTTATTTTTAGTGCTGAGCATTTATTCATCATAAAATGCAGGAATGTTATCAACAACGCCTGCAATTTGAGCAAACGAGCAATAAAATGATTTTTTTCGAACTTTTGTGTTGACAGTATGACATGCGGCCTTTAATATTCGGCCCCGTTAGCCAGTAGCGGCTTTCAAAACAATTCCTCAATAGCTCAGTTGGTAGAGCAACGGACTGTTAATCCGTTTGTCCTTGGTTCAAGTCCAAGTTGAGGAGCCAAATTAAGAAGTGGTGGTTTTTATTTTAATATAAAAACGGCTATATTAGAAAATAGTAGAAGAACAATTCCTCAATAGCTCAGTTGGTAGAGCAACGGACTGTTAATCCGTTTGTCCTTGGTTCAAGTCCAAGTTGAGGAGCCACATTAAGATGTAATGGCTAGTGGTGATATTGCTAGCGGTTATATTAGCAAGTATAGTAGAAAGAACAATTCCTCAATAGCTCAGTTGGTAGAGCAACGGACTGTTAATCCGTTTGTCCTTGGTTCAAGTCCAAGTTGAGGAGCCACATTAAAGAACCTGCTTTTTTAAGCAGGTTTTTTTTCGTCTTGAATTTGATGAACGAATATCCCTCAAAAAATCACTTGGTAGAACAACAGCCCCGCTTTTGTAATTAATAAGCATTTGTCATTTCTTTGTAGGTCGGACTTTAGTCCGTCAACCGTTAAGCGAGTGATTAATGCTGTAGGCCAAAAAACATCAGCAGCCGGTATTATTTTTCTTAATTAGTCTTAATACCAAAAGCAGTTAAATTTCATTTAACCTGATGGACTGAAGTCCACCCTACATAGGGCCTACCGGTGACGATGTAGATGTAGATGTAGGCAATTTTTTGTAGGTCGGACTTTAGTCCGACAACCGTTAAGCTAGTGGTTAATGCTGTAGGCCAAAAAACATCGGCAGCAAATATTATTTTTCTTAATTAGTCTTAATACCAAAAGCAGTTAAATTTCATTTAACCTGATGGACTGAAGTCCATCCTACATTAACCCCATGTAAAGTTTACGGCTGTTCATGTAGCACTGGGCAAGTGTTTTATGATTTTTTTTTGTAGGTCGGACTTTAGTCCGTCAACCGTTAAACTAGTGGTTAATGCTATAGGCCAAAAAACATCAGCAGCAGATATTGTTTTTCTTAATTAGTCTTAATACCAAAAGCCGTTAAATTTCATTTAACTTGATGGACTGAAGTCCATCCTACATTAACCCCATGTAAAGTTTACCGGTGTTCATGTAGCACTGGGCAATTTTTGGTAATTTTTTTGTAGGTCGGACTTTAGTCCGTCAACCGTTAAACTAGTGATTAATGCTATAGGCCAAAAAACACCAGCAGCCGGTATTATTTTTCTTAATTAGTCTTAATACCAAAAGCAGTTAAATTTCATTTAACCTGATGGACTGAAGTCCATCCTACATAGAGAATACGGGTGACGATCTAGATGTAGGCCATTTTTTTGTAGGTCGGACTTTAGTCCGTCAACCGTTAAACGTGCAATTAACCTGATGAGTTAATTGCACTTATAGCAGGATATTATTTTTTCGCTCGGCATTTTTAACAAACACAGTTAAATTTCATTTAACTTGATGGACTAAAGTCCACCCTACATTAACCCAGATAAAGTTTACGCGTGTTTATCTGGCGCTTAGCGCTGCGTAATTTTTTTGTGATTGTTTTTTTTGATTTATATTTAGAAGATTTATTTCAAGAGGGTTTATATAAATTAGCCTATAAAAAAGGGCTAAATTTTCATTTAACCCCTGTATTGATATTTTAAGCTTAATAACTTATTTCATCATGGCATCGCGAGCGACTTTAAACTCACTGCCTTCACGCCAGTTTGGCCAGTCTTTTGTGTTGCTTAACATATAGCCTGTTTCAAAGAAGACTTGCAGCTCTGCAATCATGCCCTGCCAGCCCCAGTTTTCATTGTATTCGTCACAGGTTTGGTGATAACACTTAGCGACTAAAGCAGACACTTGCTCACCAATGGCTTTTTGCTCGGCATTAAGCCAAGTAGAGCCACCACCAGCGCTTAATGCCGGTACGCCTTTCTTTGCCAAACTAAAGTGGTCTGAACGATAATAGTAGCCACGTTCAGGGGTTTGCTCAGGGGTTAGGATACGCCCTTGGCTTTTAGCCGCTTTTGCTAAGTAATCTTCAAGTGCCGACTTACCAAAACCGACGACTGTTAAGTCAGTTTTCAAGCCTGAAATGTCTAAACTGTCCATGTTGATCAAACCTACGACTTTATTTAATGGCATGGTTGGGTGGTTGGCAAAATAACGTGAGCCTAAACGCCCTTGCTCTTCGGCTGTTGCCGCCATAAAGGTTACTGAGCGTTCAGGGGCTTTGTCTAACGCTTTATAGGCTTTAGCAATATGCATTAAACCTGCTGTACCTGTTGCGTTGTCATGTGCTCCATTAAAGTAAAGGGTTTTACCGTCAATAACGGTAGAGCCTAGGTGATCCCAATGTCCCATATAGATCACATGTTCATCAGGGCTCGTACGACCTGGAATTGTCGCGATAACATTATTAGATACTGAGGCTGTAATAGTATTGTTAACTTTGATGTTAGCCTTTAGTTTAAGTGGTACCGCTTGAAATTCATTCGACAATGCTTGGGCTTTTAAGCTATTAAAATCTAAACCAGCTTTGGCCATTAACTCGTGTGCTTTGTCTGTGCTGATCCACATTTCAACATCAACAACGGCTTCATTCACTTCTTTGGCTGGTAGATGGTATTGCGCGCCAGTCCAGCTGCTTTCGATAACATTCCAACCGTAACTAGCAGGTTTGGTTTCATGCACTATAATAGCGCCAGCAGCGCCTTGACGGGCCGCTTCTTCATATTTATAAGTCCAGCGCCCGTAATAGGTCATGGTATTGCCATCAAACAGTGCGGGGTCTTGTGAGGCATAACCTGGGTCGTTAACTAAAACCACAACCGTCTTTCCTTTGACATCAATATTTTTATAATCATTCCATTGATACTCAGGTGCGTTGATGCCATAACCAACGAAAACTAACTCAGAGTTTTCAAGGCTAATTTGTTCACGTGTTTGACGTGAGCTAGCCACATAGTTTTTAGGAAAATCAAAGGCTATATCAGCAATGGTTAGTGTGCCAACGGGCTCACTCACTATACTATTCATCGGTACCGCTTGAAGATAACTATCGCCATTACCCGGCGTTAAACCTAGTTTTTTGAATCTCGAAATCAACATGTTGGTGGTTAATATTTCACCTTCAGTTGATGGCTCACGGCCTGCGAATTTATCTGAAGATAATTTTTTTACATCAGCTTTTATCGCGTTAATATCAAACGATTGATACGCTGCAATGAAATTATCCTGAGCACAAGCACTCATCGACAGTAGTAAGGCGCCAGCACCTAGCAGTATTTGCTGACGTTTTTCACGAATATAACTCAACTTAATTCTCCTAAAGTTTATTCACCACAGTTTAAAAGTCATAAAATTAATGGTGAATTTAAATCACCTATCAGACTAACGGTATTCCTCACAAAACGCTAGAAATACCCAATCAATACAAAGCACTTGTTGCCTTAGTCATTAAAAATAAAACTACAGACTTCAGTTACTCAGCGATTATTTTACTTGTGGTTATTTACCAACCCAAGGCATTAACCTGGCGTAAATGCGGCTTAAACGCCGCTATTTTAAACACGGCTATAGGAAGGTTAACTTGATATGTTATTGGCTTTATAAAGACAGTGGCAAGGAGCAATGAATTTACGCACTATAGGTGCTAACTAATAGGGAAGTTAACGAATAGCCCAAAATTTAATTTCTTGCTCGGTCAAAAAATCTTCCGCCTGCGGCCCCTGCATTAAGGCTAATGTGGCTAATATTCCGGCTTGAATACATTGTGGTGCAACCACCGTAATAGAGCGCGGCGCTTGTACAACTGGCCAACCGGTTTTTGCATTTAAAATATGGCTATAACGAACGTTATCTTTGAATAAAAAGCGCTTTGCGTCACCGCTAGTGGCTAATGCGCCTTTTAACAGACTCACCACCATAGGCTTGCGTTCAATAAAACCTGGGTGCTCAATGCCTACTTGCCATGGCACATTGGTTTTACGGGGTTTATTAGCGGCTAAATCTCCACCTAAATTAACCAGTAGCGGCAATTGAGTAAATTCGTTGGCAATGATCATCGCTCTGTCTACTGCGTATTCTTTACCAATTCCGCCAAAGTCTATTTCCATATGCTCTGGCATTATGATTTGCTGTTCATCAAAAAATATTTTATGCCAACCGATGTTTTCTAAGCTTTTTTGTACATCGCTATCATGAGGAATATTATCGCTACCATCAAATTGCCAAACTTGCCGTAATACCCCAGATGTTATGTCAAAAACACCATCGCTGAGTTGATAACAAGTATCAGCAAAGTTTAATAACAAATAGGTTTCTTGATCTATAGCTAACGCCTGACCGCCACTATTATTTATAGCAGAACAAACACTGCTGGCTTGATAACGTGAGTATTTATCTTCAATGCGCCATACTTCATCAGCAATAAGCTTACCTAGGGTCAATGCAAGTTTGTGATCCTTGCTAGCCACTAGTACTTCACAAGGACTGGCCATGGCATCAAAACGCAAACAATGGCCGTCATCAGTTGCTGTTATTTCAACTTGTCTAACTGGCTTTTTCTTCAAGTGTTCTCCAATTTTTACCGCCATTTTATTTTTTCAACGCGTCCCTGCGTATTTAAACGAAGTTAAGCAAATTTCAGCGAAGTTAAGCGAAATTAAAATGAATAGCTAACTTGGGCGATAATCGCGTCTACACTTTCATATAAATCAACTTCTGCTAGCGCACCCGGTGCTTGATAGCCTGAATTTTTAGGGTCTTGTCGATAATACTCTAACCTAAAAGACAAGTCATTACCGTCGCTAAGCTTCATACCGTACTTCACCCCTAAGGTGTATGCGCTCATTTCTCCAATCCGATAATCTGCACTCGCAAATTCTGGAATAGCATTCGATTGTGCTAAAAATGGTTGGTAAAAGTCAGCAGCACTTTGTTGATAAAATCTAAAGTGAGGCTCGATATAACTATTACGAGACAGTGGTATTCTCAACCTTGAATCAATAGTATGAGAGTCTATTGCCCAGTCATCCCACATATAACGATAAGAGATATCAATAACGTTTTGTTCAAAGTGATATTTAGTTTGTGCAAATACACTTTGCTTAACGCGACTGTCAGGACGGTTTTCATAAAGGTAGTCTTGCGCAATGCCTTCGCTATTGACCAAACTTAACATTTTAAAAGGGTCGCTTAAATAACCATCAACTTTTGAATAAGAGTAATTAAACTGTGTGATCATGCGACGATTAATTACTTGTGTGAAACCAAACATGATATCTGCAGTAGTTTTGTCGTCACTGTCTGTTCTGCGCGTAGCATTAAAAGCCGTTTTACCCACGCTATTTACTGTCTCATCTTCAGCCTCTTCGTCGTTGCCATATTCGTCATCATCGTCATAAGCCGATGGCATTGATGCGAAAGCCAATGGAATACCACCTTCTGGTTCAAATGTGTCTTGAAAGTAACTTAACCCTACTGAAAATGTTGAGTTTTTATTGTTAAAGTCATACGCAAGGTTGCCATTAACCCCTAGTGATAAATAATCATATTCTTTTGAAATATGAACACCTGCACTACCGGTATAGTTTTCTGCTAATGGCTGAGTCCACTGGGCATTTAGCTGTACGCGAGTATCTTTAAATGTGTCGTCTAACGGGATTTTACCCGCTTGCGTTTGATAACTTCCCTTGCCTGAAGGTCGGGTAAATGTTTGCACATTCGGCTGTGCCGCTGCGCCAGTAGCCGAGGCACCTGTGAGTGAATCTATGGTTAACTTTAGATTCAATATTTCTTCATTTTCAAAAGTTTTTTGAGCGCTTATAACCGCTTCGGCGGCTGAAACGCGATCGCTTTCACTATAATATAAAAATGCACTCTCAAAATCCCAGGAAGATTCTTGCTGTGCTTTTGCAGGTGTCGTTGTGTCGTCTGCTGCATTGGCAATAACAGGTAATGTGCCTAACAACGCCGAGGTAGCAATAGTCAGTGCTGCCTTAATGTTTATTGGCGTCTTTTTGTGATTTAATTGCATCCGCAACCTCCGCCACCAAAACCTTTACCACCACTTGACGCTTCTTTGCTGAAATAGATATGATCATCAAGCGCAGAATCTATCGCTGAAGAGGTTAACGCCATCTCTTCTTTCGCTAATAAATCACGCTCCCATGGCTGTACGCCTAATGATGAACAGCCACTGGCTAAAAAGATTGCCGCTGACAATAACGAATACTTAATTATTGGCGAAGGTAAATCCGCATTAAAGTAATTTTTTTTGACCTGAAATATTTTCATCAATCTACTCCCTATTTAACTGCTAATAACGCCATTAATTGCGTTTCATAAAGCTTTACTTTTTTAGTAAAAAACCCTGTGTGTGCCTGCTGCACGTTACCCTGTTTGTCAATTAATAAGCTACTTGGCATGCCTTGAATATTAAATTGTTGCGCGATGTCACCTTCGGGATCATAGATAACTAAGAAGTTTGCCGGGTTTTCTAGCAAAAATTCTGTTGCTAATGTTTTATCGGCATCAAGATTGACACTAATGATGACAAAGCCTTGATCACGATATTTTTGCTGCATGTCGTTCATCCAAGGAAATGACTTACGACATGGCCCGCACCAAGAAGCCCAGAAATCAAGATAGACGACTTGTCCTCGGTGTTCGGCTAAGGTTTGCTGCAACTTAGTTTCGGGTATCGACATCGCTTGAGTATTTTTAACCAACAACAAGGAGAGTAATAACGCCAATACAGTAAAGGTGTTAATTAATTTTGGTAAAATTTTTGGCATAAACAGTAAAATTCATTAGTCTAGTTTTAAGGCCTTAACCTTATTTGATTTTTCTTAAGAAATCCTTAAGGTTTAATAAAAACATTGGATATAAATTTTCTCTAATGAGCCAAGTTACGTTATTATCGCTGACATATTTACTTATCCTTTTTTACTGGAAATTTTCACCTTGATTGATATCACCCTGCTCAGTTTATTTATCCCAACATTTTTTATTGTTAGCTTAACGCCAGGTATGTGTATGACATTAGCCATGAGCTTAGGGATTACCATCGGGGTGAGAAAAACATTATGGATGATGTATGGGGAGTTATTAGGTGTTGCTACCGTAGCTGTTGCCTCTGTATTAGGTGTTGCCACAATAATGACTAAGTTCCCAGAACTATTTCAAGCGTTTAAAATAATTGGGGCATTATATTTATTATATGTTGGTATTAATATGTGCCGAGCTAAAGGCAAACTTTTGACCAATTCAAATCAACACCAACAAGTCATTAAAAAGCGCAGCTTATTTCAACAAGGATTTTTTACTGCCATAGCCAATCCAAAAGGTTGGGCATTTATGATTTCGCTATTACCCCCTTTTATTAGCCAAACCCTGCCATTGGCACCACAATTGAGCATTTTAGTGGCGGTAATATTAATATCAGAATTTGTTTGTATGACCCTATACGCCACTGGTGGAAAAACTATTGGTAAGCTATTAACCCAAAGAAACAATGTACAACTGCTTAATAGAATATCAGGCAGTTTAATGATATTAGTGGCTATTTGGCTAGCCATTAGCTGATATAAGTTAAACGAAGCCTTTGCACTTAACAGTGGTACAAGGCTTATGATTCTGGTATGAATGCACTGGCAAATGTTTAAAGTGGATGACTAGCTAATGATGATTTTTAGTGCCATAGACTAATTTTATTACGTTATTGCCAGCGGTGATTTGTTCCTGTAACAAAGTCTGCGTACAACAAGATCACCCACTAAATAAAGCTCAGATGATTGTAGAGCTTTTAGCTTCGATAACTCGCCACAGTTAACATTTTTGTATAAGTTTTTTCTTTAACTGTGGTGAAGGTTAACCATATGCGCCATGTCATTTCCTCGGCGGAACAACTACCAACGAGTACCTCGGCTTTAAACACTTGTTTACTCGCTGTTTCACTCTCAATTGTACTCTCAAATGTACTCTCAAATTCACTCTCTATCTTTAACTGAGTTATATTGATTTGATCTGGTTTTACATTATCTAACTTTTTGTTATTCATTCTATTGTTTGGAAAACTCTCTTCAATAAACAAAGGTATTTTCCCCATATACATGTTAACACCTTCAAGATAACCACTAACGCTGGTCAGTGCTGGTGTACCTTGATAATTCAGCACCATATTAAATGCCTGCTCAGCAACTATTCTATCAACAGTAAATAGGACTTGAACTTGCCCTCCGGCTAAGTCGAATTGACATTGGCTTTGTTGAGTAATGCACTGTGCAGTGGGCACGTTCTGAACATCCACGGTTGGGTTAACCTTATCTTGGGGACTACAAGCGGTTAATAGAATGGCTGACAATGTTAATAAAATGTCTTGCGCTAATTTTTTGGAAATATTCATGACATGCTATAAAAGAAAGATATTTGTCGCTCATGATACACAAACCTTGGTGATATTTATCACTTTTTTATTGGCTTTTATTTATTGCGTTATACCAGGTTTTCAACAAAAAGCGCAGAGTTAGCTTTTGCTATGATCTTACACAAGATTACCCTCGTAATGCTTAGTAATTAAAGTCAGGTCACGGCAAAATAACAACATGGACTGACCTGTTATTAAAGTACCTTGGTATTAAAGTGCCTTGGTGATTTTTTTAGTTTTAAACAGAAAATGTTCAGCGAGATACTCCCTAAATTTAACACAGTATCTAGTGTTAAATAGTTTAAAAAGCGTATCATGTAGTTAGCTCGATAATGTTTGCCAACGTATTTGCCAAATATTATTGAGTTGCCATCATTTATCTTTAATTTAATCGTGCAAATATTAACCATAGCTTGATTCACTTTTTCCGCTAAATTAGCCCATTTTAAATGGTCTTCTTTTTCTAATAAAAAAACGAGTAAAAAAATTAATCAGCACTTGCTTATTAACTTATTGAACAATATTGCAGCAACAGAATTTTTTTGTTGATTTAAATCAAGATTTACGGTTGATTTATGGCATAGGCGAAAGGTAAAATTACGTAGCTTCTCAGCATTTTTCATGAAAAAGTTTATTTTTTACAGAAAATTGCAAAATTTAACTTAGTAACGGAACAATAAAAATGACAACAACGCTTGAACATCCGGCATATAACTTCAATGTGGTGCGTCAATTCACCGTAATGACAGTTATTTGGGGGATCTTTGGTACTGCATTAGGTGTACTTATTGCCGCGCAATTAATTTGGCCGGCACTAAATTTTGAAACACCTTGGCTAACCTATTCTCGTCTTCGTCCACTGCATACCAATGTGGTAATTTTTGCTTTTGGCACCAGTGCACTCTTCGCTACTTCATATTATGTTGTTCAGCGCACCTGTAAATCAGTTTTGTTTGGTGGCAAATTAGTCGCCTTTACCTTTTGGGGCTGGCAAGCGGTTATCGTGCTTGCCATTATCACTTTACCTATGGGTTACACTTCAAGTAAGGAGTATGCCGAATTAGAATGGCCGATTGACATTTTAATTGCTGTGGTTTGGATCAGTTACGCCATTGTGTTTTTTGGCACCTTAGTCAAACGTAATACATCTCACATCTATGTTGCAAACTGGTTTTTTGGTGGTTTCATTCTCACTGTAGCCGTTTTACACATCGGAAATAGCATGGTTATTCCGGTCTCGATGTTTAAGTCCTACTCAATATATTCTGGCGCTATCGATGCCATGATGCAGTGGTGGTATGGACACAATGCCGTAGGCTTCTTACTGACGGCTGGTTTCTTGGGTATGATGTATTACTTCGTACCGAAACAAGCTGAACGTCCAGTTTATTCTTACCGTTTATCAATTGTTCATTTTTGGGCATTAATTTCATTGTACATTTGGGCCGGTCCTCATCACTTACATTACACTGCACTACCTGATTGGGCTCAGTCAGTAGGTATGGTGATGTCAATCGTATTATTCTTACCTTCTTGGGGTGGTATGATTAACGGTATTATGACGCTTTCTGGTGCGTGGCATAAACTTCGCTACGACCCAATTTTGCGCTTCTTAATTGTTTCATTATCCTTTTACGGTATGTCTACCTTTGAAGGCCCTATGATGGCGATTAAATCGGTGAATGCATTATCTCATTACACAGATTGGACTATAGGTCATGTACATTCAGGTGCTTTAGGCTGGGTTGCTATGGTGACAATTGGTGCTATGTATCACTTAATTCCTGTGTTATTTAATCAAGGTCGTATGTACAGCACTAGGTTGATTAACGTGCATTTCTGGTTACACACATCAGGTATCGTTTTGTACATAGTCGCTATGTGGATCTCGGGTGTCATGCAAGGGTTAATGTGGAGAGCTGTTAATACTGATGGAACATTAACTTACAGCTTTGTTGAAAGTTTAGTTGCCTCTAAACCCTTCTACTTTATGCGTTTTGTTGGTGGTGTATTGGTTGTTATTGGTTTCTTATTGATGGCTTATAACATGTACAAAACAGTCTATGCTAAAGACAATAGTCTTAAGCCACTTGAAATAAACTAAGGAGCCGACAATGAAAAATAAACATGAAAAGTTTGAAAAAAATGTTGGTCTGTTTGCTATCTTTACTATTCTTGCAATCAGCATTGGTGGTTTAGTTGAAATTACACCTTTGTTCTTTCAAAAAGCCACCACAACACCGGTTGATAACCTAAGACCTTATACCGCGTTAGAGATGGAAGGTCGTGACATTTATATTCGCGAAGGTTGCAATGTTTGTCACAGCCAAATGATCCGTCCTTTTCGTGCTGAAACAGAGCGTTACGGTCACTACTCTGTTGCTGGTGAAGGTGTATGGGAACATCCATTTTTATGGGGTTCTAAACGAACAGGCCCTGATTTAGCCCGTGTTGGTGGTCGTTACAGCGACGATTGGCATCTTGCGCATTTACTTGACCCTCGTTCAGTTGTGCCTGAGTCAAATATGCCTTCGTTTAAATGGTTAGCTGAGACTAAGCTTGACGGCGAATTAACGGAGAAGAAATTATCAACATTTAATTTCTTAACCCGTAATCGTAGCCATAAAGACGAGCAAGGTAATGCTATTCCGCTTTACTCTGAAACTGAGCTGGCTAATGCAAAAAATGCAGTTGCAGGTAAAACAGAGATGACGGCATTAATTGCCTATTTACAATCTCTAGGTCATGCGCTGAAATGATAACTATAGACTACGGCACGCTTAGAGGGCTAGTTGCCCTATTAATATTGGCATTATTTATTGTCATTGTGGTTTGGTCGTATTCAAAAAAACGCAAATCAGCGTTTGATGAAGCGGCAAATTCAATTTTTGAAGAAGATACTGAAACTGAATTAAAGCACTCTGACAAAAATAACAAACAGGAGACTAATAACAATGTCTAGCTTCTGGAGTATTTGGATTACCGTTCTTACCTTAGGTACATTAGTGGGTTGTTATCTACTATTGAACTATTGCTTAAAGAACTTTGCAGGTGTTGAAGAAGGTGAGCCTACGGGTCATGTCTTTGACGGTATTGAAGAATTGAACAACCCATTACCGAAATGGTGGAGTACTTTCTTCTTATTAACCATTATCTGGGGTTTTGGCTATTTACTGCTTTATCCAGGTTTAGGTAACTTTCAAGGCCTATTAGGTTGGAAGAGTTCTAACCAAGGCATTTTAAATTTATCAGAATCTAAAGCAAGTATTGCTAATGCGAAAGCAGCGGGCATGTTAGTACAGTACGACCGAGAAGTTGCTGCTGCCGGTGAAAAGTATGGCCCTATTTTTGATGCCTATGCAGAGCGTAAAATTATTGACTTAGCAACCGCTAATGATGATGAAGCAACCTCTGCACGTAAAGTCGGACAACGCTTGTATTTACAAAACTGTTCTCAGTGTCATGGTTCTGATGCACGTGGTGCTACTGGTTTTCCTAATCTAGCTGATAAAGATTGGTTATACGGTGGTTCACCTGAAATGATCAAAGCTACTCTTATCCATGGTCGTAAGGCAAATGGCATGATAGCTTGGAGCGCAGCATTAGGCGGCGAACAAGGTGTTAAAGAAGTTACCGCCTATGTCTTGAGTTTAAGTGGTCGTGAAGTTGACACCAAAGCAGCAGAAGCGGGTAAAGTTAAATTTGCCATGTGTGCGGCTTGTCACGGTAGCGAAGGCAAAGGTAGTGATGCAATGGGTATTGCATTAGGTGCGCCTAACTTAACAGATAATATTTGGTTATATGGTGGTTCGCCACGTGCTGTTGAAATGTCAATTGCTAATGGTCGTGCTGGCGTAATGCCGGCTTGGGATAAAATCCTAGGTGAACAAAAAATTCACGTCATCAGTGCCTATATTTATAGCTTATCGCACGAGTAAAAATTAAAAATAATAATTAAATACAAAGCCTTGGAACTGTAATGTACTAAGGCTTTTTTATTTAAAAAAGAGTAAAGTTCACTAAATTAGCGTTTTTTAATAGTTAACACTTTTTAATAGTTAGCACTTAAGAATAGTCGTATAATACTCATTCTCTCAGCAAAGAAGAAATTTTCATGAAAACATCTTGGTACCGAGAACCTTGGGCATGGTTTGTATTTATATTGCCTTTTACCGTGGTAGTTGCCGGCATTGCCACCTTCATTATTGCCAATACTAATCCTGACACTCTGGTCGTTGGAGATTATTATAAAAAAGGTAAAGCGATTAACCTTGAATTGGGTAAAATTAAACAAGCGCAAAAGCTTGGGATGAGCTTTGGTTTAAAACTTGTTGACGATCAGCTTATTATTCGCCCAACGGGTATTGAAAAAGAATTTCCCTTACTTAATGTCAATTTTTATCACCCAACCCTAGCGGATAGAGATTTTTCTTTAGTATTAACACCTGATGGCAACGGTAACTTTACCCATATTTTTGAAGCTGATAAAAATGTGGCCGGTAAATGGCAGGTAACCATCACTCCGTTTGAAAATCACTGGAAAATTCAAGCTGTGATCACCCTACCTCAATCCGATTTTATTGCGATAGCACCGGACACAGCCCAAGCAAATTAATGAGCCAAGCTTAATGAACCTAGACTGTTTTCATTGCGGTGAGCCCGTACCCAATGGCATTAATTTAACCACGAGTATTGAAAATATTAATCAACCTATGTGCTGCATAGGTTGCCAAGCGGTAGCACAAACGATTGTCGAGAACAATTTAACTGACTATTACCGTTTTCGCAGTGCGCCAGCACAAAAAGGCGAAGTATTAATACCTGAACAACTGCAACGCAATAAAATTCTGGATGATGAAAGCTTACAAAACGAGTTTGCTTATTATCATGATGGTTTTAAAGAAACTATATTAACCATTGAAGGTATAAGTTGTTCAGCATGTGCTTGGTTAATAGAAATGCAAATCAGAAAACTCGCTGGCGTTAATAATATTAATGTTAACGCCACGACACAAAGAGCAACAGTCCAGTGGCAAGAAAACCAAGTAAAACTCAGTGAGATACTGAGTTTAATTGATAAAATTGGCTATCATGCTCTCCCCTTTAAAGCCAGTACAGCTGAAAAGGCCAATAAAAAACAAGCAAAAAACTTTATTAAACGCTTAGGCATTTCAGGCATTTTAATGATGCAAGTCATGATGATCGCGTTTGGTTTATACTTTGGTGCTTTTGCCGATATGGCTGAGTACAATGTACAGTATTTGCGCTGGGCCAGCCTTTTCTTAACCCTACCCATTGTTAGCTATGGCGCCTTTCCGTTTTATAAAAGTGCTTTTTTTGCCTTGAAAGCGCGACAACTTTCAATGGATGTACCTGTCTCTATTGCGATTAGCCTGGCTTTTCTTGCTAGCGTTTGGGCTACATTTACCCAGCAAGGTGAAGTGTATTTCGAGTCTGTTTCCATGTTTACCTTTTTATTACTGATTGGTAAATTTCTAGAGTTTAGGGCCCGCAGCCGCGCTGCTGACATCTCGGCAAATTTATTAAAATTAATGCCGATGACCGCCACTAAAATTGAACAGGGCATTGAACGCTTTATCTCAGCAACACATTTAAAAGCCGATGATATTATTTTAATAAAGCCCGGTGAAACCATACCCGCAGATTGCGAAATAATAACCGGCACTAGCCAAATCAATGAAGCCATGCTCTCTGGTGAGCAACTGCCGTTGCATAAAACAACGCTAGATAATCTTTATGCCGGTACCATAAATGGTGATGGTAATTTAACAGCAAAAGTTAGCCACAGTAACCAAGAATCATTTTTAAGCCAATTAATTCGCTTAAGTGAAAGTGCCCAAAGTCATAAACCTAAATTGGCGCAATTGTCCGATAAAATTGCCCAATATTTTGTTGCTCTTATCCTAGTTGTTGCCATTGCTACCGCAATATATTGGTCTCAACATCAACCCGCAGAAGCGTTTTGGATCACCTTATCTGTTTTAGTGGTAACTTGTCCCTGTGCTCTGTCATTAGCAACACCTACGGCATTAACCTGTGCAACCACTCGCCTTAACCGTGAAGGGATCATGATTAAATCAGCACATGTGCTAGAAACTATGCCTGAAATTGAGGTGATGGCTTTTGATAAAACCGGCACCTTAACGACGGGTGAATTTACCATTACAGCAGTCAAAACTTATGGCGCATTTGCAGATAAAAACACTCCAGATGGGCAACAACAAGTGTTGGCTATTGCGGCGGCGTTAGAAGCACACTCTGCTCACCCCCTAGCAAAAGCCTTTAGCCAGTTTCGTGATTTTAGCCAAACAGCAACTCAAGTGGTGGTTGCGCCAGGTGCTGGTATTTCTGGTGAGGTTAATAATCAGCATTACAGAATTGGTAAAAACTCATGGCTGCTCAGTAATAATGACAACAGTGCGCACAGTGCGCAGTGCGTATTAATGCAAGATGATAACTTAGTTGCTGAATTTTATTTACATGATGGTCTGCGTGAAGATGCTAAGGCATTAATTGATTTTTTACATCATGAAAACATTAAAACTGTCATGTTATCGGGTGATCATCAACAAGGCTGTGATAAATTACAAGCAAAGCTGCACCTTAATAGCGTACAAGCAGATTTGTCTGCACAAGACAAAGTCAACGCGATTAAACTACAGCAAGCCTCGCATGCTGTAGCTATGATAGGTGATGGCGTAAACGATACCCCAGTATTGGGCGCGGCGCATTTGTCCATTGCCATGGGCAGTGGCACTGATATTGCTAAAAGTGGTGCGGATGTGATATTACTGAACAATAAACTCAAAGGTGTGCAAACACTGCGACAGGTATCGTTAAATACTGCGCGAATTATAAAGCAAAATTACCTTTGGGCTTTTAGTTATAATGCCATTGTATTGCCATTAGCGGTTATGGGCTATATAGCGCCATATATGGCAGTCATTGGCATGTCGGCCAGTTCAATACTAGTGGTAAGTAATTCTTTAAGGTTATTAAAAAAATGAGTGTGATATACGTATTAATTCCCATTGCTATTTTACTTACCGCTATTGGTATTTATCTCTTTTTTTGGGCGGTAAAAACTGAGCAATTTGATGATTTAGAAAAGCAAGGCATGAGCATTTTATTTGAAGATGATCATGATAAAAAAAGCATTCATCAAAACAATAATGCTACGCCAATAACAACACAGATAGACAAAAAAAATACCTCACCAGAGCAAGCAGACGCACAGGTCAAAAAATAGTTTATGAGCCTTGATTTTTTCTCCGCATTTATCATCGGATTATTAGGCTCAGGCCATTGTATAGTGATGTGTGGTGGTATTAGCACCATGCTGACGACGGCGATTTCTGATACCTCTCGTCATAAAAAACACGCCATTATATTGGCCTATAACTTTGGTCGTATCGCCTCTTATAGTCTTATTGGCGCTCTTGTCGCATTCACCAGTTCAATGGCGACCAAAAATATCGGATTACCTGTTTCGTTGTTAAAAACTATTGCGGGTGTTTTTCTTATCTTATTAGGTTTGTATTTAGGCCAGTGGTTTATGTGGTTAAGCCGCGTCGAACATTTAGGTAAAAATATTTGGCGCTACATAGCACCACAGACTAAAAAATTTATTCCCATTAAAAACGTACAAAGTGCTTTCGCTTTAGGCGCACTATGGGGCTGGTTACCTTGTGGCTTGGTATATTCTACACTAACTTGGGCATTGGCTAGTGCCGATGCCCTTGATGGTGCCTTGATCATGTTTTTCTTTGGACTAGGCACCTTGCCTGCCTTACTTTCAGTATCACTAGGCACCATAAGTATTAAATCATTATTGAGTCATACACTATTTAGAAAGATAGCAGCCAGCTTAGTGATTTCATACGGCATCTATACTATACTTATTTTATATATATAACGTACCTGATATGGACATTATATATAAAAAGTCATGGAAAAAATCATGCGTACATCATGAAAAATTTTAAAGGATATTATGAGTTATAAATCATGCACTATTCATCAACATATTCACTGCCAAAACTGTAGTCTTAGTGAATTATGCTTACCCTTTTCTCTCAATGATAAAGAGTTAGAAACGTTAGATAATATTATCGACCGTAAGCTGCCGATCCATAAAGGTGAGCAAATATTTAACGACGGTCAACCCATGCATGCGCTATACGCCATACGTTCGGGCACATTTAAAACCTACACCATTAGTAAACACGGTGAAGAACAAATTACTGGTTTTCATTTAGCGGGTGATTTGCTTGGCTTTGATGCTATTGCCAATGCTCAACATCCAAGTTTCGCTAAAGCACTAGAAACCTCAATGGTTTGTGAGATCCCTTACAATACGCTCGATAATTTATCGAACAGCATGCCAAAATTAAAAAAACAAATTTTACGTATGATGAGTACTGAGATCCGTGAAGATCAAGAAATGCTAACATTACTTAATCGTAAAAATGCCGAGCAACGACTAGCAACATTTATCAGTACCTTAAGTATTCGTTACCATGCCCGTGGTTTATCTCCATCTGAGTTTCGTTTATCTATGACCCGCAGTGATATTGGTAACTATATTGGTTTAACGGTTGAAACCATCAGCCGTTTGCTTAACCGCTTTCATAAAAATGGTTTAATTGCCGTTGATGGTAAACTCATTACTATTTTAAGTTTTGACAAATTAAACGCATGCGCCGCACTTTAATGTCACGCTAACACCTGCTTTTCTACATTGCCTTATTAAGGTATTTCACGCTATGCTTAGCGTGAAATATTATTTATCACCGATAGCATAATAATTTGATTTAAGACAACTATTATTGCCTCAAAGTAGACTATTGTTATAACACTAGTAGACAATTGATAAAGGAATTAGCCATGGAAAAGTATCAAAAAATACTCGCGATTGTTGACCCAACAACAGAAGAGCAGAAAGCGGTAAATCGAGCGATAGAATTAGCGCGTAAAACAGGCGCTAGCATTACCGCATTTTTGACCATCTATGATTTTTCTTATGAAATGACCACCATGCTGTCAAGTGATGAGCGTGAAGCCATGCGCCAATCAGTTATTAATGATCGCACTCAATGGCTAGAGTCTTTACTCGCTGATCTTGATTTAAGCGGAATTTCTATCGATTGTCGGGTTATATGGCATAACCGTCCCTTTGAGCAAATTATTGCTCAAGTACTCGATAATGGTTATGACATTGTCATTAAAGGGACTCATCAACACGACAAATTCAAATCTGTGATATTTACGCCTACCGATTGGCATATTCTGCGCAAATGTCCTTGCCCTGTTTTACTCGTGAAAGAGCATTTGTGGCCTGATAACGGTAATATTCTTGCGGCGTTAAACATTGGTAGTGAAGAGGAAGAACATAAAGCACTTAATAACAAAATCACTGCAGAAGCTAAACAGCTGACCCAAGTCATGAAAGCTAATTTACACCTAGTTAACTCATTCCCGGGGACGCCAGTAAATATCGCCATAGAAATCCCAGAGTTTAATGCCAGTGATTATAATCGCTCGATGTTAAAACATCATCAAAAAGCGATGTTAGCACATGCAACTGCCTTTAATATTGCGCCAGAAAACACCCATATTAAAGAGGGTTTACCGGAAGATATCATTCAAAGCATAGCGGCTGAATTAGATGCAGAATTAGTCATTCTTGGTACTATTGGCCGTACCGGTTTATCGGCAGCGCTAATTGGTAACACCGCAGAGCATGTTATTGATAGGCTAAATTGTGATGTATTAGCATTAAAACCCGATGGTTACATTTCACCACTTGATGTAGATTAATATCAGCTAACATCACTAGCATCACTAGCATCACTAGCATAAAGTTGAATTGGGTCATTAAACGCCTAGTTCAACTTTTCTTGTTTAATAACTTAAACTAGATTATGCGCTGAAGTTTTAACAGCCTTTAGCCAAAAGTATATGACGATATGTCCTTAAGGTAAATAATGAAAAAAGGTTACCTTTGACAGCATAAAAATAAGGTTATCAATAAGTTAGAGGTGATTACTTTTGCTGATAAAAAACTGAAGAAGTACTACTTTTTCAAAGCAATTCAAGCGAAAATTTTTTAACCGACATGATATTTGAATTTATTTATAAATCTATTTTTATACCTAAATTAGGAATAGCACATTTACATAGCGCTTATTTATTATATAGCGCGAAGTAATGTCGATTATGGCGGATCATATCAGTTAATTCCAACACATAATCTATGCCACGTTCAGAATAACGCATTAATCCTGTTGCAAGAATTTCTGGCGCTAGCGGTTGGTTTTGATCGCGTAATTGGCCTCTAATCGATCTAAATACCGTATAGGCACCGTTAGTATTAATATTGTGCAAATAACGTGCGACACCTAAACTAATAGAGCTATAAGCGGCGACTTCATGCTTAGCGCCGGTATTACGGCTACCTGGCACCATGCCGCAACCTTCCCTATAACACCACACACCAAAAAAGTTTAAGCCTATTCGAGCAAAACGAGAGGTTCCCCAAGCAGATTCATTGGCCGCTTGCACTAAAACAAGGGCTAATGGAATAATGTCAATTTTAAGCTGTAATTCATATAATTGTCTTAACAAAGAAAACTTTTCACTGACTTTATATTTTTTGCTCAAACTGCTTACTAACGTGTGTTCTTCCGCACTAAAGGGCTGTTCTAAGCTTAATTGCGCAATTAAGCGCGCCACTTCAGCACGCAAGATCAGTATTTTTTTATTTTCAGCCTGTACTGCGGGTTTAATAAAAGCAAAAAAACGACGTTTCTTCTCTTTTACATCACGAATTTTAGCAAAGTCGGGTAAAGTGACCGTGTGTAACGGTTGCTCAACTATTTTAATGACCTTCTTAACCGCTTTCGGTGCTACCGGCACTGGCTCTTCAGTCGGCGTACTTTCAGGCAAAGGTAAGAAGGTAAAGGGTGCGATTAAACCCACACTCAGCAAAACTAAAAAAATAAAACCTAAAAGGTTTTGCTTATTAAATATCGTCAAGCTAATAGCTCCTTATAGCATTATTTTTAGTCTAATTTACTGAAAAAATGCGGTAAATCAGGCCGAAAAGGTGTCATTTATGGTCTTGGTTTGATCAGCGGCTATTTCCATCTGTAAACCAAATATTTCTCGGTATAAAATTCCCTTTACGTTATAAAACAACGGCACTATATAAGCTAAACAAAATAAGAAAAATGCGATAGCGATAAAGCTAAATTCAGATTCACCGGACATTACAACAGGTAAAGCGGATATCAGTACAGCCAAAGCCAGTATCAGATAAATAGCGAAAATTTTGAACCATTGAAAACGCGTAGCTTGAATGCTTATTGAAATGGCTTTTATAGGTGACATTTTTTTTTCTACCACCAAAGGCAACGCGAGTGACAAGGCTACCGCCAAAAATATGCCAGGCAAGTAAAATAATGTTAAACCTATGGTAACCAAAGTTGAGGTTAATAAGGCACTAACAGCAACCCAGCTGCCTCGTTTTAAAAAGCCAAAAACCAATTTTGGTCTGGTTTTTAAGCCAACTGAATGGAAAATACCCATCATTTCAACACCAACGATAAAAGGATAAACCACTAAAGTAACGATAATATTAAGTAAAGTCGCTGATCTTTGATCTTGAATAGCCACTTCAATGCCACCCAACTGGCTGCTCACTAACAATGAAACCAACATGCCAATCATCAAACAGGTAAACAGTCCCAAATTAATCGCCATGCGCGATTTTAAGGTTATTTGCCAGCCTTCTTTCAATATAGTCGCTACATCAAGGCTATATTCACCTTTTACAGCTTCTTCGACACTACCACCAACGTTTTCAACCGGAAGTTTTTCCACAAAAATATTACCTAATGAGTAAGCGTATCAGTGACGCTTGTCTTAATTGCTACCAGTATATCGTAATTCACCACTGCCTGTGAATAAGCAGAGAAAAGTTATTAACATTCATCCTATCCAGTTTACCAAGGTTATAGGGTAAGCCCGTTAACTTGACGGCATAAATACCAATTTACCGGCGATATTGATGCCTTGAAACTGACTTGCTAATAACAGTGTTTAACCTTATAAAAGGCTAAGCATTGTTTTTGATATTCATCAACAAGGTTTTAAAATAGTGAGCGCCTTTCTTCTTGGCTAAAGCGATATTATTATCTGGAATGCTCTCAGGGTTTTTATAGACACTAAGCACTTTTTCCATGCTGTGTTCACGAATTAAATGTAAGGTGGGATAGGGAGAACGATTGGTGAAATTGCCCGCATCGTCATAATCAGCCTCAGCAAAGCAATATTCAGGGTGAAAGGTAGCCACTTGGAATATGCCTTCAAAACTATGATCAACAATAATGTCATTGGCATAATCAACCAAGTCTAAAAAGCGATTAAAGTCTCTAAAACCTTGATTATAGATTAATAAACTCGTTTCTATTTCAGGATTATCATGTAAGTAGTGACATTGCGATAAAAATTCAACTAGCGCTGACTTTAGCTGTTCTTTATCGCTAGTAAAATAATGAATAGTTTGATTAACAAACTCTTTTTTTGCGAATGGACAAAAATTTAGCCCAATAATTACTTGCTCTAGCCATTGTTTGGTTTGGTCAACTTCATCTCTTGTGCTCATAACAACTTACTCAATATTCTACTTATTTACGTATGGGTGTTGGCTTACTGGTATTGGCTACTGGTATTGACTTACTAACCTGCTATTACTGGTGCTCAACAACCGCTAGGCTATTAGCTGTTATCACTTTGTTGCAGTTGCCACATTTTGTGGTAATAGCCTTTTTTAACCAATAAACCTTGATGTGTACCCTGCTCAACAATCTCACCTTGTTGCATAACAATAATATTATCCGCGTCCACTATCGTGGATAGTCGATGGGCGATCACCAAACTAGTTCTATGTTCGGCAACTTCTTTAATGGCGCTGAGTATTGCTTGTTCTGATTGACTATCAAGTGAGGAAGTTGCTTCGTCAAACACCAAAATACGAGGGTTTTTCAAAATAGTACGGGCAATAGCAACACGTTGTTTTTCACCACCTGAGAGTTTTAAGCCGCGCTCTCCTACCATAGATTTTGCGCCATCGGGTAATCTGCTAACAAAGTCAGATAAATGTGCTAGCTTAAAAGCCTTATTAACCATTTCTTCATTGGCTTCAGGTGCACCATAATTAACATTGGCAAAAAGTGTATCGTTAAATAACACGGTATCTTGCGGCACAATACCAATATTTTTTCTCAGCGAGTGCTGAGTTACTTGACGTATATTTTGCCCATCAATGGTTATTTTGCCACTGTCACAATCGTAAAACCTAAACAGTAACTTAACTAAGGTAGATTTGCCTGATCCACTTTCACCAACGACCGCCACTTTTTGTCCTGACTTGATAGTAAATGATATATTTTTGATGATGGGTCTTTTTATATCATAGGCAAACGATACATCTGTAAATTTAATTTCTGCATCAGATAGGGCCAAAGTGTCCGCATCGTCATTGTCTTCTACTTTCGGTTTCTTTAGCATCAGGTCAAACATATGCTCAATGTTGGCCAATGAGCCTCTAATTTCACGATAAACAAAGCCTAAAAAGTTCAACGGAATAAATAGTTGCATCATGAAAGCGTTGATCAGCACAAAATCACCTAAAGTCATTTTTCCATAAGTAACTTCGTATGCTGCTAATGCCAACATAGCGGTCATCGAAAAAGAGATAATAAGGGCTTGGCCACCGTTTAAGGCAAATAAAGATAAGCGATTCTTCATTTTCGCCTGTTCCCAAGTCGCTAATTGGCTGTCATATGCTTTTGCTTCAAAATCTTCATTGGTAAAGTATTTTACCGTTTCATAATTAAGTAAACTGTCGATAGCACGTGTGTTACTTGATGAGTCTGCCTTGTTGGCTTCGCGTATAAAACGTGTGCGCCAATCTGTCGCATAAACAGAATACACCACATAGAACACAATAGAAGATAGGGTAATTAGCGCAAACCAAATGCCATAATTGAAGAACAAAATACCCACCACCATGATAATTTCAATTAAGGTTGGGATAATATTAAACACCATAAAGCGCATTAAAAAATTAATACCTGAGGTACCACGGTCAATATCACGCGATAATCCACCGGTTTGGCGATTTAAATGAAAGTCTAAATCTAACTTATGTAGGTGCTGAAAAACTTTTAAGCCAATTCTGCGGATCGCCCGCTCAGTTACTCGGCCGAATAAAGTATCGCGAATTTCTGCAAATATAACCGTAGTTAGTCTGACCAAACCATAAGCACCCACTAGCGCAAAGGGGACTAAATAAACCCGATTTTCTTCTTGGTTATCTAAAATATCAACAATATCTTTAAGAATAAAAGGCAAATAAACACTGGCAACTTTTGTTAGCACTAAGCAGGCTAAGGCTAAAAATATACGTGCTTTAAATTCAAATAAATAAGGTAGTAAAAGTTTAACAACACGCCAATTAAAGGTGGTGACTTCATGATCGGGTTGATGAGAGGATCTGCGCATAATCGCTAGTAATTTCCAATTGAATTTCAGCCAAAAGCAACTGTTTTGATGGTCAGTATATTAACATCGATTCTGTACGAATATCTGAAAAACCTGACTTTTGAATTAACATTTTATTGCCGATGAACTTTGTCAGTAGTTGTGCTAACGTGAGGCTATTCTACTAACAAGGTAACTAGCCATTATGTTTGCCTTAATTAACAATGTTATTGATCGTTGTTTTTTCACGCTTACTTTTATATTAGGCGTGCAACTGCCTGAGTTTATGCAGCAATATCAACAGCGACTCGCTGGCCAACTAGCTGAAGCTAACTCGCAATTAAACCAATTTGAAAACATCGCTCAGCAACACTTTGATGGCAGTTTAATAACCATGATCACACGTTACAAAGACAATACTGAAGCGTCTATTATCAGCACAGGTGAGCTCATTGAGCGTTTATCCGTTCGTGTTGAATACCTAGCAAGTCATTTAGCGCAAATTACCCAAGCAGATTATCTCCATGGCGTTTATCAGTTCATTTGGCATTTAGATCAAGAAATTGCTCGTGGTACTGCTGAGCATTTTTCCATGGCTATTCCACTTGAGTTAAATGCTATTGCTACCGGTGCAACGCTGGCGATTGGTGCATTATTATTGAAAGAATTAATGCTACTCACGATTAAACGTACTTTTAAAACCAAGAAAAATACGCTTATTTAAAGCCCTATTTAAAAGAATCGCTATTTTTTTCACAATAAAAAAGGTTGCCAAAGCAACCTTTTTTATACAACATTTTATACGATACTAATGCAAAGCTGACTTGCTAACTTATTCGCCGTTACCGTTTTCAACACGACTTTTAAGTTTTTGACCTGGGCGGAACGTCACCACTTTACGTGCTAAAATTGGAATATCTTCACCCGTTTTAGGATTACGTCCAGGACGTTCACTTTTCACTCTAAGATCAAAGTTCCCAAAACCAGACAATTTCACTTGTTCGCCTGCTTCGAGTGTTTCACGAACTTCTTCGAAAAACACTTCAACCATATCTTTTGCGTCGCGCTTACTCAGCCCAACTTTTTCAAATAAATGTTCTGCTACTTCTGCTTTTGTTAGCGCCATTATTCAATCCCTCAGAGATGCATTTAGTTCAATTTTCAAGGTGTCAACCACACGGTTAACCACGTCAGTGATATCCTTTTCTTCTAAGGTTTTATTATTGTCTTGCAATATCATTGCTATTGCTAAGCTCTTAAAACCAGAGTCAATACCATTACCTCGGTATACATCGAACAAGTTTAGATCAACTAAATAATTTCCGCCAACCTTTTCAATAAGTTGTAGTACTTTATTTGCACTAACTTGCTCTTCAATCACTACAGAAATATCGCGTCTATTGGCCGGAAAGCGAGATATGTCGCGCGATTGCGGTATATTCTGTGTACAAATTTCAGACAATAAAAGTTCAAAAACTAATGTCCGACCGTTAAGGCCTAATTTCCGTTCTAATTCAGGATGTAAGGCTCCAACATGTCCAACCAGCACACCATCTTTGTGAATAGCGGCAGTTTGTCCTGGGTGTAAAGCGTCTACTTCAGCCTTTGAAAACACAAATGCACTTTCGTTGCTTGTTAAGCCAAGTAACGCTTCAACGTCAGATTTAATATCGTAAAAATCTGTTGCTGCTTTTTCAATATCCCAATGTTCTTCGCTGCGTTGACCGCTCAGCACACCGGCGATCATATTCTCTTGGCGCACACCATTTTCAACACTTTCATCAGGAATAAAACGTAAACCTGTTTCAAATAAACGCACACGGTGTTGTTGACGATTTTGATTATAGACAACTGATTGCAATAATCCTGTCCATAAACTCACCCGCATTTCTGACATTTCAGATGAAATAGGATGTGGTAAGGTCATGGTGGCCTGACTAGGATGAAGCTGCGCTTGTACCTTTGGATCAACAAAACTATAAGTAATCGCTTCTTGGTAACCACGGTTAACTAAAACATGACGTAATTTGCTTAAAGGTAACTTAGCTTCTTTTTGCTCGCGCATTGCTAAGGTGGCTTTTGGCGAAACATTAGGAATATTGTTGTAACCAAAAATGCGGGCTACTTCTTCAATTAGGTCAACTTCAATGCTGATATCAAAACGATATGCCGGTACAACAACCGTCCAAACTTTATCTTGCTCTGTACCTTTTTCTGCGACAGTAAAGCCTAGGCGCGTTAATATTTCGCTAACCTTGGTATCATCAATGTGATGACCAATACGACTATCAAGTTTTGTCCGACGAAGTATTACTGTTCGCTCGGCAGGAATATGTTCTTGTGATGCCGCTTCAACGATTGGACCTGCTTCACCACCAACAATATCAAGTAAAAGCTTGGTCGCACGTTCCATAGCATCGCGCTGTAGTTCAGGGTCAATACCACGTTCATAACGATGTGACGCGTCAGTATGTAAACCATATTGACGGGCTTTACCTAAAATAGCTAAAGGGGCAAAGAAGGC
The DNA here is from genome assembly GCF_014077065.1 of Colwellia sp. MB3u-4. Taxonomy (NCBI): domain Bacteria; kingdom Pseudomonadati; phylum Pseudomonadota; class Gammaproteobacteria; order Alteromonadales; family Colwelliaceae; genus Colwellia; species Colwellia sp. MB3u-4. Next base: position 596,231 of record NZ_JACGVE010000079.1, on the reverse strand, counting down.
ACTTTCTAGAAAAATGTCTGTTGATTCACTCGTAACACCTGAAGCTAAACCACCAAAAATACCCGCCATAGCGAGTGCTTTTTCTTGATCTGCAATGACGAGTGTTTGTGGTGATAGGCTAACTTCATTACCATCTAACAGGGTTAACTTCTCGCCGTCATTGGCGTAACGTACGTTTATACCACCCTCGATTGCTGATAAGTCAAAAGCATGCATCGGATGGCCTTGCTCTAGTAAGACGTAGTTAGTCACGTCAACCACAGGGTCAATTGCACGTGTGCCACAACGACGAAGTTTTTCCACCATCCATAAAGGCGTTTGGGCCTTAATGTTAATATTTTTAATGACTCGCCCTAAATAGCGCGGACAAGCTTTTTCAGCTGACAAGGTAATTGCAACGGTATCGTCAATGGTTGACTTAACGGCTGTAATGTTTGGCTCAGTAACGCTTAAGCTATTTAATACGCCTACTTCGCGTGCAAGACCTTTTAAGCCAAGACAATCACCACGGTTCGCGGTTAAGTCAACATCTATGGTTACATCATTAAGATCAAGGTATTCGCGCACGCACATACCGATCGGTGCATCACTTGCTAGCTCCATGATGCCGTCAGCACTGTCAGATAAACCTATTTCTGACTCACTACACAGCATACCGTTTGATGCTACGCCACGCAGTTTGGCTTTTTTAATTTTAAAGTTACCCGGTAAAACAGCACCAACGGTGGCAACAGCAACTTTTAAGCCTAAACGACAGTTTTTAGCACCACAAACAATATCAGCGAGCTCGCCATCATTGTAATCAGGTCCTAAATTAATTTTTGTTACTTGCAGTTTATCAGCATCAGGATGCGGGCCACATTCAACCACTTCACCAATCAACACGCCATTAAACTCACCGGCAACAGGCTCGACGGCGTCAACTTCAAGGCCAGCCATGGTAATTTGATGTGCTAATTCATCTGAAGATATAGCAGGATTTACCCACTCACGTAACCAAGATTCACTAAATTTCATTATATGGCTTTCCTACTTGAACTGTTTTAAGAAGCGAAGATCATTTTCAAAGAATGAACGTAAGTCATTTACGCCGTAACGTAACATGGTTAAACGTTCAACCCCCATACCAAAGGCAAAACCGGTATAAACTTCAGGATCAATGCCAACACTGCGCAGTACATTTGGATGCACCATGCCACAGCCTAATACTTCTAGCCATTTGCCATTTTTACCCATGATATCTACTTCTGCAGAAGGCTCAGTAAAGGGAAAATATGACGGGCGGAAGCGAATTTCTACTTCTTCTTCAAAAAAGTGATGTAAAAAGTCATGTAAAACACCTTTTAAATGCGTAAAACTGACATCTTTATCAACCATTAGCCCTTCTACTTGATGAAACATAGGTGTATGGGTTTGGTCATAATCATTACGATAAACTTTACCGGGTGAGATAATTCGCAATGGCGGTTGTTCTTTTTCCATGGTGCGAATTTGCACGCCAGAGGTCTGAGTACGCAAGACTAACTTAGGGTTAAAGTAGAAAGTATCGTGGTCTTGGCGAGCAGGATGATGCTCAGGGATATTTAAGGCATCAAAGTTATGAAAGTCGTCTTCAACCTCAGGTCCTTGCTTTACTGAAAAGCCTAAATCACCAAAAAAACTCTCAATACGTTCGATTGTGCGAGTAACTGGGTGTAAACCGCCTAACTCATCACCACGACCTGGCAAGGTTACGTCAATAGATTCCGCAGCAAGTTGTTGCTTAATAACTTGTGCACGTAGTAATTCACCACGTTCAGTTAACAACTTTTGGACTTGCTGTTTAGCGATGTTAATCACTTGACCCGCTTTGGGCTTCTCTTCTTTTGACAACTTACTTAGGCCTTTCATTTGTTCAGTGAACAAACCTTTCTTTCCTAAGAAGTTAACGCGAACTTGGTCAAGTTCTGCAGGGTCAGTCGCCGCAGCAATGGCTTGTTCTGCCTGCAATATAATATCGTCTAAATTCATGAGTTCCTCTAAAGCGTGTTTAAAGCGCCGATAGTTTTTTAGTATAAAAATATAGGGCATTAACATCGGCCTAATATTGGCCTTTAGCTAGACTTTTTCGATTAATAAAATGATGGATAATTTTACACAAAAAATCGTCGATAAAGTAGGGTAAATCTACGTTTTTCAAGAAAAAAAGTGCTATTTAACTTTTACTTTTATAAAAGTAACTGATTTTAACCATAATGGCGTTTGGAATTAAAGATAAACTCGGTGGGGATATTAGGAAAAGGCTTGTTACAGCCTTTTCCTATGAGAGATTAAATAATGAGTGCTTAAAGGTTATAACCCACTTCGTCATGTTCAGTTATATCTAACCCGGTAATTTCTTGCTCTTTCGACACACGTAATCCCTTGGTCATTAACGCTACTAGTTTAAATAATAGGTAAGAGACAATCGCGGTATAAATAATAGTCGCACCAATACCAATTAGCTGTACGGTTACCTGTCCTATCATGGTACTAATACCTTCAGCGTAACCAAAGCCACTAAAGGCTCCTAGCTCAGTTGAGGCAAAAATACCCGCAAGTAACGTACCTAAAATACCGCCAATACCATGCACAGGAAACACATCTAAAGAGTCATCAATTTTCAGTTTATGTTTAATGTAAACCGTAGAATAAAAGCAAACAATACCCGCTGAAACACCAATAATTAATGCACCGCCTGGTCCAACAAAACCTGATGCGGGTGTAATCGTACCTAAGCCTGCAACCATACCGGTTACGGCGCCCAGTACACTGGCTTTACCAAACTTTTTCCACTCGATAGCCGCCCAAGTAAGCGCCCCAGCTGAAGCAGATAAATGCGTGACTAACATGGCCATTGATGCATCACCATTCGCCGCTAGCGCACTACCACCATTAAAACCAAACCAACCAACCCACAACATACCGGCGCCTGTCACTGTCATTGTTAGGTTATGCGGCAACATCGGCGTTTTTGGAAAACCGTGACGAGGCCCTAACACTAACGCGGCCACAAGTGCGGCAACACCAGCAGTAATATGAACAACAATACCACCGGCAAAATCGTAAACGCCCATTTGTGCAAGCCAGCCACCACCCCAAACCCAATGAGTAACCGGTGCATAAACCACTAACAACCATAACCCTGAAAACAGCAATACCGCAGAAAACTTCATTCTTTCAGCGTAAGCACCAATAATTAGCGCTGGTGTGATCACTGCAAAGGTCATTTGAAACAGCATAAATAGGCTTTCAGGAATATCCCCGGCAAGGGTTTCTTTGGTCATGCCAACCATCAGCACTTTACTAAAGTCGCCAATCCATGCATTACCTTCGCCAAAGGCTAAACTGTAACCGACAATAAACCATAAAATGGATGAAACGCCAGCAATGGCAAAACATTGCATCAAAATTGACAGAATATTTTTTCGACGCACTAGGCCGCCATAAAACAAAGCTAGGCCCGGTAAGGTCATCAATAATACCAGTGCTGTGGCTGTTAATATCCACGCGGTATTGGCACCATTAAGGCTTGCTTCTTGAGCAAAACTTGGTACAGAAAAAGTTAAAGCGAAAAGTGTGATAATTATTTTATTCATTTTTACATCCACTATTTAAATCTTTTTAGGCTTTATACTGAACAGCCAATTTTATTTTTATTGCTCGATAAAGCTTGATTAAATAGCGTCATCATCTACTTCACCGGTACGAATACGGGTGATGTTCTCAATGTTGGTGACAAATATTTTGCCGTCTCCTATTTTTCCCGTTTGAGCAGAGCTAACAATAGTGTCAACAACCCGTTCAACAAAGTCATCCTTAACCGCAATTTCAAATTTTATTTTAGGGAGGAAATCGACTGAATATTCTGCGCCACGATAAAGTTCGGTATGGCCTTTTTGACGGCCAAAACCCTTCACTTCTGTAACGGTCATGCCGTCGATACCAATTTCACTTAACGCTTCACGGACATCATCCATTTTGAAGGGTTTAATAATTGCTGTTACTAATTTCATTCGCTCACCTTTAGTGCATTCACGGTCAATTTGAGTTTGAATCTTATTATTTCAACAATACTAAGCACCATTTGTACCCAAAATAAAAAACACTTTAAATACATAAGATTAGACTATATAAGCAAGGTAATGAAAATTAAAGCGCACCAGAACAGTGCAATAAAGAAAGATAAAGGAGCAATTTTGGTGCAAGCGCTTATCTTTGCATCAAAAACGAACAATTAAATATATGTGGCGATTAAATGTGATTTAAAGACGAACGCTTTCACGTTGACATTGGCTAAGGCGAAAAATATAACTACTAACCATCGCTATTTTGCACATCAATGTGCTGATGCTATGAAGCTATGCTTTTAAAAGAAGTTAAGTGATTAGCCTAATACCGGAGCCCTTGCCAAGATGGCTAGGGACAGTAATGTGATCGCAGCATACCGCTCGTCCTGAGCATCGCTGCTTTTTCACATCCATGTGATCGCAGCATACCGCTCATCCTGAGCATCGCTGCTTTTTCACATCCATGTGATCGCAGCATACCGCTCGTCCTGAGCATAAAAAAGCCCCGCTATTGCGAGGCTATGTAAAGCTAAAGCGAACGTTAGTCAATTAGCTGATATTCGTCGCGTAAAATATCGATAATTTCTTGTTTAGGATTGGTCGATAACACTATTTTTTTATTGGTTATTTTTTCAGCAATCGCGATATAGGTTGCTGAAACTGCCATTAATACCTCTGCGGGTAACTCATTGTCACGGGCAAGTGCTTCACGTTCAGTCATGCGGTCTTTATTTAGAAGAATATCAGGGTCTGGGAAGTGCTTAAGTAATAATTGACGAAAGCCCTCTTTAGAGTTTTCCACAATTTTACCGGCGCGATACTGCTCGCCGTCCCAAATACGTGATGAATCAGGTGTGCCTACTTCATCCATATAAATAAGCTTGTCATGGCCGTTACGGTCTTTAACATAGCCAAACTCAAACTTAGTATCGACAAAGATTTGATCAAGTTTAGCTAACGCGGCTGAAATAACATCAAAACCTTCGGTTAATAACTTTTCATACAGAGCAATATCGCCTACTGACTTAAAGTTAAAGTCGGCGAAATTATCTTCAATATTTTGTCGAGTTACATTGACATCATCTACTGCAGGCACACCAGGTATGCCTTGTAAAACACCTTTAGTTGATGGTGTTTGTAGCAATTGCGGCAACTTACTGTCTTTTTCAAGGCCGTCGGTTAGTTCTATACCACAGAATTCACGCTCACCTTTAGCATACGAACGCCACATTGAACCGGTAATATATTGTCGACATATGGCTTCAATCATCACAGGTTTAGCTTTTTGCACAATCCAAACAAACGGGTGCGGTATGTCAAGAATGTGGCTATCAGCTAAGCCTTGTTCTTTAAATAACTTAAACCAATGATTAGAAATGGCATTTAATGCTGCACCTTTACCAGGAACACCTTTCATACCACCTTCGCCGCGCCAAATACAATCAAAGGCTGAGATACGATCACTGATCACCATAATCGCTAATGGGGTATCATGTGCCACATCATAATTTTTTTCTTGAATTAAGCGACGACTATCTATTTCAGTTAACCAATAAACAGAACGAACTTTACCGCTATGAACGGCCACATCAGTGCGAATAGGTAAATCATTATTTACCGCTAAAATTTGATCAGCAAGACTCATAATAAGACCTTTACTTCCTATAATTGAACATGAACTTTTAATTAAACAAACTTATACCCATTTCATTAATTAGGTGGTCTACTTTATACGCAGGGAAAATGACCAAATATAAGGCATTTATTTAATAACTAGTTGTTCTAATTATTAAATAAATAACACAGTAGTTGGTTGTTTTAACCAGTAAAAATGATCAGATAATTAGTGAGATTGATATTATACCCATTAGGCTAGTTTATTGCTCAGTTTGATATTGTAATCAACTTGCTTAATTAACGATTCAACTTTCTTAACTTTCTTGACTTTTTAGTCAATTTTTTAAGGCTTAAAAAAAGAAAAGGACGCCTAGGGCGTCCTTTTCTCAAAGCTAATATCTCAAACTATGCTAAAGAAGCTTGCGCTTTTTCAACTAAGAATGTGAAAGCTGCTTTGTCGTATACTGCAATGTCAGCTAGGATCTTACGATCGATTTCAATAGAAGCCTTTTTAAGACCATTAATGAAACGGCTGTAAGATAAACCATTTTGACGAGCTGCTGCGTTAATACGAGCAATCCAAAGTTGACGGAATTGACGCTTACGTTGACGACGGTCACGGTATGCGTATTGGCCAGCTTTAGTTACAGCTTGGTAAGCAACACGATAAACGCGACTACGAGCACCGTAGTAACCTTTAGCTTGCTTTAGAACCTTCTTGTGACGTGCACGCGCTTGTACACCACGTTTTACTCTTGCCATTTTCTATCTCTCCTATTAACCGTGACGTAAAAGTTTTTTAACTGACTTAATGTCAGCTGCCGAAATCATGCATTTCGCACGAAGATGACGTTTAACTTTAGTACGGCGTTTAGTCAAAATATGACGAAGACCGGCTTGTTTAAATTTATAGCCTGTGGCTGTCTGTTTAAAGCGCTTTGCAGCACCTTTATTGGTTTTCATTTTAGGCATGTTAATAACTCCGCATTGTTATGCCAAATATAAAGTAAACTAGGCGAGAACTCATCAGTGCTTAGCGGTTAAGCTAAGATGTCGAACTCTACTTGTAGGCCTTGTTTACCAGCTTAAAGATAATAGCGGTGAGCTCAATATTTCGAAAAACATTGAGCTACTTGCAAACCGGGTATTATCTATTTTTTAGGGGCTAGAACCATCACCATTTGACGCCCTTCCGCTCTACGAGGGAAAAACTCAACTACGGTCAATTCTTCTAAATCGTTTTTAACACGAGTTAAAATTTCAAGACCAAGCTCTTGGTGGGCCATTTCACGGCCACGGAAACGTAATGTTACCTTGACCTTGTCGCCGCCTTCTAAAAAGCGTTTCAGGTTGCGTAGCTTTACCTGATAATCGCCTTCATCTGTACCAGGTCGGAATTTAATTTCCTTAACCTGTATTTGTTTCTGGTTTTTACGTTGCTCTTTCTGCTCTTTAGCCTTCTCATAGATAAACTTACCGTAATCCATAACTCGACAAACAGGAGGTTTTGCTGTTGGGCTGATTTCTACAAGATCTACACCTGCGTCCTCCGCTTGGTCCATAGCTTCATCGAATGAAACTATGCCACCTGGTTCGCCGTCATATTTAATTAAACGAACTTCATTGCCTAGAATACCTGTGATTAACTCATTTAAACGATGAGCCGGCTCTTTTTGCCCGCCACGTTGTCCACCTTTAATAGCCATGTTCCTCCAAAGAACGTTGTTACCAAGTAAGCGCTAGTATTAGCTTACTTGGATAAAATAATAATATACGTGTTCATTTTACAAAGTGTTTAGCGACGAGTTTTCACTTCATCAGATAATTTAGCAATAAAGTCGTCAACCGACATTGTTCCTAAATCTTCACCACTTCGCGTTCGTACTGCAATTTCGCCAGTTTCCATTTCTTTATCACCGACGACTAACAAATACGGAACACGCTTTAAAGTATGCTCGCGGATTTTAAAGCCTATCTTCTCATTTCTCAAGTCTAGTTTTACTCTAAATCCACTTTCTTTTAGTTTTTTTACAACTTTTTCACAATATTCGTCTTGTTTGCCCGTAATATTCATCACAGTTGCATGAATTGGAGATAACCACGTTGGAAATTTCCCCGTGAACTCTTCAATTAAAATTCCGATAAAACGTTCAAGTGAACCTAAAATAGCTCGGTGAATCATGACAGGAATATATCTTTCGTTGTCTTCACCTACATAAGTTGCGCCTAAACGCTCTGGTAAAGCAAAATCGAGCTGCACTGTACCACATTGCCAAGCACGACCTAAACAGTCCATTAAAGTAAATTCAATCTTAGGACCATAAAATGCTCCTTCACCCGGTAAATACTCAAATTTGATGTTGCTGTCGGTTAATGCTTGCGCAAGACCGGCTTCAGCTTTATCCCAAATTTCATCACTACCGATACGATTTTCTGGACGAGTGGATAATTTAACAACGACATCTTCAAAACCAAATGAACCATATACGTCGTAAACCATTTCAATACATTTTTTCACTTCAGCTTGAACTTGCGATTCCATACAAAAAATATGGGCGTCATCTTGCGTAAAGCCACGAACACGCATTAAGCCATGTAAAGAACCTGATGGCTCATTACGATGACAACAGCCAAACTCAGCAATACGTAAGGGTAAATCGCGGTAAGACTTTAAACCTTGATTGAATATCTGTACATGACCCGGGCAATTCATTGGTTTTATCGCGTATTCACGCTTTTCAGATTCAGTGGTGAACATGCCATCAGCATATTTATCCCAATGACCTGATTTTTCCCAGAGGCTTCTGTCCATCATCATTGGCGCTTTAACTTCGTCGTAATCATATTCATGTAATTTTTCACGAATAAATTTCTCTAACTCAGTATAAATTGTCCAACCATCGTTATGCCAGAACACCATACCTGGCGCTTCTTCTTGCCAATGGAAAAGATCTAAGGTTTTACCAATTTTACGATGATCGCGCTTTTCAGCTTCTGCTAAACGAACGATATAGGCTTTTAATTGTTTTTTGTCCGCCCATGCTGTGCCGTAAATACGTTGCAACATTTTGTTGTCTGAATTGCCACGCCAATAAGCGCCAGCTACTTTCATCAGCTTGAACTGATGGCAATGACGCATACTAGGTACGTGAGGGCCACGACACATATCAATGTATTCTTGATGGTAATATAAAGCAGGCGTATCTGTTTTCTCGATGTTTTCATCAAGAATTTGTAATTTGTAAGTTTCACCACGTTCAGTAAACGCATCGTAAGCGTCTTGCCACGTGCCTGTTTTCTTAACAACTTCATATCCCGTACGAGCAAGTTCTGTCATACGTTTTTCAATTTTGGCTAAGTCGTCTTCACTAATTGATTCTTCAAGGTCAATATCGTAATAAAAGCCATTCTCAATCGTTGGGCCAATCGCCATTTTCACATTTGGATATAGCTGCTTAATAGCATGGCCTAATAAATGCGCACACGAGTGACGAATGATCTCAAGACCTTCCGCATCTTTACTGGTGATAAGTTGTAACGCTGCATCTTCTTTAATTAATTCACAAGCATCGACTAACTCACCATTAATGCGACCAGCGATGGTGGCTTTTGCTAAACCAGGACCGATATCTAAGGCAACCGCCATAACAGAGACAGCTTGTTCAAAAGTGCGTTGACTACCATCGGGAAGCGTAATAACAGGCATGTATTTTCCTTTGTTCAGTGGTGGCACATACGAAGTGTCACTTGAATTAAATTATTTTGGCAATTAAATTAATTGGTTAATATTGTCTTTTTAGCCATTAACGTTTGAGTATTTCGCTACTTAAGTGTTAACAACCCGCAATAAAATTTCGCCGTAGGGTAACCGAAAATAAATTTTAAGTACAGCGTTGACGCTATCATTGGGCATAAAAAGTAAATTTATGTTACTCAGTTTTATTATTAATATGTTATTTATATTGTATGCATTAGTTACACTAGTTAGTATAACGTTTCCTATTAGGCCCCACGCTACCCATCCATAATATTATAGTTGAAAGCCCGTAACGGCTTGATAAAATAAACAAGTGTGGATATGATGGCGACCCAATTAAGTTACTCGTATGTATAAACATGTTGATTACATGTAAAAAAACAAAAGTAAAATGTAACCTAATGTTAATATTAGTCAGTAGTATTGTAGAAGCAATATGACTAATTGTAGCGGCTTCCTGATGACGGAATATTAAAGTATGAATAAATCTACCGCTAAATATTGGCAAACAACCACGCTCTTAACTATATTATTTCTCACTATTGTTTATATATTTTTTGTGTCAATTTTATCTCAAAAAGTAGCGTCTTTTCATCACAGCCAACCTGATATTGCTTATGAATTACCTCAACAACAATTAACTGATGTTGGTGGCTATTTAAGTCACATTTTACTTATTGATAACTTAGCTAGAGATAATGAACAGAAGCTGGTTGTTAAAGTAGTAAAAAAGAATGATAACTGGTTAGTAACACCATTAAATTTCATTTTATTTAACATTGCATTAGCCGTTTTTTATCCTTCCCTAGCGCTACTTGTGATTGGTTTTATCGCTGGCTTTTTAATTTTGAATTATCAAAAAAGTAAATTAAAAGATATTTGTGCTATTACTGATGGCATAGCAAATACCTTTGGTGAAAAGCATTCATACAAACCAGAATATTCTGTATTAGCTAATCTAAACTATGCGTTAGAAGATATAGCACGATATGCAAAGCAATATAAAACAGATACTGAGCAAGGTGCCTTTTGTGACGCATTAACAAAGTTAACTAATCGCCACACTTTCCTGCAACATATTGAAGAGCAGTTAACACAGAGTAAAGAAATAAAAAGTGGGCTATTATTTATTGACCTTGATGGCTTCAAACAAGTTAATGACTCGTTTGGCCATTCATTCGGTGATGAAGTACTGATCCAAGTTGCTGAGCGACTAAACTCACTTGTTCGCAGTAATAAACTAAATTTCAGCCAATCAAGTAATTGTATCGAAAAAAACTTAGCTAGACTTGGTGGTGATGAGTTTACTATTTTTCTTTTTGATATAGAAAATTCAGAGTGTGCTATTAATATTGCAAAATTTGTCTTATCAGAACTAGAACGTGAATTCACTTTAGGTAATAAAACGATTAAAATTAGTGCTAGCATAGGTATTGCTATGTACCCTGAAAGTGCCAGCAAACCTAATACACTAGTACAATTAGCTGATGTGGCAATGTATCGTGCTAAAAAAGATGGACGTGGCGTTTATAGAATTTACTCTCCTGAAATGGGTAGCCAATTAAGGCGCTATCATTATTTATTGGAAGAGATGAGACAAGCCTTATCTAACCACAGCTTCTTTTTAACCTTCCAACCTATTATTCATGTTGAAGGTTGTGTCATCAGTTATTTTGAAGCACTTGTTCGATGGCAGCACCCAGTGGAAGGGGTTATTTCACCGACAGAGTTTATACCGATCGCAGAAGAGTCTAATCAAATATTGCCACTAGGTGATTGGATATTAAATGAAGCCTGTCGTCAGATGTTTGCTTGGTATAACGCCGGCATGAAAAAAACCAAAATTTCTGTTAATGTTTCTGTTATTCAACTTAAGCATCGTCCAATTTATCAGTGGGTTATGGATACACTGGTAAAAACTGGACTACCACCTTCGTCATTAATGCTTGAAATTACCGAGTCTTGCTTCCTTGATATATCAGATGAAATTATCACAGAATTAGAGCAACTTCGCCAAGAAGGTGTTTTTATTGCTATTGATGATTTTGGTACAGGTTTTAGCTCATTAGCAATATTGGCAACATTACCTGTCGATATTTTAAAAATTGATAAAATGTTTATTAATGAAGCCACTAGTAGTATTAAGTATAAGAAAATACTAAAATCAATCATCGACATGGCCTATCAACTTGATTTAAAAGTAGTCGCTGAAGGGATAGAGAATAGTATACAGCTAGAATTATTAAAGTCTTTAGGGGTTAAATACATCCAAGGATTTTTAATTAGTCATCCTGAAAATTCAACTATTGTTGGCAATAAAGTATTAAATCAAGGCATGAATCATCTTGCGCACAACGGTGCCGGTGTATGGCAACCCAATCAATCAAAAATAATTAAACCGATGAACTAGTGTTTTCTTAATTACGTTATTGCACAAACACAGTTTATACCAGCAATACGTTATGATAGGGAATAGGTAGTTGCCTCAAGCTTTTAATCTCAGCGTTATATTTTTCTCAGTTACTTATTTAAGACGCTTAAGTGACTGTCTACTAATTTCCCTGCTGCTGTTAAGCAATAATGTTCAAGCAAATGATTTATCGTCATGGAACATTTGGAAGAAAAATAGTGAATTAAGTGTTTTTTATCGTGCTAGTCAATATGACGATGTCATTGAAATTAAGGCACAGGCTAAGGTTAATTCAAGTTTAACGGGCTTTATCTATTTTATTGAAGATTTTAAGCAGGTTCCACATTGGCTAGACAATGTAGAGTCCGCTAAATGCATTAGCCAAAGTTCAAAAAACGAAAGTGTATTTATTACTCGATTTAAAGGCTTATGGCCAATTTCAGCACGTGAAATAGTGGCCCACTCTCGTTATTGGCAAAACGAGGATCTATCGATTGAGATTGCGGTTAAAGACGCTAGTAATGCCATAGAAAAAAACCAAGATGTGATACGTATGCACCTACTTAGCGCCCATTGGACAATAGTGCCAATGTCCGCTGACCGCATAGCAATAACTTACCAGTTTATGGTTGACCCTAAAGGTAATATTCCACTCTGGCTAACCAAACCCATGACACTGAATGGCATTTGGACCACACTACACAATATTCAAAGCCAATTACCTCAAAGTAAGTGGCAACAACAAGTTAACGATGATATTCAAGAAATGCAGTAATCGTAAAGCGCTTGTGAACTCAGTACAACTCAAACGCTAGCATGACCTATAAGCCGAGACTTTAGCCTTAACTAAATGCCTAACTAAGGCTTAACTTACTCATCAAGCTAGGTTATTCACTTTGATGAGTTAAACAATGGTAGCGCAGTTAACATTTTATTGATAATGCTTCAGCATCGAAAGCGCCATAGCTTCAGCGACTTTAATACCATCGATACCCGCAGACAAAATACCACCCGCATAACCGGCACCTTCACCCGCCGGATATAGCCCTTTGGTATTTAAACTCTCATAGCTGTCTTTATCACGGGTGATACTAATCGGCGACGAAGTCCGTGTTTCAACAGCGGTTAATGTTGCATCAGCCATTGAGAAACCTTTAATTTTTCGTTCAAATGCCGGTAATGCTTCACGAATAGCCTCGATAGCGTAGTCAGGTAAAATTTCACTTAAATCGCAGAATTTAACACCAGGCTTATAAGATGGCGCTACCACACCATGCTCGCCACTTTTTCGTCCAGCAAGAAAATCACCCACTAGCTGTACAGGGGCATCATAGTTTTCGCCACCCAGTTTAAAGGCCGCTTCTTCTAAGCGACGCTGAAACTCAATGCCCGCAAGTACGTTATCCTTGCTACTATTTTCGTCATAATCTTCTGGTGTAATACCGACGACAATAGCACTATTAGCATTACGTTCATGGCGTGAATATTGGCTCATGCCATTGGTAACTAAACGCCCTGGTTCTGACGCAGCGGCAACTACTGTGCCACCAGGGCACATACAAAAACTATAAACTGAACGGCCATTCTTACAATGATGAACAAGTTTGTAATCAGCCGCACCTAAAATAGGGTTGCCGGCATTTTCGCCAAAACGAGCATCGTCAATAACTGATTGTTCATGCTCAATTCTAAAGCCAACAGAAAATGGCTTAGCTTTTATAAAGACGCCTTTTTCATGCAACATAGTAAAAGTATCACGTGCGCTATGGCCAATAGCCAAAGCAATGTGTTTAGTGTTTATTACCTCGCCTGTCGATAAAGTTAAACCGGTCACTTGCCTATTGTCGTTGTCATCTTGCGTTTCGGCAAAATGAATATCGTCTACACGTTGTTCAAAACGTACTTCGCCGCCAAGACGGTGAATTTCTGCCCGCATTTGTTCAACCATGGTGACCAATTTAAAGGTACCTATATGTGGCTTACTAACGTATAGAATTTCACTTGGCGCGCCGGCATCAACAAACTCATGTAATACTTTGCGACTATAATGCTTTGGGTCTTTAACTTGGCTCCAGAGTTTGCCGTCAGAAAAGGTACCCGCACCACCTTCACCAAATTGCACATTGGACTCAGTATTAAGAATTTTTTTCCGCCAAAAGCCAAAAGTGTCTTTAGTACGCTGGCGTACTTCTTTACCGCGCTCTAAAATAATGGGTTTAAAGCCCATCTGTGCTAAGAGTAAGCCCGCGAATAAACCACAAGGCCCCATACCAATAACCACTGGCCGCTCGGTTAAATGTTCGGGTGCTTGACCAACAAACTTATAACTTGTATCAGGGCTAACTTTAATGTTTTGATCATTGATATTCTCAGCGATAAGCTGTTCATTTTTTGTTGTTTCTACATCTAAGGTATACATCAAAATGATCTTACTCTTTTTACGTGCATCGTAACCACGTTTAAAGATTGAAAAACTGGTAAGCTGCTCAGCGGTGATTTTTAATGTTGCAAGAATAACTTGCTCTAATTCTTCCGGTTGATGATTAAGTGGTAATTTGACGTTAGTTAAACGCAACATATCGTGTATCCAAAGCGAGACTAGGGTAAAAATTGGCGCTATTTTACCTGATAGTACTAGCGATACCAAATACAAAGCTAAAACAATAATTGAATTTGTTTATAAGCTAGGTATGATCTGGCCTTTCATAGTAGTAATGCTAGTCGATTTGATAGCTCAATAAGATAAAATAAGCGGAATAAAATGGCGTTTGTAGTTACTGATAATTGTATTCAATGTAAATACACTGATTGTGTTGCAGTTTGTCCTGTTGATGCCTTTCATCAAGGACCCAATTTTTTAGTTATTAATCCTGACTCATGTATTGATTGCGACTTGTGCCCTGTTGAATGTCCTGTTGGCGCGATTTATCAAGAAAATGATGTGCCAGAAGATCAAAAAGACTTTATTGAACTCAACGCTGAACTGGCAAAAATATGGCCAGTGATCACCGAAATTATTCCGGCACCTGTTGATGCAGAGCAATGGGATGGAGTACCCAATAAAATTAATCATCTAATCACTTAAGTTGATTAATTTCGCGCATAACATTGCCAACAGTTTTACCACGCGCTTTACCTTCACTAACTAAGGGCTTTACCCAAACAGTGTTTCGCCCTGCGGTGGCAAGTGTTTTGGGCGATATTTAGCCTGAGTAACTCGCGCTTTAGCTAAAAATGTTCATACTAAAACGTACAATCCTTCAAGCTTCAAATCTAGGAGCCGTCATGCCCCATAAGATTAAAGAACAACGTATTGAATGCCCACATTGCGGCCACCCTATACATTTGGCCTTAGACACTAGTGCCGGTGACCAAGATTATTATGATGAATGCCCCGCTTGTTGCATGGAAATGCACTTGAATTTACATATTGACGAGTATCATCAAAAAATTCTATTAGGAGTGGGTAGTGATAATGAACAGTTTTTTTAAACCTTAGTTTTGTTAAACCTTAGTTTTGTTAAACCTTAGTTTTGTTAAGATAATAGTGAGATAAACTCACTATTATCTTGTTAAATAAATACCTAACAAGCAAGTGATATTACTAGGTACTAACCCGCCAACCGTTAACTGCACTTTAAGTGCGTACCAGCAAGAGGTGCGTACTAGCCAGAGGTGAGTACTAGCAAGTCACATGCGCGTATAACAAATGCTTGCGTTAAAACTAATTACTACTTAGTTTCATACGTTCAATTGTTTCAACAATCGTCATGGTTTGTTGATCAAGTTCAATATTCACTTTATCGCCAATCACCGCATTCTGTAAATTGGTACGCGCTAAAGTTTCGGGTATCAGATAGACTGAAAATAACTCTCCTACTTCAGCGCCTAGCGTTAAACTAATACCATTAATACTGATAAAACCTTTGGAAAATATATACTTTTGATATTCAGGCGCTATGGTAAAACTTAACGTGCAGTTGTCCTGACTATCGATACGATTAGCTAAAACAGCTTGCGTATGAACATGGCCACTGAGCATATGACCACCGATTTCATCGCCAATTTTTAACGAACGCTCAACATTAACTTGTGTACCCAGTTTAATATCAGCAAGGTTAGACACTCGTAACGTTTCATCAATAACATCAAAACTTATAAAGCTACTAAAGCTACTATCATCACTTAAATGGCCAAACTCAACAGCGGTCAAACAAACACCATTTATCGCCACACTCGCACCAATTTCAAGATTAGCTATCAGCGGGGTCTCTAACGCAACTTTTAATCTTATCGCATTATTTTTACGCATTATCGCAATTACTTCAGCTTGTGATTGCACTATACCGGTAAACATATATCATCCAACAAATATTCTACTTTTTGCTATCTTAGCAAGAATAACCTAATGATATAATCGCTTTGATGAACATAAATCGTTTTTTTTCCAATAGTAAAAATTTAATGAAATTGGCCTATCCCATTTTAATCGCCCAATTGATCCAAAATTTAATGGGTTTTGCTGATACTGTCATGGCGGGTCGTGTTAGTGCCACTGATATGGCGGCCGTTGCCGTAGCTAGCAGTGTCTGGTTGCCCTTAATTTTAGCCATATCAGGTCTTGTGATGGCACTGGCCAGTATTGTTTCGCAATTATCGGGGGCCAAACAGTTTGACCAAGTGGCGAAAGCCAGTTATCAAACCGCTTGGATAGCGGTTTTTTTCGCAATAATCATCATTATTCTCTACTACATTGCCACCCCGATGTTAATCGACTCTATTTCGATGGAGCCTAAACTTAAACATCTAATGTTTGACTATTTAGGTTACATTGTTTGGGGCGGCCCAGGCTATTGTCTGTATTTGGTTTTACGTAATTATTCAGAAGGTTTGTCTTTTACTCGCCCGACCATGATCATTAGCATATTAGGCTTGTTGATTAATATACCCGCCAACTATATTTTTATTTATGGTGAGTTTGGTATGCCTGCACTCGGTGGTGCGGGTTGTGGTATTGCCACAGCTATTGTTTACTGGGTGATGTTTCTTGGCATGCTTGCCTATGCTTATTTTTCAAAACATCTAAAACACGCGCCATTGTTTAGCAAATTCTATTGGCCACAATGGTCAGAAATTAAAATCATATTAGCTTTAGGCACACCTATAGCATTTTCATTACTTTTTGAAGTAAGCTTATTTGCCGCCGTAGCCATAATACTTATACCCTTTGGCGCTAATGTTGTTGCCAGCCACCAAATTGCCATTAACTTTTCTGGTTTGGTTTTTATGGTGCCATTAAGTTTAGCGATGGCAGTGACGATAAAAGTGGGTTTTGAAGTGGGCAATAAAAACTTTGAAAAAGCCAAGGAACTCTGCCGGTATTCGGTTATTTTAGGACTGGTTATTGCGGTAGTAACCGCAGCCATTACCTTATTGTTCAGCACACAAATTGCCACCATCTACACCACAGATACCGAAGTACTTGAACTTGCCGCTGGCTTAATGTTTTTAGCGGCTTTATTTCAGTTCTCCGATGCCATACAAGTTATTTCAGCGGGTGCACTTCGTGGCTATAAAGACACACAGTCGATTTTGTATATCACCTTCTTTTCCTACTGGGTTGTGGGTTTGTCTTTTGGTTCAATACTGGGCTTAACCGATTGGGTAGCACCAGCATCAGGTCCTTATGGATTTTGGATAGGCTTTATTTCTGGCTTAACAGTAGCGGCCGTGTTGTTGGCTTGGCGCTTAAAAATAGTGCAAAAGCGCTTTGATCAACACGCAGCCTTGGAAAGTTAATCGAGTGTTTTTAGCTTGGTACTCTAACGCCTTGCTTTTAGACTATTTAAAATAGCGTGTAACTTTTATTGAGCTATTTGTTGCTTAAATAAGCAAGCACAATACCCAGTGCTGAATTAAACAGCAATCGCATCATATTTTAGATAAAACTGCTTGCACTTGCTAAAACAGATCGCTAACATAGCGCCTCGTTGAGTCACTCAACAATTTTACTTAGAAGTAACGCTCGCTTAGCTCAGTTGGTTAGAGTACTTGCATGACATGCAAGGTGTCACTGGTTCGAGTCCAGTAGCGAGCACCAAATTATAGAAAAAGGGATAACAGAAATGTTATCCCTTTTTTGTTCCATAAAGAAAATGTTATCTGATTGCTAGCGCGCTACCACTTCTTGATTTTCTCTTCATAACTAAAGAAATTTCCATCTCAGAAACTACAACTTTTTAAAGTAATAATCTTCTCTCATGCACCGCAAAGCAGTCTTTTTTTTTAAAGCGAAATTATATAACCTAAAGATCACTTAAACGCTAATTTTTCTTTTAATTAAATTTTTATATTGAGCAAATTAAATACCGCGACAGTCAATTTTTCAATCATATAGCAGAGATGAATTTTATATTTCTAGGGCGTAAAGAGGTACAAAGTGAGATAGCATTTTAGTGCTTAATTTAAACTCTTATTTGTTATTTTTTATAAGTAAGATTTAAAATTTTTTAGTGAGTAATTTTTCTTGGTGTTTCACCATCTTTATTTAACAAAATAAGCGAAAATTTGTCCTGATTTTTTTGACTAATTACCCACTAGCGACAATTTAATATACTTAGCTTCAATAACCTCATATTTTCTTAATATATTGCTAATTATACTTTGACTACTACCATTAACACTAAGGTATATGCTAGCTTCATGAATATTCCTGTTATTTAACCGTATCAATAGTGTCGAAAAAATTTACACAAATATGTTCTTTAACACTTTAAAAAATCTAACAATTTGATTACTAGATATTATTATTAGCGGCATAATTAATGCTTATTTTATGTACAGATTAATTTGTTAGACAAGGTGTTATTTTGTTTAACAAATTCAACTGTATTATTAAGTTTGTAAAATCATACCCATTTCATTAATTAGGCGATCTATTTTATACTTAGGAAAAGTGGCCAACTATAGGTATTTATTTTAAAACTAGCTGCTCTAGTGAATCAAATAAATGCCGAAATAGTTGGTTATTATAACTCGGTGAATGATCACAGAGTGGGGGTTGTTGTTAGGTAGTAGGTAGTAGGTAGTAGGTAGTAAATTTAAATCATATAAAGGACTTACTTATGAATCATATTAAAACCTTTGGCCATACATTAATTATATCAGTTAAGACATTACTGCTGATTTTTTTAACAATATCGACCTTCAATGCTAATGCTCAATTAGACAATCAAGGTAAAGATTTTGTTATGGCTTTTTTGCCACAACTAAGATCAGCGCCAATAATTGAATTACACCTAACCGGTGATGTCGCTACCGATGTTACCGTAGTATATCCAATGAACACACCTACGTTTATTCAAACTGTTTCGATAATACCTGGCACTGTAACCATTTTATCTTTGCCAACACAAGCAGCGACAAGTTGGACGGTTAATGCGGTATCATCAAACCTGATAAGGGCGACGGCGGATGAGGAGTTTGTTGTTTATCAAGTAAATAGAGACTCAGCAACGTCTGATGCCGGTTTGGCATTACCCGTTGACACCATGAATGTAGAGTATTTGGTTTCAGATTATAATGCGCTATTCGTTGGTCTGTTTACTGTTTATGCTGCCTTTGATAATACTGAAGTGACAATCACACCCACTAACAATATGTCTGGTCATCTGGCCGGAGTGCCATTTGTTATAAATCTAAATCGTGGTGAAGGCTATCATGGACAGTCTTTAACATCAGGTACTGCCGGCAGTTTAACCGGTACTAGAGTTGTTGCCGATAGGCCAGTAGGGTTAATTAATGGTAATAGGTGTACTAATATTCCACTTGGGACCGGTGCATGTGATCATGTCTTTGAAATTGCACAGCCCTTGGTTAGTTGGGGCTTAACCGCATCTGCTGCTGGACTTCCTAATCGACCTGGAGGAACCATTTATCGCATCCTTGCTTCAGAAAATAATACCAGCATGACGATAAATGGTGTGCCCACTACTGTTATCAATGCAGGTGAGTTCTTTGAAACAGCAGCTATTACGGGGAATCAGTTTTTTGCTGCAGATAAGCCTATTTTTGTTACTCAATTTATGACAGGGCAAAATGCGCCAGGGGCAACCTCGGGTGATCCAGCAATGACCAATATTATACCATCAGCACAATATCAAAATAATTATACCTTCTCCACTGTTGGAGCTGGGCAATTTGCACAGAATTTTTTAACTATTATTGCTGATAATGCTGATGTTGGTTTTTTGACTTTAGATGGCGTGCCAGTTCCTGTTGGGGATTATTCACCTATACCAGGGGGGACATTATCAGCAGCGGTTTTGGCTTTAAGTCAAGGTACACATAACACTGCATCGGTAAACCCTCATGGTGTCACCGTCGAAGGATATAACAACTTTGACTCTTATATCTATCCTGGTGGTGCATTATTTCAGTTTATCAATCAAATAGGAGATGCATTCCTTCCTGTTTGCTCGCTTGATATCAACAACAATGCAGGAACGGGTTCAGTTACCGATAACAAACCAACAGAAGATGTCAATGGAAATGGTATTCTTGACCCCGGAGAAGATTCCAACGGCAATAATGTCATTGATAATGATACTGGTGTTTTCTTTGTTGAAATGATTAATGGTGTTAATGCCATCTCAAGCATTGATCCCTTTATCCCAGGTGATGGGCAAGTCAATTTCACCATAAATTTAATTGATCCAGGGCAGTCAGGTAGTGCAACAATTACTGGAACTGATGGCGCTGGCAATACCTGTAGCGTAAATTTTGAAGTCACTATAGGTGGACCTTTGATTTGTGATACTGATGCCGATGGAGATATTGACCGCTTAGATTTAAGAGCAATTAGTATTGCCCGTGGTCAAGTTGCCTTGCCCAATGATCCAAGAGATGCAAACTTAGATGGCATGATCACGCCATCAGACACCAAGGTTTGTATTCCTCTTTGTACTTTGGCTCGATGTGCGATTAATCCTATTCCGTAATTCACAATAAATTTAAAAATAAATTATATTAACTTATATTAAATTAAAGGAAGAAATTTATGAGAAAAATATTATTAATAGCTAGTTTGCTATTTTCAGTAAATGTTTGTGCTACGCCTATCAGCACATTATTTAATGGTGGTTCTATTGTTGTAGGCGATAAGTTGTTTGACCAATGGGAATTAATACAAGACATTTCATCTAATCCATTTTCGGTCAACACTGATGATATAGATGTCACCAGTTTAGCTGATGGTGGACTAAACCCTGGTTCAGGACTACATTTTGAAATTTTAAATGATGCCTTTACTCTTGAAGGGAATGACTCTTATACTTTCTTAGATTTTATGTTTAGCTTTAGAGTCTCAGTACTTGACCCGATATTTAAGATCAAAGATAACTCGTTATATTTAACGGATTCAGCATTAATTAATCCTACCTCGCTGACAAGTATATTTATTGAAGAAAAAATTTATTCAGACCCTAATAGAGGTAATGAAATAGGTACAAAAAATGTAGAAAGAAGTGATATATTTGGTCAACAAAATGAGAAATTATTTGATTCAGCAAATTTTTCACCAACTGATGAAATTTGGGTAACAAAAAACATTCTACTTGAAGCGGGAGACTTTGGTGAGTTTGCCTCATTGCGAAGCTTTGAACAGCGTTTTTCGCAAGTGTCTGTTGTTCCTGAACCCAGCACATTAATACTGTTTTCTCTTGCTTTAGTCTCGCTTACTTTAAGGCGAAAAAGTAAATAATAAATATACCACTGAGTCATTAAGGATTAAAAAGTTAAACATAAAAAGGATCTTAATCGTATGTTAAGATCCTTTTTATTAATTAATAACCTATCGCTATCTGTCAGATTTTATAGTTGATGTAAGTTAATCTAAACTAGTATCAGCAAAAAATTTAGCTCATGATTTTTCTAAATCGCCTATGTCATTTTCGCTAGCGCGCAGTGAACTATCGTCATTAAGCCACCCTTTCCTAAAACCATCTAAAAAAACTGTAAACTTAATATTATCTGACTTTTTTAAACTGAGCTTTATCTTCTAGTCATTTTTAATAACAAATGACTCTACATCTATTTTTAAGCTTAGGTTTACAAATACGTCTAGTGCTTTAAATGCTAATCGCTGCGTTACAATTATCTGATTTTATTTGCTTTATAGCCGCTATCATACTTCCCATTGATATTGATAAATAGAAGGGTTTCCTTTAAAATAATCCATTATATGTAATTCTAGGTTCACCTAGAATTAATGAAAACAGGGACTAGGTTGTGGTAAATACCTGTGTACAAGATACAAGGTGTCACTGGCTTAACTCTGGTAACAAAAAACATCTTAGGTTGATTACCCCTCGATAAACCTGAAAAGCCTTTAAATATGCTTCTCGGGTTTTTTTATATCTTAGCGATGTCATATCACTTTGTGGCATCCTAAATTTTCATTTACTAAAAATAACACTAACAATGGATTAATAAATGCATACGCTATCTCAGTTAAAATCTGGCAAACTCAGGGGTATTAAGCGTTTAAAGTTATCTGAAAACTTAAGCTCATTCCCATTAGAAATTCTGTCATTAGCAGATAGCTTAGAAATTCTAGATTTATCTGACAATCAATTAACCTCGCTACCCAAGGCGTTAATTAAGCTAAAAAAACTTCAAATAATTTTTGCTTCAAACAATCGCTTCCAAGTATTACCTGAAGTACTTGGGCGCTGTGAAAACCTAGAAATGGTTGGCTTTAAATCAAATCAAATTGAACAGGTGCCTGCTAACTCCTTACCGGAGAATTTACGTTGGTTAATCTTGACCGACAACTGCCTTGAAACTTTGCCTGACGCTTTGGGCGAACGGCCAAAACTACAAAAATTAGCGTTAGCAGGCAATAGGTTAACCAAACTACCGTTAACACTAGCGCAGTCAAATAACCTTGAGTTAGTGCGTATATCAGCGAACAATTTAACTGAATGTCCCGAGCAATTGCTGAGATTACCTAAACTTGCATGGCTTGCCTTTGCCGGCAATCCTTTTAGCCTTGCTAACCTCAATATTGCCTCAGTTCCATCACTGCCCTCAACAAGTTTCACCTTACAAAAGGTACTGGGACAAGGTGCTTCAGGCGTTATTTCCAGTGCAACTTGGACTGATAGTCCATTAGCATTTCCAGACAATGTTGCGGTGAAAGTTTTTAAAGGCAAAGTAACCAGTGATGGCTACCCAGAAGACGAGTTACAGGCATGTTTAAAAGTCGGCGATCATCAAAACCTTGTCCGTTCTTTAGCACAAGTCAATGAGGAAGATTATTTAGCCTTAATCATGAACTTAATACCGGCTAATTTTAAAAATTTGGGTTTACCGCCAAGCTTTAAAAGCTGTACCCGTGATACTTTTCCTACAGGCTTTACCTTAAGCGTTAGTCAAATTGATAAAATAGTGTTGCAAATGGAAGACGTGTTTGAACATTTACATGCAAATCGAGTATGTCATGGTGATTTATACGCGCATAATACCTTGTTTGATGAAAACGCTAATATTATTTTTGGCGATTTTGGCGCCGCGACTATGTACCACATGCTCACTGACGAGCAGCAAGCATTAATCCAGCAAATTGAACGTCGTGCACTTTCTTGTTTGATTGAAGATTTATTAAGTATTTGTCATAAACAAGAACAAAACAGCCCACAATTTAATATTATCCAGCAGAAAATTCATTAATATTGCTTTAAATTTAACAAACGATAAAGCTCAACAAGATGCAAGAATCAATACATTTAGGGCCCTGTAACAGAATCTGTTAAAGGGCCAACGATGCCGATAAGAAATGTTAAAACGGCCTTGAATCGATTTAAAATTGAATTCGAAGACCGTTTGAAAGATGTTATTTAAACCTGGCAGTTACACAAAATCTGTTACAGGGTCGTTACAGGGCCAATTAAATTTTAAATCGACTTATTATACCGGTTAACTGTTGATTAATTTCATCAACACTATTGATCTCATTAACCACTTGCTTACCATTTTTATCTAACTCACCAACAATTTCGTTAATGGCTGTCATGTTTTTACTGACTTCATGTGTAACGCTACTTTGCTCTTCAGCAGCAGTGGCAACTTGTGTACTTAAATTATTAATCTCCGACACAGTATTTGTCATTTCATTCAAGCTTATTGACACTTCACTCGTACCCGTCGCTGCTATTTGACAACGGTCTTTCGTCACAATCATTGATTCAACAACCGTTTGATTACCTTGTAATAAGCTGGCAAGTGCACTTTCAATTTCGTCAGTACTTGCCTTTGTACGGCTCGCAAGATTACGTACTTCATCTGCAACCACGGCAAAACCACGACCTTGTTCACCAGCGCGAGCGGCTTCAATAGCGGCATTAAGTGCCAATAAGTTAGTTTGATCAGCAATGCCGCCAATAACACTCAAAATGGAATTAATTCCATCGGTTTTCTTACTCATCTCACTAACACTTTCTACCGAGTTATCAATGTCTAAAACCAACTCAGAAATAGTATCTTGAGCTTGGTTTACCGTTTTCATAGACTCACGACCAGCGTTGTTGGCATTCTCAGTCAGTAAAGCAACATTAGCAATATCACTTGCCATAGCGCCTGCTGTGGCATTCATTTCTTCAATCGCCGTTACAACTTGCTCTGTTTCTTGAATATGGCCATTTAATATATTTGTATTATGCTTTGATTGGTCTTTCAACTTATAGAGGTTGCCATTTAAGGCGGTGGTTGCATCTTTTATTTCTATCATCATCGACTGTAAGCTCTCGATAAAACGGTTAACCCCATCAGAAATTTGACCTAAATCATCACTTGAGTTTACCTTGAGGCGCTGTGTTAAATCGCCATTACCTTGAGAGAGTGCTGTGATTGTTTCTTTTAATACCAGTATAGGACGGTAAATAATTTGCAAGACAATGAAAACCAACACAACACTTATTATTGTTGCAACAAGCGTACTGATAATAGCGCTTTTTTTCGCATCAAACAGACTGGCATATGCAGTTTCTTTATCTAGACTCAGCGTATAATACCAATTTTTATCAGCCACTTGAATTCGGTGCGAAAAAAGTAATTTATCCACCCCAGCTAATTGATAAGTTTGTCTGCTGCTTTTCTGGCTAACAGTGCTTAACGCCACCTCTTTAAACCAAGGGTAATTAGTGGCTAGCTTTTTGGTTTCTACCGCTTTATTCGTCGAGGCTAAAACGGTTGTATCATGATTCAAAATTAATGCTACAGCCCCCGGGATTTTCGAAGAGTCTTCAACCAACTCATTCAAAAAATCTAATTTCATATCAACAGAAATCATGCCATTTTTTATGCGATGAACGATGCTGACCCAATAGTCTATTGAATCAAAATAAGGTTCACTTGTTGCTGTACCTGAATTTTTTCGAGCTAGTTTGTAATAAGACTCAGTTCTAACATCACCTGCGAATATATTCTCAGGCCAAATTTCGCTAGCTTGATTCCAATAACCAACACCGCTTTCAAATCCAATAGCCGAACTATTAAGATTCATGGCAAAAGCTATGGTGTTGGTTAATTTAATAAAGTCTTCTTTGCTGCCTTCTTCTCGTTGATCATCATATAATTTCGCAATCCTAGCCAAACCTAATACTTTTTCATTCAATTTGCTTTCAATAAGCATAGATTGTTGTCTCACAAACTCACTGTTTTGTTTAATAATGATAGCGGTCAGTGCTTTTTCTTCTTTAACATAGGAAAAGTAACTTGTTAAAGATACAGACAAGCCAACTAATATTGTGATCGTAATAAGTAGCAGGTTTTTGAATCCAAGTTGCATAATGATGTTCTCTCTTTGTAAATATCTAAAGTTTTAAATTTCTATGGGTTAGCCTTACTAAATGCATATGAGTAAGGCGTTTTTAATCAGGACTTAGTCTCTGGTGAGGACTTTCGTTATATAAATACTTCGCTTTTAACCTCTTTATTTATTAGCTTTTAAAGCTTAATAATGGCTGGCATGCCTTCACCTATGCCAATATCAGGAAAGTCCTGATAAGCTCCTGTAGCTACAGGATTCTTAAAACTATAAAAAATTTCTGCTTCTTTTAAGACTGATACTTTTTTATTTCAGTTAAAGTTAAGTTTAATGCGATACACCCTATCGATCTTTGTTAATGTTTTTGAACGACCATAAAACAAAAAACAGGTGATTTAATAGAAAAAACGTATACTTAAATATACGAAGAGTTCAGGTGTTTTTATTTTGAGTGGAATTTAAGAAGCCAAGCGCGGCATTTTGCAACAACGGGTACTTAAGGTCAAACTTATGCTGAAAAGAAACTTATATTGTTAAATAAACAGCCATGATAAATTTAGCCGTACTGGGGAGTGCAGCTAAAACGTTAATAGACAAATGGCCAATGTGAACTAATACAAAGCCAGCGAATTGCTCTAATCAGTAACTTTAACTGTATTTTTTCATTTTATAACCTGCAATTTTAAGCAAATTAATGAGATACTAGCGGTACTTGTTATACCAAAATTAAAGTTACAAATATAACCTTTATGAATTACACCTCAATTGACGAATTAAAAAACGCTTGGATCTTTAAGCATAAAAGCTTACCCATTAGCGATAGCGACAAAGCAAAAATTAAACCTATGATCAGTACTCGTGCCAAAGTACTCTGGGATGGCGCTATCAGTAAACAAGTTGATCACCCAGACTTTTTTAAAAAAGGTGATTGGCCAGAAAATTCTGCATCTTGGCTTGATAACGGTAAATGGGAAAGCATTTGGGATAGTGAAGCATGTTTATTACCCGAGATCATTTTAGCGCACCTAAAATGGGATAATAATACCGTGGTTTATTATTGCAGTTCGCGAGATAATGTTATTGAAACCACTTGGGCAGTATTTCAACGTTGCTGGAAAAATTTTCTGTTTATGGATGACGGGGCAATCTTAATTGGTAAAAAGCGCAATGAAACGGTGCAATTTCTTTCAACCGGTTATTTTAAGATTGGTCAAAAACCCAGTTAATTTAAACATGAGCACTTGGCCCCTTCAATGCTATTTCCACTTGCTAAAGCATTGCCGATAACTTGGGGCTGTGACTTTTATCTTGCTGATTTTTAATATTCGCCATCAATTGTCATCTGTTTTGTATGGCTGTTATTAATTGACTAATAATGGACTAATAATTAGCTACAGAGCCGCTTAATAATCACATAGTAAGCTAAAACCCCTTAAGTTTAGAAGGTTATGAACCAATAAGTTAGGATTTAGCTTTAAGTTTTTAAAGTGCTATAAATTAGAAAAGGTAGCTTATCGCCACCTTTTACTTGCTTAAGTCTCTTCCAACGCTTCTTCACCCGATAATAACACCGCAAACCAACTGCCTTCTGCAGAGTTTTCTAAAGCTATTTTAATGATCATGGTCAAAGGTACTGACAACAACATGCCCACTGTGCCTAGCAACCAGCCCCAAAATATTAATGAAATAAATACCACTAGGGTTGATAGCCCAAGGCCACGGCCCAAATAACGCGGTTCAACCACATTGCCCATTACTGTGTTTATGGTTAAATAGCCTAAGCCAATAAAACCTGCTGCCGCTGGCCCTAATTGCAGAACAGCTAACGACATTGCCGGTACGGCGGCGATAATGGAGCCAATATTGGGAATATAGTTTAGTAAAAAGGCCAACACTCCCCACAGTAAGAAAAAGTCTAAACCAAACACCCACAGCATTGATGAAACACAAATGCCGGTGGCAATACTCACCAAGGTTTTAATGGCAATATAATTATTTACTGAGGATAAAAATCGGTCAATTTGCTTTAAGCGAGCTTGCGGATCGTCAAGCGCTAAATGTAATTTACGCGGTACAGATGACGCTTCAAACAACATAAAAATAACCGTAATTATGATTAAAAATAAATTAGCCATAACGCTGCCCAAACCACTGAGCATGTTAGCGGCTAAGCCCATTGCTGCAGCGGGGTCAAAGTATTCAATCAGTAATTCTGACGATATTTTAATATTGTAGTCATCAAGTTGTTGGGTTAACCAAATAAACTGTTCTTGAAGTTGCGCGCGATAAACCGGAATAAGTTGTGACAACTCATTTAACGAGTTACCCACAAGCCCAGCCAGTGACAGCGCAATAGAAACAAAGATACCAATAACAAAGATGACCGCTATCGGTTTAGGAATTTTATAACGCGCCGCCATCACCACTAATGGGTTACAAATAATGGCAATAAACGCTGATAATAAAAATGGTACTAATAATGTCGCCGCGGTTTTTATCCCCGCTAGCACAACAAATAATGCCGCGGTAACCAATAAAAATTTCACCGCGCCTTCGGACTTGCCTTGTAAAACCATTTTTTAAACCCAGTTGGTTATCTAATATAGTATAAGCTCTTAAAACTATACGCGATTTCATAGCATACCCGCTAGTGTTAAAAGCGATATAGTTTTTATAAAGCGAGAAAGTTACATAGTTCGTCGGATTAAGGTAACACTCGACAATTTAAGTAAACGCCAACAACTGAGCATACCAATTAAGCCCACAAAGAATGCGCCCGCGCCAATACCCACTAACCAATATTGAAAGTGAAAACTGCCTGACATATTAAATACTTGGCTTTGCAAAATATAAACGGCTATTTCCATACCAACACTTGCCATGAGTCCGGCAATAGCGCCTAGTGCTACGAACTCATATAACACGCTATTACGCAGTAAGCTGCCTTTAGCGCCCAATGTTCTCAATATCGCTAGTTCGCGCTCTCTTTCTTCCATGCTGGCTTGTACTTGCGCTATTAACACTAAGCTACCGGCAAGTACCACTAAAATGAGGATCAGTTGAATCGCCACCGTCACTTGCTCAATAATACCATTGAGCTGCGCCATGATGGCAGCAAAGTCCATTACCGTAATCGTGGGAAAGTTGGCCAAAAAGCGATAAACCAAGTCTCGGTTATCATCTGATATTGACCAAGCGGAAATTGATGTCGTCGGAAATTGCTCAAGTACACTTTGGTTAAAAACCATAATGAAGTTTAACTGCCGACTTTGCCAATTTACTTGACGAATGCTAGTCACAGGCACGGTAAACTCATCCGAGCCGAGTGTGAAGGTTAGCTCATCACCTAATTTAACCGCCAAACGTTCTGCTATATTGCTTTCAATGGACACTTGAGGTGTTTCGTCGCCAACCTGCCACCACTGCCCCGCAATAATTTCATTTTCATCCGGTAACTCAGTACGCCAGGTTAAACCCAGTTCACGGCCCATACCTTGCCGACTTTTTTGCTGCTTGGTTTTCTTAGCTTGTTGTTTTTCTGTGCCATCAGTTTTTTCAGCGTTTTGCACTTGACTGTCATCATCATTATCATCTTTATCGACGGTCTTTACACCGTTTATTGCTGATAAACGACCACGGTAGATATGATAGAAACCTTGATTGGCAATATTATTTTCTTCAACAAAGTTTTTTAAAGGCTGAATTTGATCTTGAGTGATATTGATCAGGTAATGATTGGGCGTATCATCAGGAAACTGTTGCTCCCATTCTGATAATATTGAGCTTTTCATTACTGTGATCAATAACAACAACATTATAGCGATAGTAAAACTGACCAGTTGCACGCTGTTTTCACTAGCTCGGCGTTTTAAGTTCGCTAAGGCCAAATGCCAAGACTTTCCCGCTTTAGTACCGACACTGCGGCCTGCGCTCATTAAGCCACGGCCAAACAACAACAAGATAAAAGAGACAACCACACCGCCGAATAACAACGCAGCGCTCATCACTAAGTCTTGACTGAAAATAAACAGTAATAAAAATAACGCCAATAAAGGTGGTAATTGATGCCATCCAAAGCGCGCGACTTTTTCTTGGCTAAAACCACGAATAACATTTAAGGGTGAGCTTTTTACTAAGGTCATAATCGGATGAATTGCAAAAGCAATGGCACATAATAAACCGGTAAATATCGCCGTTAAAAACGGTACAAAAGTCAGTGGTGCATCAGCTAATGATAAATAACTCGCAATGGCATTAGCACCCAGTAGCAGCAAACCATAACCCACCACTAATCCTGCTGCGATACTTAAACAACTCAATAAGCTCCAATGCAGACAATAAAGTTTTCTCACATGCGAAATTGACGCACCTAGGGCTTTAAATATTGACACGTTAGGCTGATGACGTTGACCATAACGACGACTGGCCACCGCCACCGCAACAGCAGCTAATACAATGCCTAACATACTTGCTAGCGAAAGAAACTTCTCTGCGGTGTCTAATATTCTTGATAAACGATTTTGTGCGGCTTTTGCATCATACCAACGTTGTGATTCATTGATTTGTGGTTTAATCCATTTTTCAAAGCTTTCAATAGCATCGGTTTCACCGGCAAATAAGTACTTATAGGTAATACGACTGCCTGGCTGAATAAGCTCGGTTTTGGGCATATCGGCAATATTTAAAATAACCGTTGGCCCGGCAATAAAGGCGCGGTATGAACGGTCAGGAATATCAGTAACAATACCGGCAATAATGAGCGGCGCAACACCTATCTCAATCACCTCGCCAATCTTAACATTCAAGCGACTTAACACACTGGGCTCAACCCAAACCGTGCCTAGTTTAGGGGCATTGGCAACAACACTCGCGATTTGCGTCAGCGACGTTTTAATTCTAAGTTCACCGCGCAAAGGGTAAGTATCAGATACCGCATCGAGTTCACTGAGTAACATATTGTCACCCGCAAACGCCATCGACTCAGTTTCAATTTTCCGGGCATATTCTAGTGCTAATGTCTGACTTTTCTCTATGATGCTAGTGTCAACTTCTGACGACATACGCAGGACACGATCAGCGCCTATGGTATTGGTGCTATTGGCCACTATGGCATACTTAATTTGGCCAGAAAATCCGGTCAATGAAAATACCGTCGCAACGGCAAGCGCAATAGCGATAAATATAATGGTCAGTTCACCACGGCGAAGCTCATGATGTAATAAGCGTAGTGATTGAGTAAACCACATGCTTGATGCTTTTTCTTTAACAATACTCATGGTTAACCTACTTGTGAAACTGAAGTTTTGCTTGCAAGATCATCATGGCTTGTGGTTTGACTATCAGCCTGATTTTTAGCATGGTTTTCATCTGTGTTTGCTAATGTGGCTTCAGTCAAGGGTTCAGTTAAAGCACCGCTGTCCATTTCAACTTGGCGCTGGCACCTTGCCGCTAATTTAGCATCGTGGGTCACCAACACTAAGGTGGTACCCTCTTTAACATTCAAATCGAATATTAAATCAATAATATGTTGACCCGTCTTGCTGTCTAGATTGCCCGTGGGTTCATCAGCGAATAAAATATCTGGCTTAGCAATAAATGCCCGCGCAATAGCTACCCGCTGTTGTTCACCGCCAGAGAGCTGAGAAGGGTAATGTTCCAGTCTGTCAGCCAAACCTACTTGCGCCAGTAAAGCTTCGCCACGCGCTTGCGCATCGGGCATATTGGCTAACTCGGCTGGCAACATCACATTTTCAAGCGCAGTTAAGCTGTTAATTAATAAAAATTGTTGAAAAATAAATCCCACATGCTGCGCACGAACTTGGCTGCGCTGCTCTTCATTATACTGGTGTAAAGGCTGGTTTTTAAGATACACTTGTCCGGAACTTGGTAAATCTAAACCCGCTAAAATCGATAATAATGTCGTTTTACCTGAGCCAGACGAACCGACAATGGCAATTGATTCGCCCGCAGCAACAGTTAAATTAAGTGGTTGAAGCAAAACTAGCGTTTTATCTTCAACTTGCACTGATTTAGTTAGGTCTTTAACGCTTAGAATACTCTCGGAATTTACATGCATGAAAAATTATCCACTTTTTATATTATTTATTAGCTTATTTTTTATCTCTACAGCAAATACTGCTGCACAAAACAAACAGGTCAATACGCTTGATAACAGCATTAGTATCACACCAACCCGCAATATTTTACTATTAGGTGATAGTATCAGTGCAAGTTATGGGATGAAACCCACACAAGGCTGGGTGCACTTACTTAATCAAAAACTTACCGAACAAAAACAAGCTTACACAATAATAAATGCCAGTGTTAGTGGTGAAACGACGAGTGGTGGTTTATCTCGGCTAGCAGGCATTTTGGCGAATGAAAAAATTGACTTGTTGCTAATTGAATTAGGCGGAAATGATGGTTTACGTGGTTATTCACCTAAAATCATTAAAAATAATTTGTTACAAATGGTCAAGTTAGCGCAAGATAAAAACATAAAAGTTTCAATGATTAAGATAAAAATAACGCCAAATTATGGCCCAAGATACAATGAAATGTTTGAGCAAGTTTTTGAAGATGTCGCCAATGCTAGCAATATCACCTTACTGCCCTTTTTTATGGAAGTCGTTGCCACCGATAAAGCACTTATGCAAGCAGACGGTATTCACCCTAACGCGCAAGCACAGCCAATAATCGCTGACTATGTTGAACAACAACTTAATGAAATAATGACACTGGAGCCTTAATTTAACATGGAATTTATTTGGATCGGTTTTGCTTTTATTTGTGGTTTATTAACCAAATTAGTGGCTCTACCACCCTCAATCGGCTATTTAGCGGCCGGATTTATCTTACTCTTTTTAGGCTATGAAGCCGATGGCATGGTCAACGTATTAGCTGATATTGGCATCACCTTGATGCTATTTACCATTGGCCTGAAACTCAATATAAAAGACTTACTCAAGCCAGAAGTTTGGCTTGGCAGCTTAAGCCACAGTGTTTTATGGTTATTGATTGGACTCGTACTGTTAAAAACCATCGCCCTTATTACTCTTCCTTTTGTTAGTGGCTTAAGTCTCACTACATCAGCACTAATCGTATTTTCATTAAGCTTTAGTAGTACGGTATGCGTTGTTAAACTTATGCAAGAGCACGGTGAAATGCGCGCCCGCCATGGGAAACTGGCGATTGGCATATTGGTGATGCAAGACGTCATTGCGGTGATATTTCTTGTCGTCGCCACCGGTGAACTACCAAGCCCTTGGGCGGGCTTGTTACTGCTTTTAATACCATTAAAACCCTATATTAACAAAGTCATTAGTAAGGCAGGCCATGGCGAACTAATTCCATTAATGGGCTTTTTTATCGCTTTCGGTGCTTATGAGTTATTTGAATTAGTTCAAATCAAGGGCGACTTAGGTGCGCTTTTAGCGGGTATGTATTTAGCTTCTCATAGCAAAGCCAGTGAAATAAATAAGTCATTACTGAGTTTTAAAGATTTATTCTTGATTGGTTTTTTCTTATCTATTGGTTTTACTGCCCTGCCCACACTAGAGATGCTTGCTATAGCGTCAGTATTAACCTTGTTACTACCCGTTAAATTTCTGCTGTTTTTCTTTATTTTAGTCAAACTTAATCTCCGTGGTAGAACCGCATTTTTATCGGCGTTAGCGTTAAGTAATTATAGTGAATTTGGTCTTATTATTGCCGCACTTAGCACTGAAGCAGGCTGGCTATCTTCCGAGTGGCTAGTGATATTGTCATTAGCGGTGGCATTATCCTTTATTATTACTAATGTACTTTATAACTTTGCCCATGATTACTTTGCCAATAATAAAGAAAAATTTAAGCGCTTTGAAAGTAAAAAGCCTTTAGTCGAAGATGATTTTGTTCAGCCTTGCGAAGCACCCATTGCGATTATTGGCATGGGCCGTGTTGGTATCGGCGCTTATAGAGCCTTGAGTGCTCAGATAGACGATCAAGTTTGGGGCTTAGACACAGATAAAGACAAAGTAAAATGGTTAAATGAAAACGGTATTCACACCTATCTGGGTGATGCTGAAGATGCTGACTTTTGGGAAAAAATTGATCTGAGTAAGATTGAACTAACACTTTTAGCACTTCCTTCTGTGCAAGACATTAAGAATATAACCGCGCAAATAAGGCGCACTAATTATCAGGGCAAGATCGCCGCTATTGCGCGTTATGATGATGAACTGATTACCCTTGAAAGCTTTGGCGTAGACAAAGTGTTTAACTTTTATAACGAGGCTGGTGTAGGTTTTGCTGAAGAAAGCTTGAGTTTAATTAACAAGCGGAATCGAACTCAATAGGCGAGCTATAAGGAATTAACCCCTTAGGTCGCATACCCAATAATTAACCTTGTTGATTAAAACTCAACAAGGTTAATTATTCAAATTCAAGGAGTGTATTGCTCCTTACGTCCCCGTTCATAGCCACCTCGGTAACTCCTACTACATTTTACTCTATATGACTCAGATGCTTGTAAGAACATGGTTCCACGGCATTGGTAAAGCCTTTAACGTCGACGCAGGTACTTATGTTTAGTCGGCAACCATAAACATGTGCAATCAATCCCAATAACGTTTCTACTTCTCCTGCAGCCCTTCTTCTTTTTTTCCTGCCCTAAATTATTTTATTATTTTTTATAGGGAGGAGTGAATGAGAAAGGAACGAGTAGAGTCGTAAAAAATTTAAGCGCAACAGATCAGCTGATATTTTATTTCTCCTGCTGTTCTCCTTCTTTTCTCCCTGTGAATTATTTTATTATTTTTTAAGGGGAGGAATGAATGACAAAGGAATGTGTAGAGGCTTAAAAATATTTAGATCTGCTGCATTCCTACCAAGTGGGTCAATGATTTGATTCAATGGCTATGAATTCAATGAGAATAAACACTGGAAATTTAACCTCATAATGTGAGCACCAGCCATTTGATATTGGGTATTGGATATTGGATAGTTAATAAATTTTAGGCATAAAAAAACCGACATAAGTCGGTTTTTTTACTTCACTTTTAAACACTGTTTATTTTGACTAAAAGTAAAATAATAAGTGGCATCCCTAAGGGGATTCGAACCCCTGTTACCGCCGTGAAAGGGCGGTGTCCTAGGCCTCTAGACGATAAGGACACTAAAAATTATGATAACCGTTCGATAACGATTTCATGTTTTGTAGTTGATTGTTAAATATTATAAATACATTTACCAATCTAAGTTAATGGTGGCATCCCTAAGGGGATTCGAACCCCTGTTACCGCCGTGAAAGGGCGGTGTCCTAGGCCTCTAGACGATAGGGACACATAAATACCAATAGAACACTTAAATATAATGTTACTGTATAAAGCTCTAGCCTAGTGAACTTATAGTAACGCTACATATTCTATAGTATGTGTCAAAAAAACACTTACCAATAAACTTGTCTAACTAAAAATGAGTGGCATCCCTAAGGGGATTCGAACCCCTGTTACCGCCGTGAAAGGGCGGTGTCCTAGGCCTCTAGACGATAAGGACACATTGTAAACTCGAAACACTTAGTATAATAAAATCGTAAAAAGCTCTAGCCTAGTGAACTTATGATTTATATTATATATTTCTTGTTTGTGTAGTAAAACACAACTCATTTTCTTTTTTACTTCCGTAGAAGTCTTCCGAAGAAGTGGCATCCCTAAGGGGATTCGAACCCCTGTTACCGCCGTGAAAGGGCGGTGTCCTAGGCCTCTAGACGATAAGGACACTAAAACGATAAAACAAAATATAAACTATTTTGCTTCTGTAGTCCGACAACCTCGCGGTATATCCAACTACTTTATCTTTTTAACTATTTTTCATTTACGTTATCAGCACAAATGAATAATAATATTATTGGTGGAGCTATGCGGGATCGAACCGCAGACCTCTTCACTGCCAGCGAAGCGCTCTCCCAGCTGAGCTATAGCCCCACATCGAAATAAAATAAGTGGCCTAATACTTACCCTAATTCTTCTCTCAATAAGTAATCAAGTTACTCGTTGAAAGCGAGGCGCATTCTAAGCAGCGACCAAGATACTGTCAACCCTTATTTTAGATATTAGGTCATTTTTTTAAAAGATTTTATCTAACTGATTATTTATAATACAAGTTGACTAAATTTTGTCTTATCAACTATTTAAAAGCCCGATATTTTATATAATTCACGGGGGTTGAAATAACAGCGTTGTTGTTACTGATAATTTCTGCTAAAAACAGGCTAAAAATAGGGGGGTATCTAGCTAAAAGCGTTATAAACTATAGCGAGTTGCTTTATTTATAGTAAATAAAGCGTTATTGTTCATCATCAATTAAAAAAAATAATAGTTATATGCAGCTAAAAGAACTCAATGTTGTTGCGATTGGCGGTGGCCACGGTTTAGGGCGTGTACTTTCTACCCTGTCCTTTTTAGGAAATCAACTCACCGGTATCGTTACCACCACAGATAATGGTGGCTCTACTGGCCGTTTAAGAAAACGCAGTAGCTCAATCGCTTGGGGCGACTTACGCAATTGTCTTACTCAGCTAGTTGATGAAAAATCGGTCGGCAGCCAATTGTTCGATTTTCGCTTCAACGGTAATGATGAACTCGGTGGCCATAACCTCGGTAACTTAATTCTTTATGGTCTAGGAGAAATACACTCACGCCCGCTTGATTCTATTAAACTTGTTCGACGGTTATTAAGAGTTAAAACCCCCGTATTGCCTATGTCTGAAACCCCAACAGATTTAATGGCCTTTTATTCAAAAGGCCGCTGTCGTATCGGTGAAGTATCAGTTGATAATATGTCAGAGATGCCAAAAAGTTTAATGTTAGCGCCGTTAGTTAAAACCTTGCCCACTTGTGTAGAGGCCATATTAAATGCCGATTTGGTTATTTTAGGACCTGGCAGTTTTTTGACCAGTGTTATACCACCGTTACTCGTGCGTGATATTAGTAATGCATTAAACCAAACCAATGCTCATCGCGTGTTCATTGATAATATCGTCGCTGAAAATAGCCCTGCTGCTGCGTTGTCATTAGATGAAAAATTAGCTTGGATTGAAGAAAACGTCGGTTGTCTGCCAATTGATAGTGCGATATGTCACGATGCTAGCATCACATCGACACGTATAGATGTTTATCATCATGAACTCAGTAGTGACACCGTTAGTCACTTTCATAGCCGTGATAAGTTAATTTCGGCATTAAATTTTTGTATTTCAAAAGCAAGTAACCGCGCTGAAACAATGCAGAAATCCCTAGTTAATGCGAGCTAACGATTATTTTTCCACAGTTCAGCCGTTAGCGTAAGTCGAAATAAAATTTTAAAAGATTAAATGCGAATAATTAAAACCAAAAAGCCAACGATTATCTCGTTGGCTTTTTGTTAGCATTAATGTTTTAAAGTTTTAAATTTTTTGCTAATTATGACTCTCATCTTGACTAATGCGGCTGGCAACAGCGCCAATTTGATCTTTATATTTTGCATCCTCACGTTTGTTATAAGGACGTTCGGCACTTGACGACATGGTTTCAAAGTTAAGCGCTGCAATTTTCATTTTTGGGCGCAATGCCAAAGGTAATTTGCCGCTGTTATAAAACTCCAACACTATTTGACCTGACCAACCGGGATCAATTCGATGAGCGGTAACATGCACCATAAGGCCTAAACGTGCCAATGATGAACGACCATCTAACCAGCCAACGATATTGTCTGGTAAGGTTACTGACTCATAAGTAACCGCCAATGCTAACTCTCCCGGATGCAGAAAAAAAGCTTCGCCGTCTGGAATATAAATTTCCTCGCTCATCACCGCATTCATCGCTTTTTGCATTTCGTCTTTTGGGCCGCTTAAGTCGATATAAGGCGCCGTGTGATCTTGAAAGACGCGAAATTCATTGCCTAAGCGAATATCAACACTGACCCCAGAAATCATACTGCTATCTGGCGCTGGCGAAATCCCGATCTGTCCTTTGCGAAGGCTTTCTTCTATATCTTTGTCACTTAATCTCATGATTATTCTTCTTAAACTCAGTTGTTATACCCATTAAGTTAATCAATTCAGCGCGTAGCGAGAACAATTTTAATTGGTATTATGTCGACAAAAAGAACGTTGTATTCTTTTTGTATCTTAAAATGATCTTGCTTTTACTTTATTCAACGAACACTTTCGCGGTTGTTGGGCTGCGCATATCGAGTTGATAGTATAATTGCGCAGCAACTTTGCGCGCTATACTACGATACAGCAGCGCTACTTCTCCAGTGCTATTTTCATTTATTGCACAACTACCGCTATCAGCGTCTTCTCGAATACGAATGTCGAGGGGTAGTTGCCCGAGTAATTGTGTTTTTGCCTCATTAGCGATGCGCTTGCCACCACCATCACCAAATAAGTGCGACTGATGACCACAGTTTTCACACTGGTGATAACTCATGTTTTCAATAATACCCAGTACAGGCAGCTTTACTTGCTCAAACATCGCCATACCTTTAATGGCATCAGCTAAGGCAATATCTTGCGGCGTAGTGATCACCACAGCGCATGCTACTGGTACTTGCTGCGCTAAGGTTAATTGAATGTCACCCGTGCCCGGAGGCATATCAACAATCAGATAATCCAAATCAGGCCAGTCAGTTTCATTGAGTAATTGCGAAAAAGCTCGACTCGCCATTGGGCCTCGCCACACGGTAGCGTTGGCATCATCCACTAAAAAGCCGATTGACATAGCACTTAACCCATTTGCCTCAAGTGGCGTGATCAATTTACCGTCATTTGAACTGGGCTTTGCGCCCTTTAAACCCAACATGGTAGGTACCGAGGGACCGTAAATGTCTGCATCTAAAATACCGACGTTACATCCTTCGGCAATTAACCCATAAGCTAAATTAACCGCGGTGGTTGATTTACCCACACCGCCTTTGCCAGAAGCAACCGCAATGATATTTTTTATACCTTTAATGCTGTGTTCTCTAACCGGCTCAACATGATATTCAACATCAAAATTAACCGGTTGCTGCACTAGTTCTGTCAATTGTTCTGCAATATCATGTAGTTCACCGTCACATGGGAACGGCAGTGACATTTTGATCAGGATAGTTTTTTTAGCCATCACCATAGTGACAGCCTGAGCAATAATAAGGGGGCCTTGAGGGAAAATATCGGAGCGGTAGGCATCAAGAAAAACATTAATAGCCTTTTGGCTTTCAACACTGACTACATTTTTAGAAAAGAAATTTGATAACATAGTTAAAACGCACTTTTTATCTAGCCTTTATAACATAAAGGTGATAATTCTTAATGAAAAGTAACCACAAATTCTGTACCATTCCCTGCATAATTACCACCAATAATATGTAAACTTTATATGTCGTTATCAAAGTCATCTGTGCAATCTGCAGAGAAGCGTAAAATTTTAGTTACTTGTGCCCTCCCTTATGCCAATGGTTCTATTCATTTAGGCCATTTATTAGAACATATTCAAACTGATATTTGGGTTCGTTTCCAGCGTATGCGTGGTCATGAAACTTACTTTGTTTGTGCTGACGATGCTCACGGCACGCCTATCATGTTAAAATCACAAGAGCTTGGTATCACACCTGAAGAGTTAATCGCGGGTGTTCGTGAAGAACATATGGCGGATTTTGCAGATTTTCATATCAGCTATGATAATTATCACTCTACGCACACTGATGAAAACAAAGCCTTTGCTGAAGAAATTTATAACCGTTTACATGCTAATGGTCATATAAAAACGCGTGTTATTTCACAGCTATATGATCCAGAAAAAGGCATGTTCTTACCGGATCGTTTTGTTAAAGGCACTTGCCCTAAATGTAAAAGTGAAGACCAAAACGGTGACAGTTGTGATAACTGTGGTGAAACTTATTCACCTATGGAGGTGTTAAACCCACGTTCAGTAGTTTCTGGCGCAACACCGGTATTACGTGACTCAGAGCATTATTTCTTTGACCTGCCGGCTTTTGGCGACATGTTACAAGCATGGACTCGCAGTGGCGCACTACAAGAAGAAATGGCCAATAAGTTAGCTGAATGGTTTGAACAAGGCTTGAAACAGTGGGATATCAGTCGTGATGCGCCCTACTTTGGCTTTGAAATTCCCAACGCACCGGGTAAATATTTCTACGTCTGGTTAGACGCCCCCATTGGCTATATGGGCAGTTTTAAAAATCTTTGTGATAGAACCGGTATCGACTTTGATGCTTTTTGGCAATTGGACTCAGAAGCTGAGCTTTATCACTTTATCGGTAAAGACATTATTTATTTTCATAGTTTGTTCTGGCCAGCCATGCTTGAAGGCGCTGGCTATAGAAAGCCAACCTCGGTTTATGCCCATGGTTTTGTTACCGTTAACGGTGCAAAAATGTCTAAATCAAAAGGTACCTTTATCAAAGGTCGCACTTATTTAGACCATTTAAACCCTGAATATCTACGTTATTACTACGCCGCAAAACTGACGCACCGTATTGATGATTTAGATTTAAACCTTGAAGATTTTGCCCAAAGAGTCAATTCAGATTTAGTTGGTAAAGTGGTTAATATCGCGTCACGTTGTGCCAGCTTTATTACTAAACGCTTTGACGGCATGCTGTCAGAAAATATTGATAACCCAGCCTTAGCTGACGAAGTCATGGCCGCAGGTGATAGTATTGCTTCACATTACGAGTCACGAGATTTTGCTCGTGGTATGCGTGAAATCATGGCACTGGCTGATAAAGTTAATGAATACATCGCCATTAAAGAACCATGGCAGCTAGTTAAAGACGAAACTAAACAACAAGAAGTGCAAGACATTTGTTCGCTTGGCATTAATATGTTCCGCATCTTGATGATTTACTTAAAGCCAGTACTACCTATTTTAGCTGACAGTACCGCTACATTCTTAAATGACGAACTTATTTGGGCAGGCCATAAAACGCTATTAACTAACCATAAAATCAATAAGTTCAAAGCGTTATTACAACGTGTTGATATGGATAAAGTTAATGCGATGACTGATGCGTCAAAAGACAATTTAGCCGTAACAACTGAAGCCGCTGAGCCGAAAAAAGATAAAAAAGCAGGAAAGAAAAAATCAGCGCCTGAGAAAACACTCACCGGTGAGCCATTAATAGATGATCCTATTTCGCCTGAAATTCAATTTGATGATTTCGCGAAAATAGACTTACGTATTGTAAAAATCGTTAATGCTGAACACGTTGAAAAAGCCGATAAATTACTGCGTTTGACGTTATCTTTAGATAACCAAGAAGGGGGTGAAACACGCCAAGTGTTTGCCGGCATAAAATCCGCCTATCAACCTGAAGATTTAATTGGCAAGCTCACCGTGATGGTGGCTAATTTAGCGCCACGTAAAATGCGCTTTGGCATGTCAGAAGGCATGGTGTTAGCCGCGGGCCCGGGTGGTGAAGACTTGTGGATACTTAATCCAGATGATGGCGCACAAGCAGGCATGCGCGTTAAGTAGTCAGTAAACCGCTACTTTAGGCGTTAATCGCCATTAAATTAACACCACTAATGAAGGCAAACCTTGAACATAGACAAGGGTTTGCCTTTTTAATATCTTGTATCGCATACCCGTTCCACCTCAATATGCAGTTTCAGCGCTTAGTTTGTAAGGGCAAATCTATAGCTTGACGTGGCGCCAGTAACTCCCTTTAACTCTGCAAATTAATCATGCAGCAACATAATTATCAGCCAATATGACAACAGTTAAGCTCAGTAAAATATCTTTATCTAGCCAAATTATATTTGCCATGGTGATAGGGCTCATCATAGGTAGCTTTGGCGTAACCTTATATGCCATGGTAAGCCATCTTGCTGATGCCTTTGTTATGCTCTTGCAAATGACAGCGCTGCCTTATATTGCCTTGTCACTTATGGTTGGTATTGGCGGTTTGTCTGCTAGCAAAGCTAAGTCTGCGCTTAAAAGCAGCGTAATACTGGTCATATTGCTAATCGCACTGATGTTATGCTTTATTTTAATGGCGCCATTATCATTTCCTAATTGGCAAAGTGCTGAATTTTATAGCGCTAATACGATAAAAGTGAGTCAAGAACTTAATCTTGTTGAACTCTTTATTCCGTCTAATCCTTTTAACGCCTTCGCTAATGCCGTGATCCCTTCGGTGGTGTTTTTTAGTGTTTTTATTGGTGTTGGCTTAATGCCAATTAAAAATAAACGCCAAACCCTCGCCGTGCTAGGCAACTTAAAACAGTCGGTCAGTAATATTAGCAACCTAGTGATGCGTTTTGCCCCTGTTGGTGTTTTTTGTATTGGTTGGCGCGCCGCAGCAACGCTTGATGCTTCGCAACTCGATGGCTTAATGATCTATGTTGCTAGTGCCTTAGTACTGGCACTTTTGCTGTGCTTTGTGGTGTTTCCTGCCCTGCTCGCCACTATTACCCCTTTTGGTTATCGTGCCATTTTAAAGGCGTCAAGAGAAGCGATGATCACGGCATTCGCCACCGGCAGTTTTTTTGTTGTTATACCGATCATTGTGGAAAAAACCAAACAGTTAATCGCCTCACAATATCCTGACATTGACAATGTGGATAAAGTCTCTGATGTCATCGTACCTATTAGTTATAGTTTACCGGTTGGCGGTAAACTATTGTCGCTGCTATTTGTTTTGTTTGCCGCATGGTTCTCTGGTGCCTACATCAGCTTTGAAGATTATGTGAAGTTAGTGGTGATGGGTATTCCGCAATTGTTTGGCACTAGTACTTTGGCCATGCAAAATCTTTTAGAGTTATTTAACGTTTCTCATTCAATGTTTGATTTTTTTATTGTTGCTGAAAACTTAGTTGTCGGTCGTTTATCGGCACTACTTTCAGTAATTTTTGCCAGCTGCCTACCTTTACTGGTTGCAACAAGTATGGCTAAGGCTTTTCGTATCAAGAAAAAAGCCTTAATTAGAAATTTAGCCCTTATTCCCCTCTTATCTGTTTTTGCCTTCATCAGCTTAAAGTTTGCTTTTAGCTCAATTAGTTATCAGTACGAAGGCTATGCGAAATTTATAAAACGTGACTTTCTCATGGAAAGCGTTCACAGCATATATTTAGATGATGTCCAGGAAAGTAACGATATTATTCAGCCCTTTGCTGGGGTGCTTACTCGCATAAAACAACGTGGTTTTATCCGCGTGGGTTATTTTCGCGACGATTTGCCTTATTCATTTCATAACAATAACGGCAAACTGGTTGGCTTTGATATTGAAATAATGAACCAGCTCGCCATTGATTTAAATGTTAGCCTTGAATTTGTGAAGGTATTTCGCCATCAGGCAGAATCATTATTAAGCTCAGGTTATCTAGACATCACCACAGGTGTGCCGGTTATTCCAGATAACATGATGAGGTTTACTTTAACCATGCCTTACAGCGAGCAAAGTCTGGCTATTATCGTTAAAGATAAAAGGCGTGCGGAATTTACCCACTGGGATAATATTCTCCAGCGAGATGATCTCATTTTGGGTATTCCTGAAAACTTTTATTATGAAAAAGCCATTGCTAAAACATTCACGCATGGCAAAGCTTGGGAAATATCAACACCGCGGTTATTCTTTAAGCCCGAATTTTCCCATATTGATGCCATGCTTTTTGGTGCAGCAGCATCGTCTGCTTGGACCCTGCTCAAGCCAAGCTATACTGTGGTAGTCCCTAAACCTGAGTTAGCGCCACTTTACATGGCCTTCCCGATTAATAAAAATGATCACAGCTTTGAACTATTTATGCGTAATTGGATCTCAATGAAACAGCAAAATAAAACTATTGATAAACTGTTCAATTATTGGATTAAAGGCGATATGAGTTTAGTGAAATAAGATGTTCAGCTTTGACATCAACATCAACGTCAACATAAATAAATACGGGTTTTAAAAAATGCTTAAAAAACATAGAGCAGCACCAAGGTTACTGAAATACACCTCTAGCATAACCATACTGCTGGTATTATTGAGCGCAGGTTGTGCAAAAATAAATGACATATCAACCAACTTAGACCGAGAGAATTTCAAAAATTATTTTTCCCCGACCACAGTAAAAATAGTGACAAGTGAAAAAGAGTTTACCGGTCACTATAAGTTTCTCGGTTTAGTTGAAGGCGAGTCTTGCCAAGAAAAAGCTTATCATGCGCTGCCAAATGAAATTGATGCCCGTACAGAAGCACGACGCCAAGCCTATAAACTTGAGGCAAATGCCATCATTTTTAG
The DNA here is from genome assembly GCF_014077065.1 of Colwellia sp. MB3u-4. Classification (NCBI taxonomy): domain Bacteria; kingdom Pseudomonadati; phylum Pseudomonadota; class Gammaproteobacteria; order Alteromonadales; family Colwelliaceae; genus Colwellia; species Colwellia sp. MB3u-4. The sequence continues at coordinate 552,288 of NZ_JACGVE010000079.1, read as the reverse complement.
CCAGTGTGTGATGATCGAAACAGATAAAGCCGCAAAATATTGCGTTGCTTCTACTGTTTGCTATGGCCGTGCCTATAAGGTTGAGCAAGATAAAAAATGACTGATAGCGTTAATTTAAATATTATTGGTACTATCGACTCACCTTATAAAGAAAAATTTGCCATCCCTCGACAGCCGGGTATTGTTACCGCGGCTCAAGGGCAGTTGCGCCTAACGGGTTCGGCCAATAATGCTGAATTAGTAAGAGGCTTAGAGCAATTTAGTCATATTTGGTTATTGTTTATTTTTCATGGCACACAAGCCCAAGGATGGAAGCCGCTAGTGCGACCGCCACGTTTAGGCGGTAATAAGAAGCTTGGCGTATTAGCGACTCGCTCAACGTTTAGACCCAACCCTATAGGTATGTCTGTTGTTAAACTTGACCGCATTGAACAACGTTTCTCTGGGCAACAAGGCTCTCAGGTTATTTTGCATATTAGTGAATTAGACTTGCTTGATGGCACCCCGATAGTTGATATAAAACCTTACGTTCCTTATGCAGATATTGTCGAAAATGCTCATGGCGGCTATGCACAAGAACAACCCAGCAGTAATATTGACGTGATATTTTCCAACGCAGCACGCCTTACTTTAGCCGACAACATCGGCCACTACCCAAGACTGCAAAGCCTTATCGAACAAGTATTAAGCCAAGATCCTCGCCCTGCCTATAAAAAAAATAGCCTAGACGACAGAATTTACGGTATGACCTTGTATGATTTTAATATTAATTGGCAGATGACAACCATAGCAACATTGAATGTTATCGCGATCGAAAAAATCATCAGTATGACAAAAAGCATTAAATAACCTCAATGCGATTAACTCGCTTAATTTACAATAGCTGTCCGATTATCGCGACTATCCATTAAGCAACTATTCATTAAAAAACTATTCATTAAGCAACTATGCAAAACTCAATAAAACTCAGTTATAACTTTTTATCTAAGGATAGTCGTTGAAAACATTAAGTACCCTACATCATAAAGCCAGCATTGAACTGCTATTATTAGCCGCTATTTGGGGCGCGTCATTTATGTTTATGCGGGTCGGTTCGCCAGAGTTTGGCCCAATAGTTTTTGCCACATTACGTGCGGGCATAGCGGCTATCTTCTTGATCATCTGCTTAGTTTTATTTAAAGAAACTAAGGCACTGAAAGGACGTTGGCGAGATATCTTTGTAGTTGGGGCCTTAAATACCGCAATACCCTTTACTCTATTTAGTTTTGCCACCTTAACGCTAACAGCGGGGACAGCATCAGTATTAAACGCAACAGCACCCATGTTTAGCGCTATAGTCGCCTACATATGGTTAAAAGATAAGTTAAGCCTAAGTGCCATGTTTGGCTTAGTTATTGGCTTTATTGGGGTGTATTTATTAGTGTCAGATAATTTACATTTCGACATTGAATTTACAGATAAATCAGTCGAAAATAATGCATTATTGCCAACGTTAGCGGCTATGTTAGCCCCACTTTGTTATGGTATTTCCGCTAATTATACTAAAAAAAATCTCAGCACAATAAAACCGTTGGCCTTAGCTGCTGGTAGCCAAATTGCCGCTACCGCAATGTTATTACCCTTGAGTTTATTTTTTATTCCTGAAACATTACCGAGCTCAAATGCCCTGTGGTCAGTGCTTTTGATTGGTGTTATCTGTACTGGCGTCGCCTATATTTTATTCTTTCGACTTATCGCACAACTTGGCCCCGCAAAAGCGATATCAGTAACCTATTTAATTCCTGCCTTTGGTATTCTATGGGGAGCATTATTTTTAGGTGAAACCATCAGCTTAATGATGCTGTTGGGCGGCGGTATTATTTTGCTTGGTGTTGCATTAACTACTGGGGTTCTGCGAAGAAAATAAGGCAATAAAAAGGCTGTTTAACACAGCCTTTTTCATCACTACGTCAATCTAAACGCTATTGAGATTACTTTTGTTTAACTACCTTACCTGCTTTCATCACAAAATCGACATCGAGTAGTTCATTAATATCGTTTAAAGGGCTAGCATGCATAGCAATAATATCGGCCACTTTACCCACTTCTAATGTACCTAAAGTTGCTGATTTGCCAATTAAGTCGGCGCCATTAATGGTCGCAGAAACTAAAATATCTTCTGGAGTCATACCCGCGGCAAACATTAATTGTGCTTCTCGAGCATTATAACCGTGTTTTGAAACGCCGCTGTCTGTACCGTAAGCTATTTTCACACCCGCTTTATATGAACGTTTGAAATTTTTAATCATGTCACCACCCACACGAATAGCTTTAACGCGAATCGCTGGCGACATAAAGTCAGTGGTTTTCGCCATATTAACCACGGTATCTCCCGCCATCAATGTCGGGACTAAATAAGCACCACCTTGTTTAAAGAGTTTAATGCTTTCTTTGTCGGCATAACTACCGTGTTCAATACTGTCAACGCCGGCACGTAATGCCGCGTTAATACCAGCAGCGGCATGTGCATGACTCGCCACTTTACGCCCAAGCGAGTGCGCCGTATCAACCACTTCTTTTAATTCATCATCAGCCATTTGCTGACCCGTGCCGGTATCAGTATCGGATAAAACACCACCGGTAGAAGTAATCTTAATCACATCAGCACCAAACTTAATAGCATGACGAGTCGCTCGTCGACAATCATAAGGGCCATCACAAATAGTTTTTGCGGTATGTAGCGCCATCAAATCAGGCGCCATGCCATCAACATCGCCGTGCCCGCCAGTCACCGCGACACTGCTACCAGCAGCAATGATGGTTGGCCCTGCTATCCAACCACGCTTGACACCATCGCGCAGGGCATAAATTTGTTCAGCACTGCTGCCTAAATCACGTACTGTGGTAAAGCCAGCCATTAAGGTTTTATGAGCAAAATAGGCACTTTTCATTAATATATCTGCATCAGATAAGTTAACTATATCACTGTCGTTATTAGGGCCAAGTTCACCTTGTAAATGCACATGCATATCCATCAGGCCAGCCATGACAAAACTCGATGATAAATCAATTAATTTTGCGTCTTTGGCAAAACGACTTATATCAACAAAGCCAGATTTAAGCTCAGTGACTTTACCATCACTTATCACTAAGGTTTGTTGCTTAAGCGGCGCCTTATTGGCCGTCACTAATAATTCGCCCGCATGAATAACGGTCGTTTGCGCCAATGCTGACTGAGACAAGCTGGTACTGACGAGTAACGCTAGGGTGGTTAATGATGATTTTAATGTAAACATATTCTGGACCTTATTGTTATTTGATGACCTGAAGGTATTCTACAAATTGCACTAAATGGATAACTTACCTTAACAGTATGGCAAAAAAATATAATATGAATTCGATAAACGGAAAGTTTATTCAGTTCAATAACAGCTAAAGAGAAAGCTCGCTGTTCTTTGACATAGACGCATAGGGATGTGCGAGATGTACTGATTCCGTGGAGCCATGAATGGCTAGGAACGGCCATGTGATCTCAGCATACCGTTCGTCCTGAACATCGCTGCTCTTTCACATCCATGTGATCGCAGCATACCGCTCGTCCTGAGCATAAAAAAGCCGACTTAACGTCGGCTTTTTGAAGATATTTTGTTAATTACATCGCTAGTGCTGATGACCGCCAGCGCCATGTGCGTGACCATGCTCAACTTCTTCATCCGTTGCTTCACGTACGTCAGTAACGTCTAAATCAAAGGTCAGTACTTTACCCGCTAGTGGCGGATTAATATCAACGGTAACCATAAATTTACCCGCTTTAACAACAGTCACTTGGCGTTGACCATCGTCAGTGTTAACTACTGCTGTCATGCCCGCTTTCCATTTGGCACTTGGCGAGGCTAAACCTTGCATATGTTTTACCGGCACACGCTGAATAGCGTCTTCTTTACGCTCACCATAAGCGTCTTCTGGCTGTAAGGTTACTGAAAATTTATCACCAGTTTCTTTGCCTGTTAAAGCGTTTTCTACGCCGACTAACATATTTTTGTAACCGTGTAGGTAAGCTAGTGGCTCATTAGCATATGAGTTTTCTATTTCTACACCCGTTTCATCTTTAAGTATGTAGTGAAACTGAACAACGCTTTTATCAGTAATTTTCATTTTATTTCCAAACAAGTATTTAACATTAAACTGCCATCATAAAATGGCAAAAAATTGTGCATGAGTTTTGCCAAAGAGTTTAACAAAATAGTCATACCAATTGAATGAATGAATTGAGCACTGAGCGAAAATTATTTCAATGGCTATATTTTCTGCATTGAAGTTAGATTACCACTCACATTTTATCATTAGGTTAAACCGATGGTAGAAGGGTAATTAAATGGGGATAAATTAATGCCATATTGGGTCTCTAGTGTCATGATAAATTAAAAAAACCTTCATTTTTTCGCTAAAAGTTTAAGGTTTACTGATAGTTAAAAGAAAAAAACCAGCACAAACGACACATATTCAGCATCCTACCAAAGCGGTATTAGCACAATAAAGTGGTGCTAAAATTAAGCAGCAAGGTATCAAAAATGACAAGATAGTTTGAAGTGAACACCACAATAATTGAGGCTGTGGTCCACAAAAAAAGGTTTTTTAGTTATTTTTTCTGGCAGCCTTGTTGGTTAGATTTCTGCATTTATCAAGTTAATCTGATAATTGTAAACTGATAAATGCTTAAACGGATCTATAGTCATCCAAAAATAAAGTATAAGGCTTGTTATGAGTTGGTATAGCTTATGTTAATAATGATGTCATGTAACAAAATAAACGCTCCAAAAATAATTTCAGACTTATAACTCGCTCTTTTTTTGAAAGAAATTGTGTTGATTTACTGATATAGTTCAGAGAGTAAATGTTTAAATTAACTGGATCTCTATGATTAAGCCTCAATTCCCTAAAAATGAAGCCGAGCGATTACATGCGCTGAGAACGTTAAAGATCCTTGATACTTCACACGAAGAGCGATTTGATCGTGTGACTCGCATGGCTAAGCGCATGTTTGGCGTATCCATATCACTGGTCAGTATAGTTGATGAAAACCGTCAATGGTTTAAGTCTAGCCAAGGACTTGACGCTTCAGAAACGTCTCGTGATATCTCATTTTGTGGACATGCTATTAATCAAGATGGATTATTTATCGTTCCAGATACTGCTAAAGATGAACGATTTTTTGATAACCCTCTTGTTACTGGAGCGCCAAACATTCGTTTCTATGCCGGTTATCCTTTAAAGCTTAGGCAAGGCATTAATATCGGTACTTTGTGTATTATTGATACTAAACCTAAAAACCTTGACGAAGAAGATCAGCAGTTACTTCAAGATCTGGGCGCTATGATTGAGCAAGAAATTAAATCTATTCAACTCGCCACGTTAGATGATTTAACCATGATTTCTAACCGACGGGGATTTTTGACTATGGTCGACCATAGTTTAAAAGTATGTCGACGTAATCAAATACCCATGTCATTTATATTCTTTGATTTAAATAAATTTAAGAGTATTAATGATGAATACGGTCACCATGAAGGCGATTTTGTATTAGTCACCTTTGCACAGATAATGCTGAATTCATTCCGTGACTGTGATTTGATCGGACGCTTAGGTGGGGATGAGTTTATTGCTATGCTGAGTGACTCTGATAAAGCCAAGGCTGATCTAGCGTTAGAGCGATTTGCTATCGCTATTGATGAAGCCAATGAGACCTTAAACAAACCCTACAAAATTCAGTACAGTGCAGGTGTAAGAGATTTTCAGCATGACACAGATAGATCGATAGAAGAAATGATCCAAGATGCCGATGCAGCCATGTATGAGCACAAAAAAAGTAAAGTTAGATAGCTCTAAAGCTATAATACAGTCAGAAAATTCAAAAAAAAATGAATAAAACGTCATTTTTTATACCTAAGTTGGCCCTTGAAGGGCTAACTTAAAACACAACAAACACCTTATTTTTGACATGAGTTATCATGACTCAGCTTACCAACTCAGAGCTTTTTGCATAGAACAGCTATGGTGTCTACTCTCTCTATACCCCAATAAAAATCAGAATTTCATATCGACTGTTTAGCTATTTTTTGTGCTTAGGTGAGTATAATACTGCCTAATATAAAAGATTAGGCTCCAGCCATTAAGATGACTAAACGATTCAATACCAGTAATGCAGTAAATAAAGCAACGACTCACTATCTGGTCTAACCTGTTGATACTTCATCAATAACAAGGTAGTTTAATAACAACTAAGTCACCATAGTCACTTTTATGCTCAAATTACACTGCTTAAATGGTTATATTCAAAATATTTATCTCGCCGAGTACCCAGATAAGCTGCTATTGCTTGATGGTTGCTGCCGAGCTGATGTTGATATTTTAGAAGACTTTATCATTAACGAACTTAAACGTTCGATGTCGGATATTGCCTTAATTGTCGTGACGCATATGCACCCAGATCACGCAGGAGCGGCAAAGCTATTACGTAAAAAGTATGGTTGTAAAATAGCGGCAGCTAATGTGCCAGGGCAATGGTATTCAGGCGTTGACGGTAAGTTAATGCACTTAACCGATATGTTATTAACTTTGTGGGTTGCGGGTCGCCAGAAAAAAGCTAAAAAGTTTATCTATTATTCAAGCTCACTGACACCGGATTATTATCTTATTGATCAGGTAGTTTTACCTGGGTTTGAAGACTGGCAAGTGCACTTTACCCAAGGTCATACTGACCGAGATATATCTTTGCATCATCAAATAAGTGATCAAATTTATGTTGCTGATTTAATGGTTAAAGTCAGGGGAAAATTTATTCCACCCTACCCAGTTTTTTACCCTAATCGCTATCATAAATCTCTGATAAAAATTAAAGCCTTGAAAGTTGAATCTATACTTTTAGCGCATGGCGCAAAAGTTCAATTAACTGAACAGCAATGGCAACAGTTGATAGCGCTAGCGCCAACTCAACCTGTTACGCATTGGCGTTCAGTAAAAACAAAACTCAAACGGGTGTTACTAGGTAAGGATAACTCTGGTTAGTAGGTTTGACTTTCTAGCTTTGGTAAATCCAAGCTAAAAATGATTTTGACTCGTTTACGTTGGTAAATGAAATCAGTTTTGTACCGTTTTTATCGGTCACTGCCACATTATTTTTGTTAACAGAAATTGACCGAACGGGTGAGGCGATCGAATAGATCGTACCTTGGTATGTATAAGACATAATAAACTCTTTTAAAGTGCGTTTAAACGCATGAACAAAAGCTATATTATTGTATCGTGGAACTTTTTTATTTGAAAAAATAACTACTTTTTGCGATAAAAAACTCGAAAAATCAGACAATAATTTAAGCTTAATAAATTAAGTGATGACTAACTGTGAAAGGGAAAGGCAAAACGCGATTTTATAAACAATCGGTTAAATAGACTAGATGTGAATAATTAACGCTTAGAATATATCTTTAACAATTAGTAAAGTAAAGCTTTATTTTAACTTTTTATGATTACTTTTATGATTACTTTTATGATTACTTTTTATAGTCCCCTAGTTTACCTCGCACAACTGGGAAAGACCTTAAGAGGATCGCTTAAGGTAATAACTTAAGCGGCTACTTGAACAGATAACACCCAGACACTAGATAGCCCTTCATAACAAAAGTCGCTTAGCGCTCAATAACTCTAGCCCACTAAACCGACAGTTAGTCATTAAATTTGTTTAATGCCATCGCCAAGTTATGCGTGGCTTTCATGGCGCGAGTACTTAACTTAGTGACGGAAATAAAACCGTGCATGCAGTCATCATAATGTTCGTGATAGGTTTTTATACCTGCAGCGTTTAGTCGTTCTGCATAAGCAATACCGTCATCCCTGAGCGGATCATATCCTAGGGTTAATATATAACTTACTGGTGACTCGCTAATATTTTTTGTTTGCAGTGGGCTAACTAATGCCAAATTCACTTCATCTGGTGTATTAACATAATGACTGATAAAGTAATCCATCAAATCGCGGGTTAACATTAAATCTTTATTAAATTTTTGGTAAGAGCCGCTCAAACCTTGCATATCTGCTATCGGGTATATTAAAAACTGAAATGTTGGTTTTACTTTAACCTGCACTGGTAGCTGTGTTTGCAGCGAATGCAATCCGATTATACAGGCAAGATATCCGCCTGCGCTATCGCCGCCAACACCTATGTATTTGGGATTAATATTAAGTGCTTCAGTATGGTCATTAATATAATTCCACGCATCAATGGCATCGCAAATAGGGGTGGGAAATTTATATTCTGGCGATAAGCGGTAATTTACAGAAATAATATTCATCTTGCCATACTTGGCTAAATATCGGCAAAATCGATCATGGCTATTAATGCTACCAATAACGCAGCCACCACCATGAAAATATACTAGGGTTTTTTTAGGCTTTTTGCTTGTTGGATAATAGCGACGAATTTTTATGCTGGTGTTGCCGCTATTATGGGTACTAACCGGGATATTTAAATCGATAACTTGATACATTGCAATTTTTTTAAGACCAAGTAACCGATCTAACAATGAAAATACAACTCTGAATATTTTTGGTGCTAGCTTATGCAGGGCCGGCATGAATGACAGCAGTTTAGCCGCCATTAATTGTTTTTCTTCTAATTGCTTACTCTGTAGTTGTGGGCTTTTCGATGGTATAAATTGCGGGTTGCTATCGTGCATGGTAAAGCGCCTTTTTATGATGGGTTAGCCAAGTTAACCACAAACTTTAATGGCTTAACACTTTATTATTAAGCCATTTATCTAGCCAGATAAAGGCTTAACTCGCTAGCGCAATAAACCGCTCTGTTAATATAATCGCTATTTTTAGTCATGGAACGGCCGGTGGTTTATTGATTAAAACGATCTGGTATCAATATGCTCCATCTGCGGCTCTTGCATTTCATCAACCCATCGCTGCCAAGTATATGGCCATAAAATGGGGTCACCATCGGCATCTAAATACCAACTTTGGCAGCCACCTACCCAACTTGTGCCTTTTAATCCCTCTTTTACATAAGCATTAAAATCGTCAATGGCCTCTTGCTTAGCTTCAAACTCGTCAAATTCATTTTTACGCCATTTATTGATCATTTTAATCACGTAATCGCTTTGAACTTCACTCATGGCAATAACAGAAAAGTTACCTATGGGTGTGTTTGGCCCTAGCATTAAAAAAAAGTTAGGATAATTGGCTAACATCATTGACCGGTATGCTTTTATTTTATGCTGCCAAGCGGTGTCGATATGTAAATTGTTACGCCCGATTAGATTCATTGGTCGCATAAAATTAAAGGCATTAAAGCCGGTCGAAAAAACCAAAACGTCTACATCATGGTGTTTACCGTCTTTAGTGATAATGCCTGTTGCAGTAATTCGCTCAATGCCATCAGTCACTAATTCAGCATTAGGCTGTTGAATAGCTTTATAAAATGTTGTGTTGATAATGACGCGCTTGCAGCCTACTTGATAATTAGGTCGTAATTTATCTCGTAAGGCTTTATCTTTTATACTTAAGGTTAAGTTAGCATGACATAAAAAATTCAGTAAATGTTTTTGTATAAAGTGCCCGGTTACCGCTTTGGTAAAAATATGCTCTAAGAAGAATTTCCCTGCATTTCGATGCATTTTTGTAATCACGGGATAACGAGTCATGAGTTTTCGCATGGTGATTGAAAACTTAAAGTCGGGCAAATGCATTAACCATTGTGGTGTGCGCTGAAAAACAGAAACTTTAGCGCCGGCTTTAATCAGCTCTGGGATGGCCTGAGCGGCGGTTGAGCCAGTACCGATAACGCCAACACGAGTTGCCTCAGATATATTGACCTGGTGATCCCACTGAGCGGTATGAAACTTAGCACCTTTGAAGTCGTCTATGCCGGGGATGTCTGGAAATTTAGGGTGATGCAGGATACCGGTCGCACAAACAATAAAATCAGCAATATAGCTCTTATCTTTACTGCTTTTAATCGTCCATTTACCTGCATTATATTTTGCGTCAGTAACTTCTTCGTTAAAGCGTATGTCGCGTTTCACATCATACTTGTCAGCCACGTGCTCAAAATATTGCTTTATTTCTGGTCCACGGGCAAAAAATCGGCTCCAATTTGGATTGGCTTCAAATGAATAGGTGTACATATGAGCCGGTACATCGCAAGCGGCACCCGGATAGGTGTTTTCGCGCCATGTGCCGCCCACAGCGTCTTTTTTCTCCAAAACAATAATGTCAGTAATACCGGCTTGGCGCAGCTTAATGGTCATTAAGATGCCGGTCATACCTGCGCCAACGATGACAACCGACGGATTTCGTTTTACTTGGCTCATGGGGCATCTCAGTAATTGTTATGCTTATGGTTATTGTTATTTCTGCTTGATAGATAGTACTACTTTGGCTTTAATAACAATACCGTTTTAACCACCAAGATAGCGATAACAATCCGCTAATTCACTCACACCCAGGCCGCTTTGTTTCTTCACTTCTATTTGCACGTCAATGCGTTTTTTTAAGGCATCAACATGGCTTATAACGCCGATCATTTTGCCACTGGCGTTTAATGAATCAAGCGCAGACAATGCTATTTCTAAGGTGTCGTTATCCAAGGTGCCAAAACCTTCATCAAGAAATAACGAATCAATGCTCGTTTTTGCGCTCACCAAATCTGATAAAGCCAGTGCTAACGCTAAACTGACTAAAAAGCTTTCGCCGCCCGATAAAGTTTTAGTATCACGCACACTATCTGCTTGCCAAGTATCAAGCACTTCTAATGCTAAGTTGTCTGATTGTTGGCGTTGTAATTGGTAGCGACCATGCAAGCGATTAAGCTGCTGATTGGCTAAATAAACCAAATGAGAAAGGGTTAAGCCTTGGGCGAAACGTCTAAATTTAGCACCATCAGCCGCGCCAATTAAACCGTTCAGGTGAGCAAGATCGTCAAGTTCATTTTGTTGCTTAAGCATTTCATCGAGTAATGTTTGTTGTTCATAACGCTGTTGTTGGTCTTGGCTGATTTGTTGGCTTAATTGCCCTTGGCGTATTTGTAATTGCTTTAAGGTGTTAGAGCAAATAATGGCTTTATTATCAAACTCAGCAACCGATAAGTCATCATCTATTGCTACGTTTGCACTGAAGATTAAATCTTTGAGCAGTAGCTCATTATTGCAGGCTGAATTTTCACCCATTTCAATAGCGCTAACCAGCTGCTTAGTTTGCGCTTGCAAGTGTTTTTTATCTTCGCCAAGTTGTGATAATTGTTGTTGCACTTGTTGTAGTTGTGCCTTGGCTTGTTGACTTTGTTGCTCAATAGTTAACGCTAGTGCTTTTAAAGTGTTGCGTTGTTCTTGGGTTAACAATGCCGCTTTAAAGTCGTCTTCGGTGTCAAAGTCACTAGCCGCTAATTGCCTTTGCCAAGTTTGCGTGGCCACTTGCTGTTGTGGCATTAAACGCTTGATCGCTTCAACATTGCCATTGAGCTTACCCGCAACATTTTGTTGGCGATTTTTCTGCTCATTAACCCCATTTTGCCACTTAACAAGTAGCTGTTCTTGCCCTTGTTGCTGTTGTTTTAATTGTTGGCGTATTTGTTGAACATCTTGCGCGGCAAATAAGCTTTCGCGCTGCACTTTAGCGTCATTATGCTGTTTTTCTAGCAAACTTAACTCCGCTGTTATGCTTTGCTCAGACACACTCAGTTGTTCAATTTTACTGTGCATTACCGCCAGTTGTTGTTGTACTTGTTGCAGTTGTTCATGATCTGTCGCCACGGCAGACAAGGCGGCTTGATAAGCATGACTTTGTTGCTCAAGTTCATTTATCCAAGCTTGTTGTAATGACACCAGATCAACAAAATTGTTAGGCGTAATAATATTGTTGGGTGCGTTAACATCGACAATATTTGTATCTGTATCACTATCAGTATCTGCTTGATTAAAAACAGCGAAGCATGCTGGCATCACTAACTGACACCTTTGCATAAACACCGTTAACTTTTGCCACTCTTGCGTTATTTGTGTAAGTTTATCGATAAGGTTTTGCTTATTTTGCACGATTTGTTGTTGCAGTTGACTTAACTGCACCGTTTTATTTTGGCTCAAGTTCACTAAGTTGACTAACTGTTTTTCTAGCCTTGAAACTAATTCAGCTTGCTGTTGCTGCCCTTGTTTTAATTGCTGCAGTTGGTTATTAGCATTATTTAACTGCTCAAAGTTTTGTCGCCGTGTTTGCATGTCGGCTGTTATTTGCTCAAATGCTGATAGTTCAACAGCCATGTTTAATAACTCACGCTGCGCTAACCACTGCTGGGTTAAATGCTGCTGTTCTTGTTGTTTTATTGCTTTATTTTCAGTGACTAAGTTAAACCTTTCTTTTAAGCGCTCTTGCTCTGAAGATAAGTTTTTACCCTGCAGTTCAAGTTGTTCTAACTCATTTGTGAGTTGTCTTAAGCGCTGCTGATGCTCACTCTCCTCTGAAATATCATCACTTAGCGCTTGATAATCAGCAATGGCCGGGTGTTGCTCTGAGCCACATAACGGGCATGCTTCATCGGCATGCAAGTTTGCTCTATGGGCACTAAGCGACATAATGGTTTTTTGTTGCTCGACAATTAACTGCACGTCAATCAAGGCCGTTTTTTGCTGTTTATAATGTTCACGCAAAGGCGTTAACTGCTCAGCTAAGCGGGCTAATTTTTGATTATCTGTGTTAAGTGTTTTATCAATATCCTGCAATTCAGTGCTTAGGGTCTGGTAGCGTTGGGCATTAAGTAGCGCTTGTGCTTGCTCATTAATAGTGGCTTGCATGCTATGCAAATGCTGACTAAGTGCTTGCTCATTTTGACACTGAACTTGCTGTAATAGCTGGGTTATATCCTGCTCTTTCGTACTAAGGCTTGCTTGCTGTTGTTTACATTCAGCTTCAAGTTCAACTAATTGCTCTTGCTCTTTAGTCAGTTCATTCGTCAATAAGTTAGCTTGTGTTTGCCAGTTTTTATCTTGAGTGATCAGCTCAAAACTAAACTGTTTCTCATTAACCATTTGAGCCAATATATTGCGCCATAACGGCAAGTGCTCAGGCAATGTCGCCAAATGCCCTTGTTGCTCAATAATGCCTTGCGCTTGGCTAAGTTTATCTCGCTGCAATTGCTGTTGTTTGCTTAACTGTGTGCTTTGCTCTGTTGCTTGCGTTAGCGCTTCGTTGGCGGCACTTGCTCGTGCAATTTGTTGGATTTTTTGCTCGCTCAGTTGACTAATTTTGCTATCCAGCGGTAGCACTTGTTCAACAATTAATTGCTCAGTTTTATCTTGCTCAGCAAGCAGTTTTTCATGGCATAACAAAAAATCTGTTAGTGATTGCTCAGCATCTTCAACATGGCTTTTACTGTCTTTAACATCCACCTCAAGCAAGCTAGCTTGTTCATTAAGCTCAACAAGCTGTTGATTAACATAATTGTGTTGTTGGTAATCAGCGCGTAAATTTTCAGCCGGTCCTGACAAAGCTAACGCTTGTAACTCTGTAGCATGGTGATGCTGTTTTTGCTCTGCTGATGCTTGTTGTTGCTCAGCAAGTAATTTTTGTTTATTGGCTTGTTGTACGTTCATTAACCAACTGCGAATTTGCTGCCAATGAGCTATTTGTGCTTCAAAAGGTTGCTGCTGCAAAGTTACCTTGTTCAGCTCAGCGTTAATTTGCTGTTGTTGCTCGGCGCTTAATAATTGCATACCAGTACTTTTAGCCTGCAATAACTTTAACTCGTTACTGGCCTCTTTATGTTGTTCAAATACCGCTTTTGAAATATCACCATAAATTTCACTGCCCGTTAGCTCTTCTAATAAATCAGCGCGTTCATTGGCGGGGGCATTTAAAAAGGCAGCAAACTCCCCCTGCGACAGCATCATAGACTTTCTAAAGCGAGAAAAATCCAAGCCGGTTATTCGCGCTATTTCTGTTCGAATATCAGAGACTTTAGTGGCAATAACTTCGGCTTCACCCGCGGCTATTTCACTGTCACCTTCGCCATTAAGTTCACCTGTAGTGATTAACTTTGCTAACTCGGCCGTCGGTTTTTGTAGATTACCTTCGACACTGTTTTTGGCTCGGCGTTGACTCCAAAAGGCTCTATAGGCTTGCCCTTTAACTTCAAATTCAACCTCAGCTAAACAACTCGCGGTATGTCGGGTCATTAACTGGTTTTGCTTATCTGAAATAGTAAGTCGTGGTGTTTGATGATATAACGCCAAACACATGGCATCGAGTATGGTGGTTTTGCCTGCTCCAGTGGGGCCAATAATGGCAAAAAGCGCACTGGTATCAAAGGGTGACTGAGTAAAGTCAATTTTCCAATGACCTTTTAAAGAATTGATATTTTCAAAGCGTAGCGATAATATTTTCATTATTTTTGCTCAGTTTTGCTGGTCGAGCTACTATGTGCTTCACTGTGCTCTGAAAGCGATTGCTTGCTTGAGTTAACCAGTTGCGTTTGTTCTGCAATAGTAAGGTATAAACTATTTAAGCGCGTTTTACGTTGTTGCTGCTCGTCACTGTCCCATGGTTCTAGCGCCATGCGCGCGTCAAATACTTCTTGAACACTTAATTCACTTAAGGTGACTTTCTTCTCATGGCTGGGCATTTGTTGGCGCGACTTTTTACTGCGTCTGACTAATAACACTTCAACGGGCAATGATTTGACTATTTGCTCAATGCGCACGCTTAAATCTTGTAAGTATTCTGCACTTTCAATTTCGATATCGAGCCAGATTTTTTCTTGGGCTGGTCTTTCATCATGGGTGATTTTTGCTTCTACACTTGATGATTCTGTACTTAATGATTCTGCAATGTTTGAGTCTTCATTTTTCAATGTAATGCTTTTCGACTCAACAACACTAGCAATGTCTTCAGCCAGTGTTTCTAAATGGGTTTTTACCATAGCTAAAGGTTGAAAGCATGGCAGGTTACATAGCTCCGTACTGCTAAGTTCGCCATTGTTAAATTCTGCAATAACAATACTTTTTTGGGTATTAGCTTCATCAAAACTTAATGCGATGGGTGAGCCGCTATAACGAATATGCTCACTCTTGGTTACTTTTTGTGGTCGATGGATATGGCCTAAAGCTATGTAGTCAGCCGCCGGAAATTCACTGGCGGGAAAGGCTTCTAAGGTGCCAATATAAATATCACGCACAGACTCACTGGTTGATGCGCCAATAGTGGTTAAATGCCCGGTGGCAATAATAGGTAAGCGATTACCATCAGCTTGATTAAGCTGCGACAAGCCCTGCGCTTGTTCAAATAAGACTTGATAATGTTCAGTAATAGCTTGCTGCAGTGAACGTTGTTTTTCATTGGCCGATTGCCCAGCGTAGCTTTTAACAATATCGCGCGGCCGAATAAATGGAATAGCGCAAATCACCGCTTGCTGCTCAGTTTTAAGGCTGTTAAGCACAAATACTTGCTCGGCCATATTATTGCTGACGGCAGAAATAACTCGTGTTGACAGTTGCTGCAATATTTTTTGCGACTCGGTGAGCATGGCAACTGAGTCATGATTGCCAGCAAGTACGACTAATTGACACTGTGTTTGATGCAACTTAGCAATAAAATCAAAATACATTTCACGGGCATAACTTGGTGGTGTACCGGTATCAAAAATATCACCAGCGACAATAATGGCGTCAATCTGCTGGCTTTTTGATTGTTCAATTAACCAATTTAAGAATTGCTGATGTTCAGGTGCACGACTTTTGCCATAAAAATGTTGGCCTAAGTGCCAGTCAGATGTGTGAATAATTCGCATAATGTAGTGCACGCCAAAGTCATAAAAACCAAAGCAATTATTCTACCGACTCTCTACCAAGCTTGCTACTAGCCAGTAAAAAAACCTTTAAAAAGTACCATAATAAAATAATTCACAGGGAGAAAGGAATGAGGACTTCAGGAGAAGTAGAATATCAGCTGCTCTGCTGCTCTTAAATGCTGCTCTACTCATTCCTTTCTCATGCCTTCCTCCTTGTAAAAATAATAAAACAACTCACCGGGAAAAAAGAATGAGGACCTCAGGAGAAGTAAAATATCAGCTGTTCTGCTGCTCTACTTATTCCTTTCCCCCCTGTAAAAAGTACGATAATTAAATGAACACTTTCTCGATGTGGCTAATTAAATTACTCAACTATACTTATACCAACGTCAAGGTCGTCCTTGTTCGATATGAATACCATAAATAACAAAGGAAAATGTCATGGAGAATCAGATTGTTTGGGTTGATATTCCGGTTATAGATTTATCCCGCGCTATTGAATTTTATAGTGCGCTACTTAACGGTGAAGTAAAAAAAGAAGCCTTTGAACATTTCACCATTGGTATATTACCGCATGCTCAAACCAATGTTTCAGGCTGCTTAGTGCCATCAGCGCCTGAACAAATATTTACCTCTGGGCCACTAATTTATTTTAATGTTAATGGCCGACTTGACGACGCGATTAAGCAATCAGAAATGCATGGTGGCCGGCTGGTTGAAGAAAAAATATCCATTGGCGGACATGGTTTTCGCGCTATTATTCATGACTCAGAAGGTAATCGTATTGCGCTGCATAGCAATACGCCATAAGCTTCTGCCAAATAAACCCTATAAATCAAGCCCTTATAGGTTTTATTTTTTCTTACTCAGGATAACCGGTTATTTTTTTAATATTTTGATATATAGGTTTTAATTGCCGATACATTTTTAGATAAACCTGCTGATATAATTTATTATACAACACCACATTGGCTTGGTTGGGGAGAAAGCTTTGCTCGAGCCGCGTCATCGCACTAGTCGCTTGTTGGTAGTTTTCAAAATACCCCAGACCAACGGCAACATTAATGGCGGCGCCTAAACCTGAAGTTTCAAAAGTATGTGGCCGGTGCGCAGGTAAATTAAAAATATCAGCGGTAAGTTGTAATGCGGCATCTGACTGCGAGCCTCCGCCTGAAACCACTAACTTGGTTATTTTACATTTTTGACGTTTTTCTAAGTTTTCTTGCCCTTCTCTGAGTGCGTAGGCTAAGCCTTCTAAAATTGAGCGATAAATATGGGCGCGAGTATGCACGTCACCAAAGCCAATAATAGCGCCTTTAGCTTCAAGGTTTTTTAGCCCTGGTGACCAATAAGGTTGCAACATTAATCCCATCGACCCTGGCGGTACTTGCGCGACTAATTGATCAAATAAACTTTCCGCGCTGACCCCTAAAGTTTGCGCTTTATCTATTTCATTTTGACCAAATTCTTGCTTAAACCAATTTACCATCCAAAAACCACGATAGATCATCACTTCGCTATTAAAGTTATCGGGAAGGGCTGAAGGATAAGGCGGGATAAAAGCTTGAGGTTCAACATATTTAGTGTTGTTGGTATTAATGGTTGCTGTCGTGCCATAGCTCAAACTGGCGGTGTCTGGGTTAATACAACCTGAACCTAATACTTCACAGGCTTTATCAGACGCTGAGGCAATTAATAGGGTGCCTACTTTTAAACCGGTATGAGCGGCGGCGTCAGGGGTGATCTCACCCAGCACTTCACCTGGTTTGACTAAACTCGGTAACATTGAGCGTTTCACGGGTAAAGCATGCCATTTCCAGTCCCACGGGTGTGCCCAGTTTTGTTTTTTATAATTAAAGGGCAAATAACCCACAATACTGCCAACCGAGTCTTTATATTGACCGGTTAATTTGTAG
The DNA here is from genome assembly GCF_014077065.1 of Colwellia sp. MB3u-4. NCBI lineage: Bacteria > Pseudomonadati > Pseudomonadota > Gammaproteobacteria > Alteromonadales > Colwelliaceae > Colwellia > Colwellia sp. MB3u-4. The sequence continues at coordinate 534,558 of NZ_JACGVE010000079.1, read as the reverse complement.
CTTAAAAAACCTGACAATAATAAAAATTTATCGGTATTTTGCCACACTTCAGGCTGATGTTGCTCAAGCCAATTGGCTTGTGATTTACGACGAAAATAATCAACCACTTTACTTTGACCTATCAGGATAAATCCGACGCGCCAATACCAAGGCATAAGCTTATTTTTTTGGCATAAGCGTTGATCAAGCCAGAGCATAGCCGGTCGTAACGCTTGGCCATTTTTGTCCAAGTTAATCACGGTGCCACGCTGTGTGGTGACAGTAACGGCGATCACTCTCTTGCGATAGCCGTTTTCAATCACCTCGCTTTGCTGCCAAAGTTGCTGACAACACTGCCCTAACATTTGCCAAAAATAATCAGCCTCTTGCTCAGCCCACCCCGGATTTTTAGAAAAATAGGCTTGCAGTTCAATACGGCTTTTAGCCACTAGATTGCCCTGTAGATCAAATAACAAGGCACGAACACTTTGCGTGCCATTGTCGATACTTAAGATTAAATCACTTGTCGGGTTTTTTGTGCTTTTTGTTGCGCTACTTTCAGTCATACGTCATTTATACCAATATAATTTAAAGCTTCAGCAAATTATAAGAATTTTGCCCTAGGGTTAAATATCGACTACTTTTTATTGTTATTTTAATAACATCACGATGAATAAGGCAAACACAGCAGGTTAACCTGCGGGAATAGTTCACCTAGATTTTGCTAGGTCTGTATTTGTTGCTAAATATTGTTGCCAAATATTATTGCTAAATATTGCCACTAAGCCAATTTTTGCCAACGCCGTCAATCAAAAACATAAACCTCTGACTCATAAAAATCAAACTTACAAGACTAAAAGTAAACTAAACTTGACATAAAGTTCATCGTCACCCACCTTTAAAATGTAAAGCAAACTTAACTTTTAGTAAAGCAGTGACGACATAGGAGTCAGCATGATGGCAGACAAAAATAATGAAATAATCAGTAAAGCAAAATCTTGGCAGCAGAAAAATAAAAGCAGTACGGCAAAACTTGGCTTTTGGAGCACGGCTTGGGTATTAAGCATGGCACTGACTAATTTTGGTCCGCGATTTATATGGGACTTAAACATCAGCTTAACGGTGATAGCCGTTTTGCTAAATTTAGCCTTAGGTTTAAAAATGGTATTGGCTAATATCGCGCATATAAAAGCTTTAGATGAAATGCAGCAACGTATTCAACTCAATGCGATGGGCATTACCTTAGGGCTTAGTTTAGTGGTTGGCTTAACCTATTCAAATTTGGATGTATTAGACCTGATAACTTTCCACGCTGACATTGCTCATTTGGTGATTTTTATGGGACTGACCCACATAATTGCCATTTTTATTGGCAATAGAAAATACCAATGAAAAATAAACTGAAAGTACTGCGCGCCGAAAGAGACTGGACACAAGCACAACTTGCAGAGGCATTAGAGGTGTCTCGCCAAACAGTTAATGCCATAGAAAAAGGTAAGTTTGATCCCAGTTTACCACTGGCTTTTAAAGCCGCCAGGTTATTTAAACTGAGCATTGAAGAAATTTTTCAAGATGAAGGCTAGTGCCACTATGAAATTGAATATTACATATTGCAGTGGCCCCAAAATAGCTGCGCAACTGCAATATGCAATTTCACAGTAGCGCTAGGACATAAGATCAAGTCGCAAGACGCGAATAATTATTATTTTCAGCTCAGGCAGATATTTATAGTTATGGGCTGAATAAACCGCTTCCACATCATGGAAAAATAAGCCTTTGGCTACATCAATAAATGCCAATTAGCCTAACAGTTTACCTAAACCGTCAGTGAGTATTTTTTTTGCTTGTTGCCCTTGTTCTGTGTCCAAGTAGCTTTGTGCAGTAGCAATAAAATTACTGATCATTTCAGGCTTTAACCCTAAAGCTTCAAATTGTTTTTTAACATTATTAATCGATTTTAATGAATCACTGTATTGTGATGCTTGCTCAAGTAATCCACCTAAGCCATCGCTAGCACCTGAGTTAAGTTTGCTAATATCAGGCATTTGACTAACCAGCCCTTCAACACCCGGTATTGAGTTAGCCAATTGGCTAAATTTCTCAGTTGAGACATTATCTTTAACATAATTAAAAATAGCGCCCATACCACCAGCGGCTTGGTCTGCATCAACATTTAATGAGCTAGTTAACATAGCAACCAATCCATCAGTGCCTTGCTTAGCAGGAGTCTTTGACGCTACACTTTGCTCAGGTGTATCACCTAATCCAACAAGATTTTTTAAGCTTTCAAACCAGCTTGTTTCTTGCGCGATAGCCGAGCTACTTAACGTTGAAATAGTTAAAAGTACGATTAGTTTTTTCATGTCAGATATCCATTTGATGAAGAAGTTAATAAGGTGTTAAAATAATTATACAACATAAAGCAGAACTGCATGTACCGCTTTATCGTTACAATGCCATAACAGCTAAAATAATAACTGATAGCAATAACATTTGGCTGCAAAGCCACCATCAAGTTTAAGATGTAAGTACTTAACTTTTGCAGGGAACTAAAAGCTGTGCCTAAATCATTTTTAATTCCGACTGAAACAAGCATCTTGAGTTGATTTGGGTATATAATGGCGTTAAGTAGGATAAAAATAAGTCAAAATATGAGTCAAGAAAACGAACAATTACACAATCCTTTACATGGATTAAAATTAGACACGCTACTAAACGAATTAGTCAGCCACTATGGCTTTGATATTTTGGCTGAGTACACGCGAATTAATTGCTTCAAAAGTAATCCAAGTATAGCTTCAAGCTTAAAGTTTTTGCGTAAAACTGAGTGGGCAAGAGAGAAGCTTGAACGTTTTTATCTCTATGATTATAAAAACTTACCAGAAGCCGGTGAAGATGAATTCGAAACGCCACCGCGCCAACGGGTTATTCCGTTACATATCAAAGCTAAAAAACCAAAAGTATTGGTTCGGGGTGAAGCGATTATACCGCTAAGCAAAGATAGTTTTAAAGAGACTCATCGTAGTAAACCCGAAGATAAAAAAGCTTATAAACCTGAGCATAAGCGCGAAAGCAGTCGCCCTAGTGTTAGTGATAAATCAAGTCATAACCGTGGCGAAAGTCGTTCAAGTAGTAGTTCAAATAAAAGTTCAAATGAGAACAAACCATTTGACCCTTATTCTGATGCACCTAGATAGTCATGATATTTTTATCGCTTAAAAAAAGCCCTAAATAACTTACGCTATTTAGGGCTTTTTTATCTTGCCTAACTTAAAATCCAAGCCTTAAGATCTAAGCCTTAAAGCTTAAATCGTGCTACTGAATCAGTTAACGAACCTGCCAATTTATTTACGTCATCGCTTCGATTCGATAAATCTTGTGACTCTGCCGCATTATGTGTTGCTGCTTCGGCCGCTGCAGTCATAGTTACTTCAATATCTTGACTAAAACCAAGTTGTTCATTCGACGCAATGCTAATGCTTTTACTCATTTCATCAATGGTATGCAGTGCGGTGTCAATTTGTTTGATGCCATGGCTTAACTCTTGGCTTTTCGAAGCACATTCAGTGGCCTGACTTTGCCCTTGAAAAATAGCGATTTCCGCTGTTTTTGTTTCTTTTTGCAGGGCATTAATCATTTGCTGAATCTCAGCTGTTGATGCCTGTGTACGAGACGCTAATGATCTGACCTCATCTGCTACAACCGCAAAACCTCGACCGTGCTCACCTGCCCTTGCTGCTTCAATTGCTGCATTTAATGCCAGTAAATTGGTTTGGTCAGCAATACTACCTATGGTATCTAAAATGCCGCCAATGCTATCACTATGCTTACTTAAACGTGCCATGACGGCAACTGAGTCACTTAAACTGGTTGACAACAAATCAATACGCTTGCTGTTATCGTCAGCAATATTGTGTACTTCAACACTGTGTTTTGAAGCTTCTGAAACGTTGTTGGCGGTCAAATTTGCTTGGTCAGTAACATTTGATGAACTGATAAACATTTTTTCAGCAATTTGTTTGGCCTCATTCACTCGGGTAATTTGTGCTGATGTAGATTGGGCGATGCGGTGACTTTGCTCACTGGTCACTTTTGCTGATTTGTCTAATGAATAAGCATTCTGACTAATATTTTTCAACAATGAGGTTAAATCGTCACTAAGCTTATTGATATTGTTGAATAAATCACCAAACTCATCTTGGTTCTTAATGGTTAATCTTTGCGTTAAATCTCCCTTTGCAATCAAGGCTAATGATTTATTGGCCGTAGTTAAAGGGCCTAACATCGCACGAGTAGTCACCACGGCAATAAAAGTCGCTAAAACAACAAAGATAAGCGCCATATATATTGCTAGGTTTTCCCCTGTGGCAACTTTTGCTTTTGTGGTTAGCTGCAATTCATCAAAGCGTGCTTCAGCAAGCGATAACAATAAGGTTAATTGCTGGTAGGTCGCGTTAAAGCTTTCTACTGACAGGTTATAGCTGTTATTTGCATTAATGTTATCTTCAAGCGCCTGTTTTTTATCTTGATATAATGTACCTGGTTCAACCAATAGGTTATTTATAATAGCAAATTCAATGGCAAACTCTTCAAGTAAAGACTGATCATCAATACCGTCAAATAGTTGTAGCATAAAGTTGTAGTTATTAGAGACGTTGGCCGTTAAAAAACTTACGTCCTCTTTATGTTGAGCCAAAATATCGAGCTCAGAAATTTGCTGTAAACCTGACATAGTGCCTTTTAGCGTAAACAACATATCGTCTATGCGCGCACCAGTGCCAATAATTTCTACTAGTAGTTGAGCATTGTCGGGAAGTTCAAGTAATTCAAGATCAAGCATTTTATTACTGGCTTGATGACGACTTTCAAGAAATAATTGCAAGTTAATCACAAAATCTTCATTAGCTGAGGCAACATTTTTTTTCGCTAAATAAAATGTTTCGCTTTGGTTTACATAGTCTTGATAATGAACCTCGGCCTGTTTCAAAGCTTGCAGCATTTTAGGTTGGTCTGTGACTTTACTGCGTAAAACCTTAACAGCAGATTGAAACTCTTGATTTAAATTCGCGTATGCTTGCTCACTTTTAAGCAAGTTAGCGCTATCTTGTTGGGTGAAACCTGAAGCACCTACTTTTATCATATTAAGTAATTTGATTTGTAAGGCACTACTTTGCTTTTGTACCGGAACAGCTAATAACTCAACATTACTGTTGGCCTTGCTGATTTGTGTTAATGAATTATAAAAAAAAAGGCTTCCTGCAACTAATAAAATTCCTATTGTGCTAAACCCCATTATTATTTTTTGTTTTATTGTTAATGGTAGGTTGTACATATATACCTCTAGCGTTAGTGATTTTTTTATACTCGGGTAATCAAGGGGTAACCACTTAGATTGATAGTCGATTATAAATCGCTAAAACCAAATGCAAATAGTGGTCAAACCAGTTAAGACTAAAACATTATGATTGATTATGCATCTAAAATTTATTTTTTAGCAATTTTTATCTTAATAATTAAAGACTAAGTTAAAGCATACACTAATCTAGCGCTTTAAAAAGCTGAACTCCACTATCTGGCATTAAATCTAATTCAGTCAACATACTTTCAACTGAGTGATGGTTATGCGGCAAACCTTGACAATGTTCACTCATAAATTAAGCTCGATTTTTCAACCTTAAAGCTATTAGAACTGAGTAAAATTTCGCGCTATATTTACACCTTGATATATAAACTAGCCCGTGTCGGCACTACAAATTATGGTTATAACAATTATGGTTATAACCATAATAAAAATTACAGCTTTGCTACAGACTTTAGCTTGTTTATATTAATGATATAGCCAGTGTATATTATTTTCATCTGTACTCTTTTAGCTAGCCATTGACTATCTTGACATGATTTCACGACTCAGTAGAGGGGGTTAGTTTCGCAATTTCACTACCAAGCTCAGGCTTAACCGTCACTAAAGCTAAAGTTAACTCGGCTATATGCTCAGGTAAAATATCACTCATCGCTTGAAACAGATTTAACACATTTATATTAGGTAGTATTGCCAATGCTTCGGCCACTTCTATACCGCGCTGTGCATTGACTTTTGCCACGGCTAAAGACAATGCCACCGCAAGCGCTGGATCGGTTTCTGCCACCATCAGTGTGGTTTCTACTTCAGCACAAGGTCGGTATTGCGATTCGTGATACTCGGTACGAGGATCAAGTTCAACAGCAGAAGATATTACCGACCCTTGCATGACAAACTGCTCTTGTTCTTCTATCGGTAATGCCTGGCGCACCGTCATTCGAAAGACCACAAAACATGCTAACAATAACTGAATAAAAGCTAAAAAATAAAATAATGCATCGCCACCAAATTTATCCATCACAAGTGACGCAGAATAAGGCCCTAAAACCCCACCTAAGGCAAAAGCTAAAATCATTGACGACATGGCGGCAACTATCTCACTTTGGCGTAACTTATCCAGTGCTTCGGTAATACTTAATGGATAAGTACAAGCAATAATGCCACAGGTAATCGCCGTCGCTAAAAATACCGCCCATGTGATCCCTAACGGCGCTAATATAGTAACCGCAATCCCCGCACTGGCAGAGATGAGTAACAGCACCAACAAGACGGTACGCCGATCGAAACGATCGGATAAAAAACCAACGGGGAACTGTAAAATAAAGGCGCCAAATATAGCCGCCCCCATATAAAGCGAGAGCTGAAAACCGGTAATATCAAAGGCTTTTGCAAACACAGGTAATAAACTAAAAACAGCGGAATAAAGTATGCCGGAGATAAAACAACTGACCACGCCGAGTGGCGAGCGTTTATATAACAAGCGCAGAGACATTGAACTAAATTCTTCAACCACTGGCCCGAAATGGCGACTCAGTACAACAGGAATAATCGCTATACACATTAATATGCCGGCAATAACAAAAAGCATATTGTCTTGAGGGTTGGCCACATTGATAAAAAATTGCCCGCCAAAAAGCCCCGCCAGTACAACAGCATTGTAGATGGCTAATATTTGACCCCGGGTTTCTTTACTTGAACTATCACTAAGCCAGCTCTCCATTGCCGTGAACGCGCAAGCGATACAAAACCCCATTACTATCCGCATGGCGCCCCAAAGCATAGCTTCTGAGTAGAGACTACAAATTAATATACTCACCGCGCCTAATGACACGCAGCCAGCAAACATTCGAATATGCCCTGCTCTTTTGATTAAACTTGTGCTGTAAAGCGCGCCTATTAACAAACCAACATAATATAACGATAAAACAATACCGATTGATTCAGTGCTCAATCCGTCTAAATTCATTCTTACCGGCAATAAAACATTAATTAGGCCAATGCCTAACAATAAGATAAAACAACTTAAAAATAGAGAAAAAAGTGATATAAACGTTTGGCGCACAAATATATTCCTTGATATTACGTTTAAAAATAAAAGTAATTATTGCCGATTTTATGTGAAAAAAACTGACCATATGCCAGCTTATTCATTGAGTTGAGCTTATCAAAAACTAGCATATTTATTGCAGAACCTCAGTATAAGCAACAACGTCAGCTAGTCTTTATTTTCCTGCTAAGCCAAGCGTAATTGTAACAGTTCTATTAAGAAATCGTGCAGCAAAATATCTCACTTTTTTTAAAAATCAGCCAATGTAAATAACAGCAATATATAGTATTTTTGCAGCAACTCAGTGGATAATTAAATGCAGGTTTAAATTTAGGCTTAAATGCAGGATTAAAATGATTCGTGCTTGAAAATGATCTAAACGACAGCTATCAGTTGCTAGCAGGCCAATCATCTAATGATAATTAAGCTTTTATATTCTCCCTCATCATAAAAATGAACATCATAATGTACGAGCACAGCGTTAGTGTTGAGTACAAAGTAGAGTAGCTAATTAATAAAACTTGGTATTATAGCGGCTTCTTCTGTCTGTTAACTGGCTGAAAAGCTGAGTCTATTCCATTAAACCCAGAAGTAATTTAGAATAAGCCTTAATTTGAAGTAAGCAAGGAAAAGTCACTTTAATGTTTGCAAATTTTCTTCGTCCAAACAATCTATCCCAAAAAATGATGCGGGTTATTTTTTCCATCTATTTGGCCGTAACCTGTCTGATCACCAGCATGGAATTTTTAACTGAATATGTTAAAACACAGGATTCTATAGTCAGTGAATTAAAACAGCTGGAAGAATCAGTGCTCCGCCCAATCTCTACTAGCTTATGGCAATACAACCAAAATCAGCTAGAGGCACTCGTTGCCGGACTGCTCAAAATACCGATTATTGAAGGTGTCGACATTTTAGACAAGTATGACCAGCCGATGATTTCTCAAAGGTCCTACACCAGGGACCTAACACCCTTATCAATTTTCGACATCAAATCAGACTTAAATTGGCAACTGAATGAGCAAAAAATATTCCTTGGATCACTTACCCTTTATTCGTCGTCAGAAGTTGTTTTAGATCGAGTTCTGTTCGGATTTTCCTTGATTATAATTACAGAAATCATCAAGTTATCTATTTTATTTTGGTTATTTATTTGGGCCTTTGATCGTTATTTGGCCAGCCCTTTGAAAGAGTTAATGTCGCAAGTGAATGAGGTGCAATTGAGCGAAACCATCACTAAACGGATTAATCTTTCTCACATTGAAAACAACGAGCTCATTCAGCTTCAAGTACATATGAATAACATGCTCTCTGCTATGGCACGGGATCGGGAAATATTGCTAGAAGACGAACAAGCTAAGCGAAATAGTTTAGAGCGGGCTGTTGCTAAGCGTACCCAAGCATTACAAGCCTTGAATGAAAAGCTCGAAGTGCTGGCGACAAGAGATTCTTTAACCGACACATTAAATCGAGGCAGTTTCTTTGATACTGCACAGCATTTACTGGTGCTTTGCCAGCGCAAAAAATCACCCACATCTTTTATTTTAATGGATCTAGATCACTTTAAAAGAATCAACGATACCTATGGACATGTTATTGGTGACAAAGTGCTTATCCACTTTACCCAGACCATTCAAACTTTTTTGAGAAAGTCTGACTTGATTGGCAGAGTTGGCGGAGAAGAATTTGCAATATACCTCGCTGATATTGATATTGATGACGCCTTTAAACTTGCTGATAAAATAAGAGAGACCATTGCCAATTCAAGCTTAAAAATTGATGGTAAGCGCATCATCTACACGGTCAGTCTTGGTGTTGTCTCGTCTGAGCCAACAGAGCATTTAATTGTTGATCTATTTAAACGCGCTGATGTGAAGCTTTATGGCGCCAAAGGGAAAGGACGTAATTATGTCGAAAGGTAATCTCGCAAACAATAATCTCTCAAATGGTGATATATCAAATACTAATATTTTAAAAAATAGCGTATCGAAATATAAAGCGTTAAAGGGTAAAAAGGTGTCTTGCCTATTATTTATAATGCTCTTTTTTACCGGAACTAGTATAAGCAATTTAAGTCATGCTAAAACATTAAAGGTTTGCTACGACCAATGGGCTCCAATGACGATATTCCCATCAGAAGCGTCTAATGAGCGTGGTGTTGTTATCGATATGTTAGCGCAAATATACAGCTCAAAAAATTATAAAATAGAATATTATGAAGTGCCACTAGCAAGGGGTTTAGATATGGTGGCAGAGGGTCTTTGTGATATGTTGCCAGAATATTTATTTTCAAAGCAAGCAGAAAAAAATTTCGTCTATGCCAACCAAGCAACATTTTCATACCTAACCGCCTTTGTCGTCAGGCGAGATGATCCGTGGCGCTATAATGGTATTGAGTCAATTAAAGGCAAACGCATCGCAACAGGGCCAGGTTGGGATTACAGCTCAATGAGTGTCTCATATCAAAATTATATCGATGAGCCAAAGAACTCGAACTTAATTGAAGTGGTTGCGGGTAATAATGATGTAGTTAAACGAATATTTCTCATGATGAGCGAAAACAGAGTCGACTTATATGCCGATAACGAACTTGTTCTTCAGCATATGTTAAATAAGCTAAACTTACATGATAAGCTTAAAATTGTGCGCCCCGGCTTAGAGAAAAAATTACTTGAAATACCCATTTTCTCAAAAAAAATGCCGACTAAAAGAAGACAGGAACTGATAAAAATTTGGAATGAGGGGCGCTTGTCAATAAAAGGCGATAAAGAAGCCATGTTGTTCAAAAAGTATAAGGTAACATTATAAGCGCTCGAGACAGCAGCAGCTAAGATATTACAGCTAATAAAATAACAGGTATAATATTGTTTTACTAAAAAACTGGCCATTTCTATTTATCGCTGGCCTTATTAACTGGGCCTTATTAGCTAGGCCTTAACAGTATGAACTTATTGCTAAAGCCACTCGTACATCATTAGATGCATGAGTAACACTCACACAAGCCAACAGTTAGTGGTCCATTCAACATAGAAAACGAGGCTAACCCCGTTTTATTTTTATCATGGTCAGTTGAAACCTTCCCTTAAGAGGTAATTTACATGTCAAAACCTACAAAAACATCGCCTGCATACTCACCACCGGCTGGTGGCTGGGGAGCACTTAAAAGCTCGGCTAAACATTTGATCCAAAGTGAAAACGCCGCCAAAAACGTAAAGGCCTTATTACGTGCTAATCAACCCGGTGGCTTTGACTGTCCAGGCTGTGCGTGGGGAGATTCTGACACTGCAAGTAAAGTAGATTTTTGTGAAAATGGTGTAAAAGCTATTGCATGGGAGGCGACCAGTAAAAGAGTGAGTCCTGAGTTTTTTAAACAACATTCAATCACCGAGCTACAACAATGGGATGATCATTCCCTAGAAAAAAGTGGTCGCTTAACTCAACCGATGTTTTTTGATGGTAAAAGTGATCACTACCAAGCTATAAGTTGGGATGATGCCTTTAAAGTTATCGCTGACCAATTACAGCAGTTGCCCTCACCAGATGAGGCACTGTTATATACATCGGGCCGAGCCAGCAATGAAGCGGCTTATATGTATCAGTTATTTGGTCGAGTATTAGGGACTAATAACTTTCCTGACTGTTCCAATATGTGTCATGAAGCTTCTGGCATCGCCATGACTAGCAGCATAGGCACTAGCAAAGGCACAGTAACAATGGCAGATTTTGATCAAGCTGATGCTATCTTCGTTTTTGGCCAAAACCCCGGTACTAACCACCCACGCATGCTAAGCACTTTAAGAAAAGCAAGTAAACGAGGTGCTACTGTTGTTAGCATTAATAACTTGCAAGAACGTGGCTTACAGCAATTTTTAGATCCACAAAGCCCAAAAGAAATGATCCTTTTCACCGGCACTAATATTAGTCAATATTACTTCACGCCGCGATTAAGTGGCGATATGGCCATTTTACGTGGTGTTGCTAAATCATTACTCGAACGCTTTAAACAAGACGAAACCGTACTAGATAGCGCTTTTATTGCTGAACATTGTCATAATTTTGCCACATATCAACGCAGTGTTGAGGCAACGTCATGGGAAAAAATAGTCAGCCAATCTGGACTGAGTCGACAAGACATTGAGCAAATTACTGATATTTATGCCAGTAAGAAAAAGGTTATTTTTACTTGGGCCATGGGTATCACCCAACATAAACACTCGGTAAAAACCATTCAAGAGCTTATTAATGTGCTCTTGCTTAGAGGCAATATGGGTAAGCCCGGCGCTGGCGCTTGCCCTGTGCGCGGTCATTCTAATGTACAAGGCAATCGCACGGTTGGCATTAACGAGCAGCCACCAATGGAATTTCTTGACGCTTTAGATAAGCATTATGCTTTTAAAACCCCACGCGAACATGGGCTAAATACGGTTGATTCGTTACATACTATGCTGGCGGGTAAAGCAAAAGTGTTTATTGCTTTAGGCGGTAACTTTGCCGCCGCAACACCAGATACCACAAGAACTTATCAGGCATTAAGACAATGTGATTTAACGGTTCAAATTAGCACTAAGCTCAATCGCAGCCATGTTATTACCGGTAAACAGGCGTTAATTCTTCCCTGTTTGGGCCGCACTGAAATTGACCGCCAAAAAAGTGGCGAACAATGTATTACCGTAGAAGACTCCATGAGCATGGTACATAGCTCAACGGGGCAAAATGAACCTGCCTCCGAAAATTTACGTTCAGAAACCGCCATCGTAGCTTCAATGGCAATGGCTGCAGTGGGCGATAGCGTCGTTGACTGGACAAGTTTAATGAACGACTACGGCTTAATTAGAGCAGACATTAGTAAAGTTTTACCAGGCTTTCATGATTATAATCAGCGTATTAAAGTAGGTAGAGGCTTTCATTTAGAGAATGAAGCCGCGCAGCGCCAATGGAAAACAAGTGCAGAAAAAGCCACTTTTTCCGATACCCAACTACCTGAAAAATTAGCTCATGAAGTTGCCGAAGCCTTTACTGACAAACCTATTTTAACCTTACAAACACTGCGTTCACACGACCAATACAATACCTCCATTTATGGTATGGACGATCGTTATCGCGGCATATATGGTGAACGCCGGGTGATTTTCGTTAATGCAGACGATATGGTGAAACAGCAATTAAAAAATGGTGACAAAGTAAAAATAACCACAGTATCAAATGACAATATAGTACGTACGGTCACTGACTTTAAAGTCGTTCAATATATTATTCCAGCCGGCTGCGTGGCGGCATATTATCCAGAAACTAATCCACTAGTGCCGTTAGAAAGCACCGCGGATCATTGTGGCACACCTACTTCTAAATCAATCGCCGTTTCTATTGAGAAAATTTAGCGTTTAAAATGTCTTTGCGAGCGTGTGCTAATAGCCACACCTCGCCTATTTTTTTCTTTAGCTTCAAATAATAAAGGCATATCCACATATCTACCTATTCAAGCGCAAATTCAGCTCAGCATATAACTGAGCTATCTTTGAATAATAGCCCTATTTTGTATGGCTGTTATTCAGGATATAAAAATTAAAACTTTAAAATATAAATCTAAATCTAAATCTAAATCTAAAATATAAATCTAGCACAAGCTAACCAATCACCCTTTTGCGAGTAAATAATCTAACCAACGTGCTGGCAATAAGCGCTTCAACAAGGCAAAAATTTTCGTTGGCATTGTGATTCTATAACGTAATTTAGGTCGTTTACTTTCTAAGGCATGAATCAAAGCCTGAGTAACATCTAATGGCTCTAAGGTGAAAGGCGCATTTGATTTCTCACTGCTTAAGCGCGCAATTTGCTGTTGATATTGCACTTTGTGATCGCTGGCCTCGATATCGATATGGGCTTGAATAGCCGCCAACGCATTGGCTCTAAACTCTGTATTAATAGGTCCTGGCTCTAGTAAAATCACCGCAATATTAGCACTTTTTAATTCTAATCTTAAGGTGTCTGTTAAGCCTTCAATAGCATACTTTGAGGCATTGTAAGCCCCCCGATAAGCCATAGAAACAAAACCTAATACTGAACTACATTGAATAATACGCCCATGGCCTTGGCGCTTCATCACTGGAATTATTTGCTTGGTAAGTTCATGCCAGCCAAAAACATTGGTTTCAAATTGTGCTCTTAATGCTGCGGTAGGCAGGTCTTCCAATGCGCCTGGCTGACCATAGGCGCCGTTATTAAATAAATAGTCCAAGCGTCCACCGGTTATTTCAAGCACTTGGGCAAGGGTTTGGCTAATACTTTCAGGCTTGGCGAGATCTAACTGATAAGCGCTTAGGCCTTTTGCTTGCAGTTCGGTAACGTCTTGCGCTTTTCGCGCGGTAGCAAATACCTGATAACCGCGCGCTGAAAGGGTTAGCGCTGCGTGTAAGCCAATGCCGCTTGAGCAACCCGTAATTAAAATAGACTTAGTTGACATAAAAGAACCTAATATATGAAGTGTAGATAGCAGCAGCTTACTTGATTACGCTAGCCTTTAAAATTACTGATGACAACGAATAACAATCGTACCCGCAATTTTATCATGCCACCCCTGTTTTTTGTCATCCCAAGCAATCCAGAAAAAGCCTAAACCTAATGGGATCAAGGAAACGTAGTAAGCAAGATATCGGATGACAGACTGTTTAACTGTCGGTTTATTGCCCGTTTTTTCATCGACAATTTTTGCTTGTAGTAAAATTTTACCTGGCGTAGCTGACTTATAAATCCAGAATAAAATAGTCGCAAGAATTGGAAAGACATAAGTAATAATAACATCCGAAAAGCCTTGAACCGACTCAGCTGAATCGAAATACTTCCCGCCATAAATTAAAAACAAAAAAGGGTAAGTGAACATGATGAGTATGATTGAGTCAATAACACTTGCGCCAAACCTTAGCCAAAAACCAACATACTGAAGCCTTTGGTCACTGTCTGCTATTTCGCTGTCGATCATTTCACTTTCGCTCACTTTATGCTTGATCATTTTATTCCCTATAGTATTTAAAGTCTCATGTCTGTGTAGTTAGCATCATTTGCATTGTAAGTGGCGTTAGCTCGTCAGTTGTCGCTAACTGCCCTTCTACCTATGATATTTATACGTTGCAGCTGGCTTGCTGACTCAACGGCATAGCCAACTAAAACGTTAAAGCGCATACACATTTCATAAACCTAGTCTCAAAGCTTCTTCTGACACTATCTAACTGACTAGGTATTATGGCTTGCCAATATACTTGTAAAAAAGGCGAAAGTGACACTTTCGCCTTTAAGCTACAAACCATGATATAAAAATGATTTATTCGATAAATTCTGCAGCAATATCTTCAAACGCGATAGTAGACCAATAATTTAACGCTTGGCCTATACCTTCATACATGACAGTTAACTCTTTTTGACCTAAGGGTTGTTGATAAAATTGCGTATATTGTGCGATTTCTTGCTCGGTTAATGACTGATAAATAAAATAAGAAACCATGATCATTTGCTGCTCTAACCCTGGCCTCATCATAGCTTCCATTTGTGTTAGTTGTGTTTGAATTTGCATTTCATTAATACCTTGGCCTGGGTTTGCGACCATCAAACCTTCAATAGTACCTTTGGCCACTGCCGTAACAATGTTTAGCGAATTCTCGACTAAGTTGGTCGTTTCAACAAAATTTCTCACTACGTTAATGCGTTCTGTCGTTGGCGGCGTTGTTTGCAATATCGCCATATAATTCATCAAATCTTGGTTAAAACTTGGCGTCGAAGCTTTTGCTTCCGCCATTTTGATTCTTCGTGCTAAATCGCTATTAAGCCAAGTCAGTAACTTTTGCATTTCGTCTGCAGAAAAATTGTCTTTTATATGCTCAAAAACCACTTGTTTAACATCGTCTAATCGCCAAGCATTTAATAACAAATTCATGACCTTTTGCGCTTGTTCAGGATCTTTAGCGGTCATTTGCATTTGTTGGTTCATCGCACTCATTTGCGCAGGAATACCATTAAGCGCAACGTTAATGCCCGAAAGCGCCATATATTGGCTGACGTCAGCGTCACTGCTGGCTTTAGCCGAACTAAACGGGCTAAATATTGTGCTCAGTAAAAATAAAACAGTATAAAATGAAGTGAATTTTTTCATCATCAATCCTTTAGCTAAATAGTGTAAATTAATAGTATGACTTAATAGTATTACTTAATAGTTAGTCGCTGGTTTTTAGCGCTATAAGTCATACTACAGGGTAATATAAATTTACAAAAATAATTTATTTTTATCACGATGATGTTCGCACAGGCTATAGTGTAACTTGTTTTTATTACTGGAAATTAATCCTATAAATGCCAAGCTACAGGCGATAAATATAACGCCATGATCCAAGCAAATAAGCAGGCTTAATTTAATTTGCATCACTAGATCATAACTTGCATTAACTAAAATTAGCTGTTGGACAATAACCAGAAATATCAGCTCAAAATGCGCTAGTAAATTACACTAGCAATGAGATAGCCATTAAATAGCTCGAGCTCAGAGGATAATTAATAACATGGGGAATCAAATTAAATCTAAGCCTTGCCACTTCTTTTTAAACCTTGCCTTTGCAGCCATAGCTTTTAGTAGTTTTTTTATGATTAATAACGCTAGCGCTATGGTTTTAACGCCGCCAGCAGCTATAAAGCCAAACACTCATAACAGGGTAACTTTACCTAAGATAAAATTTGCCAACAATATTCCAGAGCATAAAAAACCGCTACTTACCGATTGGGTTATTCATGCCAATCAGGCTTTGAGACTAGTTTATGGTGCATTACCGGTTGAGAATTTTCTGACGGTTATTGAAGCCAGCAACCAAGGTACTAGTGCCGTGCCTTGGGGAGAAGTAAATCGCTCGTCACCACCCACAGTTACTCTAGTGGTTAACCTCAATACTAGTCTCGACGCTTTAAAAGCTGATTGGACCATTTATCACGAATTTAGTCATTTACTGATCCCTTATGACGCCGCTGACGCTAGATGGTTTTCTGAAGGATTAGCCAGTTATTATCAAAATATTACCCAAGCTAGAATTGGCATGTTTGACGAAAAAACTCTGTGGCAAAAACTTTATGAGGGCTTTGAACGCGGTAATAAACAGCAAAACTATGCACACCAAAAATTAGCTTATGTCAGTGATCACATCAGTCAAAACCATAACTATATGCGCATTTACTGGAGTGGTGCGCTTTATTGGCTGAAAGCTGATATTGCCTTAAGAGCGTTATCAAAAAACGCGGCTAAACCTTATTCATTAGATTTAGCCTTAAAAGCACTCCAAGCTTGCTGCTTTAACCAATACCTGAGCGCGACAGACATAACACAAAAACTAGATGAACTAAGCGAAAGTAAAATTTTTAGCGCGTTATTAACGGAGTTTTCAGCCAGTTACGCTATTCCTGATTATTTAACACTATTAAGTTCATTAGGCGTCGAAGTCATTAATGGTGATATCAAATTAAATAACCGTGCTAAATTAAGTTTGCAACGAAAAGCTATTTTTACTGACGTGGCGTTATTGACTAAATAAGCGATTAAAATCATAAAATTACAATTGCTCAACCGTGAATAATTAACTAATCTATCGTCTGATGTTACAAATTGCCTGATATAAACTCATATTAGCCAATATATAAAGGAAGCAGTTACATGCTAAAAACTCATTTTTCATTGTTAAAAACCAGCTTGATCTCGCTATTATTAATAACATTGTCTGGTTGTTTTAACTCAGATCCCGCCGTAAAATCGGTTAATGCTTATCTTGAAAAGCAAAAAATAGATAAAACTCAAAGTGATTGGAAAACCACACTAGAAAAACCTGAAATGGTAAGGTTTGACCCAGAAGCACAATATTTTTGGGAGTTAGACACTACTGAAGGAAAACTAGTGGTTAAGTTATTCCCAGAGACCACACCAATGCATGCAACAAGTACAATTTACTTAACAAAACTTGGCTTTTACGATGATTTGGTTTTTCATCGTGTGATCAATAACTTTATGGCGCAAGGTGGCGACCCATTAGGTAATGGTAGCGGCAACCCAGGTTATAAATACGCGGGGGAATTTAGCGGCACATTAAGTCACGATAAGCCGGGGTTACTGAGCATGGCAAACTCTGGACCAAACACTGACGGCAGTCAGTTTTTTATTACCTTTGCCGCCACACCTTGGTTAGATGGTAAACATACCATTTTTGGTGAGGTGGTTGAGGGCTTAGAGACAACACTGCCGGCCATTGAAAACTTAGGTAGTCGCTCTGGTCGAACAGAAAAAACAGTGAAAATTATTAAAGCAACAATTCGGGTCGAGTAAATTATTCATACAAACTAGGCGTAACTGATAGCGAAAATTTATAGCGAAAACTTGCAAAAAGCTTACTGGTCATTTATCGCTATAATTTGCCACTATTACTTAACGCGATAACTTAATGCTATAGTTTACAATGGGCTGAAATCACTATCAGCCTTTTGTTAGCAAGATTAATCATATGACTAATCTTGCTGCTATAACTAGTTTTCTTTAGTTAAAGTCGCTTTGGCTGCTTCAACTTTCGAAAAATCTAACCCTAGCTCATTTACCGCTTCTTCAATCAGTCCAGGATTTTGCATTAGCATCATCATCAAGGCTTGTAACTTTTCTTGTGGAATACCCAATTGTTGTACTGTCGCCATGGCCATTATTGGATTTTCTGTTAGCGCTTGAAATACCGCTTTAATTTGCTCGTCGCTTACATCATGTTCTTTTAAAATTGCAATAATTGGGTTCATTAAGTTTCCTATTTTCTGACTTGTTTATGATTACTTATTTAGGGTTGTTTTTCACTAAGTTCAACTGCGAGCAGTGGCGTTATTATATCATCGCTGCATTTAATGTAAAAAGTCATTATTGGCCATTGAAATTAGTGCTAACTTTTGATTAAACGCTTTACTTAGCTCTGATTTAACTCTGATTTAGCTCTGATTCAACTCTGATTCAGCTGCGCTTATTTTTTGGAACGTAATTTAAAATAGACACGGGCACTACTTTTTTAACGGGAAATTCATCAAACTCTCTGCGTTCAATAACATGTCCTAAGTCACTTTCAATGGCGCAAAGGTTTCTAAAGTTATCTTTAGCAACAAAAGATACCGCTTCGCCATTTTTACCCGCACGACCTGTACGGCCAATACGGTGAGTATAATCGTCTACTTTATCAGGTAAGTCGTAATTAACCACTCGAGCCAATTCGCCAATATCAATACCGCGCGCGGCAATAGCGGTGGCGACTAAAAACTCTATTTTACCGGCTTTAAAGTCATTGAGAATTTGTTCTCGTATGACTTGAGTTCGACCACTATGAATAGACTCAGCTTTAATACCACGCTTTTCTAATTGGCTAACCAGTTTTGCTGCGCCGTGCTTGGTTTCAATAAAAATTAGTGCTTGCTGCCATTGCTGCTGTTTAATTAAATAGCTTAATAAGGCTGACTTATTGGTTTTATCTACCGTGACCAGCCATTGAGATATTTTAGGTTTTGAGGCACTATTTTTAGCGATCGAAATTTCACTGGCATGATAAAGTGTTCTTTTTGCTAGTGCTCTAACATCGTCAGAAATAGTGGCTGAGAATAATAAATTTTGACGTTGTTCTGGCAAACGCTCAATAATTTTATTAATGTCATCAATAAAACCCATATCCAACATTCTATCGGCTTCATCAAGCACAAAAGCTTCAAGTTGATCAAAATACACCGCCCGCTGATGCGCCATATCAAGTAATCGGCCTGGGGTAGCTACCAAAATATCAATGCCCCAAATCAAACGTTGTTTCTGCGGCTCTATTTCTGTGCCACCATACATCGCCATAGAGCTTATATTTAAATATTTACCATATTGAGCAATATTGGCTTCAACCTGCACGGCTAGCTCACGCGTTGGCGTTACTATTAACACCCGAATGCGTTTGCCACGAAGATTACGCGCTTCATCTTTATCAGCAGCACTGAGTTTTTCTAGTAAAGGTAAAACAAAACTAGCGGTTTTACCGGTCCCTGTTTGCGCTGCGGCAATAACATCTTTACCCGATAAAATAACCGGTATGGCCTGCTTTTGAATATCAGTGGGTTGACGATAATTTAAATCAGCTATCGCATTGACTATCGGGTTTGACAACCCGAGTTGGGAAAATGGCATTAAAAATCTCTTTAGCTTTATAGCTAGCATGAAGGCTAACAACAAGCCCACTCAAAATTGGCCGCGATTATAACATTCACTTTCATTTAATGTCATTTTTTACGCGCTAAGCTATATAGCCATTTTACTTAAAAATGCAATTTCAGCACTAAATTTGCACAAGCAAATGGCGATGAATATTGTTTGTAGGAAAATTATGGCTATAATTACTTATTTATTGCCAGATACTGTGGCTTGTAACTGTGGTTTGTAATAGGCTTTATTAAAACAGTGATATGGATTGTTAACTTAGGTTATTGATGTAATGGAAATTACCGAACAACACACTAACAGCGATGCAGTTGCTTACGGCAATGTTTACGTGATGACACATTCATTTTTTAGTGATGTCGTCAGAATTGGCTGTACTCCTACAGATCCCATTGAGTACGCCATAACATTATCGGCAAAAACCCTCGGCGACTATACGGTGGTCTTTTCACTACAATGTAAAAACCCATGTAAAGTCAAAAAACAGATTCGACAATACTTAAATGCAAAGGCCTACGTTAACGACTTTTATCAAGTACCTGCTGACGTTGCAGCCGGTATTTTAAAACGTGTAGCCTTAAGAATCCCAGTGTTTAGTGCTGATTAAACCCTCAACATACCACAATAATTAACCCTAATTCCATCCTCACGAAGAGCGTTTAAAACCCCTTACCCGCTAAGCTAACACTATTAACATTAACTTAGCTTAGCTTAATTTAGCTGAGCATTGAATCCAGATCATTAATGCTCTGGAGAATAGCCACTATAAATACAAACCTGCATTTTTATTGCTCAATTTTCACCGCTTGGCATTGCTGATCACCATAATAATTATTGGTGTAGTTACATTCAATTTGCTGCTGCTTATTTAGCTCAACGTTATCCTGATGAGTTGAATTCAATAAAGCTTGAATATTTTTAATTATGTTTTTCATCATTTATTTCCTTTTAATTAGTTAGTTACCCGCTCTACTTCAAGATGCAAATTTAAGCTGGAAGTAAAGCGTTATGTGTCCATTATTACCGGCTTATACAATCCAGTAAATTTGATAAAATCAATAAAGTAATTCTAAAAAACAGATAAACAGCGAAGCTAACTGGCTTGGGTAGCACTTGAAGATTAAAGCCCCATTAGCACTTTGCAGTTAACTCTTGATTAAATATATCCCTTAACATGGTTAGCTCGTTAGTTCTGACATAGTTAGGACGAATAATCAGTGCAATGTTGCGATGTGGGCCAGGTTCATTTAAATGTATGGCTCTAATTTCTGACTCGTTGTAAATCAACTGATCTAGCGCCATTTGTGGTACTAAAGTTGTGCCTAACTTACCCGCTACCATTTGAATTAAGGTATGCAAACTCGCTGAATCAAAGTCAGACTGTTGTTTGTCACCTTTCATACTGCAAGCCGCTAATGCGTGATCTTTTAAACAGTGACCATCTTTTAATAGCATAAGTTTGTCAATTTCTAATTCTGCACTGGTAATTTCTTTTAGCTGACTCGGGCATTCATCTTTATGGCTGACCCAATAAAAGTCTTCTTGCCAAAAATCAAAGCTCATTAAACCATCTATAGGAAATGGCAGCGCTAGCACAGCAGCGTCAATATCACCTCGCCTGACCATATCGACTAATACTTGTGATTGCTCTTCAATTATTTTCAATTTAAAGTTCGGATATTGTCGCCTAACCTCGGGTAATACTTTGGGCAGCAGGTAAGGTCCAATCGTTGGAATAACACCTAGGGTCATCGGATGTATAAATGGCTGGTTATTCGATTGGGAAATTTGTAAAAGTTCATCAATTTCGAACTTAACCGTTTTCGCTTTATTTAAAATGAGTTGGCCATAACTGGTAATTAACACTTGCTTATTGTTGCGCTCAAAAATGCTGGTACCTAATTGCTTTTCAAGTTCAATAATGGCGGTACTTAATGCTGATTGTGAAACATTGCAAGCATCTGCTGCCTTTTTAAAATGTAAGGTTTTTTCAACGGCAAGTGCATAATGTAATTGTTTTAATGAGATCATAGTTTTCCATGCTAGTTGCCTGTCAGAGCGCTAGAGTAAAGTTAATAGTTATTATTGAACATAAAGCCTAGTTTAATCAGTTTTTTATCACCTTGTTAAACTTAATTTTTATCTTAACGAACAATAACAACAATAAATAATTAAAAATCAATAAGTTAAAGTAGTAAAATATCACATTCAAAAAACAGAACACTATCTTCCAATCAATCAATTATCAAAAGCAACTATTCAGTTCTATACTCAAAAAACATTGATTTACACAAAAAAATCAACAGTCAGAAAATACAGAGGAACTAAAAATGCTTAAAAAAACATTATCATTAGCTGCTGCTATTTCAGTGGCACTTACAACAATAACCTTATCCACTTCAGCCCTAAGTGCTGAAGCGGCTAAAACCAACCAATTTTGGTGGCCAGAGCAGCTAAATTTAAGCCCTCTACGTCAACACGGTGCTGAATCGAATCCTTATGGCGAGGAATTTAATTATGCTAAAGAATTTGCCACTGTAGATATAAACAAATTAAAACAAGATATTGAAACAACATTAACTGACTCAAAAACTTGGTGGCCTGCAGATTGGGGGCATTATGGTCCATTGATGATCAGAATGGCATGGCACAGCGCCGGCGTTTATCGTGTACATGATGGTCGAGGCGGAGCTTCAGGTGGACAACAACGTTTTGACCCCTTAAATAGTTGGCCTGATAATGTCAACTTAGATAAAGCTCGACGCTTATTATGGCCAGTAAAACAAAAATATGGCCGTAAAGTTTCATGGGCTGATTTAATGGTACTTTCTGGCAATGTGGCATTAGAATCAATGGGCTTTAAAACCTTTGGTTTTGCCGGAGGCAGAAGTGACGATTGGGAGCCTGATTTAGTTTACTGGGGTCCAGAAACCATCATGCTTGATGACAAGCGACGCGACAGTAAAGGTAAATTAAAAGGCCCACTTGCCGCAGTAGAAATGGGCTTGATTTATGTTAATCCTGTTGGGCCACATGGCAACCCAGACCCGCTATTAGCAGCCAACGATATTAGAATGTCGTTTGGTCGTATGGCGATGAATGATGAAGAAATAGTCGCGCTAAGTGCTGGTGGTCATACCCTAGGTAAAGCTCACGGCGCGAAAAAACCTGATAAGTGTGTTGGTGCAGAACCTGCAGCCGCTGCTATCGAAGAGCAAGGTTTAGGCTGGAAAAATAAATGTGGTACAGGTGTTGGCGCTGATGCAACAGGCAGCGGTTTAGAAGGTGCTTGGACAGTTACACCAACAAAATGGTCTTCTAACTACTTAGATAACTTAATGAATTTTACTTGGGTAAAAACGACCAGCCCAGCGGGTGCCATTCAGTGGACCCCTAGCGATCCAGCCGCCGCTAATTTAGTGCCTGATGCACACATTGCTAATAAACGTAATGCACCCATTATGTTCACCACTGATTTAGCACTGAAAAAAGATCCAGAATTTCTTAAAATTGTTGAGCGCTTTAGAGCTAATCCAAAAGATTTCGATAAAGCATTTGCCAGAGCTTGGTTTAAACTAACCCATCGTGATATGGGACCACGTGCTAGATATGTTGGCTCAGAAATACCGAGTGAAATATTATCATGGCAAGACCCGATCCCTGCAGTTGAACATCCTTTAGTGTCAGCCGCTGAGATCAGCGAATTAAAACAACAACTACTTGATTCGGGCCTAACCACCTCAACATTAGTAAGAACAGCATGGGCGTCAGCGGCCAGTCATCGTGTTACTGATATGCGTGGCGGTGCTAACGGTGCACGAATTCAACTTGAGCCACAGAAGAATTGGCCAGTAAACAACCCGGCTGAATTAAGTAAAGTGTTAGCTAAACTTAAATCAATTCAAAGTGACTTTAATCAGCGTTCGCCAAGCAGCAAAGTCTCGTTGGCTGACTTAATTGTTTTAGGTGGTGCAGCGGCGATTGAACAAGCAGCAAAAGCAGCAGGACATACTATTGTAGTGCCTTTTAATGCCGGTCGTGCTGATACTACTCAAGCCCAAACTGATGTGAAATCATTTAATTATTTAAAACCCAATGCTGACGGATTCCGTAATTATTACGATGAAGAAAGTTATATGTCGCCAACCGCCATGCTGGTCGACAAAGCAAATTTACTGAGTTTAAATGTACCCGAAATGACCGTATTAGTTGGTGGTATGCGCGTACTTAATGCTAATTTTGATGGCTCAGATTTAGGTGTACTAACCAAAACACCTGGCTTATTAACGAATGACTTCTTTGTCAACTTACTTGACATGTCAACCACATGGCGCAAAGACAACAATCAAGCTGGGGTATATCAAGGTTATGATCGCCTATCAGATGAACTAAAATGGCAAGCAACGCCTGTTGACTTAATCTTTGGCTCTAGCTCTGAATTACGCGCTATTGCAGAAGTTTATGCGTCTGACGATGCTGAGCATAAGTTTGTTACTGACTTTGTCAATGCTTGGGTTAAAGTCATGCAGCTTGATCGCTTCGACCTAAAGTAGGTTTAAAATAAACTTAATATCAGACTAATGTAAACTAGTCAGAATATTCTAGCGAGTATTATCCAAGGGTAATGCTCGCTTTTTTCTTTAACCTTCCGTATTACCAGTACAGCGGATCAACTTTATAATACTGAGTGAGTTGTCGATAAAGTTTAGGGTGTTGTTGGCTAAATTGCGTAGACTGCTCAAAAAAAACTTCACTGGCAACTGCGAAAAATTCTGCAGGATTGGTTGCACCATAATAATCAAACAGTGATGGTGCACCTGTATTTGCTTGTTTTTTTAAAATTTCAAAGTGTAATGAAAAAATTTCTGACCAACTCTGATAACTTTGTCCTGCCGCTAATATAGGGGCACCATTGGCTCTGCCATTTTCTTGATCAAGTTGGTGAGCAAACTCATGGATGACAACATTATGACCATCATCAGGAATTTTTGCGCCTACTAAGGTATCTTGCCACGACAATACCACTTTACCAAAATCCCAAGACTCGCCAGCCAAGACCATTTTTTGGGTAAACTGTACACCGTCACCATTTCGCGTTTGCTGCTGTTTCACAAAAGCACTTGGGTAGACTAATATTGACTTTAACTTAGGATAATAATTAGTTTTTCGATTGAGTAATAACAAGCATGCTTGTGCTGCTATAGTAATTTTTATTTCATCGGTAATCACTACCCCGTTACAACCGACAAATTCTTTTTCTGCCAAAAACACCTGAATATGTTGTTTTAATTGCAACTGCAAATCTGCTGGCATTTGTCTAAAGTACGGCATTCTTTGCTGAATTATTTTTCGCCATTGTTTCTTAAAGGGTTTAGCTTTTATCAATCGACGTTTATATGCCAACCAATAAGGCTTGCCAGTCAAATAAGCCATCAATAATAAAGCAATGAACACAGGTAAAAAGTAAGAGTACATAATAAATCATACGAAATAAGCTTTATTATTAAGTGCGGACAAGTTATACAAATATCAAATTATTTTTTTCATAATAAAAATAAATTAATTAATTTAAAGAAAATTTGAACTTACCTGTAAACAACCACTCTTACCCTATGAGAGACTTACTTCCCTGAGTGTTTTATGTTTTTATAATGCGTTTACTTTTTTAGGTAAACGCTTTTTTTTGTCTGAAATTTAGTAAAAACTAATGACTATGACTATCAACCTATGACGACCTCCTGCGACTAATGGGTGTACTTCACATTACACATTATTAATCATAAGTTTATATTAATTTTTTCGTTTCAATATATGATTAATCTCTCTACCAAAAAAATATTTTGATACGAGATCTGATACTAGATAATTTCATTGTAGGCCCACTCAATTCGACAATAAATTATCCCTATGCCGATTAAGTCCCTGAGTATAATCGAACGATGGATATCCACTGGTTAGTTGTGATCGTATTTAAATTAAACTAGCATAGCTATCTGATAAATATTAAATTTTACTTTTACTTTTACCTTATGGAGACAGCTTGAATAAAGAAAATAATACAATATCCACGTTTAATAGCATCAGGAATGAAGTATTAGACAGTATAGATTCCTTTATTTATGCCAAAGACTTATCAGGAAAATACACTTATGCAAACCAAGCCCTTTTAGACTTATTTGAAAAAAAATTGGCTGATGTTATTGGCTTTGATGATAGTCATTTTTACGATTTAGTCATTTCTAGACAATTAAAAATAAATGATGACTTAGTGATGAACAAAGCCATTAGAGTAGAAAGTGAAGAGAAAAATTTCATTAAAGCTAAAAATGAAACTCGTATTTATAAAGTAGTCAAAAAACCACTTTATAAAAGTGACGGTAACGTCGATGGTATGAGTGGAGTATCTATTGACATCACCGCGGAAAAGAAGCTACAAGAACAAGTCAGTAACCAAAGTTATTTACTTGATACCATGTTAAATAATATCGATGCTCATATGTATATAAAAGATTGTGAACGTACTTTTCTTTACGTAAATAATCGCGTTGCTGAATTATTTGGCAAGAAGGCAGAGAATATCATTGGTAAAAAAGATACTGATATTTTACCCAAAGAAATTGCTGAACAGTTTTACCAGTCAGACAAGCAGGTTTTTGAAACAAATAAAAAACAAGTAATAGAAGAAACTGCTCATAGTGAAGATGGTGAAACACTTCATTACATCAGCACTAAAGTTCCCTTTAATCAGCCGGATAAGCTACCTGCGTTAATTGGCTTCTCCAGTGACGTAACTGAATTATATAAACTAAAAGAAGAATTTAAAAAACTTGCTAATACTGACCCATTAACCAATTTATATAATCGTCGTTTCTTTACAGAGCAAGCGGAAAAAGAATATAACCGCGCAAAACGCTACTCATTATCTTTAACAGCTTTTGCCATTGATATTGACAACTTTAAATATATAAATGATAAATTTGGTCATCCTGCTGGCGATCAAGTATTAATCGCGGTCGCCAAGCAACTTAAAGCTAACCTAAGACAAATCGACATTTTAGCCCGTATTGGTGGTGATGAGTTTTTTATTCTTTTACCTGAAACATTTGCAACGGCGGGCATGAAATTAGCAGAACGTATAAGAACAGAGCAAAGTAATTTAAAAATTGTTGGTGACTGGCAGGGTGAGATAAAACTTTCCGTCAGTATTGGTGTTTCAAGCTTTCTATTTGACGATGAGTCATTTGACACTATGTTTTCTCGCGCTGACAAAGCCTTGTATCAAGCAAAAAACTATAGTCGAAATAAGGTGATGTATTTATAAAAATGCTCGTATTTTCATTCTTCGGTATAGCGCTGCCCGTAAGGGTAGTTTTTCGTTGCGAGTATGTCATGAAGAAAATTAATTTTTATGTTATTTAACCACGGCTGTATTGTGAGATAAATAACCTAAAAGCATATAATACTTAGCTATATAATAACGCAATGACTTATATAAGATAACTTTCAAAGCTAATATCAAGTTTCATTAATAGTATGAGTTGTTTCATATTAATGTAACCAGCCTTGTCCCATCGAATACAACGCCCTGTGCATTCAATTAATTTAAGCTAATATTGAATCATTTTTTTGATCAAGTCGCGCAACGGTTTCATCAATAAAAATTACCATATGGGTGTGATTACTGATAATTATATAGCTGCAAATATCCATCGAAAAAATTTAACTTAAAGCGAGTTATTTGCCTTCAACCCACTCACATCTCTGTATCAAAATTATTAGTTAACTTCATAACAAGATGATAACCATAGGGCCTTAGTTAAAGCTTTACTAAATGAGTATTTCAAAGTTCTTGCTTCAAATGATGAAAATAAAAAGTGCGAGTCAAAGGATAATTTGAGCATCCTAAATACGGCAACCAATGCATCGCCTAGCTGTAAATTTATACGGATATTTCAGTATGTAAGTTGGCTACAAATAGTTCGTTTTCACATCATAAATAATGCCAGCATAAGCAATACAAGTAAGAGTACCAAATTGACTCTCGCTTATGCTATATTGAAAAAAATAATAAAAAATTCCCTAAGTGCTTGAGGTTTAATAAAAATGAATCATGATTATAGCGATATAATGGTTAAATCATTGAGCACCACATATGATCTTAAACTAGTCGTTTTATCTGTCTTAATTGCTACAGTGGCATCATTCAGTGCTTTTAGTATGGTTGAACGATATCGTTCCGCTAGTTCAAAAAATAAAAAAATCGCATGGAATTTATGCGGTGCTTTGGTTATGGGCATTGGTATTTGGGCGATGCATTTTATTGGTATGTTAGCGTTAAAATTTCCGATACCCGTTACCTATGATATCCCAATAACTATTTTATCTATTGTCCCGGTCATTTTTGCTTTTAGTGCGGTTATGTGGCTGATGACACTAGAAACCTTTAGCCATTATCGGTTGTTAATCGGTGGTTTATTATTAGGTTCAGGTATCGGCCTCATGCATTATATAGGCATGGCCGCTATGAGATTAAACGCAGTCATGGTTCATGATAATACTGTAGTTTATTTTTCCATCTTAATTGCGGTAATCTTGGCAATAGTGGCACTAAAAATACAGCATGCGGCTATTAATCAAAACCAATCTGAATTTATAAATAAAAAACAACTATTTAGTGCAATAGTTATGGGCTCTGCCTCTTCTGGTATGCATTATACTGCGATGACAGCCGTAGAATTTATGCCATTAACGACAAATAAAGTCATTAATGGCGTCTCTCCAATTACATTAGCCTTAATTGTTACTGTGGTGGTATTGGTACTCTTGCTCCTCGCTATTCTCATTCCACATTTACTTAGATACAAACAGATAATTAATACGGTGAACGAAGATGCCATTCGTCTCCATGCCATGATGGATACATCACTAGATGCGATAATTCAGATGAATGGCAATGGAGATATTATTGGCTGGAGTTCTCGAGCACAACATATCTTTGGTTGGACGAGTAATGATGCTTTAGGCCAAGAACTAGCAAAATTGATCCTCCCGGTACAATTTCGTGATTCTCATAGACAAGCCTTAAAGCGTTTTCTTGTTACTGGTGAAGGCGCTAGTTTAGGTAACATAATTGAGATCGAAGCTTTACATCAAGACGGGCATAATATTCCCATAGAATTGACTAGTTCTGTTATTACATTGTCAGATGGCGTTGAATTTAATTCGATTATTAGAGACATCAGCCAGCGAAAGCAAGCCAAGGCAAAACTCATCCTTGCTAATAAAGAACTTGCCTTTCAAAACCAAGAGAAAGATAAACGAGCCGCTGAACTAGCCCTTGCCGCTATTGTATTTTCTCACACCCGTGAAGGTATCA
Source organism: Colwellia sp. MB3u-4 (assembly GCF_014077065.1). NCBI lineage: Bacteria > Pseudomonadati > Pseudomonadota > Gammaproteobacteria > Alteromonadales > Colwelliaceae > Colwellia > Colwellia sp. MB3u-4. The sequence goes on along the minus strand of NZ_JACGVE010000079.1, from coordinate 505,565 downwards.
TCATCACTAATGCGAGCGCTGACATAATCAAAGTCAACGACACCTTCACCGAAGTCAGCGGTTACTCACGCCAAGAGGCGGTTGGTCAAAATATACACTTCATCCAATCAGACAAAGAATCACCTGAGTTCTATGCTTTAATGTGGCAAACGGTTGACACTAAAGGTTATTGGGTTGGCACCATCTGGAATCGTCGTAAAAATGGTGAAGTGCACCCAGAAAACCTGACCCTAAGTGCCGTAACTAATACGGCTAGCGAAATCAGCCATTATGTTGCACTCTATTCTGACATTACTCAGCTGAACAAAACCCATCAAAGCCAACTACAGCGGATGGCTCATTTTGACAACTTAACCAATTTACCCAATCGCACATTACTCGCTGACCGCCTAAACCAAGCCATATTAAAAAGCTCTCAGTATGATAAGTTACTCGCTGTCACCTTTCTTAATCTAGACGGCTTTAAAGCCATCAATGATATCCATGGTTATCATGTTGGTGATGACCTATTAATTGCTATCTCACTTCGCATGAAAAAAGCGATACGTGAGGGAGATACACTTTCTCGTATTGGTGGCGATGAATTTGTCTTGGTACTAACTGATTTAGCCAAATCAGACGATTGTAATCGGGTGTTAGAGCGATTATTGTTGGCTGCATCAGATCCAGTGACAATCGGTGATCTGGTATTAAATCTATCCGCTAGCATAGGTGTTACTTTTTATCCTAAAGATGGTGCTGATTCAGGCATACTGATGCGAAATGCTAACCAAGCCATGTATGTGGCAAAACAATCGGGTAAAAATTGTTATCACTTATTTGATAGCGCAGACTATGATGTGGTTAACCGTCAACAAGAAAGCCTTGCTAATATCAGGGCGGCACTTACTAAACGTGAGTTCGTCTTGTACTATCAACCGAAAGTGAATATGTCTACGGGTGCAATGGTGGGCGTAGAAGCGCTAATTCGCTGGCAACACCCTGTACGCGGTTTAGTGCCACCATTAGACTTTTTACCTATTATAGAAAATCACGCGGTTAGTCTCGATATAGGCGAATGGGTTATCGATACGGCGCTCAGCCAAATCAGCCAATGGCAAAGTATGGGAGTTAAGTTCCCTATTAGTGTCAACATCAGTGCTTATCAGCTCCAGCAAACTGATTTTGTCGAACGCTTAGCCACAATATTAGCCGCTCATCCTGATGTATCACCCCATCTATTGGAATTAGAAGTATTAGAAACCAGTGCGCTAAATGACATCAACTATATTATAGAAACCATGAATGCTTGCATTAGCCTTGGTGTAAAATTTGCGCTAGATGATTTTGGTACTGGGTATTCTTCGCTAACTTACCTTAGGCGCCTACCCGCCAGCGTGATTAAAATAGACCAGACTTTTATACGAGACATGCTTACTGACGCGGATGACTTAGCCATTGTTTTGGCTGTTGTCAGTTTAGCGAAAGCCTTTCGAATTGAAGTGATAGCTGAAGGGGTAGAAACTGTTGAGCATGGCACTGCGTTATTAGAGCTGGGCTGTGAATTAGCACAAGGTTATGGCATTGCAAGGCCTATGCCTGCCAGTGAGGTGCTAACATGGCTAGACAGTTGGAAGCCCGATAGCGCTTGGCTGTCCTAAAAAATATAATTTAACGATTATTTTTACAGCTAGCAATTATCTGTTCGCCTATAAAGAGATTACTGCTTATTAGTATTACTCTGCTCTTTTTATAAAAGCGAATTTCCTATCATTTGGTTAAAACACAGAGTTGAAATTACTGACATTTTATAACGCCGTAGCTTTTCAATTTAACCATTAAAAATGAGCAGGTAATTAATTAACTTGGTATAACCAGTCGCGAATAAAAAAGCCAATACCTATTGTTAGGTATTGGCTTTTAAATTTTATAAAATCAAGCAAAACAGTTCACTAAAAAACTAGCAGATATTGGCTAGGATTATTAGCTTGCTGTTTGATTTTTTCGTGCTTGATGCAATTTTTTATAGCTGTCGATTAATCTCAAATGCTTGTCTAACCCATCCAAGTTCATACCGGTTTTAGTCAGTCCAAAAAACTTCACTTCGCCCATCGCTGAATCGATGACATTATTCATGGTATTTTCACCAAACATTCTATTGAGGTTGCCAATAAAATTTTCAAGTTCCATGTCTTCGTCTAAGGTAATCTCAAGTACAGCCTGCATCGCTTGATAAAACAAGCCACGTTCAACCGTATTGTCATTAAACTGTAAAAAGGCTTCAACCAACTCCTGCGCGTCTTCTAATGCGCCTAAAGCCAAGTAAATCAGTATTTTAAGTTCTAAAATTGTTAACTGACCCCAAACCGTATTTTCATCAAATTCAATACCGATTAAGGTTCTAATATCGATATAATTATCTAGCTGGCTATCTTCTAAACGTGTGACTAAACTTTCTAGCGCATCGTCATCTAGGCGATGAATATTAAGAATATCTTCGCGGTAACTCAGGGCTTTATTGGTATTATCCCAAACCAAGTCTTCTACTGGATAAATTTCTGAATAATCAGGGACTAAAATACGACATGCCGTAGCGCCGAGTTGGTCGAATACCGCAACATAAGCTTCTTTACCTAAGTCTTGTAAAATAGAAAACAAACGGCTGTTTTCTTCCTCACTGGTACCAGAAAAATCCCATTCGCAAAATTCATAGTCATGTTTATCACTAAAGAAACGCCACGAAATTACGCCGGTTGAATCAATAAAGTGTTCGACAAAGTTTTCTGGCTCAGATACCGCAAGACTGTTAAAGGTTGGCCTTGGCACATCATTTAACCCTTCAAAACTACGACCTTGCAGTAACTCAGTTAAGCTGCGCTCTAACGCTACTTCAAAACTTGGATGCGCACCAAAAGAAGCAAATACACCACCGGTTTTTGGGTTCATTAAAGTCACACACATTACAGGAAATTGGCCACCTAACGAGGCGTCTTTAATCACCACTGGAAAGCCTTGAGCTTCAAGTGCGTCAATACCAGCAAGTATGCTCGGATACTGTTCAAGCACATTTTTAGGTACATCAGGTAAAACAATTTCTTGTTCTATTATTTGTCTTTTTACTGCCCGTTCAAAAATTTCAGACAAACACTGCACTTGCGCTTCCGCTAAGTTATTACCCGCGCTCATGCCATTACTTAAGAATAAGTTCTCAATCAAGTTTGATGGGAAATATACCGTTTCGCCATCTGATTGACGTACATAAGGAATCGCACAAATACCACGTTCAAGGTTACCTGAATTGGTATCAATGAGATTTGAACCACCTAGTTCGTCGTCAGGATTATAAATATCAAGACAGTAATCATCTAAAATACCGCTAGGTAAATCATCACTTTCATTTAATTTAAACCATTTTTCATTGGGATAATGTACAAAGTCACTATTGGCAATGTCTTGACCCAAATACTGATCGTTATAAAAGAAGTTACAATTAAGGCGCTCAATAAACTCACCCAAGGCTGAACAAAGTGCGCTTTCTTTCGTTGCGCCTTTACCATTGGTAAAACACATCGGCGATGCCGCATCACGAATATGCAGTGACCAAACATTGGGCACAATATTACGCCATGAGGCAATTTCTATCTTCATGCCAAGACCGGCCAATATCGCGGTCATGTTGGTTATAGTTTCTTCAAGGGGTAAGTCTTTACCTAAAATAAAGGTACTGGCTTGTTCAGCCGAATGCCCCATTAACATGGCCTGCGCGTCGTCCTCAAGACTGTCAACGAGTTCCACAACAAATTCTGGCCCCGTTTGTACTACTTTTTTAACCGTACAACGATCAATTGAACGGATAATGCCCAAGCGATGTTTTTCAGAAATACTTTCAGGGAGTTCGACCTGAATTTTGAATATTTGCTTATAACGATCTTCAGGGTCAACAATATTATTTTGTGACAGACGAATATTTTCGGTTGGAATATCGCGAGAGTTACAATACACCCTAACAAAATAAGCCGCACACATAGCAGAAGAAGCTAAGAAGTAATCAAATGGTCCTGGCGCAGCGCCATCACCTTTATAGCGAATAGGTTGATCCGCGACGACGCTAAAGTCATCAAACTTAGCTTCTACTTTTAGGTTATCGAGAAAGTTAACTTTAATTTCCATTGAATGGGGTCCCACAATTGATTGCTGTCATAGCCAAGATTTCAGCTTGAAATGTTGCCAAAGAGTATATTGTTCTTAATGAAGTGAATTATCGTTTTTTTTGCCCAAATAGTCTTGGGTTAATTGCATAAAGTGACAAATTAGCTACTTTAACCGCCGAATAACGCCACTGAAACAGTAAGCAAGCCGAGCTAGCATTACTGCCAAGTTAATAACTTGCCCATCATGACACAGCCCTAATCATAAGTAAGGTATTTAGCCACTAGACTTTGCAAATCCGCGACTATTGCTTTCGCCAACAAAACCCATTAAAAAGTTTCTTATGAACATTTTAGCGTCGACATAGAAAAATAGCGTAACTCACTATTGCCATGAAAACTTCACTTTCTAAATTAACCTTGCATTTAATTAGACGATCGGTCTAATATACTACTATGAACAAAAACAACACAACACCTAAACGTGGTAGGCCAGCTAAATCAGGTCGAGATAGCAGCCAAACCAAACAAGCGCTAGTGCAAAGTGGCGTTGAATATTTTACTGAATTTGGCTTTGCCTCTTCTGGCATAGATCAAATTTTAAAGAAAGTGTCGATACCAAAAGGTTCTTTTTATCATTACTTTGCAAGTAAGGAAGCTTTTGGTATAGCGGTTATTGAAGAATATAGTCACTATTTTGCTAAAAAATTAGATTTACACCTGCTCAATGAAACCAATAAACCGCTAATGCGTATTGTAAATTTTGCTAATGACGCTAAAGAAGGCATGACAAGATATAATTTTAAACGCGGTTGTTTAATTGGCAATCTCGAACAAGAAGTTGGTCTGTTACCAGAAAGTCACCGGCTACAACTATTAGATACTTTTGAAGTTTGGCAACAAAAAATGACCTGTTGTCTACAATTAGCACAACAAGAAAATACCATTCCAGCGTCACTTGATTGCACAGCTTTAGCGAGTTTTTTTTGGATGGGATGGGAAGGCTCTATCGCTAAAAGTAAATTGACAAAAAACTTAACGCCCATCGATACTTTTATCGATGTATTTTTGCAGTTAATTGCAAAGTAATTTTTAACTATTTAGAGACCAGTGGTCTATTTTGGAGCAGGCAATGTTTAACAGTTTAGTGATCAATAAAGATGATAGCCAAGGCTACCACGCCGACATTAAAGCACTTAGTGAAGCAGACCTAACTGATGGCGATGTGCTCATTAAGGTGCTTTACAGCACAATTAATTACAAAGATGCCTTAGCTATTTCAGGCAAAGCCCCAGTAATAAGACGTTTCCCTATGATACCCGGTATAGATTTAGTCGGTGTTGTTGAGCAATGTGATAATGACAAATTTAACGTTGGCGATCACGTGCTACTTAATGGCTATGGCGTCGGTGAAAAGTACTTGGGCGGTTTATCGCAAAAAGCCCGTATTAATAGTGAGTTTCTCATTCCATTACCTAAAGGCATAACGCCATATAATGCCATGGCAATAGGTACAGCAGGTTACACCGCAATGCTATGTGTCATCGCGTTAGAAAAACAAGGTATTACCCCAAAAAGTGGCAATATTTTAGTGACTGGCGCAACTGGTGGCGTTGGCAGTTTTGCCATTCGCATTTTAGCAGAGCTTGGCTATACAGTAACCGCATCAACAGGAAGTGATAAACAAGCGGCGTATTTAAAAGAGTTAGGTGCGGATGAAATTATTGACCGCACAGAGTTATCTGCCCCAGGTAAGCCACTAATGAAAGAGCGTTGGGCTGCAGCTATTGATTCTGTTGGTAGTACAACACTGGCCAATGTTTGTGCCAGCATCAACTACGGTGGTTGTGTCGCCGCCTGTGGTTTAGCACAAGGTATGGATTTTCCATCAACGGTAGCACCTTTTATCTTAAGAGGTGTCTCTTTACTGGGTATCGACAGTGTTATGCGCCCAGAGCAAGACAGATTAGACGCCTGGCATCGACTTGAGCAAACGCAGTTGGCTGATAAAATATCACAAATATCAACCACGGTTGGCTTACATGACGCTATTGCTGTGGCCAACAAGTTACTTGATGGTGAAGTGACTGGTCGTGTGGTTGTTGATGTAAACGCTTAAATGACTGAGCGCTAGAGATGAATCATCATCTCTAGCGAATTGCATTCAAAAATGTTTAATAAGTTTTTTGAAAAATTGTCACTAATCACTAATCACCAAGCAGTATTAATTATTAGCCTGATGTTAGGTCACTTTACTTAGACTGACTTGAGCTTAGTTTAACTTAGGCTTAGTTTAACTTGAGCTTAACGTCCCTTGACTCAGCTAAACGACACTAGCCTACATATTAATGGTTCTAATAAGAAAGTAGCTTGGCCAAATTTCTCGTACTTGCCGCTCCCAGTTTGGATCCACTTTGCCGTTAGGTAATTCTAGTAGCCAAAATTTTGCCCACCTTTGAACATTCTTACCTGATTTACTGAGTTTTAGTGGCGAAAATCGACGCTTATATTGCTTGCCTTGATATTCAAAAACCGCATTGCTTCTGGCTCTTTTATGCAAAATGTCTAACTCTGCAGTAATAAGTTCGACCTCTGATACCGGTAATAGTTGCTGGTTTTTCAAGCAAGCCAATATCTCAGCTTTTTTTATGCTCACCTGCATATAAACATCGATATGTGGTGTGTACACCATGCCAGTTAAACCATAAATAGAAGCTAGTTCTCTATCGGCTAATGCCTTCAAAGGCAATAACTCTTGGTTAATGTCACTTAGTTCACTGATTATATGTAGCTTTTTCTTCAATTTTGGCAATTACAATTCCCCGTAACCTTATATTACATGACTTTATTTTTTACATTATCTTGGCGGATCAATATTATTAGCAATACTGGTATTTAATCTAAACCATCCTGCAATAGCATAACGATCGCGTAAAGCAGGTAACACTTCATGAGGAAACTCTTCACTTAAAAACACCACAATAGTGCCAGCATTGGGTATTACCGTTATTTTATTACCAGCAATAATACCCGAGTCAAGGTCTTGCTCAGGGTAAATGATCAATTCACCGCCATCTTCAAGCGACCAATCTTGATTAAGATATACCACAACAGATAGCACTCGATTACCTTCGCCTTTAAAAGCATCTTTGTGCTGCTTGTAAAAGTCGCCTTTACCGTAATGGGAAAAATGACTTTCAAAAGAAAATAAGCCTAAAAATAAATGCTTGTTTAAATAATTTTGCAGTGACCCTGCCCATTTAATCCAAGCACCACTAGCTTCGGTATTACCCGTTATCCAACAAATTTCATCTGTGCGAATAGCATCATTAATAACATGATCTTTAGCTCGGCCAATACCCGCGCGTTTAAAATTTTCATCCGCTAATTCGTTGATCTGTTGCAATAGCAAGCTGGTTAAATTTTTAGGTAAAGCATCAAGGCTGATACTGTAACCTTTATCAACAAGATTATTCGCGATTGATTCAAACAGTGACAAGTCATCATCGAGCAGACTTGATTGAACTAAGCTCAACGACATTCTGCCGTAGGAGGGCAAGCTAACATTATGCTGTTATCTAATAAAATGAAATATGCCTCATAATAACACTATGCGTTCGCATTAGCGTAGGCTTTCATGGTAACAAGACAATTAAACAAATGAGATAGGCAATAACGTTAAGCGGCTAGATAACTTGTTGAGGTGGTTTTTAAGAACTTGTTAAGGTACTTTTGAAAAAGTAACCGGTACTTGCTGAGCTAATGTAAATTTAACGAGTAGCAATAATAACGCTGACCGCGCGCTAAGAAAAATTTATTGATTAATTGACCGGTATTTTAACTAAGCAGCAAGGTACATTCGCGGTACCTTGCTCTATTCAACTAGCGGTTAATACAGGTATTTTTAACTTACACTCGCTAAGTTTTTATCCTTAAGCGATTTTTTTCACTTGAACTTGGCTATCAAGGTATTCATCTAATGAGCCTTGAAAATCAACTAACTTTTTATCTTTAATATCAATAATACGAGTCGCTAAGCTTGAAACAAATTCACGGTCATGGCTGACAAAAATCAAGGTACCTTCGAAATCTTTCAAGGCATTATTTAACGCGTCAATCGCTTCAATGTCCATGTGGTTCGTCGGCTCATCCATGATCAATACATTGATATCAGCCATCATTAACATGCCAAATAACAAGCGGTTCTTTTCACCACCTGAACAGTTACGGGCTTTTTTATTGGCATCGTCGTCAGTAAATAGCATACGACCTAGCATGCCACGAACACTTAAATCGTTGTGACAAGGTCTACGCCATTGTGACATCCATTCCATTAGCGTTAGGTCATTATCGAAAAATGAACCACTGTCTTGCGGGCAATAACCCACTGATGCATTTTCAGACCACTTAACTACACCTTCAACGTGCTCTAACTCGTTCATTAGACAGCGTAATAAAGTAGTTTTACCTGCGCCGTTTTCACCAATAATAGCTAACTTAGCGCCGGCTTCTAATAATAAGTCACCTTTTTCAAATAATAAGTCACCATCAAAACCGTGACTTAAGTTTTCAAGCTCTAAGGCTTGACGGTGCATTTTTTTACCTGGAGCAAAAGCAATCTTAGGCGTAATACGACTTGATGATTTAACATCATCCAGTTTAATTTTGTCCATTTTCTTAGCACGAGAACTGGCTTGTTTCGCTTTTGAAGCATTAGCACCAAAACGGTTAACAAAGTCTTGTAGTTCAGCGATTTCAGCTACTTTCTTATCATTACCCGCTAATAACTGTTCACGTAATAAGCCAGATTGTGCCAAATAAAACTCGTAGTTACCTGGATAAACACGTAGTTCGCCATAGTCAATATCAGCCATATGCGTACAAACAGAGTTAAGAAAATGTCTATCATGCGAAATAATAATCATGGTGCATTTGCGCTTGTTCAACTCACCTTCTAACCAACTGATGGTATGAATATCCAAGTTGTTGGTCGGCTCATCAAGTAATAAAATGTCTGGATTAGCAAATAAGGCTTGTGCAAGTAGCACACGTAACTTCCAACCTGGCGCAACTTGCTGCATTGAACCGTAATGAAAAGACTCATCAATACCGGCTTCTAATAAGATTTCACCAGCGCGACTTTCTGCGGTGTAGCCATCCATTTCTGCAAATTGGCTTTCTAAGTCACCAACACGCATACCATCGTCTTCGCTCATCTCAGTTTGTGCGTAAATAGCATCTCTTTCTTGCTTAACTTTCCATAACGGCATATCACCCATGATCACAGTATCGATAACATTGTGCTTTTCAAAAGCAAACTGATCTTGGCCCAAGGTACTGACTTTATTACCTGTACTTACCGATACGTTACCTGAGCTTGGCACTAAGTCGCCACTAAGTATCTTCATAAATGTAGACTTGCCACAGCCATTTGCGCCGATCAAACCGTAGCGGTGACCGTTGCCAAATTTAGCCGAAATGTTTTCAAATAACGGCTCTGCGCCAAATTGCATTGTAATGTTCGATGTAGTGATCAAAAGATATTCCTATTTTCCGTTAACTAAACTCATTAACTAGTAAGTGCTAACAGATGGTTTTAAAGTGATAGTTAATACTGTAATTTTGGATAACCAAGCTAGATGTATCAATAGACAAATGCTTAGCCACCATAATAAAGCCGCGCATTATACAGGATTAATGCTCAGACCCCCATCGAAATCTCACTTTTAAGTGATTATTTTATAAACAATGCGTGATCCTTTAGTTTTATAGCGATTGGCTTAGTGTGATCATTAGTGTGATCTTAGTATGGTAAAAGTTAACAACATAAAACATCTGCCAGATAAGTAGCTTAAAATCTGCCTTTGACTGTTATAAATTTACGCTGATAAATAGCGACAAAGTCCTTAAGCAATAGTGATCGTTTTCACTTCAACCAACAGAATATTTATTACACCGCACAAAATTAAAGTTAAGGTTGAAGTTGAAGTTAAGGCTAAAGTTGAAGTTAAAAACTTGGTTGATGGTTTAGGCATACTAATCAAAGCGTAGGTTTAAGCTTATACAATAACGATTAATTGCTAGTTAAGTACCGAAAAGCTATTAAGCCTTTAAAAAGGCTTAATAGCTATAAGTTAAATCACGGTTAGAAAAGGTAAGTTACGCCTAGGGTCGCATTAACAGGTGCGCCGTAATAACCTACGTTAAGCAAGCTGTTGATATATTTTTCGTCGGTAATATTATTGATATTGGCCTGAACAGTAAGTTGCTCTGATGCCTCCCAACGAGCAAATGTATTAAGCAATAAATAGGCATCTTGCTCAACAGCATAAGTAGTATTGAGAGTCTCAGATTGCCACTTACCGCCAACGCCAAAGGTAAACTCAGACATTTGTGGCAAGGTATAATCAATCGAGAAGTTAATGGTCTGTCGAGGGGCCCATTCGTTAGCATCTTCGCCGGAAAAATCTTCCAAGCTTAATGCAGTATAAGCTAGTAAAACATTAAGCTGTTCCGTAATCTGGCCAACAATTTCTACTTCAAAACCTTTTGATTTTACATTCGTGCCTTTATAATAAAATTGTGCTGTTTCAGGGTTTGTGCCGGCATAAGTCGCTAAGTCTTCTTGTTCTGCGCTAAATATGGCAAAAGTGGCAAGTAGGTTATGATCAAACCATTGTGTTTTTAAACCCGCTTCGTAATTCACCCCTTTAGTAGGATCTATAAACTCGCCTTGTAAATCATATTGTTCTTGTGGTTGATAAATGTCTGAGTAGCTGACGTAAGCATTAACATCATCGGTAATGGCGTAAGTTATACCCGCATAAGGGCTGATTTCACTTTCACTATTATCGATATCATTACCACTATTTATCCCTTCACGGATATATTTAATCGAATTAAACCCTGCAATGACAAATAAACTTTCAGAAATATTAAATTTGGTTGAACCAAAAAAACGCGTCAATATTACATCAATGTCAGAATATTTTGCTTTATCACGCCATACTGGCTCTGGTATGGCGTCTTGTGCATAAGGAAAACTCGGCGTTGGTCCCGCCGCTGAGGTAGTGGCATAATCATAGCCATACTCATAGTTCATTTGATTGCTTTTGGCTCTACTTAGCCCAAAAGTTACTTCATGATCTCGATTAAATAAGCTATATTTTCCTATCGTTGTTAAGTCGATAATATCTGAAGAAAACTCACTTTCGAATTTGCCCGGCCAACCAACTAAACCTAGCTTTGTTTCTTTATCAATGCTGCCGTAAACATAAAAAAGTTTACTTTTATCTTCAAATTTTTGTCTGTTGTAAGTAAGGTTTAGCTCCCAGTCATTATCAAAAATGTAGGCATATTCAATAAAGCCTGATGTGCTAATAGTATCCCACATCGCCCACTCCTGAGTGGTGGTCGCACTTTCATCCCATTCTGCTTGGCTACCATCGGTATAATTAAAAACTAAACCACCCCACATATTGCTATCTGTATTAGCATCTTGATATGAGAAGCCCGCGGTAATAGTCGAGTTATCGGTAAGTTGTCCGTCAACCACCCCGTAAATATAACTGCGATCATTACTTAATGCGTCAAGATGTGAATCACTCTCTTCAACAGCCACCACTACGCGTCCAGCCCAGCTGCCACTTTCTGTTAATAATGCTGAATAATCTGCATTGAGGCGTTGCTTGTTAAATGAGCCTAACGATAAACCCACTTCACCTTCATTTTCATTGGTTGGACGTTTACGAACATAATTTATCGTACCAGAAGAATTACCTACCCCTGTTAGTAAACCGTTTGCACCACGAATAACTTCAACTTTTTCATAGCCATATGCTTCCATAGCACCTGTAACAATGCCCCAGTTATTGGGTAAACCCACACCATCTATTTGGGTGCTTTTAATTTCGAAACCACGAGAAGTATAATTTGAACGATTAGTTTCCCACTCTTCAACACCGATACCTGGCGCTAGCTTAAGTGCATCATTAAGGTTATTTGCAGCATAATTTTTGATTTGTTCGGCGCTAACAATACTGATCGATTGTGGCGTTTCATTTATCTCCATGGTCAAACCTGTTGCGCCTTGACTAACACGGTCTTGGCGAACACCTACAATCATTATTCTTTCTATTTGCTCGGTCTTAATCGCTTCGTTCGCTGCAAGTGGTACTGCTTGTTGTGCATGTGCTTGAAAACCCATCGCCAAAATCAACGGAGAAAGTACAAAAGAACCTTTAAGTTTCATGTTTACCCTTATGTGTTTATGTATTTTATGAAAAAATATTTTATGAAAAAAACTGAATTTATTGTACATTTAAACAAATTTAAATACAAATGAAAATCATTACCATTTAATTAAGTGAATGATAATAGTTTTTATTAATATCTTGATCTCTGTATAGCTTGGCATTACTATAATGCCCACTTATGTACAGGATTAATTTGGAAAAAACATGGCAAAAATTAGTAACCGTTTTTGGTTTCAGCTTCACGGATGGTTTTCATTACCTATATGGATAATATTTTGCTTTGTCTGCCTAACTGGAACAATTTCGGTCATTAGTCATGAATTAACTTGGCTCACTAACCCTTCATCTCGAGCGAGTAACCCGCAAAACCTTGCCCATAAAACAGCACCTGAATTAGTGTCAATTGTTCAAAAAGCCTACCCAAGTGCAAAAGTAAATTCGGTACTAAGCTTTGAATCGTATCTAATAAATGCGGTCACTTTTACCGACAGTGACAAACCTTATGCCATAGCCTATGTCAACCAGTACACTGGTGAAATACAAGAGGTAAATCAAGGGTTTACTTTCGTAAACTTTATGCGTTCTTTACATGGTTGGTTATTATTTCCATGGCATCATAATTATAGTATTGGCTACTACCTAGTCTGTGCTATGGCAATCGTTATGTTGGGGGCATTAATAACCGGCTTGGTGGTTTATAAAAATTTTTGGCGAGCATTTACGCAACCCAAAATTCGTATCAAACAAGGTAAAAAAACACTGTTAGCCGATTTACATCGTTTAGCGGGAGTTTGGTCTATTTGGTTTTTGATCTTAATGAGTGTCACCGGCTTATGGTATTTAGTTCAAGCTATTATGTGGCATAACGACATTTCTATTGAACCACATACGCCCATAGTCGCCATAGAACAGATACCGCTAGATAGTACCAAAACACCAATAGCACCGTTTAACCTAGCCGATGCATTAGTCGTTGCTAAGCAAAAATTTCCTAATTTTAAAAGCACCTATGTTATGTTGCCAGAGCATAATCGTGACACCTACAAACTTTATGGCGCAGGCGACTTTATTTTTTATGATCAATTTTCTTATGGTGTAGTGGTTAATCCTTGGACGGGTAAACTGGCAAGTGAAAGGTCACCAGAAAAAATGACCACATTGCAAACCCTATCTCATATCGCTAATCCGCTTCATTACGGCACGATTGGCGGCATTTGGACCAAAATTATTTGGTTCATTTTTGGCCTGCTATTAACTGGTATGTCTATAACTGGATTTTTAATGTGGGGCAGCCGCACAGTAAAAGCGGCTCGCAGCAAGCAGGTGATCACAAGCAATAATATATCAAACCAACCAAGTGATAACGAAAAACAAAAAACAATATTCATCCAACAGGACATACAATAATGGCACAAGTAAATAATTCACTGTGGCAACGTCATAAATATAAAATAAGTGCGTTAGTATTAATTCTACCGGTATATTTTTTCTATCAGTCGCTATCTCCTGAGTTCCCTAACCCTTGGGTTGCACAAAAAATGGCCACGTTTGAAATCATACCCACACCCTATGATCTCGAACCACCTTATCTTCACGATGGCCATTACACTAAAGATTTTATGCTGACTTTTAGCCAAGGTAATATTGCAGACATACGTCAAGCTTATTTAAATATAGGTAAAGAGTCTTTGCCACTCACCATGCTACAAGCAGGTGATGAAGGCATATTGCATGGTAGTCAACATGGGCTAGAAGTACATGCTATTGCTCCTGCTATGATTAAACCCGCGCATAAATTGTGGTTAACAATACAAAGCTGGCATGGCAAGCAGATGGTGATGAGCTGGGACTTACCTAAAGAGATCCTACCTAAATAAAGACAATAAACTTAACGGTTATGTGATGTTAGCTTTCTTACCCTATTAGGCTATTGCTTTATTCATTGATTTTTTAGTTGGTTGAAATGTCATAAGAACTTATAACGTGAGATAAGTTCTTAGCAAAAAATCAGCTCTAATAATCATGACTAAAAGTTCTCGCTTAAAAGCAGTACGAAACAATGCAGCGTACTGCTTATATATTTGCTAGCAGTGTCATATTACTGACATTCGTACATTTCATTTGTTATTATAATCACGCCATAAAATTGGCTTAGCTAAAATTAATCCTAGGTTATTTTAACTTTGGATTGATACTCAGCGACTTTATCTACTAAAATTATTTACCAAAGCTAACTTACAAAATTATCTGCAAATGCCATATATGCAGGAGGTCAGTGTGAATTATAAAGATTATTATAAAATTATGGGCGTTGATAAAACCGCGTCCCAAGACGAAATTAAAACATCATATCGCAAATTAGCGCGCAAGTTTCATCCTGATGTCAGTAAAGAAAAAAATGCTGAGACTCGTTTTAAAGACATCAATGAAGCTTATGAAGTATTACGCGATAAAGAAAAACGCGCCGCGTATAACGAACTGGGCAGTAATTGGAAGGCTGGCCAATCAGGCTTTACACCACCACCTAGTTGGCAAGATCAATATCATCAAGGCCGTGGTAATACTGGCGAACAAGGTGATTTTAGCGACTTTTTCGAATCGTTATTTGGTGGCGGCTTTGGTGGGGGGCAACATGGCTCGCGTGGTCGTCAATCTATGCAAGGGCAAGATAGCAATGCAAAAATATTGATTGATTTGCAAGATGCTTACACTGGCGCAACCCGCAACTTCACACTACAAGATCAAGTTGTTGATCAACATGGAAGGATGCAAAATAAAGATCGGACCTTAAAAGTTAGCATTCCAAAAGGCATTAAACCGGGTCAAAAAATTCGTTTGCAAAAGCAAGGTCAAGCAGGTGCTGGCGGTGCAAGAAATGGTGATTTGTATCTTGAAATAGGCTTTAACCCAAACCCTTTATATGTGGTTGAAGGCGCTGATATAACCACTGAGCTTACTATTAGCCCATGGCAGGCCGCTTTAGGTGAAAAAGTGAAAGTGCCTACACCGAGTGGACCTATTGATTTAACCTTACCTAAACTGATCAGTAGCGGCAGCAAAATGCGTTTAAAAGGCCGTGGCTTACCCAGTAAAATTGCTGGAGACTTTTTTGTGAAGCTAAAAATTGTTTTTCCAAAAAGCTTGTCAGCAGAAGAAGAAACGCTTTATCAATCTTTAAAAGCACTAGCGAATGACAATGAGAATGTTAAACAAAAAGTGGATGCTTAACCAGCCGACTGACTACATTTTATGACTTATATTTTTTCATTTTTCCTCATGAAAAAGTACAACACTTAATGAGTGAAATTGGTCGACCCTGTAACAAATTGTATTACAGGGTCTAATCAGATAAACCCTGAGGGTGGAAGAGATGGTACATTCGATAAAATATAACTATATTTTTTGGCTTTTGCTAATGCGTTTAAATCGGTAAATATTAGTTGAGTAGCTTGTTATCAATAGTGTTAGCTTTGCCCCGCACTATCATTGTTGATTTATTACTTGTCTGAGAAAGCCCCTGATCCACGCGAAAATTTCATTGTCTTATTATTTAAAAAATTGACTAAGTTACTGACTATGCTGCTGACTAAAGCATACTGATGTTGTTCTACTGTAGCGCTGATATAAGGCTTAACTTTATTAATCGGCTCTAAAATAACCAACATCAGAATAGCAGGGTATTTTTTATGTTATTTAATTAATTCAATGTGTTATTAACAAGCATTCAAACCTGAGGCAGTACTTTTCAACGAATCAGCTCGTCAAATTATGACTGAGATTGAGGAGAACTTTATTTTTCTTGTACCATTTTTTCTGCACCGGGTTTTTCTGCACCGGGTTTTTCTGTACTGGGTTTTTCTGTACTAAGTTTATCACTCGGTTTTGCGCTTTTTTTGGCCGTGGCTAGCTCAGTTACATTTTCGCTTATATGATTGATGTTACCTTCGATGACAGCGCCAGCCTCTATACTGATAACTTCATGTTGAATATTACCGCGCACTTCTGCCGTTTTCTCTAGTATCACCTTTTGCGCCTTGATAGATCCGGTAACACTACCCTTAATAATGGCTTCTTCAGCAAAAATAGCGCCTTCAACTAGGCCATGAATACCAACCGTTAAATGCCTAACATGTATCTCGCCTTCGATTCTACCGTCAAGTTGGATCACTCCTTCGCTAGATACGTTACCGACAATATTAACGTCAGGGCTAATAATCGAGGGGGTTTTATTACTACTTTTACTGAGTTTATTTTCTACTGCTACGTCTTTACCTTTGTTTTTAGAGAACATTTTTCAAAGCCTTAATGAGTGAAAGAGGGTTGATCTGTTTGTTATTAAAAAGAACTTCATAATGCAAATGGGTGCTGGTACTGCGCCCACTACTGCCCATTAAACCTATAACATCATCCTTGCTGACTTTTTGCCCTTTCTTTACTTTTATTTTATGTAGATGACCAAAGCGTGTCATAAAACCATTGTGGTGATCAATTTCGATAAAACGGCCATAACTACCGTTTCTTCCTGCCCGACGCACAGTGCCATCAGCCGAGGCAAATATTTCAGTTTTTATCCAACCTGCCATATCAATGCCTTTATGCATTGCGGGGTGTTTAAGCATCGGGTCTTTGCGAATACCAAATAGACTAGAAATATAATAATCTTTTGCCGGAAAAATTACCGGTATATTACTCAGTGCCGCTTCTAGCTCGGTTAAACTAAGTAATTTCTCTATCAAGTTTTTATTGTCAATATCAAGTTCTTCGGCTAGCACTTGGTTGAGTGGACCGCCCTGCCCCAAAGCAGGAGCTGACCATTGCTTAAGCACAGATGCACTAGACACGCCCGCCAGTCTCATTGCTTGCTCAAGTACTTGCTTGCGTTTGTTTATTTGTTGTTCTAATTGGTGGTAACTAAATTGCTGTTTTTTCTTCAATTGGGCAAGATCAGTCTGGCTTTGCTGCATAACCGACCATATGGGATCATCAGTTTTACTTGTTGTTTCTGCGCTAAGGTCAATATCAGCAGGAGTTGCATCACTAGTTTGCCCAATAGTTTCATGCTTGGGATCCGCTATGGCTGCAGGTAGTGAGTCCAATACATTTTGCAGTAATTCTTGTTGCTCTTGTACTTGTAATAACTGCTGCTGCAACTGGCTTTGTTTGTCTTGATATTTCAACACTAACTGGTCCAGAGATGCTTGTGACTGGTACAATTGATTTTGGCTTTGTGACACTTGATCGTTAAGTGAAAAATATTTTAAGCTACTAAACGACAGCCAAGTAAAGGTTAAAGCCATCAATATAACAAGGCTAAGCTGCACTTTAGACGAGGCTTTAATGTATTTTATTTCACCATTTTGACGAACAATGAACTGTCGCTTTGGAAACAAGTATTGATAGATTCGATTTGTAGTTTTTATAATTTTTCTCAGTGCTTGTTATATTTTTTGCTAACTGAAATAGTAAAACTCAAAAAAAGTGAGAAAATCACTAAGATATTGATAAAAGTAGCAAAAAAAACTTTACCACATTACTAACACAACAGTTGTCAAAAAATTATTTATCCTCAGCTGCGCCTAAACGCTATAATAATTCCTTTTAATTATTGGCATGTCGAAAAATGATATATCGCGAGGCGTTTTCGAAGCGTCTAGTCCCTGCTTACCTGTAAACTATTAACTATCTTTGTTAACTCTACTAACCAATATGATCGCTAGGTCAAACATTTGTTCAGTTATACATGTTTAGTTATACATTTAACCACACACTTAGTTACATGTATAACTATAAAAGTTACATGATTAAACCGCTTTTTCTCTTCAGTATCAAGATTTTTTCACCTTAGGGCTATCACCCTGCAATATTCTTTTGCACTTAAGGCTTAATCCTAGCGACTTAGTTAATCAAAAATATTCACTGCTTGCAGTGTATCAGTAAATTAAAACTGTTTCTTACAAATAAAAAAGTGCTTTATAAACCGAAGAGATACACTCACAAATAATAAAAATTATTCTGTATAACAAATAGTTAAATCATGTTTGAGTGTGAAATATTGAACGATAATTTCAGTTCATAATTCAACAGAACTACCTACAACAAGTCATAGTGCTTGTCTTCATCAACAGTAAAATAAAAAATTAGCATCAGTGGTTAAAGAGGACCGTGATAATAACAAGTAAATGGCTATTTATATCTTCCAATTCGCATCAGGGTTCCAACTTGCATCGGGCTTCCAATTAGCTACCCATTCTGGAACATCACGGGTTAGCATAGGTTTGGCAATACTATTACCTTGTGCTAATTCACAGCCCAATTGTAATAGCGCCATGCCTTGTTCAATCGTTTCGACACCTTTTGCAATCACGCTGCGTTTGAATGGTTTAGCTAAGGCTATCACGGCTTCAACAATGGCGAAGTCATCGGCATCGTGCAACATGTTTCGCACAAAGCTCGGGTCTATATTAATGACCTTGGCTGGTAATCGTTTAAGGTAAGTGAGGGACGAATAGCCGGTGCCAAAATCATCTAAGGCAAATTTTACGCCCAAGGCCATACAGGCTTGCATGATTGTTGATACGTGATGAACATCATCTAAAGCATTTTTTTCCAGTATATCTAACTCTAAATAGCCTGGTTCAACATCGGGGTGGGCTGCTAACAGTGCCTTTAGCCTCTGGGTAAAGTCAGGTTGGCGTAATTGTGCTGCTACAATGTTTACGCTTGTGCTGATAGGGAGATTAAGCCCTGTTTTTTGCCACTGGCTAATTTGTGTTAGTGCGGTATCAATAACCCATTCGCCAAACTCGATACTCAGGGCGTTATTTTCCATGGTAGGCAAAAACTCAGCGGGGTTTAATAGCCCTCTTGTCGGATGTTGCCAGCGCATAAGCGCCTCAACCCCTATTACTTCGCCTGTTTTCATATTTACCTTAGGCTGATAGTAGAGCACAAATTGATGATTATTTAATGCACTTTGAATCGCCTCTAGGCTTTCTTTTTGCACTTTCACCGCCTCATCTTGAGCCATATCGAGTAAGTGATAACAATTTTTACCTAATTCTTTAGCCACGTACATAGCTTGATCAGCACAGCGCATGAGCTGGTCGGCATCGACACCATCTTTAGGGTAAAAGCTGACGCCAATACTAGCTGATATATTTAAGACTAACTTACCAATTAAAACCGGCTCAGACGTTACTAATAACAAACGATCTAATACCGGTTTACAATCTTCATCTCTGGCTAGATCCGCTAATACCGCGACAAATTCATCACCGCCAATACGCGCTAAGGTATCACATTCTCGCAACACCTCTTTCATACGAAGTGAGAGTGCTGTCAATAGTTGATCACCTACATCATGTCCATGAGTATCGTTAACGGCTTTAAAACCGTCTAAATCTAGAAATGCGACAGCGAGTGACAGCTGATGACGGTCGCACTGCAACATAGCTTGAGATAATCGGTCGGCAAGTAGCTTTCGGTTGGGTAGGTGCGTAAGAACATCGTAATGGGCAATGTGCTCTAATTGACTCTGGTATTCTTTCATCGAGGTGATATCTGTAAATAAGGTAACATAGTTACTTATGTGGCCAGCAATACCTTTGACCGAACTAATGTTGAGCATTTCGGGATAAACTTCACCATTTTTACGACAGCTCCATATATCACCAGACCAAAAGCCATCATTCAATACGGTTTGCCATATATCGGCGTAGAACTCTGGTGATTGTCGTCCGGATTTAAGAATACGTAAGTTCTGTCCAATGGCTTCTTCACGGCTATAACCCGTTATCGTCGTAAAAGTAGCATTGACATCAATGATAGTGCCTGTTGAATCTGTGATGGAGATACCTTCGCGGGCATGGCTGAATACACTGGCGGTAATAGCTAACTCATCGGCTAGCTTGTCTTTCTCTTTATTAGCAAGAGTTAACTCATCCGCGCGCTTATCTTTCTCTTTATTGGCAAGCATTAACTCATTTGCTCGCTTGTCTTTTTCCTTATTTTGAAAAGCAAGTTCTTGGTTGGCAAGCACTAACTCATTGGCTCGCTTATCTTTCTCTTGATTAGCAATAGCTAACTCATCGGCTCGCTTATCTTTCTCTTGATTAGCAATAGCTAACTCATTGGCTCGCTTATCTTTCTCTTGGTTTTGAAAGGCAAGTTCTTTATTGGCAAGGACTAACTCATCGGCGCGCTTATCTTTCTCTTGATTAGCAAGAACTAACTCATCCGCGCGCTTATCTTTTTCTTGATTAGCAATAGCTAACTCATCGGCTCGCTTATCTTTCTCTTGGTTTTGAAAGGCAAGTTCTCTATTGGCAAGGACTAACTCATCCGCGCGACTATCTTTCTCTTGGTTTTGGAAGGCAAGTTCTTTATTGGCAAGAATTAACTCATCGGCGCGCTTATCTTTCTCTTTATTGGCAAGAACTAACTCATCGGCGCGCTTATCTTTCTCTTGATTGGCAAGAACTAATTCATCCGCGCGCTTATCCTTCTCTTTATTGGCAAGAACTAATTCATCCGCGCGCTTATCCTTCTCTTTATTAGCAAGAATTAACTCATTGGCGCGCTTATCCTTCTCTTGATTGGCAAGAATTAACTCATCCGCGCGCTTATCTTTCTCTTTATTGGCAAGAATTAACTCATCCGCGCGCTTATCTTTATTTTTTATCCAACCAAACATTTTTTAACTCCTTATTATCAAAAAAACATGTGCTACAGCTTGTGTAACCATTGAAGTAAATATTGATTTTAGGATCGCGGCCTGCAGTTTTTTATGAGAAAATTGAAGGTTTTGTGCAGAATTCCATCATTCTGAGTCTAGCCTAATGCCACTTTTTTTCTATGCGTCTACTTTAAGTTAATTGAGAATAAACCAATATCTCCTTGCATGTCTATTCAAAATAACCATTATTATCCATCTAGTTATTCTTTTAGTTATCTCTCTAGTTATCTCTCTAGTTATCCATCTAGTTATTTTTTTAGTGTTATCAAGAACGTTCACCTTAATAAAGATCACCCGCTTCAATGTACTAAAAATTAGCCTAGATTTAGCATAAGAAAAAGTCATAACTATAACCAGTAAAGCCTCCCGTTCCCTATCAAAGCGATAATGGCTTGGTTAAGTCATTAGCTGTTATCGCGATTAGCGTTTAATGGACGGCGCATTGGTTAAATCTTGGCTGTATTTAGCCGCTTTTTCTAATGCTTCTAAATCTTTAACAATCAGTTGATTACGTTTTTTATCAATGGTGCCGGCTTTTTTCCAGTGCTGTAATTGTTTATTGATTACTTGCCTGACTGAGCCTGTCATTCGCGCCAAGGTTTCATCGTTTAAGCCATTAACTAAATGATGCTGATGTTCTTCTGTTTTAGCGCCGGTATAAAACTTAATTTTATTAATGTGCTCTAAAATAATACGGCTTAAACGCGTAGTAACATCGTGTAAAACTAGGCTACTAGCTTGCTGCTCTTTTTCACGCATTTTTTTCGCTAAATAAGGCATAAACTGTTGGTTAAATTCAGGATACGTCCACAGCCAATGTCGCATTGTTGCCAGTTTTACTGACAGTAATTTTACTGTTGTTAAGGGTGAAATAATAACGTCATGCGGTTGATCATCTAATAACACCATTAAATCAAAGCAATCGCCGGCATAAAGCATATCTAACGTAGCTTCTCGGCCGGTTTCAGGGTTACTTTGTTTAATTTCTAAACTGCCATCAATCACCACAAAAAAACGCTGGGTTAATAAGTCGGAATTAAAGTAATCACCTTTGCGCCATTCATCAAGCTGAAATTCTTGTTGAAAGTCTTCAATTAACTTTATAGGTAAGTCGGCAAAAATATTAGCTTGCCTGACGAGTACCGGACTGGCTTTTTGCGGTAAATGAGTGACATTTTTATACATAAATAAGTAGCTTTAGTTGTTGCAATAGCAAGTGTTTTTATTCTAACGAGTTATCGCTATATAGCAAAAGCTAATATTGCTTTGCAAACATTTTATCTTAGCTATTTACCGGGTTAATTTGCTGATTTTTATCTTTAAAAAAAATAAAAGAATAAAAAAACACAAAATCATCGTTACTGTCATATTTGTGACAGAAGCATTTTATTAGCTTTCGTAAAATAGCGCCACTAACCAAACACCTTGCGTTAATCCTTTAGAGTCATAGGGTTTATTCGAAGTTGTTTATACGGTCAAACTGCTTACTGGTAATAGCCATAAAGCATCAGACCTTTTTTATTAAGTTCTTTTAAAAAGAATAGGTGATTATTATGTCTAAGACTATTGGTATTGATTTAGGTACAACAAACTCATGTGTCGCCGTTATGGAAGGCGGCGTGGCAAAAATTATTGAAAATGCAGAAGGTAGCCGCACCACACCATCAATTGTTGCTTATGCCAACAATGAAACATTAGCCGGCCAACCCGCAAAAAGACAAGCGGTAACAAACTCCACCAATACATTATTTGCAATTAAGCGCTTAATTGGTCGTAAGTTTGATGATAAAGAGGTGCAAAAAGATATTAAATTAGCGCCTTATAAAATTATAAAAGCAAGTAACGGTGACGCTTGGGTTGAAGTTAATGGTAAAGCCTTATCGCCACAGGAAGTATCAGCACAAATTTTACGTAAATTGAAAAAAGATGCTGAAGCTTATTTAGGTGAAACAGTCACTGACGCGGTTATTACTGTACCCGCCTACTTTAATGATTCACAACGCCAAGCAACTAAAGACGCAGGTAAAATTGCTGGGCTTAATGTTAAGCGTATTATTAACGAACCTACAGCCGCCGCATTAGCTTACGGTGTAGACAAAAACAGTAAAGCTGATCAAAAAGTGGCGGTTTACGATTTAGGTGGTGGTACTTTTGATGTCTCTATTATTGAAATATCTAATGTAGACGGTGAAAAACAATTTGAAGTATTAGCCACTAATGGCGATACCTTTCTAGGCGGTGAAGATTTTGATTTACGCTTAATCAATTACCTTGCGAGTGAGTTTAAAAAAGAAAGCGGTATTGATATTAAACAAGACCCTTTAGCGTTACAGCGCATTAAAGAAGCGGCGGAAAAAGCAAAAATCGAATTGTCATCAGCCTTACAAACTGACATAAATTTACCTTACGTTACCGCTGATGCTAGCGGCCCTAAACACTTAAAAATACAAGTGACTCGGGCTAAACTAGAGTCATTAGTTGATGACTTAGTAAAAAGCACCATAGCGCCATGTACACAAGCATTGAAGGATGCGGGTTTAAGCAAAGCGGATATTAGCCAAGTCATTTTGGTTGGCGGTCAATCACGCATGCCAAAAGTACAAGCAGCAGTTAAAGACTTTTTTGGTAAAGAGCCACGTAAAGATGTTAATCCAGATGAAGCCGTTGCCATGGGTGCTGCCATACAAGCGGGTGTGTTGTCAGGCACAGTGGGCGATGTGTTGTTACTTGATGTAACGCCATTGTCACTGGGTATTGAAACCTTAGGCGGGGTAATGACCAAGCTTATTGAGAAAAATACCACCATACCGACACGGGCTTCTGAAACCTTTTCAACGGCAGAAGATAATCAAGCCGCCGTAACGGTACATGTGTTACAGGGCCAACGTGAAATGGCGACAGACAACAAATCGTTAGGTCAATTTAACTTAACTGATATTAAGCCTGGCCCACGCGGTTCAGTGCAAGTTGAAGTTACCTTTGATATTGATGCGGACGGTATTTTAAATGTCACCGCAAAAGACAAAGCAACCGGTAAGGAGCAAAGCATTAAAATTACCGCTTCAAGTGGCTTAACAGAAGACGAAGTTAATCGCATGGTAAACGATGCACTGAGTCACGCCACTGAAGATAAGCAAAAGCGTGAGTTAGTTGAGCAACGTAACCAAGCGGATCAGTTAATTCATACCGTGCAAACATCAATGACAAGTTTGAGTGATGATCAGCAAACTGAGCTTAAAACTTTAATTGAGCAACTAAAAATGGCGGTTAATGGTGATGACAAAGCCGCGATTGAAATGCGACAAAAGACCTTGCAAGAGGCCTACAGTAAAATTATGCAAGCTGAAAAGGCCCAAGAAGCACAACATCAAGGTGAAGCAGCCAACGATGAAGCTAAAAGCGAAGATGTTATTGATGCTGACTTTGAAGATGTTAGCAACGGTTAATCGCTAAAGGATAAAGCCTAATTCATTATCCGCTACAGGCTAATTCACTGACTAGCTAAAGTCTAAAAACAAACCCCTGATATTTATTATTAGGGGTTTTTTATTACCTACTATATTACCTATTATATTGCCGACGCTATTACCGATGCTTTTGCCGATAAAACAGATGACTAAGCTGATTAATTTTCTGAGTATTTCACTTGATAAAACAAGCGACTACTGGCTTGTGTATGTATATATTTTACCTTTATATAAAGCAGAGCCTTTTATTAATAAAACCGCTATAAGTCAGTTTCATGCCATGATGATGATTTTTTTCTTTTTGTCTCTCGATGAAAATTCACACGGCATCAAGGTCTGTGTCGAGTGAAGTTACGTGAAGGGAATTAACCTCTGAAATAAAACAATATCGATTATTAGGCTTGCAAAGCGCAAAGTGGTAGAAAATAATAGCGCATAGTGTTTTAAAAAAGTTGGTTATCTTGAATAAATTTGATATTAAAAGTTACTGTCATACAAAATTAATGATCGAGAGTTGGCCTATTGGACAATCTAAAACTTGGTGTGTAATGGGCACTAATGACTCAGGTAAACAACAGCTTGCTCAATTATTATCGGGGGAATTAACACCACATTCTGTCGAGGTAATCTTGTTACCTGCGCCAAATGAAATCGCTATTATTTCTTTTGAGCAACAACAAAAGATTTATGAACACGAGTTAAAAATAGATACCAGCGACTTTAAAGATCAGCAAGATATTGGCACACTTGTGCAAGATTTTTTACCTCAAGATAAACTAAACCATCCATTGATCAAACGAGTAGGCTTAGCGCACTTATTAACCTCAGGTTACCGACAATTAAGCTCAGGTGAAGGGCGTAAACTGCTTTTACTTTCAGCGCTGTTAGATGAAAAAAAACTGATTGTTTGTGAAGACCCTTTTGACAGTTTAGATCAAGAAAGTAGCGAAACCTTATCGATATTGTTTAAAACCATTATCCAAAATAGTGATATAACCGTCATTCTTTTATTAGGAAATCGTAGCGACATTCCCAAATGGTGTGAGCAATTAGCCATAATTAAACAGGGTGACTTTAGTGTTATTGGCGCTCAACATTGCGCTGATACACAAGCTAAGCTCGATGATTTTTTTAAAAATGATGATGAGACAATAACCCTGCCCGAACAGTTTTATAGCACGGCGTTATATCCGCATGATTATTTAATCAAATTAGTTAATGGCACAGTGCGCTATCAAAGTAAAACCGTTTTTCAGGAGCTAAATTTAACCGTTAAACCACAACAACATACCTTAATTACCGGTCCAAATGGTAGCGGTAAATCAACGTTATTACACTTAATAACCGGCGATTGTACACAATGCTATAGTAATGATTTAACCCTATTTGGCCATCAACGAGGTAGTGGAGAAAGCATTTGGCAACTCAAAAAAGACATGGGTATAGTCACGCCTGAATTACATCGTCAATATCGAGTAAACTCAAATCTACTGACAGTGGTACTGTCAGGATTTTTTGATTCTATCGGCTTGTATCAACAACCTGAAAAATTTCAAACAACATACGCTCAGCAATGGTTAAAAAAGGTTGGCTTAAATAATAAAGAAAAAATATTATTTAATGATTTAAGTTTTGGTGAACAAAGATTAGCACTTATTGTTAGAGCCTTGATTAAGGCGCCCTTGTTATTGATCCTTGATGAAATAACACAAGGTTTAGATGAGTTTAATCGCCATCGTATATTGAAAATCATTAAAATGATCATGAAAGAGAGTAACTCCACCCTACTCTTTGTCACGCATAGAAAAGACGAATTGCTCGACACCTTTACACAACACATTAAACTCTAAATGCCTGGGCTTTATGACTTTTATAACTTTTATAAAGCCCAAGCAGCAACGTGTAGATAGAATAGCGTGACGACTTTTACTTTTACTTTTACTTTTGGCTGTTAACTTCTTGAGACACAAATGTACTCATCACTTTATTCAAGGCTATTTTTTTCCCGCTACTTTTTTCCCGCTAGCATCTTTTCTCCCGCTAGCATCAAAGGCGCAGGAAAATTTACCCCGGCCAGTTCTAGTAATACCAATTTGATTAAGTGTGCTACTTTTTTGTCTGAAAAAATGGCTAAATTCTAGAAATAAAATGTAGTCTGTAGTTATGCATCTTATAAATTATATAAGGTCGTATTTTTTCATTTTACCCCTTAAAAATGAGCCAATAATTAACCAACTTGCTATTACATAGTCCAAAACCCCTTAAGTAAAAGTAACAACATCTAGGTCAATTCATTAAAAAATTATCATTAGACCCCTAAGCTTTAAGGGTACTTATGCCATATATTTTATAGCGACCATTACTCACCTATAGCGCAGTAAAAACAACAGAAACCACACGTTTCGGTACCTGTCGCTATTTTTATTATTGCAAGCAAGTTTGATAACTTCATCAAAAACCGTTAGTATAGATATTAATTGAACGTTCAATCAATAAAAAATAAAGAAGCTTATGCCTAAAGTTGGAGTGAAACACATACGTAAACAACAACTCATTAATGCCACGATAGAATCGATTGGCGAGTATGGTTTACAAAATACCACCATCATTACTATTAGTCGTATTGCCGGCCTATCTTCGGGCATTATCAGTCATTATTTTGGTGGCAAACAGGGCCTGATTGAAGCCACTATAATGCACCTTTTAGAACAGTTAAGGTTAGCCTTGCTTGAGCGCATTCCTAGGCAACAACTTGAAGCAACCGAGCGACTTAAAATGGTTGTAGAGGCCAACTTCACCTCATTTCAACGCTCTACTTCCACCATAAAAACGTGGCTGAGCTTTTGGACCGAGTCAATGCATGAGCCAAAGCTGAAAAGATTACAACATATCAATAGTAAGCGCTTATATAGCAATCTGCTGTTTTCATATCGTCAATTACTAGCAGACGATGTAGCAAAAATAGCGGCGATGAAAACCGCTGCAATGATTGATGGCTTGTGGCTGCGCTGTGCATTAAGCCCGAGGCCTGATGCAGAATTTATCCAAGCTGAACAATTATGTAAAAACTTTATCAATGAACAAATTAACCAATATGGAGATATTACTTGTCAGTAATACGTTATAAAAATTATGTCGATGGTACTTATATAGATAATGCCAGTGGTGAAACATTTGATGTGATTAACCCTGCAACGGGCAAAGTTATTTATCAAGTTGAAGTTGCCGACGAACAGGTTAAAGAAAAAGCGATAGCCAGTGCGAAACTTGGTTTTGCGACTTGGTCTGCCATGAGTGCTACGCAACGTAGCCGAATTTTACTGAAAGCCGTAGCCTTATTACACGAGCGTAATGACGAATTAGCCAAAATTGAAGTACTTGATACTGGCAAGCCATGGCAAGAAGCATCAGAAGTTGATGTATTGTCCGGTGCTGACTCTATCGAATTTTTTGCTGGGCTAGCGCCTGGCATAGAAGGAACCCAACAAGCTGTTGATGGTGACTTTTACTATACACGCCGTGAACCATTAGGTATTTGCGCTGGTATTGGTGCTTGGAACTACCCATTACAAATTGCTTGCTGGAAAGCAGCACCTGCATTAGCTTGCGGTAATGTGATGATTTTTAAACCTTCTGAAGAAACCCCTTTGGGCGCATTAAAGCTAGCAGAAATATTTACCGAAGCAGGATTACCCAACGGCGTATTTAACGTGGTTCAAGGCGCTGGAGAAGTAGGCGCTTGGTTAACCCATCATCCAGAGATTGCTAAAGTTTCTTTTACTGGTGAAGTCGGTACAGGCAAAAAAGTAATGGCCGCTGCGGCGAGTACACTAAAAGATGTCACTATGGAGTTAGGGGGTAAATCACCTCTGATCATTTTTGATGATGCTGACATCGACAATGCTGTTTCTGCTGCTATGTTAGGTAATTTTTATACCCAAGGCGAAGTGTGCACAAACGGCACGCGCGTATTCGTACAAGAATCTCTGTATCCAGTTTTTATAGCAAAGCTACTCGAACGTACTAAAAAGAATATTGTTGTTGGCGACCCAATGGACCCTGAGACTAACTTTGGTGCCCTAATTTCAGCTAAACATATGAAATTAGTACAAGAGTACATCGATATTGGCATTAAAGAAGGAGCAACACTTGTGCATGGTGGCACATCACTTAAGCCAGATAATGCACCTGATGGCTACTTTGTTGCACCGACTATTTTTGGTGATTGTACCGACGAGATGACTATTTGCCGTGAAGAAATTTTTGGCCCTGTTATGAGCGTATTAACCTTTACCGATGAAGACGAAGTAATCCGCCGAGCCAATGCCACAGAATTTGGCTTAGCCGCGGGCGTATTTACCCAAGATATTACCCGTGCACATCGCGTTGTTCATCAAATAGAAGCCGGTATTTGTTGGGTAAACAGCTTTGGCGCCTCACCTGCGCAGATGCCTGTTGGTGGTTACAAAAGTTCAGGTGTTGGTCGAGAAAATGGCCTTTCTACGCTGAATTATTTCACCCAAATTAAAGCGGTGTATATCGGATTACAGCCACTCGATAGTCCTTTTTAACGCACAGAACAACGCAAATATTGTTCGATAGTTAAATCGTAAAAAGGTCTTCATGCAGTAAATTATTAAAAAGGTTTAAAATGAAAAGCGAAAAATTTGATTACATTATTGTAGGTGCAGGTTCTGCTGGCTGTGTCTTAGCAAATCGTCTCAGTGAAGACAGTGATAACAATGTCTTGCTCATTGAGACCGGCGGCAGCGATAAAAGTATTTTTATTCAAATGCCTACCGCATTGTCTATTCCGATGAATTCAAAAAAATACGCTTGGCAATTTGAAAGCCAGCCAGAGCCGTTTCTTGATGATCGACGTATGCATTGCCCTAGAGGTAAAGTTTTAGGCGGTTCGTCTTCAATCAACGGCATGGTTTATGTACGTGGACACGCCAAAGATTTTGATGAATGGCAACAACATGGCGCACAAGAGTGGGATTACGCTCATTGTTTACCTTACTTTAAAAAGTCAGAAGACTGGGCATTTAGTGCCAATGAATATCGTGCTAAAGATGGCCCACTTGGCGTAAACAACGGCAATGAAATGAAAAACCCGCTCTACAGAGCTTTTATTGATGCGGGAGTAGAAGCCGGATATTTTGAAACTCAAGATTATAATGCCGGTCAACAAGAGGGTTTTGGCCCGATGCACATGACGGTTAAAAACGGCGTGCGTGCATCAACGGCAAACGCTTATTTACGACCAGCAATGGTGCGTAACAACCTAACGGTTATTACCCATGCACTAGTACATAAAGTGCTACTTGAGGGTAAAAAAGCTGTTGGTGTTAGGTACGAGCACAAAGGTAAAGTGGTTGATATCTCAGCGCATAAAGAAGTTATTTTATCGGCTGGCTCTATTGGCTCACCGCACATTTTACAACTGTCGGGTATCGGCCCTAAAGCCGCGCTTGAAGCTGCTAATATTGAAGTAAAACACGATTTACCGGGTGTTGGCGAAAACTTGCAAGATCACCTAGAGTTTTATTTTCAATTTAAGTGCAAACAGCCGATTACCCTTAATGGCAAGTTAGATTGGTGGAGTAAACTGCTGATCGGTACGCGCTGGATATTAAGTAAAAAAGGCTTAGGTTCAACCAACCATTTTGAGTCTTGTGGTTTTATTCGCTCTAAAGCCAGTGTTGAATGGCCCGACTTACAATATCATTTTTTACCAGCCGCCATGCGTTATGACGGTAAAGAAGCTTTTGCAGGTCACGGATTTCAAGTGCATGTTGGCCATAATAAGCCTAAAAGTCGTGGACAAATCAAGGCGATATCAAACGATCCTAAGGTACACCCAGAAATTCGTTTTAATTACCTTGAGCACGAAGCAGACCGTGAAGGATTTCGTGCCTGTGTTCGCCTAACCCGTGAAATTATCAACCAGCAAGCGCTTGATAACTATCGTGGCGAAGAAATTCAGCCTGGCCTTCATGTGCAAACAGATGAAGAAATTGACAGTTTTGTACGCCAGTCGGTTGAAAGTGCCTACCACCCTTCTTGCTCATGCAAAATGGGGACAGATGCAATGGCTGTGGTTGACCCACAAACGCGCGTACATGGGATTGAAGGACTGAGAGTAGTTGATTCGTCAATATTCCCAACAATTCCTAATGGCAACCTTAATTCACCCACCATTATGGTTGCTGAACGTGCCGCCGATATGATTCGCTCTCGAGCACTGTTAGCGCCATCTAACGCCGCAGTTACCATAGCGGGTAACTGGCAAGAGCAACAACGTTCAACTGTAGCAAAACGCACCACCAACTAAAGTGTAATCATCAGTGTTCTAAGCAAAATTAATTATCATCGCCATGTTATATACCTAGGTGTATAACATGGCAAAAATAATTAATTTTTCAAACCTAAAAGTTTGATATTGAACACTATAACTATAAGAAAAAAATAGGAGTTAATTATCTTAATATTGATTAAAAACATCATAAGGACACTATCATGACCACATGGTTATCAGCCGGAATGTTATTTACCTTTTCCGCAATCGCATTTATATTATATCGATGGGGCAATATTCGCTGTGTTGGTGTAACGCCCGTTAAAACTTTCACCTTTATTGCCATTTTATTTACCTCAGGACTCGATGTGGGACTTATTATGTTCCCATTAACTGAGTTTGCGGGCTACGCCGATTTAGCCACCAGTCCTGAATATGGTTTCACCAATCCTTTAGCTATTGAGTTTGGTTTTTGGGCCTTTCTTATTTGGAGCTTTTACTTTCTCACCTGTTTTTACTTTTGTGTTATTGAGCCGCGCGTAAAATTTTTTGAAATTCCGCTGGTTAAATTCATTAATAACGTTGTGATTATCGGCACCTGTGCCTTTACTGCTTATTTATTACTGTCTAACTTACCTTGGTATATGCCAGAACTTGGTGATGGTGAGTCTGTGGTTGGCATTTTTTACTTAATTGTATTACTGGTGATCGCCTTTGCGGTGTATTCAAGTACCAACATACGTTATGTGCGCATTTTGAGCCTGTCTACCACTTGGCTTTTTATCGCGTTGATTGCAGTAATGTGGGGTGGCGCATTTTTTGGTGAAAACTCAAGCATTGGCGAATTTGCCAATACCTTTGCCATGTTGGGCGGCTACTTTGGAAGCATCCACGAATTTGTGCTGCCAATGAATGCTTATCATGAGTTCTACCTCTACTGGTGGTTTGCATGGAGTATTATGATTGGCCAATTTACCGCCCGTTTTGTCAGTGGTTTACGCACTTATCAAGTACTACTGGCGATGTTGATCTTTCCGTCTATTCCGATCGCAATATGGTTTAGCGTCTTGTATTACTACAGCATGAACGGCATAGAAACTACTGGTTTCTATAATCTTGCCATGGCATTTGTCGGTATTACTTTTGTCATTAACTCTCTCGATTCATTGATCCGTTTATACACAGACAATTTGAAGATAGGCGTAGCCCGTATAGGTAGAGTTAAATACTTCTTTGGTAATATTATTGCCTTGAGTTTACTGACCTTGCTATTCAAATTAGATTTCTTGCAAATCCAATGGGTTGGCGCTGTAGTTATCGGACTATTCTTCACTTGCTTTGGTTATATTCTGTTAAGAAAATTTAACGAAGTAGCGGCAATAGAGAGTTCACCAGAAGAAAATAAAATCGACTTTACCAAACTAGAAAAAGTAACCTAATAAAATGAGTATACAAATAATGAATAAAAGTATTATTGCCTTAGCAACAAGTTTTTTACTAGCCACTTCTTCAGCAGCATTAGCTGATGTATCGGCAACAGTTAATTTAACGTCTGACTATACCTTTAATGGTGTGAGCCAAACAGGCAATGATCCTGCGTTACAAGGAAGTTTAGATTACGCAGGCGCTGACGGTTTTTATACTGGCGCT
Organism: Colwellia sp. MB3u-4; assembly: GCF_014077065.1. Classification (NCBI taxonomy): domain Bacteria; kingdom Pseudomonadati; phylum Pseudomonadota; class Gammaproteobacteria; order Alteromonadales; family Colwelliaceae; genus Colwellia; species Colwellia sp. MB3u-4. The sequence goes on along the minus strand of NZ_JACGVE010000079.1, from coordinate 473,031 downwards.
TGGGCATCAACTGTAGATTTTGGCAGCGCTGACGACACTAATGCTGAATTAGATGTTTACGTAGGAAAGTACTTTCAACTTGACGAAAAAACAGGCCTTGATGCGGGTATTGCTTACTATACCTATCACGGTGATTCTGCTTCAGATACTTATAATTATCCAGAGGCTTATGCCAAGTTTAACTACACTTCATCAGTAGGTAATACCGAATTAAACTTTTGGTACAGCTGGGACTATTTTGGTCTTGATGCTGGACATTATATCACTATGATTGCTCATACCTTTGAAGTAGCACCAGGTCATAATATTAGAGCCAGTTTCGATCGTTCAACATCAAGCGATGTTAATGAATGGTCATGGAATGGTAACGACGCGTACAATCATGCTCGTGTTGAATATATGACTAGTTATGAAGGCTTTGATTTTAACCTAGCACTTGAAGATACCAATATGGATATTGATAGTGCAGATTCACGCATTGTTTTATCTGTATCTCGTACTTTCGGTTTATAGTAGCTAAGTTTACAAAACTGAGCTTGATCACCTTAGGTTGATCATTTTAGCGAACAAGGATTAATTTTATAATAGCTGTTCGCTAATTAAAAAGCCCTTACCTGTAATAGGTAAGGGCTTTTTTTATGCACTTATTTTGCTGTTCATACTAAAGCGCCGCTTTGGTTAACGACTAATTGGTTAACGGCTTAAAGTGCAGTAATAAATTTAGCTGAAATTTTCACTGAACACTTGCGCTGTAAACTTTGGCTAAGACTTTGGTTAAGACTTTGGTTAAGAATAAGTAACCTTCAGTCTTATGTCTCGAAAAAGTGTAACTAGCGCTTCCTGACTTGGCACTATCCCTGTATTATCTCGAGCATTAAATTTATAGTCCAAATATTGAAATAAATCAGTTTGATTGGAACCTCTTATGACCAAAAAAAACAAACCCAATAGTACCCAAATGCTCAAAAGAGCCCACACCAATATGCCGTTAGGTGTTGCCGATAGCTACCGTTATTGGGGAGAAGAAAATACCGTATTTTTGAGTAGCATGAAAGGCTGCACAGTAACCGATTGCGATGAGCAAACCTTTGTTGATTTTCGTTTAGCCTACGGCCCTATTATTTTAGGCTATCGTGATGAACGTGTTGATAGCGCTGTTATTAGTGCCATTACTGATGTGGGTACTATTTCTGGCTTTTCTACCGGGCTTGACTCTGACGTGGTTGAGTTAGTGAAATCACTTTGTCCTAACATCGACAAAATGCGTTTTGCCAATTCAGGTACTGAAGCGGTTATTGGTGCTGTGCGCACTGCTAGGGGTTATACCCAGCGCAATAAGATTGTTGTGGTTGAAGGCGGTTTTCATGGCCTACATGATGAAGTGATGTGGAAATCTGACGTGGATAACTGGGATGCAGACGATATAAACTCGCCTGAAATCATTCCTTTTGGCGCCGGTATTCCACAAAGCACCCGTGAACATCAAGTGAGTGTGCCGCTAAACGATTTTAATGCCCTTGACGCTGTGTTTGCCGAACATGGCGATGATATAGCCGCCATTTTAATTGAACCTATTATGGGCAATTGTGGCTCTATTGCATCAACGCAAGGGTACATGCAAAAACTACGTGACATCTGTGACGCCAACGGCGCTTTACTGATTATGGACGAAGTAAAAACTGGTTTTCGTGTCGCTAAAGGTGGCGTTCAAGCCTTATATAATATCCACGCCGATATCACCACTTACGCTAAAGCCATGGGCAATGGCTATCCTGTCGCTGCTTTTGGTGGCAAAGCCGAGGTAATGGGCGCTATTTCTTTTGACAAAAATGGCGTAACTCATGGCGGAACTTATACCGCTAACATGGTGGCATTAAGTGCGGCAAAAGCAACATTAACAATACTCAAAGAAACCGATGCGCTTGAAACTATTGACCATGTAGGGCAAAAAATTCAAACCTTACTTTCTCGTGTTTTTAGCAAGTTTGATATTGAACATTGTTTTGCCGGCCCAAATGCTATGTTTGGTGTGCACTTTGGCGCCAAAGTACCGCAAAACTATCGTGACTGGAAAAAAACTAACAGCGATTTATATACCCAATTCGCGCTTAATTTAATCGACAATGGTGTGATGCTAGAACCTGATTCACGCGAACCTTGGTTTATTTGTGAAGCTCACCAAACAATAGACTTTGCTTGGTTAGAACAAGTAGCAGAGCAATCTATGCAAGCCGCTATTAACGCGCAGTAAATCGTTGTTTAACTGTATTTAAGCTAATTTATTTACCTTAAATACAGTTAATTTAACATTCTAAAACTTTATCTTAACAAGTGCTAGGCTTATTCTGCTAGTGCTATAGCGGCCATTTTCATCACACTTTCAAACGATTGTGCACCGGCAATAAATAAACCATTATGACAAAACATAGCGTCATCAATACCGCTGACGTCTTGTAGTGCTTGATCCGCTAAACCGGCCCAGGCTTTAGGCAATGGCTTGCGATCTTCAAATGAGCCTAGTTCAACCGGCACTGTTTGAATTCTAAAGGGTCCAGAGCCCGACGGATAAATCACATACAAGGCTTCTTTAGATAGCGTGTGAACAGTTGTTTTCCAAGGCGTGTATTTTTCTAATACGATAACCCTTGGGTCTGCTGCGTTCTCAACAGCTTTCGCCACAATTGATTTAGCATTAATGCCACCGCTTGCAGAAGCAATAAAACGGGCTAAAACTCGCGAGGCAAACTCTACCGCTTCATCAAAACAAAGATCAAAATGACTGTCTTCTTGCCACGTTGGGTTAAACATTGAAATAGTTTGGCTCAGGCTAATACCGGTTGAAACCCCTTGAACATGACCACAATCAATAGCGTCGATGGTTGATACCAAACCTGTATCAAGCGACTTAGCAACATCTGCATCACCGTGGCATATTTCTACACCATACTTTTGCCAAATTAAACCAAATGAAGAATAAGGAATACCATTTTCACGCTCACCTGCGCCGCCACGTTGATGATGATCAAAGCGGCCTGCATCTGGATTATATTCACCACCTACATCAATCACAATATCAGCCTTGGCGATAACGGCTAAATCTCGTGTGCGTATAAGAGTAAAAGCAGGAAGAATGCTTTTAAGTGCAGCGATACTGAAAACATCATCCGCATGAAAATTACCGTTATGAGTTACTATTGTTTTATCATTCATTGTTTGTTTCATGCCGTTTTAGAAGAAATAGGAAGTTGCTGAGCGTTAACGCTTACTTTTTTGCCAGTCGCTAAAAAGTAAGGGCCGAATTCTATCTGAATACCACTGATAACAACAGCTAACTTTCACGCCATTAGTAGTGCATAACAGCGAGTAAATCAAAAGTCATGCGTCAAGCTCTAACTTTAAGTGCCTACTGAACTCGCACTGAATTAGCACTGCACAGCTAAGGGTATTTTTAACATATCAGCCGCTCGACTTTAAGTTAAGGGTATTAATGAATAACCTGGGATCGTCAATTTTATCCAGCATTAAGCTATCAGGCAAACAATCGTCATCAACATAATCTGCAAAATCGCCGGCTGAATCAAACACTAAAATATCTAACGCTAATCGCTCTAATCCGTATAAACCACGGTGGATCATATCAGCTGAAAAAACTAACAAATCACCCGCCGCTAGCTTAATTTTTTCACCACTAGCAAGGTCGTCACTACTAAGGCTGCCTTTTTCTTCTTGGCGGACATTAAATTCTTCATCATTATCCCAGCGCTTATGAGTACCCGGCACGAGTTCCATGCCAAGTTCATCAAATAATGGCACACGAAGATGTAATACTTGTGTCTGCTCTATAGCAAGCTTTTGCCCTGCAACATCATGATCATATTGACAGTCTCTATGCCAAAAATCTTTTTGCTTGGGGTTAACTGGATTAAAAAATAATTGCGTATTCATAAAGGCAGGATTATTCGCGACAATCGCCTCGACAACGTCCATGATTTTTTTTGAACTAATAAAATTAAACAGCTGCACCCTATCATCAAAGGCTAAATACTCACTGCCCGTAATTAACGAAGAGTTGAAAGCCTCCTCCTGATAAAATTTTGCATTGTCTTGTTGCCATAACTGATGAAACTTTAATACCACAGCTCTAAGCTCTGCAATTTCAGCCACCGTGAAATAATTTCTAATAACAAAATAACCTTGCTGGTCATAATTGCGCTGCAATTGATTCCTATTTTCTACCATGAACTGACATTGCCTTTAGATTAGGATTAGAACTGTATTTCCCAGCCTGATATACCACAAGGCTATAGTCAGGCTTTAGTCCGGCTTTAGTCAGGCTATAGTCCGGCTATATCAGATAATTTGTGGCTAGCATTACCAGCCTTATGCAGGGAGAAATTACTCAGGGTGAAATTATACCAATTCTATTAAATTAATGCCCTATTCTGTCAATAATATAAAGCATCCTTTTCAACTCACTTACCTTGCCCATTTAAGCTTTATTTTATTGTTTGAGGTCAGAGTGCCGCAACTAACAAAGGCCGTTAAACGCCCTTTATTTTAGCCTCGTTATTTGGGCTCACCAGGTGTTCTAGTGAATTTCTTTACTTTTATTTTTATTTTTTCAATCTAACGATGCTATTATATTTTTCAGTTTCGTTTTCAACTTTACTTTGAGCTAAGGAAGCTTCATTCATGAACTCATCAAACCCTTTTGTTAAACAAAGTGTTAATTTTTTTAGTTATCAAAAATTAATCATCATCTGTCTATTTCTCCCTATGCTGGCCAATGCGACGATTGCCGATGAAAATTTTCTCCAGTGTAAAGTGAATTTAGCTCAACGCGCTGAAACCGCAGGATTTTCTACTTATATCACTGAAACGGTTATTGATAATATCTCCCCTATTCAGCGCGTTATTGCGTTAGATAAAAAACAACCTGAGTTTACGCAAACCTTTGAGCAATATATTAAGGCAAGAGTTAGTGCTTACCATCTTCGTGTCGGTAAAGAAAAGTTACAAAATAACAATGCGTTATTTGATAAGTTAGAAAAAGAATACGGTATTCCCCGCCAATATTTAGTGTCTTTTTGGGGCTTAGAAACTGTTTTTGGCAAGCACAAAGGTAAAATGTCGGTATTGAATGCCTTGGCAACCTTAGCTTGTGATCAACGCCGTAGTGAGTTTTTCACCCTAGAACTATTAAACTTATTCACCTTAATAGAGCGTAAGCAGGTCTCTGTTGAGCAACTAAAAGGCTCTTGGGCCGGTGCTATGGGTCATATGCAGTTTATGCCAACCGCATTGTTAAAATATGCGGTTGATGGTGACAATGACGGCAAAGTAGATATTTGGCAAAGTGAGGTTGACGCTTTAACCACAGCGGCTAATTACTTAAATAAAATAGGTTGGCAATCGAAAGAGCGTTGGGGCAGAGAAGTTAAATTACCGAAAAACTTTGCCTTTGATAAAGTCGCTTTTGATCAATATTACCCGCTGAATTATTTTCAGCAGTTAGGTGTTCAACAAACCAACCAGCAAGCCTTACCCGATTATAATATTCAGGCTGAGCTTTATCTACCCTCAGGCCATAAAGGGCCAGCATTTTTACTCTACCCTAATTTCAATGTCATTATGACCTGGAATCTTTCAAAAAGTTATGCGTTATCCGTTGGCATATTAGCTAATAAATTAGTTGGCGCTAAAGGCATCGAATTTTTTAACAAAGCGCAAACTCAGATAACACCTTTTAGTGTTGTCCAAATGAAAAACCTCCAAAGCCAACTCAATAGTTTGGGATTTAACACAGGTAAACCCGATGGTATTTGGGGGCCTAAAAGTAGAGATGCCATTCGCTCATTTCAACTACAACATCAACTGATTGCTGATGGATATCCAAATCAAGAGCTTTTTTCAACCATTGAGTTAGTGATCAGTAAAACTGAGCTAGTAACGCCAAGTATTAATCAAGAGAGTTAATTCGTGTCATAAACACACAGCAGAAAAATAAGGCTGCGATTGCCTTTATATATCGCAAGCTCTTACCAAACGAGCTTGCCGACTTAGTTGTTGGCTTAACGCAAGCAATAACCAAACTTATATTAAGCAGTAAAATTCGATTAAAATGCCCATTGGCTTCTCAGCTGAATTATATCAGGATGAACAGATTCAAGAGGACCGCCATTTACCTGTAAAACATTAATATAGTTAGCTGAAAACCTGATGGTCGAAGTGGCAAACCAATTAACACCTAAAGTTAAACTCTTGGCTTCACCACCCATAATATTTTGGTCATTTAAATTAATAGTACTGTAACGTAAGCCAAGTTCCCAAGCACCTATACCACCATTACCCACACTAGAGTTAGGTGTTATCTTGCCAAACTTACCTTGTCTATATTGACGTGATTCACCGGTTAATAGATAGCCGGTTTGAATATACCAACTATTAAAAGCTAAACTGGGAGCACTATAGCGGCTAACCGATGCAGTGACATATTCTGATTGAACAGAGAGTGGCCCTGATACCATCGCAACTTCCAAGCCATATTTTGAATGAAAATCTACCTTGGCTATATTGCCAGTATCGACGATATTAATACCCGACACGTTACTTTCAGGCTGTTGCTTAAAACGCAATATAGCCACCTCGCCTGCATCACGATAATTTGCTGATACTGCCAAATGTAGCAAGGAACCTTTACTATTAATCGGCGCATAGGTAACTCGGCTACCCAATCCCCAGCCTTCGTCCTTTTCTTTGCCTACTGTTTGTACGGCTTCTCCAAATAATCCAGCGGATGCTGTCCAATTTTTTCTATTGGTAAATACCATAGCTCCTATGTGACGCCCAGTGTTAAGACCGTTGGTTAGTGAGCGCTCCATAAATAAGTTATAGTTTGCATTCATTTGAAATTGTAGACTAAAGGGGTCTTTCATATTACCGACTCTGACTGACATTGCATCTAGGCCTTGATATTCAACAAATGCATCGGCAATACCTTTAATTTCACCCGTCGCAAAGTCATATTCAAACTTATAAGCCCAGTCATGATACATCTTTCCTTGTAATGACATACGAGCCCGCCTGATTTTAGTACCATCACCCATGGTGTTATTGTCATTTTTATAAGCGGCGGCATCGGCCATAACACGTGCACCAATTTTTGTTGTAAAAGCACCATCAGGTGTTTTAACGCTTACAGCCCCCTTTACTGACACCTCAACATCAGACGATTTTTTCGCTTGTACCCCTTGCTTGCCTAAGCTTACGACTTGTTGGTTATTTTTTACCTTACGCTCTCCTAACTCAGCTTGTAAGCGAGCGTACTGCGCATCACTGATAGTGCCATTTTGATGCAGCATATCTATCAGTGTTTCAATTTCTGAACTGGCCTGAGCCGCTGTCCCAGTTAACAGGAGCAACAGGCTGATAAGTATTAATATATTTAGTTTCATCATAAGACCTTATCTAGCTTAACGTGATTCATGATTATATTAGGCAGCCAAAGCGTTACAATTGTGCCTTGTCCAATGGTACTTGTTATTTCAAATCGTCCGTTGTGCATATTTATAAGGTCTTTAACTAAGCTTATGCCCAAACCTGTGCCCGGTATATTTCCAGAGGTATCAGCTCTGTAGAACCGCTCACCTATATGGGATAATTGCTCTGCTGTCATTCCTATACCGTTATCTTCAATTATCACCCCAAATTCTGATGTTTTTTCTGTTATTTTCATTGTGGTAGAAACTTTCACAACTGAGCTGTTTGGAGAATATATGTATGAATTATTCAATATGTTAAAGATAATTTGACGTATTTTAGATGAGTCAAATTCAATAAGAGGCCAGTATTTTGGTTGCTGTAAGTCGATAGTATGAAAGTTATCACTGCCAGAAAATTCGTCACAGAGTTCAGTTAGCGTTATCTTTAAGGTGTCTTTAACCATATCAAGCATACCAAGCGTTTTATTTTCTATACTGGCAACATCGATTAAGTCATCCACTATCTGTTTGAGACGCTTTGATTGTTTATTTATACTTCCGGCCATTTCTTTGGTTTTTTCTGGGCCATAATCGCAAAGGGTTAAAAGTTCACTAAAACCCATGACACTGGCTAGAGGGGTGCGAAGTTCATGTGCCGCTGACGTTAAAAACTCACTTTTCATTTTATCTACAATGCTTTCATGCGTAATATCAACAAAAAATAATATATCTGAAGAGTCGACATCAGTTTTATCTATTTTTTGTCGAGAGACACGTAATATTTTTTCTACCGGTAATTTTAAATACAAAATATTTTCAGTGTATAACTCGTCTAATAGTTTCATATCTTTATGCTGTTCATGGTCCATTGACTTAGCTATTACCCCTTTAAAACATTCCCAGTCATGATCATTTAAACAGTCTGTTACTAACGAAAACATGGCGTAGAAGGCTGGATTCACATATGAAATAGACAGATCTTTAGCAAGAATTAAAAAACCATTGGGACTTAAGTTAAATACCGCTTCTAATTCAACTTTCAGCTGATTTATAGTCGTTAGATCCCGTATTACACCCACAATATAGTGTTGATTATTGAACTCCATGCCACTTGAATGAATTTCTAGGGGAATTTTTTTCCCCTTAGAGGTAACGCCATTAATACGCTGTACATGCCTAACTGTCGAAGATTTTATGTCAAATAAATGTAGTTCAGGAATAAAATCGAACATACTCTGGCCAATAATATCTTGTTCTTGAACACCAAAAAGAACATAAGTCGCTCTATTCATAGAATGAACTACACCGTCTAAACTGATCATGAAAATAGCATCTGTCGCGGTATTCATGATGGCATCCATGCGAGCATTATCAGATTTCAACGTCTGAGTGACTGCTGAAATTTTAGTCGACATCAAATTAAAAGCCCGCGATGCATCTGTTAGCTCATCATTACCTGCAAGAGGAATTTGCAAACCCGTTTCACCTTGAGACATCTTGACCGCCGCCTCCTGCAATAATATAAGGCGTTTGGTCAGTGTTATGCCAAGCAGCAATGAAAACAGCCCTACAAACATCAGTTCTATTAGCGCTATGGTCGTTAAGCTATGTGTTGCGGCTTTAATGATGGCTTTCTGCTCGGCTAAAGAAAGTCCAACTTCCACACGGCCAAATCGATAACCTTCAACAAAAATCTCTGAAAAAGTATCAAAACTTTGGTCTATTTCACTTTCAGCGATAGAGTTATCGGCCTTAAATTTACGATCTAAAAAAGCTTGCTCACCTCGCTCTGCTAATACTCCATCTAAACCTCGTATCTTAATATAAAGAATATTCGAGGTTATCATTGCTGACTCTACAATTGACTCTAGTGTGGCAATATCTTCAGAAACAACGGCATCTACTGATGCTGTCGCTAATAATGTAGAAATGTTGTGTGCACGTTCTTTGATGTCAAATTCAATGGTTTCATATAAAATTGATCGACTTTCTAACACCAATATCAATAGAAAAAAAGTTTCGATAAGTGCGATACCAATAATGGTTTTTATTTTGAATGATAATTTAAACATGGGTATGAGTTTCTTTTATTGTTTTATTATCTTGATGTTAAGTGCCCTAACATCATCCCAATCACTATCAGTACTTTTCACAATACCGGTATTAAAACCTAACTTGCTAAGAATTTTTTTGCCTTCTTCTTGCTCATTTAACGATACTAAAGCGTTTTGAATCTTGACTGCAGCTTCAGGACTTATTGTTGAGCTTACAGCGAAGGCATGCGGCGTATAGCCTTCTGAGCGCCATATTATCTTTAACTTATTTGACAGCGCTTTAGGCAAAGTAGATAAGGTGCGCACAATACCGCCCCCAGCCACAAATAAACCTTTAGCAACACCGGCATAGACAGAGTCATGAGAAGACACATACCTTGGCGTGAAAGCTATATTACGTAGGGTTAAGTTGGCTTGTGGCAGCACAGTTGCGGCGAATGCAGCAGGAGCAGGAAAGGCAATTTCTGCCTTCTCTAACATAGCTAGATTTGATATTTCACTGTCACTCGCTACAACAATAATACCTTGAATACGCTTATCTTTTTGTCTTGCAATCGCTCGCAAACCTATAGATTTGCTGAATAGCGTATAGTGATATGGATTTAAGTAAACAATGTCATACCTACCCGCCGCTACGCGTTTTTCAAATTCTGGAATAGTAGGTGCGGTGGCAAAACGAATATTTTCACCTGTTTTTTTCGACAAAAACATTGCCAATGGCACCCATACTTTAGCCAAACTCGACGCAGATTGTTGCGGTACTACGCCTAAGCTTAATACTTTTTCCGCTTGGGCCATAGGGGTAGCAAAAACGATTGTTAATAATATTATGATCTGTTTCATATCAAAAACCCTTTATTTTTAAAGGATGAGCATCTTTTAGGATAGTGGCATAACGCTTGAAATTTATGACTTGTCTCTGTTCATCAGTAAAGCCATATCGCGGGCATATAGTTGTGATTGGCGTATATCCAAATCATTAGTCGACGATTTTTCACCACCGGTCGGCAATTCAATATGAAATTGTACGGCATTTTTTAGATTGACATTTTTTATATTGCCGCCATGATTTTTAATAATGGTTTTAGCTAAACTTAACCCAATACCTAGGCCTTGATTGCTAGAACCCTCTTTATCACCGCCACCAATGAAGGGTTCAAATAATGTATTTTTTACTTTTGGTGAAATTCCTCGTCCAAAATCACGAATAGTTATATGGGCAAAATGACTACTTTGCTTAAGCTGCAAATGAATTTCACTGCCCTTATGGCTATGTTCAATACTGTTTTGCACACATTCTGTAATCGCACGTTTTAGCCAGCCAAAACTACCGTATAAATTGCCAATAATCTCGCCTTTTTGCTTGAGTCTAATAACAATACCTTTACTGGCGCTCATTTCGCTAAGTGAGTTAATGGCGCTACGAGTCACTTCAACTAGGCTTATACGTTCTTTGTTACGCATGGGGTCATCACCATAAGTTTCGGACAACTCAAGCAGTTTTTCCATTTTGCTTGTGACTTCTTTAGCACTGTTAATGGTTAGTTCAATCAGAGCATCAAGATTTTTTTCCTTGATTTCGTCTGTGTTAAGTCGCTCAGAAAGAAAAAATGCTCCCTCTGTAAAGGCTTGCATAGGGGTACGTAATTCATGATTAATCAGTTTAAACATATTATCTTGTAGTCCCTGATACTTTACTCTTTCAAGCTCCTTTCTAATATATAGACAAAACATATTTTCTTCATGAAAGATAAGCGTATGGTTGTTGTTTTCAACCTGCTCAATGCCATTTAACTTTATGTCTTTTAACTTTATGTCTTTTACTTGCTCTAGTTCACTCGTGTGCATTTCAGCTACGGCTTCCATAACACGGTTATCGGCTATTTTATTGCCAACCACAACGCCTTCAAAACCTAATTTTTTTAAATTACTAAAAAATACCTTACCTGTTATATCAAACATCACAATGCCATCGCTAAGTTGGGATAAAAGTTTAACAAATAATTTATTCATAGTGATTAACTACTTAACAGTGTTTTACATTGCTGATTAATGATTTTTTCAATTTCATCAAATGGAATGGGTTTAGTGAAAATAGGTATCCCTGCCGGTAAGCCACCTTTTTGAGTAATCTCTGCTTTTGATAATCCTGATACCGCCATAACCACCATGTCGTTAAATTCTTCCATTTTGGCCAGGCTTTTTAACATATGAATACCATTTACATTTGGCATTTGAATATCGGTAATAACAATATCAGGCTTCCATGCGCCTATGTGTATTAAGCCCTGAAAACCATCGCTAGCCGTTTGTAAAATAATAGGTAAATTCCAACCTTCAATAGTCATTTTATACAACATAATTAAATCAGGCTCATCTTCTATCACTAAAACACGTACTAACTTGTGCTCGACAGCAGGGTTAGTCTCTTGCTTAAGTTCAGCCTTAAGCGCTTCAATATCCTCTAGATTAAAGCGCCTGTGTCCACCTACTGTCTTCCAAGCCTTTAATATCCCTGAGTCTGACCAAAGCTGAATCGTTCGTGTTGTTACCTCTAACAAACTAGCTGCTTGTTTTGAGGTACAGTGTTTCACTTTTAAATCAGTGACTTGATGCATTCAATCTTGCTCCTTTCTGTTTGTTCTGAATTTTCCGCATTTTCCGCATACACCAAATGTATACTAAGCACTGACAACAATCAACTCTGTAGAGTAACCTATGGTTAAAACAGCCGAAGACTGTGTTGCTAAGACTTAGCTGCTATCAGGTTTTTTTGTGTTATCTATCGCTGAGATAAAACTGTTAATTTATAACAGTTTCGTTGGTGAGGAGACCTACTTTATAGGCAAAAAAACAGCCAAGTATAAAAACGCTTACAGCCGCAAACAAAGCTTAATTTTCCTTATTAATTCTATTGCGTTCATTAATAATGTCGTTACTGACAGAGAGAAAAGCTTGAACAACCTTGGGATCAAAATGCGTGCCGCTGTTTTCTTTCACCATAGTAAGTGCTTTTTCATCAGAGAATGCCAGGCGATAGCATCTATCCATGGTGAGGGCATCAAAAAAGTCTGCCAAAGCAACAATGCGGGCACTTAAAGGAATTTTCTCACCCTGTAAATTTGAGGGGTATCCGCTACCGTCAAATTTCTCATGATGTGCTAATGCGACTTCTTCCGCCATTTGTAAAACAGGAACGTCTGAACCACTTAAAATATTAGCGCCATACTCGGGGTGCTTACGCATTAATACCCATTCTGCTTCAGTTAATTTACCCGGTTTTTTCAAAACATCATCAGGTATACCTATTTTTCCTATATCGTGCATAGGGCTGGCTTGCTCAAGTAGATTACAGTATTTTTCGTCTTGACCATAAGCACGCGCAATTATGGAGGAAAAACGGCTCATTCTAAGGATGTGCGCGCCGGTATCGTCATCTTTAAATTCTGCCGCTGTCGCTAAACGTCTTATAGTATCAAGATGAGATGATTCAAGCGCTTGATATGATTTTTCTTTTTGCGCCATCAAAATCATAAAATCATGATTAAATCGCTCTAATTGTTTATAGGCAGCATTTTTTTCATTTTCATTCAATGCCGCTATATCGCGCTCAGCAAGTAGTTTTTGAATGTCTTGTGCATAACAAAAAAGCTGAGCTTGTAAGTCTTCTTTTTCTGTCTCCATAACTTTAACGACGTCCCAGACAAGATTTATGTCTGTTGGCGTTGCAGCAAGTTTTTTAACAAGCGAATCCATTTCATTACCAATAAAATGATTAACTGACATTTGATTATTCTCTATTCTCTAGTAGATATATTTATAGTTAAGTTAATGCACTATTAACTTTTTGTATTAATTCCAATGGACTAAAGGGTTTAACAAGGTAGCTGTCTGCCCCAACACGTTCTCCTTCTTCTAGGTCAGACTTTTGCCCTCGCGCTGTTAACAACATCACATATGGAATTTTTACACTACTGTCTTGTTTTAGTTGTTCACAGACCTGATAACCATCAACTTCACCAGGCATCATTACGTCTAGAATAACTAAGTCGGGTTGGATCACTTTGGCTAATGCCAATGCACGTTGGCCATCTTCTGCTTCATGTAATTCATAATCACCAAAATCAAGCGTCATTCGGACTAATTTTCTTAATTCACCTTGATCGTCAACAATTAAAATTCTTTTTTGACTCATCGTTCATTCCTCAAGCTATTAATTTTTAACCATGGGTAACCACACGGTTACCACCATTCCTTTTTCGTTATCACTAGCAAATTCAACCTCTCCGGTATGAATCGAGACAATTTCTTTAACCAATGACACACCTAAACCAGTACCTGGTGTTGCACCCGAGTCGTCTGCTCGATAAAACCGCTCTCCAATACGAGAAAGTTGTTTAGGTGTCATGCCTATACCGTTATCGATAATGCTAACACCAAACTGCCTAATGCCATTTTTTTCTCTTTCGCTGGTTTTTAATCGTACTTTTTCATTTTCAGGAGAATATTTAAAGCTGTTACTTAACAAGTTATTAAATACCTGACGCATTTTATCAATATCGCAAGAAATTACCGGCCAACGTCCTGTTGACTTGACCTCCACTTTACGGCCCTTAAAGGCACCTTCTGCTTCCAGACATGACTGCTCTACAAGTTCTTTAAGCGAATGATTATCCATATAAAAATCTTTTCCCGCTCTTGCCTCTATACGTGATAAATCAAGTAGTTCATCTAATAGCTTCTTTAGATTTAATGACTGACGGTGAATAGTTTCAAAAATTTCATGTGACATTTTTTTATCATAATCACGATTCATTAATAATTCAGAAAACCCATAGATACTGGCCAGTGGTGTGCGTAGTTCATGAGCCGCTGTTGATAAAAAATCACTTTTCATCTTATCAACTTCTGTTTCATGGGTTACGTCCCTGAAATAAAGGACTTGGCCTTCTTTTTCACCCGTCAAGCCATGCATTGTTCTTTGCTTACAGTTAATAATGCGTACGGTCGGACGTGAGAGATAAATGGTATGTTCACAATCTTCGTTGCCAATAATATTGGTATATTCCATTAGTTCTGAATTATATAAACTTGCCATTGCGTCACTAAAAATTTTAGCACTTTTACCAATAAACTTATCTTCTGTAAACCCGGTCATGTTTAATAAGGCGGGGTTAATATAAACAATATTATTGTTGGCATTTTCTAAAACAAATCCATCTGGACTTAACGTTAATATGGTATCTAATTCACGCGTACGCTCTTTTACTTTTTTTTCCATTTCAGAACGATAACTATCAAGCTCGGTAATATCTTGGCCTACCCCAACGACACCCACAGCTTCGCCATTCGCATTACGTCGGGTAGTGGCATTGAGTAGCACCAAGACTGGATTGTTCTCTTTTGTATAAAGTGGCAACTCGAAATTAGAGGTTTCCACGCCTTTTAAGGCTTTTTGTAATACTTGGTTTACTGACTCACGATAATCTTTTGTGATCAATTCTTTTACCAGGTTTTTACCCAGTACTTCATCGGCTTGGTAGCCAGTAATAGCCGCTGACTTTTGATTCCATTGGTTGACATTACCTTGAGCATCAACACCAAAAATAGGGGCATTGGCGGTATCCATAAATATGGTTAATTCCTGAGCTACACGTTCCCTTTCAGAACGATAACCGTCTAGCTTTATTTGAAAAGCGAGTTCTTTGTTAGCCAGAATTAACTCGTGTTCCCACTTATCTTTCTCTTCGTGAACAAGGACTAATTCATTAGCTCGCTTTTCTTTTTCTTCGTTAGCAAGAATTAACTCCTCGGCCCGTTTATCTTTCTCTTCATTGGCAATAACTAACTCATCTGCACGCTTATCTTCTTCTTCGTTTTGAAAGGCTAGTTCTTTATTAGCGAGGACTAATTCATTGGCGCGTTTTTCTTTCTCTTGGTTGGCAACAATTAACTCTGCAGCCCGTTTGTCTTTCTCTTCATTTTGAAAGGCTAATTCTGTGTTGGCAAGAATCAGCTCTTCAGCCCGCTTGTCTTTCTCTTCATTTTGAAAGGCTAGCTCTGCGTTGGCGAGAATTAATTCATCCGCGCGTTGTTCTTTTTCTTCTTTAGCAAGAATCAGCTCTTCAGCCCGCTTGTCTTTCTCTTCGTTTTGAAAGGCTAGCTCTGCGTTGGCGAGAATTAATTCATCGGCGCGTTGTTCTTTTTCTTCTTTGGCAAGAATAAGCTCTTCGGCCCGCTTGTCTTTCTCTTCATTTTGAAAGGCTAATTCTTTGTTGGCGAGGACTAATTCATCCGCGCGTTGTTCTTTTTCTTCTTTAGCAAGAATCAGCTCTTCAGCCCGCTTGTCTTTCTCTTCATTTTGAAAGGCTAGCTCTTTGTTGGCGAGGACTAATTCATCGGCGCGTTGTTCTTTTTCTTCTTTGGCAAGAATAAGCTCTTCGGCCCGCTTGTCTTTCTCTTCATTTTGAAAGGCTAATTCTTTGTTGGCGAGGACTAATTCATCAGCACGTTGTTCTTTTTCTTCTTTAGCAAGAATCAGCTCTTCAGCCCGCTTGTCTTTCTCTTCATTTTGAAAGGCTAGCTCTTTGTTGGCGAGGACTAATTCATCAGCACGTTGTTCTTTTTCTTCTTTAGCAAGAATCAGCTCCTCGGCCCGCTTGTCTTTCTCTTTATTTTGAAAAGCTAGCTCTGCGTTGGCGAGGATTAATTCATCTGAACGTTTTTCTTTTTCTTTATTTTGAAAGGCCAGTTCTGTGTTGGCAAGCACTAATTCATTTGCTCGTTTTTCTTTCTCTTGGTTGGCAAGCGTTAATTCATCGGCCCGCTTATCTTTCTCTTGATTGGCTAGAAGCAGCTCTTCAGCCCGCTTGTCTTTCTCTTGATTGGCTAGAAGCAGCTCTTCGGCACGCTTGTCTTTCTCTTGATTGGCAAAAATCAGCTCTTCAGCTCGTTTATCTTTCTCTTGGTTAGCAAAAATTAACTCTTCAGCACGCTTGTCTTTCTCTTGGTTAGCTAAAATTAATTCTTCAGCCCACCTGTCTTTCTCTTCATTTTGAAAGGCCAGCTCTGTGTTAGCCAGCGTTAATTCCTCTGCGCGCTTTTCTTTCTCTTGGTTGGCAAAAATTAATTCTTCGGCCCGCTTGTCTTTTTCTTGGTTAGCTAAAATTAACTCTTCAGCGCGCTTATCTTTCTCTTGATTGGCAAGAATTAATTCTTCGGCCCGCTTGTCTTTTTCTTGGTTAGCTAAAATTAACTCTTCGGCCCATCTGTCTTTCTCTTCATTTTGAAAGGCCAGTTCTGTGTTGGCAAGCGTTAACTCTTCTGCGCGTTTTTCTTTCTCTTGGTTGGCAAGAATTAACTCTTCGGCCCGTTTATCTTTCTCTTCATTTTGAAAGGCTAGTTCTTTGTTAGCGAGGACTAATTCATTGGCTTTTTTTTCTTTCGCTTCGTGTCGATTATGTTTTTGATCATTATCTTTAAACATAAATAGTCCTAGTTATTTTTAGTAAACAATCAATTAAATGAGAAGGTAAATTTAAACTCTAAATACAACAGTGCTATTTTTTAAAAAGTCCCCGTAAAAAATCAAGCTCTTCATTGACTAAAATTAATTCATTGGCGCGCTTATCTTTCTCTTGATTAGCTAACACTAATTCATTGGCGCGCTTATCTTTCTCTTGATTAGCTAGCACTAATTCATCGGCGCGCTTATCTTTCTCTTGATTAGCTAGCACTAATTCATCGGCGCGCTTATCTTTCTCTTGATTAGCCAGCACTAATTCATTGGCGCGCTTATCTTTTTCTTGATTAGCTCGAACTAATTCATTGGCGCGCTTATCTTTCTCTTGATTAGCCAGCACTAATTCATTGGCGCGCTTATCTTTTTCTTGATTAGCTCGTACTAATTCATCGGCGCGCTTATCTTTCTCTTGATTAGCCAGCACTAATTCATTGGCGCGCTTATCTTTTTCTTGATTAGCTCGTACTAATTCATTGGCGCGCTTATCTTTTTCTTGATTCGCTAGCACTAATTCATCGACAAGCTTATCTTTTTCTTGATTAGCTAACACTAATTCATCAATACGCTTATCTTTCTCTTTATTTTGCAAGGCCAGTACTTTGTTAGCGAGGACTAATTCACTGGCTTTTTTTTCATTCACTTTGTTTTGATTATGCTGTTTATCCATATTTTCCAAGGTAAATGGTCCTCATCATCTTTATATTTTAGTAAAAAATCGCCTGAATTCAAGAGGAAATACCCATGATTAAATTCAGCCTAAAAACTTCAATATCGTCTCAATTAAAGCGACGGTGATCATTGATGTATACCAACTTTTCAATAAATCTGATCCTGACCACGATGGTGTCGTGCATGTTGTAAACGACTAACCTGGATTAATTGGCAGTATTTTAGTTTCAACTCCGTCATTTAAGGAGATTAATAGTGGCTCTGGATTTTACGATTGTTCCGACTTTTATGGTTATTCTGATTTTTCCGTATGTTCTGACTTTTCCGTATAAGTCAAAATTACGCTAAATAAATACAGCAGTCAACTCTATATATTAACAGTAAGCACAATCAATCAAGATTTAACAGCTGATTAACGAAGAAACCTCAGCTAAGAAACATTAAAAAATAAAGCTAGGCATAAGTTCACAGATGGCTCAAAAAAATTGTGCGGTTATTACTCAATAAAAGCCTAACTAAACGGCGTTTGGGAAATAAATCGTGGATAAATTAGGCATGTCATATAATAGTGAGATTTATTATTTTACCGAAAGAATCACTCAAATATTGACAATTGAGCGTAGTGGCCTTACCTGATATCACTAAACTCAAATCGTTAAGCTGAACATTTTTTGCAATAGCTTACGTTTCGTCATCACTTACAGCTCAAGGTTTAAGAACAAGCCTAGATGATCAATGGGCATAAAGCAGCTTGCTAAAGGTGAGCAAAGGTTTGAACTGATATTTAAACGCTATACTGGTTTGCTTGTGGCTAATATTCACTATGAATATCTAAGTAAATCAAATTGAATTAAGTTGATTTTTCTGACTAATTTCGCTCAAGGTTAATACCACAATGCTGGACGGCTTGCCATCAATACCATGGATAAATACATGACAAGCGCCCGAAGTTCATACGACAAAATACGTCTACAAGAGACGTGTCAACGCTTGTTCTAGTTGCGCAACAGTTCGGTCAATATTATGCAGTTTTTCTAAACCAAACAAGCCAATACGGAAAGTTTTAAAATCAGCACGCTCACCTACTTGTAATGGCACGCCAGCGGCAATCTGTAAACCAACAGCGGCAAATTTCTTACCGTTTTGAAATTCATCATCACTGGTAAAGCTTACAATCACACCCGGTGCGGTAAAGCCTTCAGCGGCGACACTGTTAATGCCATGTTGAGTCAGCAATGCGCGAACACGTTGACCTAAATCAAGTTGTTCTTGGCATACTTTGGCAAAACCATAGCTTTTGGTTTCTTGCATAATATCTCTAAAACGCGTCAAGCTATCCGTTGGCATAGTCGCGTGATAGGCATGCCCCCCATTTTCATAAGTTTCCATGATTTGTAACCATTTTTTCAGATCACAAGCAAAACTATCACTGGTGGTTGACTCTATCTGTTGGCGCGCCAGTTCGCTGAGCATCACTAAACCACAGCAGGGTGAGGCACTCCAACCTTTTTGTGGCGCACTAATCAAGACGTCAACACCGGTTGCTTGCATGTCTACCCAGATAGTGCCTGACGCAATACAATCAAGCACCATAATACCACCTACTTGGTGCACGGCTTTTGCCATCGCTTGAATATAGTCATCAGGTAACATGATACCGGCAGAGGTTTCTACATGCGGTGCAAACACGACATCAGGTGATTCAGCTAAAATAGTGGCCACTACCTCGGCTATAGGTGGCGGAGCAAATGGCGCTTGGGCGTCATCACGAACTTGTTGCGCTTTTAATACGGTTTCACTGCTAGGGATATCGCCCATTTCAAAAATTTGGCTCCAGCGATAACTGAACCAACCATTACGAACGACCAAGACTTTTTTGTTACGCGCAAATTGACGAGCAACGGCTTCCATACCAAAAGTGCCACTACCGGGAACGACAATAGCGCTATGGGCGTGGTAAACGGATTTTAAATCGGCAGAAATATCTTGCATGACCTGCTGGAATGAACCAGACATATGGTTCAAGGAGCGATCGGTGTAAACAACGGAATATTCTAATAATCCATCAGGGTCAATATTGGGTAACAATCCAGGCATATCAGGCTCTCTTAGTAATTATTTATAGCATGATATTGCCGTATATTGCGCTAGCTATCAATGCATTTTACAGAAAGTTGGTGTTAGAGAAACAACGAGGAAATAACTAGACACCCGGCTAAGTTTTATAGCAACGGCATAACTACAAAGCGTTAAGTGGATAAAATTGTTAACTATTAGGATGGAATAAAAGCCGTGGCTATAAATAAAGGCCCGTCAATGAAAATGTTAACTTAAGATAGCAATTAGCCGCTAATTTGAAAGTTAATTTAAAAGCTAAAGTATAATCACCTTGTCTGCGTTTACTGATGAGTCTGTTGTATGCTTTTATTAATAAGGTTCTAAATGTTAAATGTATTTCAGGACGGGACAGCTAATGATTAAAAGCCTATCAAAAACTCTGCCCCCATTGATACTGCCTCTATTGATAGTAACCTCGATAGCAAAGCTCAACATTTGGCAAAAAAATTAAATAACCTAAGTCAGCCAAATTAATGGCTGAACATAGAGTTAGCAAGGGCTGCTTAGTCATTATGCACTTCAAGTGCTGAGCATTCCCCTTTGTATAATCAAGCTTTTAAAGCTTACTGAGTGATGGTTACAGAGCCACCTACTACCTCAAAATTATTTTGACCAAATTTAGCTAGAGATGGGCAGTTGTTTATTACTCCCTTTAACACAATAAAACCACCGGGTTCAACACCAGCATAAATGCCTGTGCCCGCGACAATATGTAATGTTTCTTCAACCTCAAAAGGTATGTTACCGGCGCCGTTTTCACAAGTTGGATCACCCGTATAAACCATAGTAATCGTGTCATTTGCTGTATATAAGACACCTGTGCGCTCTTTGTTAACAAAAGTATGATTTATGGTAAAGTCAGCATTCAAAAGTCCTTTACTAATACCTTTTAAAACAAATTTATCACGGCCAAAATCTGATCCTCTAATGGGTTTTAACACCACTCGAAACTTACCTAACTGCTCGAACTGAGAGACAGAAAATGTTTCTGCAAAACCACGTTTGACATCGTATGTCACTGTATCATTGGTTTTTTCCTCTGCTAAGGCAGAAAAACTAGACATAGATAATAGCGCCACACTGACTAATAATTTTTTCATAATAATAATATCCATTTGTTATTTATGTTGGAGCCCTTTTGGGGAGTAGGGGTCTAAAAGTTGGAAATAATAATTAACGAATAAAATCCTTTTAGTTTGACTGGTGAATAAATCCTAGTAGAGGCGTGGGAATTTTTCAATTAACAATGAATGTCTGATTAATTTTCTTTTACTCGTGGATGTAAATTGGCTTAATGGCTTATCAACATTAATTTGATCTTCGCTAGATAAAGTCGCACAATCCTCGGCCCAGCTATAAGCTCAGCTATATGCTCAGAAACAGGGGCCGTAGGGGGGGAAAAGCATCAGCACTTAATCATAGTAAGTCGTCATAGTAAGTAATCAGAGTAGAAATAATGCATTCAAAAATACAACTTAGCAAAGAAGACCTTAGAATAAGCAAGCCAACTCGAGATGAATACTTAACCAAGCCAAAAATTCCTTTGATCGTGGTATTAGACAATGTCACTAATAGCTACAACATCGGTGCTTTTATTCGCTTGGCTGATGCTTTTGCTATCGACAAGGTTATTGTTTGTGGCGCGCTCACTATTTCAGATAAAAAGATGAAAAAAGCCTCTAGAAATGAAGCTAAATGGGTTTGTGTTGAATATAGTGATAATACCACCTCAAGTTTACAAACGTTATTGGATGAGGGTTATTCAGTTTACAGTGTTGAGCTATGCCATGAGTCAGTTGATTATACTGATGTGACTTACCCTGCTAAGTGCGTATTAGTTTTAGGTAATGAACGTAAAGGCGTAAGTGAAGCCGCATTAAAATTAAGTCATCAACAAATACACATTCCCATGTTTGGTATGGGTAACTCACTCAATGTTTCAACCGCTGGCGCGATTGTTTTAGCCGAATGTGCTAATCAAATAAGAAAAAAACAATAAGGCTAGCTGCTGTAAAAGCATGCTATTGAGAGCCAAATACTGAAAAATGTTGCAATCAATGGGAGTCTGAATCTATGACGCTGATCCCATTGATATTCTGCCCTCATTGATATTACATTGACTCAGATCCATTAACATTAAGCACCTCAAATTTAATCCGAATCTTTTCAACTCGTTCTCGATTAACGTTAAAGTCTGAATAACCCACTCTAGAGCCAGAGCGAATATGTATGCTGGTATCTTTAGACTGTGTTTCTGGGAAATAAAATTCTACATCATCAACAAAGCCAAAAAATTTAGAGGTAAACTCAGCCCTAACATAGCTATTGTCGGTCACTGTGACCTTTGAATTTTTTAATTCATTAACAATGTTCACAATATCGTTTTTGATTTCTAGCCTTTTGCCTTTAATCATAATGGGCTTGATATAGTGCTTTTCATTATTTGAAAAGCTACTAACACAATTAGGTGTATCTGGACATTGGGTTAATTGCCCATTCTCAATACCTAGGTTTGGTGCTTTTCCGGCACAACCCGTTAACAATATAAAACTTGTGAAAACAACTTGAGTGAGTTTATTCATTGTGCGAATCCCTTAAATTAATAAACTGATATAAAATAATAATAACGTTAAGCGCGCCAGTTAATCATAATATTAAAAAGCTTATGACAAATATGCGACTTAAAGCATAACTCTCTTTTTTGGAACGTTCGAGCCAGTTAACTTACTCGATTTTATTATTTATTTATTGTACACGCTAACGACATTGATTTTATTAACACTCTATTAATTATCTATGACTTTGACCTCATTGATACTGGCCCCATTGATAACTGCTCAACGATATTATAGGCATAGATGGAATCGAGCTTGTTCGCTGCGATTCTATCGCTGAGGCCAATACGGGATAGTCCTGAAACCAGTGCTAATTTGGCCTGTTCTATTGGCGAACTCATATGATACAAAGCGGCATTTTTACGCGCATTCAGTTGAATATTACGGGTGCGCGGTAAACGTATATTTTGATAGCTTTGCAACGCGTTTTCAATATTGCTATCACGAGATAAACAATATGCCAAGGCATAACTATCCTCAATGGCCATCGCTGCACCTTGAGCTAAAAATGGCAACATAGGATGGCATGCATCACCTAAAAGTGTCACCTTTCGATCTGACCATAGTTCAAGGGGTTTTCTCTCGAACAAAGCCCATAAAAAACACTGCTCTGTTGCGTTTAATAATTTGCTTACCTCAGGATGCCAATCACTAAAAGTCTCGCGTAATTCATTGATATCACCGGGCTCATTCCACGATTCTTTTTGCCAATTCTTACGTTCTTGCACGGCAATAAAATTGATTAAGTCTCCGCCACGCAGATAATAGCTAACGAAATGTTTGCCCGGTCCTACCCATAGGTTGGCATTGGGTTTAATTAATCCTTTCGGGAGTTTACTTGCTTCGACCACACCACGCCAAGCGACTTGTCCAGTAAACTCAGCTGGTTTTTTGCCTAACATACAGGCTTGGATATTTGATTTGATACCATCTGCACCGATTAACAAGTCAGCTTCGATACTGTCATTGTTGTCAAATTGAATGGTTAGATTTTGTTGGGTTTGCTGGTAACTTTGAATAGTTTTACCTAAGTGAATAGTTACCTTCATATTGATACAGGCATTATACAGCGCCGTATGTAAATCAGCACGGTGAACATGCAGGTAATCCGCGCCATATTTTTGTGTGGCGTTATCACCCAAAGGCACAGTAAAGTATGGTTTGCCCGTTTTATAATGACGCATCACTGCTGCATCTGGACTAAAAGCCTTGGCTTTAACTTCGTCTGCTATACCAAGTTCTTGTAATACATGCATGGCATTAGGGCTAAGCTGTATGCCAGCGCCTACTTCGCCCAGTTGAGGATTTCGTTCGTAAACAGTCACCTCAAATTTGTTTTTAGCCAATGCTAACGCGGCGCACAAACCACCAATACCAGCACCAGCAATAACAATTTTTTTACTCAAAATAATTATCCTAGGATCTAGACTTTCCTACCCCTCAGTGGGGTCCAATATCAATGAAAAATCAACAACATCAATGACTCCATTGATAGCTAACTCCGTTAATAACTGAGGTCAGTCGGTAAGGTTATTAAAAAGCATTAGGAAGTAGTGAAGAATAAATTGAATTCGTTAATTAACAAGCTAAAAATATACCTCTAAATTCGTCAATCTCCCTTAGACGCTTATTGCATTAATACTTGTTAATTATATCAATGTAAAGAAAAAGCTTGAGCAGCAAATACCACTCAAGCCTTAAGATTACCGCTAAAAAGTTACACTAATTTTTCCATAAACATATCGTCCGGTAAAACCGAAAGGCGAAAAGCCAGAGTAAGAGAACAATCGAGAAAAGGTGGTTACATCTTCAACCAACTCGCGCGTTGTATCAGGGTAAACATCAAAAATATTATTCGCCCCTAAAGTAAACTTAACACTTTCGGTTAGCGCGTAACTCACATCGAGATCAGTCACCCACTCTTCAGGTAACACTTCATTGCGAGCAGGGTTGTCAGATGGGTCTTGTGTTTCACCATAACGTGTCGTTCTTAACGTGGCATACCAACTATCTTTATTCCAGGTCGCACTAAGGTTCAATTTACTTTTTGGTGAGCCAACTTCAAATCGACGCAATTCATTACCAGAAAATAAATTATCCTGATCAAATCCTGCATTTTGTAATACCGTTGGTGGATCGATAACATGAGTTACTTCATTTTTATTGTAGTTAAAACCGGCATTAAGTAATAAATTGCCCATCTCTGCCATATCCATAGAATAGGTTGCAACTACATCAACACCTTTAGTAGTACTATCGATAGCATTTAAGAAAAATCGTGCGCGGTTGGCACCACTACCTGCTAACAAGGTCTCTACTTCAGGGCCTGATAAATTGTTTGATAAGACAATGCGATTGTCAATATCAATGCGGTAATAATCTACCGACAAGCTAAATTCAGCCAATGGTGTCCAAGTAAAGCCGCCGCCAATACTCATGGCATCTTCAGCGTCTAAGCCCGGAGAACCTAGTGCCTTAGCCACATTACTGTTTGGTGAAAATGTACCTGTTTCTGTTGGTACAGCATCAACGAAAACAGTGGAAATAGAGGTGAAATGTTGTTGCTGTAATGAAGGGGCTCTAAAACCTGTTGAAGCCGAAAAGCGCAGTGCAAACTCATCAGTTAATGAGATCCTATTAGCAACTTTACCACTTACCGTAGAGCCAAAATCAGAATAATCTTCATAACGTGTCGCTACTGTTAAATTCCATATTTCAGTAATATCAGCTTCTAGATCAATATAGGCACTGACATTATGACGGCTATTGTCGCCTGCTGATGCGGGTGTAAATCCAGGGAAAACTTGTGAGCCCGCAGAGCCAAATGGACCATTTATCGGATCAGTTACTGCACCGCCACTACCAAAAGTGCCCTGTTCGTAAGATGCCGTTTCACCAGCTTCAATTTGATAGCCCTCGTTTCTATATTCAAAACCAAAAGCAACGTTGAGGCTGCTGTCAAACATATCAACATCGACTTCTTTGCTAAAATCTGCATTTAATGTCAGTTGATCATAAGTTAATGTACCAGCATCAAATTCAGTCTGGCTTGACGGACCAAATGAGGTATTTAAGCTATTAGTGACGCCAAATTGAAACTCATCTTTGCCGTAAACTGCTGATAGATCATAATTATAATCATTGATATAACCGCGTACTCCTGCAGCTAAAGAATAATCAGCAATATCTGACGTAATGACCGGTAAAAAACCATTGGGGTAAATACTTTGTATATTGCGACTGTCTTGTGCTCGGCGATAAAACCCACCTCCCTCACCTTCTCGGCCGCTATAAGAGCCAAAGGCATAAAGTTCAGCATTTTCGTTAAGGTAGTAGCCACTGTTAACAAACAGTGCGATGTCGTCCACCTCGCCATTCCCGTAGGTATGATTATATCGATTCGTTGTTAATTCGCGTGGGTCTAAACTACCATCATCAAGTCGTGCGTAATTTTCTCGTTGGTCATAATCAGCGCGATTGGCCGAGTGGCGATTACGAAGCTCTGCTGATACATTGATGAAACCATCTTCACCCAGCGCAAAACCTGAGTTAACTCTTAATGTTAGTGTTTGACCATCAGTGAC
This sequence comes from Colwellia sp. MB3u-4, assembly GCF_014077065.1. Lineage (NCBI taxonomy): Bacteria > Pseudomonadati > Pseudomonadota > Gammaproteobacteria > Alteromonadales > Colwelliaceae > Colwellia > Colwellia sp. MB3u-4. Next base: position 446,988 of record NZ_JACGVE010000079.1, on the reverse strand, counting down.
TTTACGATCCCCACCCTCAACAAAGGCTAAGTCACCATCATCACCAACACCCACTGACTTTAAATTGGGCACTCCATCCATTGTAGAGACATTAGCACCATAGGTTACCGATGCTGAGCCGCCACTATTAGCATTTTTAAGGACAATATTAATGACGCCAGCAATGGCATCTGAACCATATTGAGCCGCAGCGCCATCACGCAACACTTCAATTCGCTCAATGGCATTAGCAGGAATGGCGTTCATATCGACAGCTGATGAACCTCGTCCAGAAGAACCATTTAGATTTAATAAAGCACTGCTGTGTCGACGCTTACCATTAATTAATACTAAGGTGTGATCTGGTGCTAAGCCTCTTAATTGTGCAGGTCGAACATGGTCGGTACCATCGGTAATTGAAGGTTGAGGAAAGTTAAAACTGGGGAGTAATGTCCCTAAAATTTGATTGGTTTCAGTAAGACCCGTATTCATAATTGCATCAGCGTCTATGATGTCGATGGGGACAGGACTATCTTCAACACTCCGCCCTAATCGTCTTGAGCCAACAACACTAATTGTTTCTATGTTTTCATCCACCTTAGCCTCTTCTGCCAAAGCACTGGGGGTAAATGCCATTACTGATAAACCAGATAAAGCGATAGCTGATGTAATTAAGCTTAGCTGTGATTTAATATTTTTAGTCTGTATCATTGTATTATTCCCATAGTAATTAACTCTCCATTTTGTTCTATTATCAATCAGTTACTTTTATGTTATCGACTTGTGTATCCATCTATCAATATCAATGGGGTCAGAGTTAACAATATCAATGGGGTCAGCGTTAATGACTTTCATTAATTATTTATTTACTTCCATGATATATAAATGATTTTTTATCTCCTTCCCTAATTAAGGGACTTGCTATTTGAGCTTTAAATCGTTCACTATCGAGCACCCAAACTTTATTTGTTGCTTCTTGTATTTCAAGCAAAATTTTTGGCGATATCTGCTGGTGAAATAATGCATAATAAGCCTGTTGTCTCAACTCACTATTTATTCCTAACATTTGATAACAATTTTTATAACAATTTTGATAACAATAATGAGGAGTGATTAGCCGACTCGCTTTTCCTAATGCATTATGCTGGAAATTTGACCATAAATAGACACTGGCCGCTAAAACCATATTAGCCCTTCCTGGCTTTAATTCAATATATCGGCTCAACACTAAAAAATAGTGTTCACTATCTACGAGTGTAGATTTATAGCGCCCTTCCCGCAAAGTGCCTGTTAGGCAATAAGACTAATTAATATCGCGCACATAGTAACAACCCAATGATTGCATCAATTAACTGACACCTTTTTCAGTCGCGGGGGTAAGTAATAAATGTACATGATTCGTCATTAACACATAAGCATGCGCTTTGAACTGCAACAATCAATGGGATCAGAGTTAATGATTTTCATAAATAATAAATGACTCAAGTAACAATGACTCTGACCCCATTGATAGAATAATATTCAGCTATAAGAGCAACCATCCAGGCTGCTCTTATAATGTGCCTTTATTTATTAAACTTCCGACGACGGAAAAAGGCGAAAGGAACAAGTAATAACGATAACAAACCTAAACTACCGCCACTTGATTTATTTTTTATCGTAATGTCGAATGTTTCCACCTCACTGGTAGCATCGCCATCAGTTGCCGAGACCGTTACTACTGCTGTGGTATCAGCATCAACCGGTGGCGCATGATAAAGGTAAAAATTAGTGCTACTTGAGACTGCCGCACCATTAACTTGCCAGTTGTAGCTGATGTCATCGCCGTCTGCGTCAGTGGCTGAAACTACCAACCTAGTTGCTTCGGTCTCTTCAAGCGTAATGCTTTTACCGCCACTAACAACAGGCGCTACATTGACATCTGCAACATGAACAATAGTGTGGGCATTGATGTTAACAGTGCCATCGTTCACCACTACCTCAAAACCAAAGTCAGTATCCGTGCCAATGACAGGAACAAGAAATGTCAATTCAGCAGCTGTTGCATCGCTTAAATTTACATCAGGTCCAGAGGTTTGTGTCCAACTGTAGGTTAGCTCATCAGTATCGTGATCTAAAGTACTCGCTGATAAGGTTACCCTAGACTGGCTACCGTCGGTAATTTCGTCAACCATTTGGTCAGTAACAGTCACTATAGGGTTACGGTTAACACAAGTTGCGGTGTCGGCAACCATGACCGAAAATATGGTATTAGTTGCACTGGTGAATGTAACATTGTCGATGTTCCAACCCCATCCGCCAACGGCACCGTCTGTACCAATTCTGAAGCGTAACTGTACATCCTTGCCGTTCAACAGACCATCAGCAAAGCGAATAGCTTCAGGCGCATAGTCTGTTGTAAGATATTCAACAAAAGCGTTACGGTTTGGCAGGTACGGATTATACTCAAGAACTTGACCATTATAACCAATATCGAAAACACCACCGGCATCAACCACATCGGTCCAATCGCCACCGTCTACGCTGATTTCTACTACACCACCATCCCACGAATCGGCTTCGAACTCGTAATAATGTTCGAAATTCATCGCAAAATCGCCACTGGCTGCTACGTTGATCACTGGTGTAGTAAGGGTTACGTCTGTCGCTACGTCACCGTTTGGTCCCCACATATAATTGCCAGTGCCGTAATCCCATGTAGTTGGTGGTACCACAACCCAGTCATTTAACCAGTCGGCTATGCCTGAGTCTTCAGGTCCTACCTTGTTGATAGTCCAGTCATTATACGTGGCATAAATATGTTCAAAGCGTTCAACCAATTTAGCCTCATCTTTGACGAAGTCACGATTAACCTCAAACGTGATCACTTGAGGATCAGGTACGCTTATGGTTTGATCGTCAGAGATAAATTCAACGGTAATGGCAACGCTTTCATTTAAAGCAGCAGAATTAAGCTTAACTTCAGCCATGGTTGATACAATGTCATTCCACTGGGCCATATCGGAAAAGTCAATCACGCCATTATTACTAAATGTTACGTCAGCATCTGAACTCAGTTGCGCTCTTAAGCCACTAATGCCAGAGGTACTGAGGTTTTGAGCACTAACGCTAATAGACGCTGTTTCGCCAACATCCAAAGTACTATCAGCATCACAAAATGAACCATTGATACCGTTGTAATTATTATTAGTCTCAACCGCTGAAAAGGCTACTTCTTTACGTATTGAAATAAAATCTTCAACAACGCCGGTAAAACCGTCCTCTTGCCACCCAGTATCATAACGGGCTGGTGATACTGCATTTGCCCCCATACCACGTTTAGTAAAGGCATCGCGCATTACTTGATAATCTTCAGGGTCATTGGCAATGGCAACGGCTAAAATAGCATCACGGGCTTCTGTGAATGTTGGGGCTGACGGGGTAATTTTCATACCAGCTACAATGTAATCCATCATGCGACTTTGGGCCTGGTCAAAGCTATGCGTTTTGCGGTTTAGCAAGGCAACATAGGCTTCAAATAATGTGTTGGCCCAAATTTCACCGGCAGCGTGAACTTCTGCGTTAAAAAGCCCAGCCATAGCGGCACCACCACCGCTAACCTGATGATGTGTCGGCAATGCTACACCATCACTAATGTGTTTGAAGGTCAATGCATTGTAGTTCATGTCGGTGGTATAGGGCAGACGACGAATACCGAAATAATAGGGATGGTAGAATGAACCAGTATTCAATGCATACGCACCCGTATGATAAATACCTTGCCACATATCGTTACCGCTGAGCCAATTATCTTCTTCACGAACCATAGTCATTAAGGCAATAAAGTCACCCCAACCCTCGCCCATGGCACCCCCTTGTTCATTGCTGTGCAAACCGCTGATCAAACGATTGGATATATAGTGACCCCATTCATGCTCGATGATTGGGTTATCCATGGTGCCGTCACGGTAAATCGCCTCTGATGCAACCGAGCTAAGGGTCGCTTGAACCGAACCTTCAAGCAATAATGCGTCAATATCTAAGCCTGAGTTATAAGAAACCATAACCGCAGGAATAGTGATGGAAGACTTAGTACCACCCATATCAATCACTTCATCCGGACCGTCTACATTGTTATTGACAACGATTACAGCAACTGCCCCGGCATCCTGAGCCTTGGTCGCTTTTCTCTTAAACGCACATCCGCCACGGTCAACCATGGCAATTTTACCGGCAACCTCTGCGCCATTGTTTGCACTTTCACAGCCGTCATTGGCTTCATCAACGCCGTGGGTCATACGTACAATATCGGCGCTAAATTCAGCGAATTCTTGCGCGCCTAAGCTGTTGCTCAGTTGGTAAGTGAGATTGTCAATACCGGCAATCGTCATGGTGGTGTCATTACTTGGCTGGTATTTAAACAAATACATTTGCATTTGCGGTGATGAACCATCCAGTGGCGTCGACATATTGGCATTGTTCAAACCACTGTAGTCTTGTGCCTCGGCCTTGATGGGATCTCCGTCCAAGCCACCACGGCCGTAGTTATCTACCTGCGCATTACCAGAAGCTTCATCAAAACCATGATCATAATACAAGTCATGCATGTAGTTGTTGACATAGAATAAGTTAACAATGGCAGCGTTCATGTTGTTTTCGTTATCAACGGCATCGTTCATATTATAAGGATAGTCAAATATATTGGCACTGGTGGTTGCCGCAATCAAGTCACCTGGAGTGGGGTTGCCGTCAGCATCGATGTCTGGTGCTTGGTAACCGTTAGGTGCAATGATATCGGCATAAGCTTCGACGTTATTGCCCGAAGTGCTGGTGGCATCATCAGCTAACCATGGATCATTGGTTGACAGTCCGGCGTTGGTGATGTTGACGTAATTCATGGTCGCTTGAGTTTCATCGATGGGTGAATCGAATATGCCAGTAGGATGAGGAGACTTGTCACCTGCTGGGTAATCATATGGACGGTAAGGTGCAGTGTCTTCAGCAAAGACTTTATAGGTAAATGGCAAGGCTTCACTGTGAACCATGCTGTTACGGCGTAAAAGAATGCCGTCTTCAGCAGATATGATGTAGGTATAACCAACTAACTCAGATGAGTCGAGAGCTGATCCCAATAGTTCGATGTAGTAGGCTGGGATGAATCTGTCGCCGGCGGAATAATAAATTTTCTTACTGCGCGGCTCCTCACTAAATGAAAATTTTTCACTGCCCGTAGCAGTAAAACGGGTAAATTCGGCTTGTTCTCTCGCTTTGGTTAAAATGATGGCATCGCCACCCATATCGGTAAAGGCTTTACTGATGGCATCAGAGGCAGAAACGCTAAACTGGCTACTAAGTGAATGTTTAGATTCTTTGTTCTTTGAGAAGTAACCTGAAGTGGCAACCAACTGCATTTGTTGGTTGAGCACCACATTTAGCTGGCGGTCAAGGACTTCAATGCCATTTACACGTTGTTGGTACTTAACGATAACTGCACCACGACCGATGTCATGGACTGATTTCAATTCTGCTTGTTCGAGTGATTTGGCCGTAGCGCCATGTTTTAATGCATTAACGGAGGCAAAATGACCTGCCGATTTGCTAATGGCAAGCTTACGGTATTCTTTACTGTAAGGCAGCACAGAAACAGGCGAGCGGTCGTTGTTCTTAGCCCAACTAAAGGTTGAAACTCCCAGCGTATCATCAAAGTAAGCAGTTTTTGAACCCACCTTTTGGCTTTGAGTTTTTATCTTGTGGCTTGAAAGAGAAGCGGTACTTCTTAAACCTGCACCTCTTGAGTCTTTGACCTGTGCGTTGGCTGGTGATGACTTACTGAGATTGTAGTCAAACCTGGGTAGTGTCTTGCTGTTGTGTTGTATCTCTGTGGCAGCAAATGCTGAGCTTGTAAGGGCAACTGAAACAGCTGTAGCCACGAGTGTTCTTTTTATATTATTATTCATGGTATATCTCCAGTATTTTTATAAAAAACAGTTATTTTTAGCAAGAGCTAAGGATTTACTAATGTGAACGCGTAAACGTCCAATACTCAAAAATTCATATATACTAATGTAGAAATCGGCCTATTCCTTAAAACGACTAAGAGATAAATTTAACCCGCTCTGAAAATTTGCCCAACGAAAATTTGTATTTTCAAAAAATACGGCACTAGCCATTTCCACATTCATCCGAAATTCGGCTAGAGCGAAAAATACTTTGCTTTCAAAATGACTTAGAACAGCCGAGAAGTTTTGCTTAAAAACTGCACGTTGATAATTTAATGGGTCAGAGGTAGTAGTATGATTCAAATCAATGTCATTATTATAATGTTGGCGAGACTTGATAAAAGAATCAGCTAGTTGGCTTGATTTTTCGTGAGCTAATTTTTTAACCAGATTAGTACTAGCATTGACACTAGTCAGATCAAATGAGGCTTTATTTTCTTGATTAATTTTCTGATTGTGCGTTGTCTCAGCACTAATCACAAATTGCGGATATGCGAAAAGACAAACTAACCCGTATAATAGAATCGTAAATAAACTAGTATGAAGTAAATTTTTCATGATCTTTTTGATTTACTTTAATTCTATACAGATAAAAATACAAGTATTTCACTATCCTCTATCAATAGGATCAGAATTAATAACTTTCATTAACTATTTATTTACTTCCATGATATATAAATGATTTTTATCAGCCCCCCTAGTTAAGGGACTTGCTCTTTTACCTGTTTGTTGTGCTATTTAAGCTTTAAACCGTTCACTATCTAGCACCTAAGCTTTATTTGTTGCTTCTTGTATTTCAAGCAAAATTTTTGGCGATATCTGCTGGTGAAATAACGCATAATAAGCCTGTTGTCTCAACTCACTATTTATTCCTAACATTTGATAACAATTTTGATAACAATAATGAGGAGTGATTAGCCGACTCGCTTTTCCTAATGCATTATGCTGAAAACCTGACCATAAATAGACACTGGCCGCTAAAACCATATTAACCCTTACTGGCTTTAATTCAATATATTGGCTCACCACTAAAAAATAGTTTCACTATCTACTAGTGTAGATTTATAGCGCCCTTCCCACAAAATGCCTGTTCGGCAATAAGACTAATTAATATCGCGCACATAGTAACAACCCAATGATTGCATCAATTAACTGACACCTTTTTCAGTCGCGGGGGTAAGGAATAAATGTACATGATTCGTCATTAACACATAAGCATGTACTGTGACCTGAAATTTTTAAGCATAAGAATTTAGTTTATCAAGGTAGGCTTTATAGTCCTGTTCGGCAAAAAAGCATAAGTGACGATTATTGCCGCGTTGAACAACAGTGGTGGAATATTAGGTAAATTTAAACGCGGAAGTCTACCATATTATTCACTAATCCATGTGAACTAAGTTAGCGTTAAATCGAGTTCACTATTAGCCAAGTATCAATGAGATTGACCCCATTGACACTTACATTAATACTTATTTATCGACAGTTTGAATTTAAAAACTCTTCTGTTACTTTAAGAAGTTTTGAGCGGTTATTATTAAAACTATGATCGTCTTTGATCAACCTATAATTGACATTATTACCTTTAACTTTTCGCATGGCGTTAGCTAGAGCATTGATCTCTGCAATAGGGATAACGTCACTGTCTGCGGGAATAAATAGTATGGGACGAATACCAATTTCATGAGCTCTGGTGGTTAAATCTAATTGCTCTCCCCTCTTGGCTAACTCTCTAGTGGCAACCTCCCCAGACCACCCACGCAGCATAAACAACGAATCTGCATACGCAGCCCACATATTTTTAACTTTTTCATCGTCACTTTTAAATGTAACGCCAATATTTGCCCCGTCGTACACAACACCACAAGCGACTTCAGGATTATCAAATAGGCCTGCAACCGCCATGTGTCCACCCATGCTGTGCCCAATATAAGATATTTTATTAGGATTTATTTTAAACTTTTCGGCATTTTTGGGTTGTTGAAAGAATTTCGTTACCGCCGTTACATCTTGCTCCGAGCCAGTAAATGAAAAATCACCCTCTGCCCCCCAAGCACCTCTATAATGGAAAAATATTACATTCCACCCAGCGTCTCGCATGCCTTGTGCGACATCCAAATTCTTCTCATTCCCAGGATATCCATGTAATAATATAATGGTAGGGTGAGGCCCTTTACCATGCGCGCCGTAGTAAATAGCGGGCAAACGTTTGCCATCAGATAACAGGGTAACTTCAGCAGAGTTCTTTGGATAAACCTCTACTTGCGCCTGTTCAAGCTTAGCGTGAACACAAAAAGAAACACTCAACAGTAGACTGACTAAAACATAACGATAACTCATGGCAATTTCCATTAGCAGAATTTCAAATAGTAAGACACCAAATATGACACAGTAAAGATATGTTTGACTATATCTAACTATATCTAACTATAGCCTTTACACAAAAAATTGATTTTTATCCAGTATCAATAGGGTCTATTATCAATCTATCAATGAAGCACTAGTTTATCGCGAAGAAAATAACTATTTAAGATTATCAATGACTTTAACCCTATTGATTAGTATTATTCAAATAGTAACCAACCAAGGAATTACCCATGATGAGTCGCGCTCGTTTTTATACTTTTGTTTTTATTTTATTTTTTTCAACATTCTCTCACTATGCAAATGCTACTGGTGAAATTAACCCAAAGGTTTCTCAAGCGGCAGTAGCGATCCCAGATAAATATGCGGCTCAAGTAGCTGAAGACATTCTTCTCGCTGGCGGCAATGCTGTCGACGCCGCTATTGCAACGGGTTTTGCATTAGCTGTCACCTATATTGATGCAGGAAATATAGGCGGTGGTGGATTCATGCTGATCTACATAGACGGCAAAGCATTATTTTTAGACTACCGAGAAACCGCGCCCTTAACTGCCCATCGGGATATGTATCTTAATGACGAAAAAGCCGTTATTCAAAACTTGAGTTTAATTGGTGCTAAAGCGCCTGGCGTACCTGGCACAGTCGCAGGCTTTTGGGAAGCTCATCAACGCTTTGGCAAACTACCCTGGAGTAAATTAGTAGAACCCGCGATTAAACTTGCTGAAGAAGGGTTTATTCCAGCAAAAATACTCGTCGATGATATTCAAAATAATTACCAACGCTTTAATGGACTGACTAATTTTAAGACCTATTTTGGCGGTGTTGAACAAGGTAAAAAATTTAAACAACCAGAACTTGCGGCAACCTTAAAACGGATAGCAAAGAATGGCCGCAAAGAGTTTTATCACGGCGAAACCGCGAAATTAATTGTTAAGCAAATGCAGAAAAGCGGTGGCATCATCAGTGCCCAAGATCTTGCTGAATATAAAGCGGTTTGGAGAGAGCCATTAAAAGCGAATTGGCGCGACTATCAAATACTGTCATCTCCACCACCTAGTTCAGGTGGGTTTGGCGTAATCCAATTATTGAAAATGAAAGACTATCTAAACGACGAATTTAAAGGTGTTAGCCACAATTCCGCTCAGTATGTTCATTTAGTAGCAGAAATGGAAAAGAGAGTATTTGCTGATCGCGCTGAATACCTTGGCGACCCTGCATTTGTTGATATTGATATGACTGAATTAATTAGTGATGCCTATATCAAACGGCGCGCGTTGGAAGTGAAACCACATGAGATATCGAGTTTAGATTCGGTCAACCCTGGCCTTGAGTCACCAAATACTACCCATTACTCAATTGTTGATGCTGATGGCAACGCCGTTTCAAATACCTATACTATTAACTGGGCATACGGCTCTGGCGTGGTTGTTGAAGGTGCAGGTTTTTTATTAAACAACGAAATGGACGACTTTAGTGTTAAACCTGGTGTAGCCAATGTATTTGGTGTTGTAGGAAATACCGCTAATGAAATACAACCGGGCAAGCGCATGTTATCTTCTATGTCGCCAACTATACTTTTGCAAAACGATAAAGCAGTGATGGTAATCGGCACACCTGGCGGCTCCACCATTTTCACATCGGTATTTCAGGCCATTGTTAATATCATAGATTTCAAAATGACCCCCCTTCAAGCCGCTAGCGCAAGCCGTTTCCACCACCAATTATTACCACCCGATCTAATCACCCAGAGCCCTTCTCTTCCGCTATCTCAAAGTACGATTAAGGCATTAACCGAACGAGGTTATCGAGTTGAACCCCACAGCTGGGAGTATGGCGATATTCAAGTTATCTGGAAGGATGGAGAACAACTCATTCCAGCTTCAGATTCTCGCGATCGAGGCGTTTCAAAGGTTATTGATATAAAATAATCCATATAAAAAGCATCACTCTAGTTAGGGTATAAAAGCCCTAACTAATTTGAATTGAAGTTATTTAGTTAAAAAGTAGCTTAATTAGGGGGGAGTTAATGACTTAATCAGGTCAGTCTTAGCCTATTATTTACTAATCTATGTAAACTAAGCCAGCGTTAAACATAATTCACTATCAATGACTCTGACCCCATTGATAATGGATAGATAGTCTCATTGATAAACAAAAGTATTGGGTGAAAGAACTTTAGTGACTAATTTATGTAAAATACCTACCATCAGCCATAGTGAATGGCTACACTAGCGTTTTCAGTTTTCAGTTTTCAGTTTTCAGTTTTCAGTGAGCATTATGACTACACCCTTTTATTGTCCCACTAAATTTACCTTAGACAAAGCTCATATATTAGGAAAAAGTCATGCCTCTAATCGCTGTTTATCCACACCAGCCATCACTTTTATCGCTGGTGATATTTAATGACTTTAATTCGCCAACGGTCATCTAAATGAATAATCCTATTCGCTTATCAAATGCAAAATTTATCTACTTATTTTTCGGCGCCTGGTTGCTTTGGCTTTATCTCGCCCCAGCTAAAATAACTGAATTAATGGATTACGCCTTGTTCAGTTTATTAGGAATAATAGGCGCTATTTTTGCCAACGCAACGGGCGCCGGTGGTGGTGTCGTTTTTATTCCCATGTTCAAAGAATTAGGCTTCACTGATACTCAATCAGTGGCTACTAGCTTTGCTATCCAGTGTTTTGGGATGACTGCGGGTGCGATAACATGGTGGCATCACTATCAAACTGAAAAAACGGATCTGCGTTTATGGCAAGGTTTTAAACGCATTATTGTGATCACCAGTATTGCCGCCATAGTCGGCATTGGAGCCGTTCAAGGTTTTGGCATTGCATCTCCCTCATCTTTACATCATAGCTTCAGCTGGTTTTCATTAATATTAGGCTGCGCTATTATTTTAACGGTTTATGCTATTAAGCCCAAACGCGAACGTAGCCAAATTCAATGGTTTGACTGGTTAGCCTTGTCAGTTATTGGTCTAAGTGGTGGAGCCATCACAGCGTGGTTGTCTGTGGGCGTGGGTGAATTACTGGCGGTATATTTAATTCTTCGCCGCTTTGATATTAGCTTGGCGGTCTCTGCTGCGGTTATTGTTTCAGCAATCACTATCTGGACAGGTATTTGGCATTATACTGTGGTTAATTTTCAGGTGTATTGGCAAGTGGTCTTATTTGCCGGCCCTGGCGCGATAATCGGCGGTATTTTAGCTAAAACACTCGTCACACATTTGTCAGCAACCAAACTCAAACTGTTTTTCGCTTTTTGGCTAGTTGTTATTGGCCTCGTTGGTCTGGAACTATAGCTTTTAAACTAGCTAAAAATAGTACCAAACCTCCCCCGGTTCAAGTATGTTAGATATCGCTATCAATGCATATCAATGGGTCAGAGTTAATGATTTTCTAAACGAGGAATCTGCCATATTATTCACTAATCCCTCTAAGTTAAGTTAACGTTAAAACTAGTTTACTATTAATTATGTATCAATAATTCTGACCCATTGATACACATACCAAAACGACTACTTTATTGTTATTGGTGTCCCTGCTACGCCTGCATAAAAGACGATTATTTCAGCTGGTATTTCACCTTCATTTTTACCGTAATGCCATTTATCCACCACCTCTACAATCGAGGAGCCTGCTTTTAAGTGTAGCGTTTTATTTTCTTTAGTAATTACCGTTAATTCACCTTTCAGTAAGATCCCTGCGTTTATTACCAGATGTTTATGCATTGGTAACTCTGAACCTTGAGGTATTGTGATGCGTAAAATGGTCACCTCAGGTTTCCCCTCAGGATAAGCAGATAATTCACTACCGTCCCAACTAAGGCTCGTTTTCGTTAATGTTTCAACTATAACTTTATTTGTATCTTCAGCGAAGACTATTGTTGATAACACTAGAAATAAACAGAGTATCCCAAATAAATTCTTCATTATTTTTCCTTTATTTAATTGCAGACAAACTTATTAGCTTCACTTAACAGATTGAAGCTCGACAACACTGGCGCATAGACGCCTAAAAATAGTTGGTTAAAATAAGCTACGAAGGAGTAATAATCAACTATTTTTTGTCCTTGTTTAATTTTTTGTATCAATAATACATCCATATTTTTTACTATTTTCAAACCAGTTTAGGTAAAGTGAGGACCAAGCGTTAGCAGCAACTAAAGCATGTTTTACAGTATCAATGGGGCATAGTTAATTATTTTCTAAACGCGGAGTCTTGCCATATTATTCACTAGTCAATCTAAGTTAAGTTAACTTAGATTGACGTGAAACCTAGTTTACTATTAGTCGTTATCAATGACTCGGAGCCCATTTATAATTGGTTAGGTGATGAACGCCTACCCGTTTGCTGCTCAATTTTATCATTGAATCGAGCGCTCTTCAAAATCTACGCCATATTTGCAACGTCTTGAATTTATTTTAACTAATTTGATTCAGCATCTATTAACGTTTAGTAAAAAACGTATAGTGAAATTGTCACTATCTCATATCAAATAACTCTTGATGAAAGTCATCGTTTATAAACCCTTTATTTAAGAAGCCTGCGCGCAATGTTTTGCCAAACTCTTTTGGTCCACAAAACCAAATAGTTGAATCTTGCCAATCAGGTACTTGGTCGCATATTTGGTCTGTGTTTAATAATCCGTCTTTTTTAGCGACTAGAACATGAAGTTTTACACCTGCCAGCTCTGAAGAGTTTTTTAGCGCGTTAATGAAAGATTCATCAGGTTCATTGGTGCAATAAAACAAATCTATACATTTACTAGTTTGTTTATCAGTTTTTTTTGCAGCTAAAGCCTCAATACGCGCGATAAATGGCGTAATACCTATCCCTCCTGCAACCCAAATCTGCCTAGGTTTACCGGTACTAAAATCAAATTGTCCATAAGGCCCTTCAATTTCAACCTTGTCTCCTGCTTTTAAGATACTCGGTAACGTTTTTGTATAGTCACCGAGGCCTTTGATAAGAAATTCAATCCTAGCGTCGTTATTCCATGCTGATGATATAGTAAAAGGATGAGGCCCTTCTTTTTTATCAAAGGTAACAAAGGCAAATTGTCCAGCCTGATGCCCACTCCAACTATTTTCTAAATCAATACTGAGACCCAATACTCGATTGTCACTGAAATAGTTTATATTTTTTATGTTGCCCACAGAACGTCGAGAAACGCCAATTTTTCGTGACAAGGATAGAAATGCCGCAAAACTTCCAGCAATCATTAATAATACCGTCAACCAAGCTATGGCCTCATCCCAATAATCAACTTTCATAAGTATGATCGAGTGAAAAACTAAAAATAGATAAATAACAGCGATAAACCGATGAGTTTTGAAAAAGTATCGATACGGAAACCATTTAACCAAGGCTAAAAAAATAAATAATATCAGGGCATAAAAGGCCCATTCACCTATTGATTCAGCAAGACCATGTTGTTCTTTAAAGAAAAGTAATTGGGTGTTCATTTCTTCATTTGATCTATGACGAGCAGGCTTAGCCATTAACCCCCAGCCAACTAACCATTTGGGCACCATTGCCCATAGATAATGTAAAACTGAAAAGATAAGCCCTGTGACACCCAACCATTTATGTAAACGATAGTTTTTATCAAGCCCACCAAAAATAGGTTCAATAATAACAGGACGAATTGCCAATATCATACCAATACTCATCACAGCAATGGCCATAATACCGGTGTAACTGAGCATAGATTTTCTCAGTGGATAAAATTTATATGATGAAAAAAGTATTGGGTCTGCAAGTAACCAAAGTAATGTTAGAAACAGCAAAATGATAAAATAGATTAATTTGATATTTTTCATGTTGAGGATACCTTTCTACAAAATGTAAAACAGAGGTTTTATTCATTTCGTTATTTCATAAGAAATTTAAATTTCTTTATCAAACTTAGTATAAAGTCATCAAGGTGAAAATTTTGAGTTCCAAACTAATTAGCATCATTAGCTTCGAATCTTCAAGCTAATTTTATACGCTGCACTTGCGTGATTCTTTGATCGCAAACTTGTTTTAGCAAACAAAAAATCAAAGGAATAAAAACAGATCTAAGCAGCTATTAAGATTCAGTTCGATAAAAACTTCTTAATAAATAACCTGCTTTTTCTCTTGGTAATGCGTTAATTTCTTTATTGAGCAAAATACCTACAGTGCATAGTTTTTCTGGTTCTTCATTGTATTTAGCTGGATTACTAAGTACATCACCATATGAAGCATCTTCCGCTATTATTTTTTCAACAACACCCGTAATAATCTTAGTTTGCTCAGTTTTATCTACGATGAAATTTTCAGTTGATAGTGATTTAATTAATGAATTAAATGCAATTGTCTCTTTATCACTTACTTCTGACGGTATTAAACTAGGTATATCATTCGCAATATTTGCGTCAAACACTTCTGGATATGTATAAGAGGCACATTTAGCAGGGTAATCATTCTTCAAATATTCCATCTGGGCAATTTGAGACTCCATGTATTGAATAACTTCTTCATCACCACCTAAATGCATGTAGTGATTGAGCCTTTCAATATAAAGATAGCTGTTAACACTAGTTGTGATGGTATTTAATGGTGTTCCATCTTTTATACCAATAACCATCAAATCACGAACAACTTTATAGCCCTCTTTATCATATTGATTAAGGCTTTTATAAACTTCATGCTTTTGCAACTCTTGGTCGATAGTTGTTGGATTTTGCCAATCGTTTACTCCACTTAAAGCATAATTTCCTGAATCTACAACTCTGTCAATAATGCCTACTTTGATTAGCTCATCTGTTGATGGATTCCAAACGTCTTCAGAACTTACTTTAGATACTTTTTTAGTAAACCAAGATGGGACATTGGCTTTTTCAAGCTGGGAAAGTAAGGAGTTATTTAATTCTTCAACCTCACTACCTGAAACATTTCCAAATGAAGCACTATGAAAGCCTAACTTTGCAGAATCTCCTAACAACTTCTCTTTTCCAGCCAGAAATACAATGGGGCAAGCAGATAAGCACAGTGTCTTACTATAAGTTATCAACTTATTCTTCTTAACGAGTAAAGCCAGCTTTTTAGCTTCAGCGATCCGACCGCCCATGCTATTTAAATGAATAATTCTAATAGAAGGATTGACGATTAAAACTTGAGACAGTTGGTTAGATGTCCCGAATTCAAGCCCTCCTAAAAGCTCTACTTCTGTACCCTGATTCATTACACGGATAGATAGTGGTGGCAACTGTGATATTCCAACAACAAGTTTTCCGCTCTCCAAAATGAAAGGCACTCCGGTCTGGTTCATATCATAGCAATAACGACCAATACCAATTAGAACCATTAACTTTGCCATCATTGCCCAACCAGTTGAACCTCCTCTAGAGGTATGTTTATCAGCAGAGCGATAAAGCCCTGTCAATTGCCAGACAGTTATACCTGTTATTATCATATAAAATGCAATAATGATAAGCCCTCTCAATGTTGGAGATGCATCACTATCAGCTAGATATTGAAATAATGGTGGTGAGATAAATAAAAGAATAAGCCCAATGGCAAATATATTGACCCAATAACTAAGATCAAGAGGTAAAAGCCCTTGCCAATGTAACCTAAACCAATTTCCTTTCGGTGATTGATATTCTTTTGCAAATGAATGCTCTAGAGGCTTATACTCAATTGATTCTTTATCTGATTTCAATCGAGATTCAATTTCTTCCTTTAATTTTTTCGCTCGTTCTGGAAAAGCTTCTTTATCAATATAAGAATATGTGTTTTCAAGTTCAGCTAAATTATAATTTTTATAGTTTGGTTCCATTTCCAAATTTAGTCCTTTAATTAACTTTCATGAGTTTAACTCAAAAAAATAAACACCAAAATACTATCAAGTGATGATTAACAAATCTATATAATCAATGGGGTCAGAGTTAATGACTAGCTACACTTTCCATATAAACGTTAGACTTTCTATCTCCCAGTTTGTAGTGTAGTTGATGAACGTCTACCCATTTTCTGTTCAATTTTATCCTTAAAAAATAAATTAAAAATACATAGCCACCCATTTTTTAAAGTAACAACATAACCCCCATTCTATTTTAGTTGCGATCACCTTTTATCATTTTCACAACGAGAAAATTCAACAGGATGATTTAACCAATTAGCACTCGTTGGCCAATCCAACAGTAATATGGTCGATTTAACACAGCAGAAAAGCTTGATATCAATCAAGCCTAAAGTGACGTTATGGGATTTAAAAGTTAGCGTTTAGGCACACAACCAGCGCTGGCAGTTTGCTGCGGCTTGTCGTCGCTTTCGCTCTAGATGCTCACAATATTCCGTTAAAGCAGGTAAAGCCCCTACAGCACCTTTAAATAATGAACCAAACTCTGTGGTGATTTTAAACCAGTTCTCCCCAGGAATGTTTAGTCTATTAAGAATAGCTTGGCTGCTTGAACTAATGGCACCACGCTTATCCTCTCGAATAATTCGCCCAGTATCTTCGACCAGCGCTATGTAGTCTTTTACACTGAACATTAAACCATTAGGCATGTTTACACGCTCATTCCCCACAAAAGGCAATAATTCTGCTGGTTGTTGACCTTTTATCGCTGAGTTTATTCGCCGTTGAATGCTGGTGTAATCTGACGTTTCTGGTGTGGTGGCCATTTTGGCGCAGATAGGATTCAAGTCGACATAAGCCATGCAGCTCAGAACCGCCGCTTCGTCGAGTAGCGCTTGGGATTTAAACCGCCCTTCCCAAAATCTGCCAGTGCACTTATCTTCTTTATTAGCCATTCGGGCAATCCGCTCACTCAAGGAGCGCATGAACCAACTGATATCGACTAAGCGTTGTCGGTATTGCGTTATACAGTCATTCACTGTTTTACGTTCAAATTCGTTTAGGTCTTCACCTTTAACAAACTTCTGTGTCAGTAATGTCCCTTTAAAGCCTTTGTGCCATTGCATAATCACGTCTTTATCTGACCAGTGTTTCACTTTATCTGCATCGACTTTAACGACTACATGCAGATGATTACTCATGACTGCGTAGGCACATATATCAATGGCAAAGATGGTGGCAAGTTCAAGAATACGGGAATCAACCCATTCCCGCCGATGTTCAAAATTCTCACCTGTTGAATTATCGATACCACACAGAAAGGCTTTACGCACCACACGCGAACAACAGTGATAATAAGGTGTGACATCTACACTAACAATGGTTTGTCTTGGTCTGGCCATCTTCAATTGCCATTTTGAAAGGGTAATTAAAGCGTAGCTGAGTGTACATTATTTAGCCTGAAAGTTGGGTGGCCATGTTATTTATAGCACATAACCTCGTAATTCATAATGCCATGCTGATTGTTTAAGTTAATAACAATGAACTTCTCTTTAGCTTCAAACTTCAAAAAGTTAAATGCTTTATACACTAACTCAGGTGAAGTCATTTGCTTACCCGTTAAGTCACAGTCAATCTCAGTGAATGTATAGTTCACTGAGATTTCACGAAGTATTGCCACTAAGCAATATCCTTTTTAATGCCGTGACAGATAGGGCAAATCGTTGCACCTTTGCATTCTGGTGAATTACACGACACCACAGAGCAACGAGTGCACTTTTTAAGATAAGCCCAGCTTGAGCATTGGGGACATCGGCCTAGGCGACTCATGACTTAGTACCTACACGTTTAATTGCCATTAGTTTTTCATCGAACTCACCAGCCTTAACTGCCGCAATTACAGTGTCATAGACGCTCGTTAACGCCGCCGAATCTTCAACGCTTATCGCATACAAGCCTTTTGCGAGTTCAAGCGACTTTGAGCCATATTTGATTTTCGTAAAATACTGAGAGTCCCTTTTCTAAAACCACGGTTTAATCTGTTTCGGCACTCGAACCTTATTTTTAATGCCTGTCTCTGGCTCAGTAATGTACTTGAACTTAAATGCTCTGAATTCTTCATTTTCAACCAAGCAACGAGCCATCTCTCGCTGAACTTCTAATTTAGCGATTAGTTTTTTTTGTCGTTGAATGAGTGGGTCGGTAGGGTGCTTGAGTGGTGCTTCGGTAATGTTCAGCTTACTTAAAAGTGATTTAGTCATAATTGACTCCTTTAGTTACTTTTAAGTAAATGTAATGTCGATGCGGGTGGGAGGACAATCGAATTTATACGAGAGTGGTTCGTGAAATATCAATTTTATGATGTATTTAGGTTTATCATTAATTTTACATGTGAAACTTATGCTCTATATCGCTATTAGCACGATAACTTTGAAGAAAGATAACAGTGTAGGTGTTAAGTTATTCTGAATTATTTAACTACCCACAAAGCAACACCTGACTCACAAGTTAATTTATTATCCAAACTGTCTTAAACTTGATTAAATAGTATATCTATCTCTTTAAGCTGAAATTTATTTGAATCTTTATATCTTACCATGACATCTATGGGACAAAAATAGGAACAACCAATGGGAGGGAATTCATCGGCTATAGGAGTATGATCCTTCATATTTATTACTGCTACTTTAGAAATTGGGCCTTCATCAATTTTAGGGACCCCCCCTGGAAAAATAAACCAATTAGCTATTGAGTAGTTAGGGAAAACTTGTTTCAAAGCCTTTGCATAAAAAAACTGTTTTACCAAATCAGACCAGCGAGGGGAATCATTTATTGTCTCTGCTTTATAATATTTAGCATCTATTAAGGATATTCTTTTATCAAGTATTGAGACAATATCTGTCAACATCCCCCTCCCCAAGCTAGGTTTTATTTCGTTTTTTAAGTAATATGCTGGTTTAGGTAGTAATTCGTTTACATCCCTCACATATGGAATTGTTGCCCTTAACATTTCTTCCCATACATTTTCAAAAAACTTAACTCCAATCAAAATCTCTCCTTCTTTCGCCTCCATTCTTTGTTCTAAATATAATATTAGTGCTTGTATCAGTTTTATATCTCGGTCAGCATAAATATTATTCAATTCACTTTTCAAAAAGTGTATTTTAGTTTGATCATCATAAGTTGATACAAAATTATTTAAATCCAAAGCCATTCGAATACTCGGATCTCCTGTAATTAACCAACTAAAATTTAAATCGAGTGTCTGTATAATTTCAGAGTGAATCATTGATATTATTGATGATTCTCCGAACCTTAGTCTTTCTGAGTGCAACCGCAAATAAACAGGTACATTATCGTCATTTAAAAAAGGAGTCTCTTTACTAATAGTGCGCTTCCAATTTATCTTTCCAGAGTTGATGTTCCTATATCTTTTTTGAGTTGTGTAAAGGCCATAGGTAACATAATCATTAAGCAGCCAAATAATACTCGATAAGGTACTTAGTCCTTCAGCACCATCTTCGGCTTGATAGTTACTACTTAATATATTTGCGGATAAAGTATGATATTTATTTAACGTATGGATGATAAGTGACGCAATTTGGTGAGTATTATAGCTTTGAAGCCGTTTAGCACTGAGAGAATTTCTAGGTAAAAAAATGAATACATTTCTGTTGATAACTACTGCACCACAAAAGTGGATTCGTTCAATTTTATTTTTCTTTACAATTAGCCCTAACCTTTGAAATGATGCAATAGTATTGTCATCCAATCCAGATACTGTTCCGCGATCTTCTAATAACTTGAATGCAAGCATGTTAAGAGTTCTGAAGTAGTGACGAAGTATCTATAAAAGGACGAACCTCAATCAAAAAATCACTATTGAAAACTTGCTCACCTTCTTCCCAACCCTTTATTAGTTGTCCATAAGTCGTTATTTTTTTATGAAAAACTTCGTACCTCAAACCATGTCTTAACACATCATCCCACAGGTACATAAAAAGTTTACCGGTTAATATATTTAGCTGACCGATTTCTTGTTCTGATATAAAGTAGGGTCCAAGGTGGCGATCCTCCTGAATCCCTTTACGGCCTATTGTTAGGTTAATTACGCTTGCAAAATCAGCCCAAGAAATGACGCCTGTTACACCATCTTCTAAATTAATATGCAAATCCCCTTGAGTACAACCACTTTCAAAGTTCAAAGCAATATATTCAAAACTCCACCTTCTCTTGAAGGCAGTATCCAAAGGAAGAACTCCTTGATCACTACTGTTCATTGATGCAAGAATACTTAAATTAGAAGGGATAAAAAGCCTATCTATTGGTGTTTTCAGTTCTCTATTTATAAACTTTTCACAAAGTAAATCAGGGAAGTCTATTTCGTATTTACTTCTACCATCTTTCCTTCTATCCAATAATTGAAATATTTCACCAAAAACTGCGGCGGCAGGTGCTCTGTTAATTTCTTCTATTACAAGCCAATAGTGATTTTCTGAGTGATTAAGTGATTCAACAATAGCTTTAGTGAAAGCTCCAGGAATAAACTTATAGGTTAAATGCTCTTTGTTACTATCATCTAAGTATATATCTGGTTTAATAGAACCCACGAAGTCTGAATTCATTGTTTCCGCATGAAAAACACTAATAAATGCATTTTTTAAATTTATTCTTTCATTAATTTTATGACTCTTCCCTGTTCCTGCTGCTCCATAATAAATAACATTCTCGCCTCTAGTATCACTTTTATTAGATACTAAATTTTTTGATTCAGAATTTGAAGGTACTTCTAAATCACTTTCAGGAATAAAATCAAGTAAAGACAAAAGATTTGGAGCACGCAGGTTTAAATCATCTTTAAAATTAGAATAAAGTGATGATATGGCGGTGAGTAGTGCTGATGAATTTTCTCTAATATCATTATTTACTTTTTGAACAGAGTTATTTCTTGAAGACTTAACACCTACGATAGGGTATTTAGAAAAGTGTTTATAGAGATTAGGACTTTTCTCTAAAAAATTGAATTGATCTAAACTCTCAGAAAATACTGAAAAAACCTCTATTGTTAATACACAGGTAGACTGAAAGTTTTCCCATCCATCAATAGATTTCAATATCCCTAAAGCTCTCATACCTTGTTTCCAGTCTGTAGGAATTCCTTTGTTATTATCTGAGCCTATGTACAGAAAAACGTAGCAATTTGGTTTTATCGAGCTTTCAACTTGTTTACAGGTAAACTTAAATGTATAGGGTTTAAATTTGACAGAAGAGGTTTCATTTAATTTTTTTATATTCGAAACACTATCTTTGCCCAGTCTTACAACGATAAAATCCATAATCCACCTGTTTGTATTTAAAAAGTATTATATTACATAAAGTTAATAGGCTATGAGGATAGTTTGCCATCTTTTGCTAAAGCTAGGCAAGTGAGTTCTAGATATTTATTGGGTAGGGATACGTTAATAAATTTTTGTATTTTAAATTAACACGTATGTAGTTTTACAAACTTTGGTAAAGACAGAATTAACTACAATGCCTATAGACTCATTGTCATTAGGCATGTTACGGCAAGAAATTAGGCTACATTTTTACTTTCGATTAGATTTTCTAAAGCTTTTTGCATTGGTCCAAAAAGAGTTCTATTTTGACTAACAACTCTTCGAATTATGCCTACTGCTGCATTTGAACTAATAAAATACTTATCTGAAGGGTAATCTTTTTGAATTACATCAATCAACTTTGTATGAATCGGTTGTGAAGGTGCCTCAGGAGCTTTTACATCCCAACATTCATCCCCAATAACTATTCCACCTGTTTGCCATTTTAATTTTGAATCATCGGTATTTGTTGGTAGATGAAGTTCAGATAGCTTCATATGACGACGGCTACTATCCTTGAAGTCTTCAAAGTTTGATAAAATTTTATCTTCTGACTTAAGAGAATTAACTTTATTTTTTTCTAACTCTTTTTTTAACCTTTTAGCAATCCATTTAACGACAGGAACGGCAACAGCATTTCCAAGTGCTTGGTATCTCTGTGCATCAAGATCGAGTTCTTTATCTGATTTAGGACAAGTTATAGAGGTCCAACCTTCAGGAAAGCCTTGTAATCCCTCACACTCAAGAGGGGTTAAGCGTCGAACCTCCGCATCATAAGAAACATAAGTTCGACTCCAGTCAGTTCCTGTATGACGGCCTGACGTTGCTGCTAAACAATATGAAACTTCAGCAACTGTAGCTCCAGATTCTTCACATTTGTACGGGGTTAAAAAACCTTTTCTTTGATTGGCCGGTTTAGATCCTTTCTTTTTCTCATAAAGAGAAGATAAGGCAATATTAGAATTATTCAAAACAGCACAGATAAAAACACGAGGTCGGGATTGAGGGGCACCGAAATACCTACTATTCATTACCCTCCAAGCAACGGAATAGCCCATACCTGATAATGTTTCCAAAATAATCCTAAAGTCTTGCCCATTATGAGAACTTAATAGTCCAGTTACATTCTCAATAAGCAAGGTTTTAGGCTTTTTCTCTTTAATTAGTTCCGCAAAAGGAAAAAATAAACCAGAATTTTTACCTTTAAGACCGTCTCTGCCTTTATTACCTCTTGCAACCGACACATCTTGACATGGAAAGCCACCGCACCACACATCTGCTTGTGGAATCTCGTTTAAGTCAATTGTTGTAATATCGTCGGAATATTTATGATTGGGCCAATGACTAGTTAATATTTGTCTGCAAAAATCATTTTTTTCACAAAAAAACTTTGAATGAAAGCCTTCGCTTTCTAAAGCAAGATCAAACCCCCCTATACCTGCAAAAAAAGAATTGAAGGTTATTTTATTTTTTGTGCTTACCATGCATTATCTCTGAATTAATTGTATGATCTTATAATTAGTTATTTTTTTATGGAATACGACTTAAAAAACACGCACTTCTATAATTACTTGGTACTGGTATTGTATACAGTATCTAATGTGTTATCAAAACTTATAAAAGTTAACTTTAATCGGAATAATATTATACTTAATATAGCGTTCATCTTCTAGTTAGAGGCAGTGCTATTTTTTATATACACATCAGGTTTGTGGTTTATCTACAGACTAAATAGGCATCTATTTCTCAAATTATTTCTGCATTTTTAACCACCTAAGCTATATGTTGATTAAGGACAAAATTTACTTCGTTGTTTAACATCTTCTAATACATAGCCAGAGATCTCACGAAGTATTTGTTGGTTCTTGAGTAGAGCTGGAAATCGTTCGTCATTTAACTGTTCTGCCTGGCTTCTTAACTTGAAATATAAATTCATCATCGCTTTTGTCGAAACCTGTCTTTCACGTGCTCGAATGACACTGTAGTAATTACGTCCTTGCCCTAAATAATGCTCAGAAAAATCACGGCCACTTCTACATAGCTTTTGCTTTTTAAGTAATAAAAACACATCGTGTAGTTCCATAAATACTCCATTCACATTGGGGTGGCAGTACCCCAAAACAATAAATTCCATGCATGTATTTATCAAATTAGTTAAATTTTCAATTGATTGTACGGTTTTGATATTCGTTAATTCACTCCATCAATGGAGGCAACCTTAGTAGATATAAAAAGAGCTGCCTTTTACCGCTTTTAACTAATTTTTTTAATCCTTTTGTATAAATAGCTTTATAACAAAAGGAGAAAGGTTATGGATAAACCCTTAACGCTAGAACAAAAAGGCGTAATACAACAATGTAAGGACGCAGGATTTAATCCTGATATTGCAATAACACTGACACTTGATTTAGACAGAGGCAGTACTGTTAATAATAGAAAATCTATTAAAACGGCATCAGAAAAAACAGCTCAAAAATGGCTTGGCAGGAACCCGAATGATGCGCATAAACTATATGAAGAATTTGAAGGTATGTTTAAGCAAGTTTATGAGCAAATGGCTAAAAAATGTTATGGAAGTAATTGCAAGCGACTGGCAAAAAAGAATTCAAACAAAGAGTTAAAAATGCTTGGCGGTACAGAGATTACAAAAAATGGAATGTATCACTTGCAAACAAACAAAAAGTACGATTGGGCAATTGAGCTATCTAAAGAAGGAATAAAAGAGTTCAATTCTTGATAATTATTTCAAACAAATAAAAAGCGGCTAAAATAGCCGCTTTTTTATATTTTTGTCACAAACTTAATTCAATTCACAAACTCTATTGCAAGAGTCACAAACTTAATTGAAAGTTGACAACAGTTAACTAATCCTGATAACTAGAAACCGGAGGGCAACTACAAATCAAATTACGATCCCCGTAAACATCATCTATACGGTTAACCGTTGGCCAGAATTTATTCGCTGCAGCCGCAGGCACTGGGAATACCGCTTCTTGAATCGTGTAAGCACGGTCCCAAGGTGAGGTAATGTCCGCTAGTGTATGTGGTGCGTTGTGTAATGGATTGTCTTCACTTGTCCACTCGCCTGAAGTTACTTTACGCACTTCGCCGTGAATAGAAATCATAGCTTGGATGAAGCGATCAAGTTCCACTTTTGACTCAGACTCAGTGGGCTCAATCATAAACGTACCCGCTACTGGAAACGACATGGTTGGCGCATGAAAACCGTAATCGATTAAGCGCTTAGCTATATCGACTTCAGTAACACCTGATTCTGCCTTAAGTGGGCGTAAATCAATGATACATTCATGTGCTACTCGGCCATTTTTCCCAGCATATAAAAGTGGAAAATGTTTGCTAAGCTTTGTTGCTACGTAGTTAGCATTAGTAATCGCGTATTTAGTGGCATCTGTAACACCTTTTTTACCGAGTAAGGCACAATAAAGGTATGAGATACATAAAATACCGGCACTACCATAAGGTGCTGCTGATACCGCACCGTTACCTTTAGTTTCTTCATCAACATTAATTAATGCATGGTCGGGCAAAAATGGTGTTAAGTGCGCTTTAACGCCGATAGGACCCATACCTGGACCGCCACCGCCGTGTGGAATAGAAAAGGTTTTATGTAAGTTTAAGTGTGAAACGTCAGCACCGATGAAACCCGGTGAGGTTAAACCCACTTGGGCATTCATGTTTGCGCCATCAAGGTAAACTTGACCGCCGTGCTCATGCACTATGTTACAAATTTCTGCAATGGTGGTTTCATATACACCGTGCGTAGACGGGTAAGTGATCATGATACAAGACAGGTTTTCAGCTAACTCACTTGCTTTCGCTTTTAAGTCGGCCATATCAACGTTACCGGCTTTATCACAAGCAACCACCACCACTTTCATACCGACCATTTGCGCTGACGCAGGGTTAGTACCGTGTGCTGAAGATGGAATTAAACAAATGTTACGATGCGCATCACCACGACTTTCGTGGTACTTGTGAATGGCAATTAAGCCAGCATATTCACCTTGTGCGCCGGAGTTAGGTTGCATTGACATTTTGTCGTAACCGGTTAACTCAACTAACCATTTGGCTAGTTCGTCAATCATGTGCTTATAACCTTGCGCTTGGTCAACAGGGGCAAAAGGATGCATGTTAGCGAATTCAGGCCATGATACTGGGATCATTTGCGCTGTCGCATTTAATTTCATGGTACAAGAGCCCAATGAAATCATCGAATGATTAAGCGCTAAATCTTTGTTTTCTAATTTTTTGATGTAACGTAGCATCTCAGTTTCACTGTGATACGAGTTAAATACTGGGTGCGTTAGAATCGCAGACTCACGTTGTAATGCCGCTGGAATTGACGACTGCCCTGCAGCGATAATTTGCTGATCAAGTACTGCTACGTCTAAGCCGTGATCTGCACCTAATAAAATATCAAACAAGGTTTGCACGTTTTCACGGGTAGTTGTTTCATCTAATGAAATACTAATTTGACCGTCAACATCAGTGCGAAAGTTAGCGCCATTAGCTAATGCACGGGTAACAATTTCGTCTTTATTGCTGACGTTAAAGGTTAAAGTGTCAAAATAGTGCTGATGAAGTGCTGGCAAGCCATTTGTTGCGGTACCTAAAGATAAAATGTCAGCAAAACGGTGAATACGTTGTGCGATAGTTTTTAAACCTTTAGGACCATGGTAAACCGCGTAAAACGCCGCCATGTTCGCTAATAATACTTGTGCGGTACAAATATTTGAGTTGGCTTTTTCGCGGCGAATGTGTTGCTCGCGTGTTTGCATGGCCATACGCAGTGCTGGGTTATCGCGTGTATCTTTTGATACACCAATAATACGACCTGGTAATGAACGTTTGTATTTTTCAGAGGTAGTGAAAAAAGCGGCGTGTGGTCCGCCGTAACCCATGGGCACACCAAAGCGTTGAGTTGACCCAATAACGGCATCAGCCCCTAATTCGCCTGGTGATTTTAATAGCACTAAGCTCATGATGTCGGCAGCAACGGCAACAATACCTTTTTTCTCATGTACTTTGGCAATTAAATCGCTGATGTCAGTGATTTCACCTGTAGCACTTGGGTACTGTAATAAGGCGCCAAATACGTCATGTTCAACAACTTCTGCAGCCGGTGCTACTAGGATGTCGAAACCAAACATTTCAGCACGTTGTTTAACTAAGTCGATAGTTTGTGGATAAACGTCACTTGAGATAAAGAACAAGTTTGATTTCTTGTTTTTTGATACCCGCTTAGCTAATGCCATGGCTTCAGCTGCTGCAGTGCCTTCATCAAGTAATGACGCTGATGCTAGTTCTAAACCCGTCAGATCGATACACATTTGTTGGAAGTTTAATAATGACTCTAAACGACCCTGAGCAATTTCTGGTTGGTATGGCGTGTATGCCGTGTACCAGCCTGGATTTTCTAACACGTTACGTAAAATAACGTTAGGCGTTAGTGTGCCGTAGTAACCTAAACCAATATATGTCTCGTTTACTTTGTTCAAACTTGCGACCGCTTTCAAGTCGGCTAAAGCTTGTACTTCAGTTTTGCTTTCTTCGATAGCAGGTAAATCAGCTAAACGAATATCACTAGGTACGATTTCATCGATAAGGGCATCGACAGATTCTGCACCGATATCTTTCAACATGGCTTGTGTTTGCTCATCACTTGGACCAATGTGACGTCGAATAAAATTTTGTCTTTGCTCTAATTCAGTCAAAGATAAAGAGTCATTATATTGAGTAGTCATAAAACAGCTTCACTATAAAGTTAATAATATTTAATAAAAAGAAAGCCCTGAACTATTAGATCGAGTTAAGGGCTTAAATATCGTTTTTGATAACAATCGGCTTTTAGGCACAAATAAATGGCTGCAAACTTAAACCTAGTACTTAAACTTGGCACTTAAACTAGCTACTTAGGTTAAGTTTTTGAGCTCAGTAGTTACTACAATATAAGCAACACGATTGATGTTATGAGTTTTACGAGTTTAGTAGACTAAATGATCACAAAAAATAACAGAAACAAGGTGTGTCGCAGCATAATGTGCCTAAAATTTAATCTTCGTCGATTGAGTTTGCATAACCTTCAGCATCAAGTAAGTTGTCGAACTCACTTTCATCTGCAATTTTTAATTTAAATAACCAACCGCCAACGAAGGCCTCTGAGTTAACTAACTCAGGTGAGTCTTCAAGATTTTCATTCACTTCAATTACTTCACCGCTCATTGGTGCATAAATGTCTGATGCAGCTTTTACCGATTCTGCTACAGCAACATCGTCGCCGGCACTCACTGTGTCGCCCACTTCAGGTAACTCAACAAATACCATGTCACCTAAAAGGTCTTGTGCGTGCTCAGTAATACCAACAGTAACAACACCGTTGCCATCGTTGCGTACCCATTCGTGTGATGTTACATATTTTAATTCTGAAGGAATGTTGCTCATTGATTTTGTCCTAATCTTTATTTTTAAATTGGATATACCAAGCAGATTAACTAATTGGTACTAACGACTATAGTATGAAGCTTGCCTGCGCTAATCATCCCATACTATAGCTTAAATTTTTAGCATTTTTTAACTAGGTTTTACGGCTCATTAATGAGCGTTGACCTAGCCTTAAGTAGTTAAAGAACTTTTTTGCCATTACGCACAAAGCTTGGCTTAATGACTTTAACCTTAACTAGCTTTTTACGCATTTCAACTTCTACTGTGCTACCTAGCGCTACACTACGTGGTAAACGAGCCATTGCGATACTGTAACCTAAAGTTGGAGAAAAAGTACCTGAGGTAATAACGCCTTCGCCTGCTTCAGTGATCACTTTAAGGCCACTGCGTAATACGCCTTTTTCTTCAAGCACTAAACCAACGAGTTTAGGTTGGTCGCCTGCAGCACGTTGCGCCGCTAATACTTCACGACCATTAAAGTTACGATCTTCAGGTTCCCAGCTAATAGTCCAGGCCATATTGGCGGCTAATGGCGAAACGCTTTCGTCCATGTCTAAACCATAAAGGTTCATACCGGCTTCTAAACGTAAAGTATCGCGAGCACCTAAGCCGCAAGGTTTAACACCAACATCAAGCAATTGTTGCCATAGGTTGGCAGCTTGGTCAGCAGGTAAGGCTATTTCATAACCGTTTTCACCGGTGTAACCAGTTGTGGCAATAAATAAGTCGCCGGCTTGTGCCGAGAAAAATGGCTTCATGCCTTCAACAGCAGCCGTTTGCTCAGCGTCTAATAGAGTGGCTACTTTAGCTTTAGCTTGTGGGCCTTGCACGGCGATCATGGCAAATTCTGGACGTTCAGTGATTGCTACGTCAAATGCTGATGCTTGCTCGTTGATCCAAGCTAAGTCTTTTACGCGAGTCGCTGAGTTAACGACTAAGCGGTAATCGGTGTTACTGAAAAAATAAACGATTAAGTCATCAATAACGCCACCTTCAAGGTTACACATGCCTGTGTAAAGTGCTTTACCCATAACATCTAACTTAGCTACGTCGTTAATCACTAAGCGGCGTAAAAATGCCTGTGCATCAACACCTTGAACATCAACAATAGTCATGTGTGAAACATCGAACATACCAGCGTCTTTGCGCACCGCATGATGTTCTTCAATTTGAGAACCGTAGTTGATCGGCATTTCCCAACCATAAAAATCAACCATTTTAGCGCCAGCTTCTAAGTGCTTAGCATGTAATACTGTTTTATTTGTCATCGTACGTTTCACTCACGTTAGTTGTTTTATCTAAGTTTGTCAGTGCTTAAAATAAGCATCACGATTAAACCTAGGATAAAGACGGAAGATTTACAAAAAGTGCTAAGGATTATAGCCCTGAGTAACTGTTGATTCAACAGATAAGAAAGCATATTTGAAATTTAAAACCGACTAAAGAAACTATTTAAAATTATATTTTCAAAACGACCTCTTTTGAAAATATAATTCCTTGAGCGTATGAAAATTTAGCTTGTAGCAAACTTAAATTTTATATTGCTGAAAAGAATAAAAGTACTATTTTATTCAACCTACCCATTTGTTATTGGCTGACTGAGCAAAAAAACGCTTTTGTTGACTAAGTAGTCAACAAAATAACGCGGTAAGTGTGACGCTATGAGTTATTTTTTTGTTGTGGCACTTGTTGTGACACTGGTTTTGGTGAGTGCGATGATTGTTGTAGAATTTTTTGTGAAACTTGTGGTGAGACTTGTTCTGATAATTTTTGCGGCACTTGCTGTGAAAGTGCGGTAGCTAATTTGGGTAAATCATCTTTGAAACCCAAGGCTTGATTAATCATTAACGCTTTTGCCGGTTTAATATTATTGAGTAACGACATACCCAAGCCACGAAGTAATTTAATCGCGCTTTGCTGAGGTGTAAAGGCTTGTTTTATAGCTTCCATCGAGGCAATCATTTCTACTGCTTCACTTTTACGCCAGCGGGCAAATTGTTGTAAAGATTTGTTGCTATACCATGCGTTATCATCAAGCGTGCCTTTAGCTTGTACTTTGCGAAGTTGCTCGCTAATGGTTTGTGACAAAGCGGCAGCATCAAGCAAGCCTAAGTTAGCACCCTGCCCAGCTAACGGGTGAATAGTATGTGCCGCATCACCCACCAATACCATTCTGCCTTTAACAAACTCTTGAGCAAAACGCATAGTTAACGGGTAGGTAAATCGCTGACCTACTAGCGATACTTGCCCTAACTTACCGTCGCTAGCGGCGGTAAGTTCTTTGCCAAAGTCTTCGGCTGACAAGGCAGTTAATCGAATCGCCTCTTCAGGGCTTGTTGACCAAACAATGGAACATAAGTCAGCTTGATATAAAGGTAATAGTGCTAATGGGCCGGTATCTAAAAATACTTGCCAAGCCGTGCTTTGATGGCCTTGTTGACATTTAACTGTAGCGACAATCGCGTGGTGATCGTAATCTCGAAAGGTTAATGGCACGTTCATTTGTTGACGTACAAAAGAGTTTGCCCCGTCAGCACCAACCACCAATTTCGCCACTATCGGCATAGGTTGGCTGTTGGTATGGCTGTTATGTTCGAAGGTAGCAAAAACTTCGTTATCGCTAGGATTTAATTGTTGGAGTTTACTGTCAGTAAAAAACTCAATACCGCTGTCTTGCGCCGCTTTTTGCCACAAGGCGTTACGAATGGCTTTATTTTCAATAATAAAACCTAATTGCTCTGGGCCATTACCCAAAGCTGAGCGGCTAACATCTTTTAAAGCAAAGTTTAGCTGTCCATAACCGGCCTTGTCCCAAATGTGCATATCGTAATAAGGCTGGGCACGTTGCGCGATAATGTCTTGCCAAACATTAAGGTGGCTAAATATTTGCTGGCTGGCGGCATTAATAGCACTAACACGCACCTCAGGTTCAACGCTTAACGCTTCAATAGGTGCGTTATCAACAATAGCGACACTTAACTGACTTTGTTGGCGAATAGCAAGTGCCAGTGTTAAACCCACCGTACCGCCACCGACAATTAATAGATCAAATTTTTGCATTGTTTTTCACATTTATGTTATTCACATTCACAAGCCCGCAAAGTTGTAGGTAGCTGATTATTTTCCTGCCTATGCACTTGGAGCAGCAAGCCAGCTTTAAGGCTTAAATCACCGGCAAGTCAACATTGATTGACTCCCTAAAAACTAAGCCATCAAAGCTTCAATTTCAGCAATGGTTTTTGGTGCATTGACCGTTAGGTTTTCATAACCTGTTTGGGTTACTAGCACATTGTCTTCAATACGTACGCCAATACCACGCCATTTTTCGTCCACAGTTTGATCATTTTTTGGAATATAAATACCCGGCTCGATAGTCATCACCATACCGGCGACAAAAGGGCGTAATTGCTCTCGCTGTTGACTCGCATGGTAATCACCCACATCATGAACATCAAGGCCTAACCAGTGTCCAAGGCCATGAATAAAGTATTTTTTGCAGGCTCGTTGAACTAATAATATGTTTAAATTGCCTTTGAGAATGCCTAAATCATACAAACCTCTGGTCAGAAAATCACACACTATGCGGTTTAATTCAGCAAGGTTTTGTTCTGGCTTTATCGCGGCAATGGCAAGGTTTTGGCTATCTAGCACTAATTGATAAATCACTTGTTGTGCCGCAGTAAATTTACCATTAATCGGAAATGTGCGTGTAATGTCAGCAGCATAACCCGCTAATTCACCACCGGCATCAATAAGTAATAAGTCGCCGTCGTTTAGCACGTCATCATTGTCAGTGTAATGTAAAATATTGGCGTTATCGCCGCCAGCCACAATCGAGCCATAAGCCGGGTAACGCGCACCATTAGTGGCAAATTCGTGCAATAACTCTGCTTCTATTTGATATTCAAACTTACCGGCTTTAGTTTGTTGCATTGCTCTTTGATGAGCGCCGCCACTGATGACATTAACCTGGCGCATAATATCAAGTTCAGCATTTGATTTATGTAAGCGCATTTCATCTAGTAAGGCACTGCAATCAATTAAGGTCGTTGGTGCTTTAACGCCCGTGCGAGCTGCCTTTTTAATCTCGGCTAACCATGAAAGTACTTGTTGCTGGAATGCCTTTTGTTCATGCTGGCAAATTAATACGGCGGTTTTACCTGCCATTAACGCCAATAATTGCTCATCAATTTCTGCTAAGCTAAAACACTTATTAAACTGATAAACGTCAACCGCTTGCACTTGACCAACACGTCGGCCATGCCAAATTTCTTGCTGAGGATCTTTTTCACGAGAAAATAAAACACTTTCTGCTGACCTTGCGTCATCACCTTTAATTAGGGCTAAAATGGCATCGGGTTCATTAAAACCGGTAAGATAATAAAAGTGCTTATTTTGGCAAAATGGATATTCGGTGTCATTACTGCGGGTAACTTCCTGACCAGCAGAAATTAATGCAATGCTATTTACCGGCATTTGCGCCATAAAATCATTTCTACGCTGACAAAATTCAGCAACGGGCAATAAGGTGTTTTTGATCATGGATACCAGCTTATTTTTTATAATTAAATTTTGACAGTTAGGTTTTCAACCTTGAGTGTTTTAAGCTGATTTTTAAGTTATTAGTATTAAAATTTCAGCGTTAAAAGGTCAGCGTTAAGCGTTTTATTACTAAAGAAATTTAACCGCGAAGCGCTAGTGCAAGGTCGCGCTTGTGTCTTGTTGCGCAGGTGGCGCACCTAATTCAGTAAAACACAGTAGTGCAGAGATTCTAACATATTCAGCAATTTCAAAATACGCTTGCTCGGTCGCTTCATTTTCTTCCATTTCGTCTGACAAGTTAGCAATTTCGCCAAAGTCGACCAATACTTCTTTAACATCTTCAGACAAAGCGGCATTTTTTGTTTGTTGTAAACCAAAGCCTAAGTTGAAGCCTTGCACCCACTTACCTAGTGCGTGTCCACGTTCAATAATTGAGTCGTCATCATCAGGTAGCATTAATTGGAAGCCGTAGGAGTCATCAAGGATTTTTTGCCAAATATCACTATAAATGTCTTTAACTAAGCTTTTAATGGCTACCGGTAAACCTTCAGCATTATTAAGCATGTCATTAACCATAGCGATATAATCATTACTTTCAAATTCAAAGCCTGCAGAAATCAAACCTGTTAGCACACCGTGAATTTCAGCAGCATGTGCCTCAATACCTTCACTGGTTAATATCGCTTGTGCGGCGGAAAAATCTAAAGCGGTGTTATCAGACATAAAAATATAAATTCAATCAGGGGGATATTGCTAGCTATCTTAACATTGGCATAGCCTTGATTCCAGAAAAAACCATAGAGATCACTTGCATAGTGTAACGCTCACCGTTATAGTTTCATCTTATGGCGCACTAAGTTTAGTTATCAGTATTTTTCTTGGTATTACAAGCGAGTAGCGCAATTTTTTGAGCTTAGAGCTCAATAAACTAATATTATGCATTGAGAATATACACGCAATGAGCCAACACACAGTCACCATAAATGTTGCCAACAAACGACTAAAAGTCGCTTGTCCAGCTGGAAATGAGTCTGCGTTGTTGCAGGCGGCGAGTGAAATAAACAAACGTTTAGAACAAGACGCCAAGAAAAAATTCTCAACAAAAACTGTTGAGCAGTCGCTGGTGATGATGTCATTAAACCTTGCCCATGATTTAATCCAAGCACGAAATGAACAAGAGCAAGAACGCGAAAAAATGCAAAGCAAAATTGAACTGCTACAAACCACTATTGCACAAGCAGTAAACCGCACTAAATCTGCCTAATACACTTATTCATCGTTTAACCTATTTTTAAATATACTCTTTTCGTTTAAAGAAACTTCAATTTGTTCAAGCATTAAGCTAACAGGTCTTACAAGTAATAAAAGACTTAATTTGGCTGAGATTATTCGCTATAATGTTTTTGACTTCTGGGGTGTTTGTTGTGAACTATGTCCCTGAGCCGATAAGTTTTACCTAAGGATGTTGATTATTAACTATTGTGCAAGCCCGGCTCGTATCGGGAAGCCTACGGTTAGCATGATACGTCCGCCCTGAACACCCGGTGTTCAGGACAAATGTAAACTGCGGCACCTTGGAAGTCACCTTCCTCTACTTTCTAATTCTGTAACTCATCCTAAAATATCAACAATATTTTTGCGCACTCCTAGAAAAGCAAAAATAATCGCATTAAAAAATTAACCCGCACATTCATAGTTAATCCCTAAACTTTCAATAGTTTTATTTAGCTAAATCTTATCGTAACGTTCAATTTGTCTTAAGATCGCTGTGCTAATTAGCCCTCCTTCCCTTCTCATTGTTTCCTCCCTGTAAAAAAACAAAAAATAATACAATAATTCACAAGGAGATAAGCAGGAGAACTACATGAGTAAAAGCACGGCAAAACCACGCTGAAAATTTTTTAACTTACTGACAGCTAAAAACTGGTCTTTAAACGCTCCTAAATCCCCTGTCTTCAGGACTCATCTCAACGGCGGCAGCTTGGCAATCAATACCTATCTCAAAATATGTATAGATCTCATTTGCTTGTTGATAATATACTTGGCCCAACTAACTACACCAAACTTAAGCTGTGCTTAATTAATGCCCATGCAAAACCAAGCTGATATAAAAGCAGCTACTTCAATCCTAAAAAGTAAACGCCAAACGGCTAATGCCGATCCTATTGGTATATTTGATTCCGGCGTTGGCGGTTTGTCTATCACGCAGTGCATTGAACAACAATTACCTCATGAAAATTTGCTCTATGTCGCTGATACCCTATATGCACCCTACGGTGAAAAATCTACTGAATTTATTCAACAACGGGTTAATGAAATTGCCCAGTGGTTTATTGCCCGTAACGCCAAAGCTATTGTTGTTGCCTGCAATACCGCCACAGTTAATGCTATAGATCAGCTACGGAAAAATATTTCAATTCCAGTTATTGGTGTTGAACCCGCCATAAAGCCGGCAACCCGTATTAGTAAAAACAAAAAAATAGCCATATTAGTCACTAAAGCTACGGCTGAAAATCAGCGTTTTTTAGCCTTAGTGGCGCAATATAGTCATAACAGTGATGTTACTATTCAGCCTTGTCCCGGCTTGGTAGAACTTATTGAACAAGACAAGAAAAACTCGCCTGAGTGCAAATTAATGCTGTTGAGCTATTTACAACCTTTACTCGAAAAAGGGGTAGATACTATCGTATTAGGTTGTACACATTACCCGTTAATCAAAAACTTGATTAACGAAATATGTGGCGACAGCGTAGTCATTATGGAAACAGCACAGCCGGTGACTGAGCAATTAAAACGGCAATTATCCTTACATCAGCTCATTAATCCTCTGAATAATATAGGCACAACGACCTTTTACAGTTCGAAGTATTGCCTAAAACAACAAGCGCTTTTTAGTCACATTTTACAACGGCCACTGCGCTTAAATATGTATCCTTAATAGCTTAACTTCAGGTTACATCTCGCTAAAACTTAATTTTTGTCAATAAATGGCTACAGAATTTATATTGAAACTTTTCCGTCTTAAAGACGTTTAGCCATCTAGGCGTAAATAAATCTAGAAAAAGCTTAACTAAACAGTTAGAATATCGTTATTAAAGACGATTATTGTTTTTCAGTTAATTTTTACCGAGGTTTTATGTCTACACACCTTTTTACTTCTGAGTCAGTGTCAGAAGGACATCCAGATAAAATTGCCGATCAAATTTCTGATGCGGTTTTAGATGCTATTATTGCCAAAGATAAAAATGCACGCGTTGCTTGTGAAACTATGGTAAAAACGGGTGTTGCTATTATTTCAGGTGAGGTTTCAACCTCTGCTTGGGTAGATTTAGAACAAATTACCCGTGACGTTATTTCTGAGATTGGCTACACCTCTTCAGATGTTGGTTTTGATGGCGCAACATGTGGCATTATGAACTTAATAGGCCAACAATCACCCGAAATTGCCCAAGGTGTTGACCGAGAAAATCCAGAAGACCAAGGTGCCGGTGATCAAGGTTTAATGTTTGGTTATGCGACCAATGAAACCGAAACCCTGATGCCTGCGCCATTATATTATTCACACCGTTTAGTTGAGCGTCAGGCTGAAGCACGTAAATCAGGAATTTTACCTTGGTTACGTCCTGATGCAAAAAGCCAAGTAACCTTTATTTATAAAGATAACAAGCCTGTAGCTATTGATACCGTTGTGTTGTCAACTCAGCATAACCCAGATATTAAACAAGAAGACTTGCACAGTGCCGTAATGGAAAACATTATTAAACATGTTTTACCTGCCGAGTTATTAACCAAAGACACTAAATATCATATCAACCCAACAGGTCGCTTTGTTATTGGTGGTCCTGTCGGCGATTGTGGTTTAACTGGTCGTAAAATTATTGTTGATACTTATGGCGGTATGGCTCGTCATGGCGGTGGTGCTTTCTCGGGTAAAGATCCATCAAAAGTCGATCGCAGTGCGGCTTATGCTGGTCGCTATGTTGCCAAAAACATTGTCGCAGCAGGTTTAGCTGAGCGTTGTGAAATTCAAATATCGTACGCTATTGGTGTTGCTGAGCCGACCTCAATCTCGATTGATACTTTTGGTACCGGTAAAGTGTCTGAAGAGCGTTTGGTTGAAATAGTACGTGAACACTTTGACTTACGTCCTTACGGTATAACTAAAATGTTAGACTTGCTACACCCTATGTATAAGCAAACGGCGGCTTATGGTCACTTTGGTCGCGAACCATTTGAAATGACCGTTGGCGATGATACCTTCACCGCATTTAGCTGGGAAAAAACAGATAAAGCTGAAGCACTGCGCTTGTCAGCTGGTATTTAATACACACTTTGATTAAAGCTTCTGTTTAAAAAAAACCGCTCATTGAGCGGTTTTTTTATTTTCATGCTTGAATTTTCATGCTTTTATTTGCAATAGGCTTATCAGCCATAACGTATAAAAATACTCCTAATATGCTATTGCTTGTCACTATTGGCGAAATATCATCATCCGCTGCCACTTATTTAGACGGTACTTCACCAACCTCAATGATTACAGTGATATACTCAGGCAAAGAGAGAAAAATAACACGGGTTATATAATAAGATAGGTACAAATAATAAATCGTCCGGCAAGTGACTTATCTTAATAAAAATTCAATCAAGAACAGCAGCATCTCAATTTCAAGTGTTTTAATAGCCTGCGAGTTTTTCTGCTTTATTTCGAACAAGTGCTAACAAAAAATAATATCATTTTTTTAATATAAACAATTGAATTTACGATGAGTTGCCCTTATTAACAGGCTATATTAGAAATAATTATTACTCATAATTTCTAGCAACGAAGCTTTGGTCTTTAATCGCTATTAACTTTAACCTGAACGGCTACTGTAATATCACTCATCTATAGCTGCGACAATAAACATGGATAACCTTATATGCGTAACCCTCGTATTTACCAAGCACAAGCATTTGAAATAGGTCAAACACAAGTATTAAATGCTGACGCTTTTGGCCATATTGTGCGCGTATTACGACTTAAAGACGGTGATGACATTACACTATTTAATGGCATCGCAGAGCAAGAAGGTTATTTTGAGTATCAAGCAAGACTTTGTAATGTAAATAAAAAGTCTGCTGATGTAGAGATTATTACTAAAAAAATTGTTGAAAACGAGTCGCCACTCAATATTCATTTAGCACAAGGTGTTTCACGCGGTGAACGCATGGACTTTACTCTGCAAAAATCGGTAGAGTTAGGTGTTAATACCATTACGCCTATTTTTAGTGAACGTTGCAATGTAAAGCTTAGCGGCGAGCGTTTAGAGAAAAAACACCAGCAATGGCAAAAAATAGTGATCAGCGCTTGTGAGCAAAGTGGTCGTTGCACTGTCCCTATTGTTGCCCTACCCATTTATTTGGATGAATGGTTACAACAAGACAGTTCAGCATTAAAGCTAAATTTACATCCTAAAGCCCAGCACTCTATTATGAGTTTGCCAATCGAAAACCAACGGGTTCGCCTGTTAATTGGGCCAGAAGGTGGTTTAAGTGATGATGAAATTGCTCGTGCCAATACAGCAGGCTTTCACGATGTTTTACTCGGGCCGCGGGTACTAAGAACAGAAACCGCAGCCCTGACCGCAATAACGGCATTACAATGTCGTTACGGTGATTTAAATTAACTCAGTGTTAAGTTTCGTGCACCATAGAGCAACTAGCAGAAAGACCAGCTAACAGAATTTAATCGCTTGCAGCATATAAATAATGCCATGGCATTTATCAACATATAACCTTTAGGAAAACACATGAGCATAAAAATTGGCGTTGTTATGGACCCTATTGCACAGGTCAAGGTAAAAAAAGATTCTTCAATGGCGATGATGCTTGAAGCGCAAGCCCGTGGTTATGAAATTTATTATATGGAAATGCAAGATCTCTATTTAGAGCAAGGCGTTTGTCGAGCAACAGCAGCCAAAGTGAAAGTATTTGACGACACTGAGCATTGGTATGAATTAGATGAACGAGAAGACATCAATGTAGCTGACTTAGATGCGGTATTAATGCGAAAAGATCCGCCGTTTGACACTGAGTTTATTTATGCCACCTACATGTTAGAACGCGCAGAAGTTGCCGGCACTTTGATTGTTAATAAGCCACAAAGTTTACGTGATTGTAACGAAAAATTATTTACCGCTTGGTTTCCCGAGTTAACACCAAAAACATTAGTTACACGTAATAATCAAAAAATTAGAGAATTTCATAAAGAAAACAAAGATATTATCATCAAACCCTTAGACGGTATGGGTGGTTCATCTATATTTCGTATTGGTGAGAATGATCCCAATGTTGGCGTAATTCTTGAAACATTAACAGCACATTCAACACAGTATGCTATGGTACAAGAGTACCTACCAGAAATCGTTGACGGTGATAAACGCATATTAATCGTTAATGGTGAACCTATGCCTTACTGTTTAGCCCGCATTCCTGCACAAGGAGAAACCCGCGGTAATTTAGCCGCTGGTGGTCGTGGTGAAGCGCGTCCATTAAGTGCTAGCGACAAATTTATTGCTGAAACTATTGCACCAGAACTGAAAAAACGTGGCTTATTTTTTGTTGGTTTAGACGTTATTGGCAACAAAGTCACTGAAATCAATGTAACAAGTCCAACCTGTATTCGCGAAATTGAAGCAGCATACCCAATAAATATTAGCGGTAAACTCATGGATGCTATTGAGCAAAACATCAGAAAACGCTAGTTAATACCAATCGCAATAAGATTGCTAAAGGCAAAGTGACCTTTAGCGTATTTCTCTCTGATTATTAAGGTATATTTATGGATAGTTTTGAAAATCAACTTTTGATTGCTATGCCCAGTTTAGACGACTCTTATTTTAATAAAACAGTGACTTATATCTGTGAGCATAATGCTGAAGGGGCAATGGGTTTGATCATAAACCTTCCTATCAATGTCACCTTGAACGAATTATTAACCCAAATAGATCAAGATAAAATTGCAGCACCCGAATTAGACCAACAAGTCTTAACCGGTGGCCCCGTTTCACAAGACCGAGGCTTTGTTTTACACAGCACACAAACGGGCTGGAATAGTTCTTTAGCCTTAACTGATGAAGTAATGATCACGACCTCAAAAGATATTTTATTGGCCCTGGGTACAGCACAAGCACCTGAAAAATATATGGTGACCTTAGGCTATGCAGGCTGGGGACCGGGCCAATTAGAGGAAGAAATTAAGGCTAACTCTTGGCTACTCACCCCCGCTGATGGCGATATTATATTTAATACCCCTATTGAGCAAAGGTGGAAAAAAGCCACTGATAAATTGGGTATTGATATGGCTCATTTATCCAGTGAAGTAGGACATGCATAATGGCGAGTAAAACCGCCATTGGCGAACGAACAATACTTGGCTTTGATTTTGGCAAAAAATATATTGGGGTTGCTGTCGGTCAAGAAATAACCGGTTTAGCTTCCCCTTTGGGTTCAGTAAAAGCGCGTGATGGTATTCCTGATTGGGACAAAATGACCAAATTTATGCAGGAATGGCAACCTGACTTTGTTGTGGTGGGTTTGCCACTCAATATGGATGGCAGCGAGCAACCCTTGACCCATGATGCGAAAAAGTTCGGTAACCGAGTATCCGGAAGATTTGGCGTCAAAGTTGAATTTCAAGATGAACGCCTAACCACCGCCACTGCCAAAGAAGCACTGTTTGCTGAAGGCGGTTACCGTAATCTTAAAAAAGATAATATCGACGCCGCATCAGCAAAATTAATTATAGAAAGTTATTTTGAAAATCAATATTAAGCCGATTAACCGTGATTACAATCTAGCCTGATGAGTATTAACAAGTACTTGTTTAGCGAGTTTTACTTTGTCGTTAGAGTCATAAGCGTTTAATGGCTATTTTCACCCTTATTAGTCCATTAATTATGGTCGGCTTGCTCGGTTTTATACTGGCTAAAAGTAACTGGTTTAACAAAGCCCAAGTCGATGCCCTAAGTAAATTTACCTTTAATATCGCTATTCCGGCATTTTTATTTCAACAGTTGGCCAATGCGGATATGAGCACAATAAATTTGAATATTTATAGTGCCTTTTATTTACCGTTATTGTTAGTTTATGGCCTGGCTTGGGCGATAAATTACTATTTTCATCAGCATTTAAAACGTGATCTTCCTGCATCCGCTGTTTACGCTTTCGGCGCAGGTTATTCAAATAATGTTATTGTTGGCATGCCTATCGCTTTAATGGTACTAGGTGAGCAGGTATTGCCAACAATATTTTTAGTGATCAGTTTACACAGTGCACTGCTAATTGGCATTACCAGTGTGTTGGCGGTTAATATTAAACAGTTTAATGGGTGGATATTTCTCAAGCAGACCTTTTACAACCCATTACTCATTGCTATTACCGGTGGTTTTATCGTTAATTTAATGACGATAAAGTTACCCGTAATTGTTAACAACAGTCTGTTATTGTTAGGTAAACCTGCTATTACCTTAGCACTTTTTTTACTCGGCGCTTCGCTAGCCTTTTATAAAATTCGCAATGAAGTTAAATTTATTGTTACTGCCAGTCTACTAAAGCTAGTACTGTTACCGACTTTAATCCTATTAACCAGTCATTTTATATTTCAGTTTTCGGCGCTCACCACCATGACGTTAGTGATTTTAAGTGCAAGTCCAACGGGCGTAAATGCTTATTTAATTGCCAAACAACACGCAAAACATCAAGAGACTATAGCCGGAATAGTAGTGATTACCACCTTAATGTCTATCGTTTCTATCCCCTTATGGATATGGGGTTTGTCGAGTCTCTTTCCTTTATAAAGACTTTATAACAGACTATAAAAGCCTTATTGAAAGCCTTAGAATGGATTAACCTTATAACCTTTGCTTTGTAATACCGCATGAGCGGTCATTGCAGACAAGGCCATTTCAACCCCTGGTGCTAACATGTCATTGCTAATCTCGTAATAAGCGGCCGATTGACCACATAAATAAACCCTTACTTGGTTTTTCATCAAGTCTTGCAACAGTGCGCTATTCGCATTTTTTTGCTGAAACTTTTCTTGGTACAACAGCCCTTTTAGTAAATCAAAACCCGCTTTACCATGTACCACCAAAGCTAAATGAATATTCTTTGCCGGCATACCATTTGCCACATGCATGTTAATAAAACGCGCCAGAGTCTCGATCTTTCGATTAACCTCGCCTATTTTTCCTTGCTCACTGATGTCAAAAGCGACTTTAAAGACACTGTTTTTATCAAAATTAAAATCCTGCTGAACCTTGGCATGCTTGCCATAGTTTTTAATCACTGGCCCCGCCATAAATTCATCAGTCCCCGCTATGGCGAAATTAACTGTAGTGAAGGCTAAAACAAGCATTAACACACGTATTGTAAATAACATTGGCTGATCCTTTTATTTTGCATCTAAACTTTATTTTACTTTATTATATTTTATTTTATTTTATTATAGCGTTTAAAAAATCACCACTCTTTCTAAACATAAAAGCATGCCGATATAGGCATGCTTTTATGTTTAGAACGGGCGACTTATCCGATAGTTATCATTGCTCTTTCGGCGCTAAACCATCAATCGTTACACCCGACAATGAACCCGTTCCTCCTTGATCATTGCTACGCAATTTGATCATTAAGCGTAAATCATTAGGTGAGTCAGCATGATGCAAAGCGTCAGCGTAATTAATAAGTCCTTGTTGATACAAATGAAATAATGCTTGGTCAAATGTTTGCATACCTTGATCAGTAGATTTTTCCATAACTTCTTTAATACTACCGATATCACCTTTTTTAATTAGCTCAGCGATATACGGTGAGTTAAGTAATATTTCAATCGCTGCCACTCGGCTATTACCATCACGTGTTGGAATTAATTGTTGCGCGACAATACCGCGTAAATTTAATGCAAGATCAAACAGTAGTTTGCCATGTTGATCTGCGGGTACTAAATGCATAATACGATCAATAGCTTGGTTTGCATTGTTAGCATGCAAGGTCGCAATACATAAGTGACCCGTTTCTGCAAAGCTCAAGGCATGCTCCATGGTTTCTTGGCTACGAATTTCGCCAATAAGTATAACATCAGGGGCTTGGCGCAAAGAACTTTTTAAGGCGGCATCAAAGCTCTCAGTGTCTAAACCAACTTCACGTTGCGTTACCATACATTTACCGTGCTCATGAACAAACTCAACGGGGTCTTCTATCGTCAGGATATGGCCACGAGAGTTTTTGTTACGATAGCCAATTAACGCGGCCATTGACGTTGACTTACCGGTACCCGTACCGCCAACAAATAACAATAAACCGCGCTTTGACATCACCACATCTTTTAGTACTGAGGGTAAACCCAAATCATCCGCTTCGGGTATTTCGGTAACAATACGGCGAACAACCATACCTGCCATATCTCGCTGCCAAAATGCCGACACACGAAATCTGCCAATGCCGTCTATCGAAATCGCAAAGTTACATTCTTTGCTTGCTTCAAACTCAATTTTTTGTTTTTCTGACATAGCGTCATGCACTAAGCCTAAAGCCTCAGTCGCCGACAAAACTTGCTCATCAATAGCGATAAGTTCACCATTAATTTTTGCACTAACGGGCAATTTAGCCGTAACAAACATATCTGATGCTTCGTGCTGCACCATTTTCTGTAATAAATCATGAAAATTCATTTAATTACCTTTCGCTTTATTTCACACCAGCAAGACTAGTAACCATTAAATTGGTTTTTATCG
The DNA here is from genome assembly GCF_014077065.1 of Colwellia sp. MB3u-4. Classification (NCBI taxonomy): domain Bacteria; kingdom Pseudomonadati; phylum Pseudomonadota; class Gammaproteobacteria; order Alteromonadales; family Colwelliaceae; genus Colwellia; species Colwellia sp. MB3u-4. The sequence goes on along the minus strand of NZ_JACGVE010000079.1, from coordinate 403,680 downwards.
TACGCTGTGTCCATAGCATCTTGTCTAGTTATCATGCCGCGGTTGACCAAGTTTTGTAAACATTGATCCATCGTTTGCATGCCATGAGACATACCCGTTTGGATAGCTGAATACATTTGTGCAATTTTATCTTCACGAATAAGATTACGAATTGCCGGCACACCCATCATAATTTCGTGCGAAGCAACACGGCCGCCACCCACTTTTTTAACCAAGGTTTGTGAGATTACCGCTCGCAATGACTCAGAAAGCATGGAACGCACCATAGCTTTTTCTTCGCCCGGAAATACATCAATAATACGGTCAATCGTTTTTGGCGCTGAAGTTGTATGTAAGGTGCCAAAAACTAAATGGCCAGTTTCAGCTGCGGTCATCGCTAAACGTATGGTTTCTAAATCACGCATTTCACCCACCAAAATAACGTCAGGGTCTTCACGTAATGCCGAGCGTAATGCGGCGCTAAAACTTAAGGTATCGCGATGAACTTCGCGTTGGTTAATCAAGCATGACTGGCTTTGATGCACAAATTCAATCGGGTCTTCAATAGTTAAGATATGATCGTGCTTATTTTTATTTATATAATCAACCATCGCGGCCAGCGTTGTTGATTTACCTGAGCCGGTAGGCCCAGTAACCAAGACTAAACCACGAGGAAGATCGGCTATATCTCGGAAAATATCAGGACAACCTAAATCATCCAAGGAGAGTATTTTGCTCGGGATAGTACGAAATACCGCGGCAGGGCCACGATTTTGATTAAAGGCATTGACCCTGAAACGCGCTAGATTTGGCACTTCAAAAGAAAAATCGACCTCTAAATTTTCTTCATATTCTTTGCGTTGTCTATCATTCATAATATCATAGACCAAAGCGTTAACATCTTTTTCGTCAAATGCTGGTATATTTAACTTTCGCACATCACCATCGACGCGAATAGACGGGGGATTTCCCGCTGATAAATGTAAATCTGAAGCATTATTTTCGACACTAAATGCTAATAATTCGGTAATATCCATACAAACCTCTTAGTCTAATTTATAATTGAACTAACAACTTAATAAGTCATTGAGAACTGAAATAAACAATATGATTGCTATTAAAGATAATATTGCTGCGGTTGAACTGCAAATTGCTTCTGCTTGTCAACTTGCTCACCGCAACCCTGATGAAGTCACTTTGCTGGCGGTAAGTAAAACTAAACCTATTGAAATGCTCGAACAAGCTTACCACGCAGGACAACGAAATTTTGGCGAGAACTATGTACAAGAAGCGGTGGAAAAAATTATCGCTTTGCAAAATAAGCCAGATATAACTTGGCATTTTATTGGTCCAATTCAAACCAATAAAACCAAGTTAATCGCTAGCCATTTTTCGTGGGTACATAGCATAGACAGAATTAAAGTGGCTAAACGTCTTAACGAGCATAGGTCTGGTCAAGATACTCCGCTAAACATTTGTTTACAAGTGAATATTAGTGGCGAATTAAGTAAAGCTGGCGTATTACCCGAAGCGCTTCCTGAACTGCTGGGGGTTATCGAAACTTGTGACAATTTATGCTTGCGTGGTTTGATGGCCATTCCAGAAAAAAATGCGGCTCAGGCAAGTTTTGTTAAGATGCAGAATCTGTTCATCGAACTTAAACAGCAATATCCCACCATGGATACGTTATCAATGGGCATGTCTGCTGACCTACAACTTGCGATTAATGCAGGCTCTACGTTAGTGCGTATTGGCTCAGCAATATTTGGCGCTAGAAGCTAAGTAAATCAGTGCAAAAAAAATAATATAATAATGTTAATATAAAAGGTATCTGCCGCTAACAATAGTGACGGTTTACTACAATATATTCCGGTATTTGAGCGACGACTAAATATCGAATCAGTAATTCTTGAAGGAAAATTATGAAAAAAATAGCTTTTATCGGCGCAGGCAACATGAACGGCGCTATTATTTCTGGCCTTATCAATGGCGGTTTCAACCCTGAAAATATCATGGTGTCGAATCCATCGCCCGAAAAACGCTTAGCATTGCAAGCAACACATGGTATTAAGCAAACACCAGATAATATTGAAGCAACAACATTTGCTGACGTTATCGTGCTTGGCGTTAAGCCTTACCTTATTAGCGATGTTTGCCAACACTTAAGTGAGCATGTGGATATTACCGGTAAATGTTTTATCTCTGTTGCGGCAGGATGCACCATAAAGCAAATAGAGCAGGCGCTAAATAAACCATGCACTGTGATCAGAACCATGCCAAATACACCTTCACAACTAGGTTTTGGCGTGTCTGGAATATATGCCAATGATCACGCTAATGACGAAGAAAGAGCATTCACCACATCGCTTATGGAATCAGTCGGTATTGTTAAATGGTTAGAATCAGAACAACAGATTGATCATATCATTGCCGTGTCAGGCTCTGCCCCTGCCTACTTCTTCTTATTTATGGAAGCTATGCAAAAACAGGCAATAGCTTATGGATTTAGCGAACAAGATAGTCGAGATCTTGTTCAGCAAACCGCCTTAGGCGCAGCTAAGATGGTGATAGAAAATCAGTTACCGATCAGCAAATTACGTGAAAACGTCACCTCTAAAGGTGGCACAACCCAAGCGGCTCTGAGTTCTTTGATTGAAGGTGGATTAGAGTCACTGGTATCAAATGCCATGAATTGTGCTGTAGATCGTGCTAAAGAAATGGCGAAAAATGGTTAATAGTATTATTATCATGATGTTTGAGATTTTAACTGTATAAAAAATTAGTAACATGCTGATATTTTAGTCTTTTACATCTCCAATAGTCACTTGAGTTACTTGAGTTACTTGAGTAACTTGAGTAACTATTACATGATTATCAAATCCCTTATCATAATTTTGGAGTTTTAGATGGAAGCAATTAATTACTTGCTTAAATTTGCCTTTGACACTGTACTCATGATTTTAGTATTGCGAGTGTGGTTACAATTAGTGCGCGCTGATTTTTATAATCCTTTTAGTCAATTTATTGTTAAAGTGAGTAACCCATTAGTTATTCCATTGCGCCGTATCATCCCCAGTATTGCTGGTGTTGATTTAGCCACCATTGTTTTAGCTTATGTTTTCGCCACGTTAACTTTTATCATTATTCCATTAATCAATAGTGGCCCTATTGATATCGTTTCTGCTTTGTATTTGGGCTTAATTTATCTTATTAAACAAACCGGAATTTTACTGTTTATCATTATGTTGGTTATGGCGTTAATGAGCTGGGTAGTTCAAGGTTACAATCCAACGCAAATGATTTTTCATCAACTGACTACACCGGTTTTAGAACCGATTAGACGCATTATCCCCAGCATTGGTGGACTTGATTTATCTGTGCTGATCGCCTTTTTATTATTGAACGTACTTAATATTCTCTTTAGAGGTTGGATACCGTATTGGGGGATGTTGTAAGCGGTTATCTAATTTGAGATTGTCATATATACTAAACATCAACGACTTAAATAATAAGGTCATCAACATGAAAAGTATCATCAACAAATTTGTATTAATTACTTTATTAGCACTGTCTGTTATTACCACCAGTAGCGCTGAAAACATGAAAAAAATGGATGGTCTTAATGTACATTACATTGCCTTAGGTTCGGCATTTTTAACCCCTGAAATTGCTAAAGCATACGGTATTGAACGTAGCCGCTATAAAGGTTTAGTCAATATCTCAGTGCTGGATAATACCCAAGCGGGTAATCCGTCAAAAACAGTCTTTATTAACGGTAAAGCTCGAAACGATGTTGGGCAAATTAAATCATTAGAATTTACCGAAGTAAAAGAAGGTGATGCGGTTTATTATCTCGCACAAGTGAGTTATACCAATAAAGAAACCATCTATTTTGATATTAATATCACAGATAAAGGCAAGCAACATAACTTAAAGTTTTCTCAAAAATTTTATGTTGATTAGTTTTATTTTGCCTAGCTTTATGTTCACTAGCTAAGCTACTAATAATACTGACCCCAAAAAAACGGCAATTAATTTGCCGTTTTTTATTGCCTGCTGTTAACATAAACTAGCGTTTTGGCCCTGATAGCAATCTCATTACATTATCGCCTTCTTTGTGTTCCGTTCTGGGTAATTGTGTCTTTGACGCTCCCTCTTTGATGCAGATTAAGGTATTATGCGCGCCATTGTTTTAATTAATTTATCTAGTCGTTTACTTATCACTATCATAGGTTGTTCACGGCTTGTTTAAGCTAGGCCGCTAATCAGACATTAGCTAGGCTTTTAGCTAGAAATATAAAAGGTATTTTCCATGACCACTATCGTATTAGCCACAGGTAACAAAGGTAAAGTTAACGAACTTGCCAGTTTGCTAGCAACGCACAACATTGAAATTAAGCCACAAAGCGAATTCAATGTAAGTGATGTTGCAGAAACCGGCACAACCTTTGTCGAAAACGCGATTATTAAAGCTCGTCACGCAGCAAAAATCACCGGTTTACCTGCTATTGCTGATGATTCAGGTCTAGAAGTTGACGCCTTGAACGGCGCACCTGGTGTTTATTCAGCACGTTATGCCGGCGAAAATGCCAATGATGATGACAATACCACTAAGCTGCTAAGCGCCCTAGAAAACATTGCTGATGAGCAACGCAGTGCGCGTTTTCATTGTGTGCTGGTTTATATGCGCCATGAAAACGATCCAACGCCGCTTATTTGTCATGGCTTATGGCAAGGTAGTATTTGCAGAGAAAAAATAGGTCAGCAAGGATTTGGCTATGATCCCGTATTTTGGCAAGCTGAACATCAAATGACATCGGCACAATTACCAAGAGAGCTAAAAAACCAGCTCAGCCATCGTGGCCAAGCACTACAGAAATTGGTGCCACTGCTTTTAGAAGAACTTGCTTAGATGTTAATTGCACCGCCACTTTCACTTTATATCCACATACCTTGGTGTGTAGAAAAATGTCCCTATTGCGACTTTAATTCGCACGCATTAAAGCATGCTATTCCTGAGCAAGACTATATTTCGCAGCTGTTGCTTGATTTAGACAGTGATATTACCCGTTTCAAGCTCAACAACAGGCCCTTACATTCCATTTTTATTGGCGGCGGAACACCCAGTTTGTTTTCTGCACCCGCTATTGAGCAACTACTAACACAAGTTCTGCAACGTTTTGAGCATAAAGTTGATATCGAAATCACCTTAGAAGCCAACCCAGGCACGGTTGAAGCAGATAAGTTCATCGGTTTTTTTAATGGCGGTGTTTCAAGATTATCGGTGGGTGTACAAAGTTTTGCTTCAGATAAATTAATTAAGCTAGGGCGTATTCATGACAGCGAGCAAGCTAAAGTAGCGGCAAAGTTAGCGCACGAGTGTGGGGTGAAAAGTTTTAATCTTGACTTAATGCACGGCTTACCAGAACAAACGGTAGCCCATGCACTTGATGATTTAAAAACGGCTATTAGCTTAAATCCAAGCCATATTTCTTGGTATCAATTAACCATTGAACCTAATACTGCCTTTCATTCGCGGCCACCGAAATTACCGCAAGATGAAGTACTTTGGAATATCCAAGACCAAGGCATTGCGTTATTAAACCAAGCCGGTTATCAGCAATATGAAATTTCAGCTTACAGCAAGCCTGAATTTCAATGTCAGCATAACCTTAATTACTGGAAGTTTGGCGACTATCTTGGCATTGGTTGTGGCGCACACGGCAAAATTACTGATGTTGAAAAACAAACTATTTATCGTACGGTAAAAGTAAAACATCCAAAAGGTTATTTAGATATTAGTAGAAAAGCACTGGATAAACTGCATACCGTAAGCAATAAAGAATTGCCCTTTGAATACATGATGAATCGTTTACGTTTGTTTTCAGGTTTCTCACTCGATGAGTATCAAGCGTATACTGGCTTAAGCATTAACAGTGTTTTACCGATATTATTAAAAGCCCAAGATAAAAACCTAATGGAATTTAATGGCACACATTGGTCAGTCAGCACACTTGGCCACCGCTACCTTAATGATTTATTAGAAATGTTTTTATAGCTTATGATAAAAAATACCTTAGCAGATAAACACAAAGATCAAGTCGTTAGTAAAGTAAATGATGACAGTTTTTCTGATGACGCTTTTTCTGATGACGATCGTAAGTTTATGCGCCGCGCTATTGAACTAGCCAAAATTGCCGACAGTCATGATGAAATTCCAGTTGGCGCTGTGGTTGTTTGCGCAGGGGAAATTGTTGGCGAAGGTTTTAATCAATCGATTATGAATAATGACCCTTCAGCACATGCAGAAATGATGGCCATTCGTGATGCGGGTAAAAAATTACAAAATTATCGTCTACTAGATTGCACGCTATACGTTACCCTTGAGCCTTGCCCAATGTGTGCTGGTTTATTGGTACACAGTCGTATTAAGCGATTAGTATTTGCCAGTCACGATTTAAAAACTGGGGCTGCTGGCAGTGCTTTTTCATTAGTAAAGCATGAAAAACATAATCATCAAGTGGCGGTCACAGCCGGTCTTTTAGCCGATGAATGCAGTACTATGCTGTCGACTTTTTTTAAACGTCGACGAGCAGCAAAAAAAGCTGAAAAACAAGCGGCAAAAAAAGCGCTAAGAATCCCAGAATAAACACCATTTGAATAACACCAATTAACATAACCAAATGATTATAACGAGGAAACACAATCCCATTTGTAAAAATATGACATTGGGAATATTGTGCTAGAAATCTTGCACACTACAACTGGCTTATAAGCCAAAGTTTTGCTTCTTGCACGTCAGTAAACTCTCGACGGCTTTTGAGTTCAGATAATGCCGCTTGCTCATTTTTTACAATATCAGCATAAATATTCTGGCTATAAATAGTGGCTAGGGCAATATAATTACTTTTATTTAACCATAGTAAATACTGGTTGGATATTTTATGCGCATCAGGCGTACTACCTTCATAGCCAATGCAATTAAGCAATATACCAAAGGCTTGACCATTCAAGCTTTCAACTTTAGCTTCTATTTGCTGACAAGCAGAAAGTGTTGCAATATCATTAAACGTACCTAATAAAATAATGCTTAACAAATTCCCCTCGAGTACAACTGAAAAAGTGCCGTGTCCATCCATAAGTAAAAGACCTCATTAAACATTGATTTTCTTAAGTTAAGTTTAGCTTAACTTAGATGGGCTTTTTTTACACCTACTTAGACGCTCTTTGTTGCACAGCTGAAATATGCACTTTGATTAATTAATGAAAAAGCCGATTGTATTGGCAATACATAGTTGATTATTTAAAACGATGGCGTGACTTTATGACGACTACAATGGAAGTTGGTGCAATTAATGTGGGAGCGAAATGACTGAAAAAGCGACTGGAACCGCTACAAGCACGATTAAAAGGCTAGCAAATTAATTTAAATCCAGCTCGCTTTCACTATTTAACCACGGGCGGTCGTTACTACACAGATCCAAGGCAAATTGGGTATGACGGCGATTAACTAATCTTGTTTTATTACGATTTAATGTTCTTTTTCTTTGGTTGCTTAATAAACTTTTTTTAATTCTCATATTTACCTCTTTGGCATGAGTATAACTAATAATATATAGACTGCTAATACTAGTGTTATACCAAACAGATTAGCAAATGGATCACCTTCAAATTGTCTAAATAATAAATTTCTTCACTGTGCGCAATTGTGAAACTCACTATTGCTCAACACTTGTTTTGCCTTGTTCTACTGACTTACCTCAAGCTACAAGGCTTTGCTAATACCGTACAGCCGTGTTGTGACATAGCTGTAGGTACTTATGTTTAGTCTGGAACAAAAACATCTGAATTTAACTATTTATCCTTGTTGAATTTTTAATCCTTTATTTAATCCCTTGGTTATTGGTTACTGGTTACTGGTTACTAGACTTAGTATTACCCACTTTTGTGACAACTTAGTGACATAACAGATAATATTCTAGTATGCCTTAACCATTATTCTTCAGCCGCATTCACCGTTAACTCACTTTTCGCCGGCTGTTGCTTAGTCTGATTGTCTATCCAAGTTAACGTATCATAGTAACGACGAATATTCTCTACGTAATGAACAGGTTCATCACCGCGAGCATAACCATAACGGGTTTTTTTATAAAACTTCTTTTGCTTTAGGAGCGGTAAACGTTCTTTTACGTCGACCCAGCGGTCATGATCTCCACCTTGTTGTCGGGTGATTTTACGCGCATCGTTTAAATGCCCTAAGCCAACATTATAAGACGCTAACGCAAACCAAAGTCGATCCGGCTCTGGCACTCGTGCAGGCATACGTTGAATAAGTTGTTTAATATATTTAGCACCACCACGAATACTTTGCTCTGCATCTAAGCGACTTTTTATACCCATTTGTTTTGCTGTCGGCAAGGTCAACATCATCATGCCACGCACACCGGTATAAGAACGAGCATGAGGCTCCCAATGCGACTCTTGGTAACTTATTGCCGCCAATAAGCGCCAGTCAACTCCTTGACCATATTTTTCAAATAGCGGCTGGTATTTAGGCAGTTTTTTTTCAATCGCTTTGATATACATACGGGTATCGACATAATTGAACTCTTCAATGTGACCATAATGTTTATCATTCAAGGCTAATAAAACACCGTTATGATGCACTTGACCAAAAAACTCAATTAAACTAGCAAAAATGGAATCATCGCTATTTTTATTGATCATCCAAGCTAAAGACTCTGCTTCATTAATAGTAAATCCTATACTGATCTCTGGATAATATCGGCGACTAATGGCCAAAGCATTACTGTCTGCAACGGTATAGTCAATTTCATCCATAAGTACACGCAACAAAAGTTCTTCGCTATCTAACTCGTTAGTGGTCGACCATGACAATTCAGGGTTAGATAATTTTAATTGCCCTAAACTTTCCACGTGACTAGACTGCTCTAGCACTTCTAACGTGCCGGTTAAATCAGCCAATGTACGTGGGCGAATATTACCTTGCTTGAAAACCAACTTTTGGCTGACTTCATCATAACTTGGCGAAAAGTGATAATTTTTCAGACGTTCATCTGTTACCGCTAGCCCAGCAGCCAGTAAATCGACGCTGCCATTATCGAGTTGCTGAAATAACTCTTTTAAGTTGTAACTCGGCATCATTTTTAATTCGACACCTAAATATTCAGCATATTCTTGCGCAAGTTCGTATTCAAAACCTGCCGGCCCTTCGGCATCAAGATAGTAACTAGTGTTACCATAAAGTGTGCCTACGGTTACATAGCCGCGATCAATAATACGCTGCAAATTTGCCGAGGTTTTTTGTGTTTCACAAGCAGACAAAATAAAGATACAGGGCAGTAACAACAAGGTTAACAGCTTATGTACATTCACTTTATGAGCAAATAATTTTATTTGTTTTTTTATCATAGTAGCCATTGTCACGTGAATTGAGTTATTTAAAAAGCTATTTTTTTACTGCTTAACCAGTTTTACCCTCATAAAATTAGTTTGAAATGAGACAAATCATTTCTCTAATCGCCCTGTTTCATCTATAATACGCGCGTTTTTTATGCTTAATTTCCTTAATTAATATAACCCGGTGAAATAGTCTATGTCGATGTTGATGAAAACCTTTCGCGGTGCGCCAGCACTTTCTGATTTTAGAGTAAACAAGCTATTAAATCAGTGTACTGAGCTGCAACTGCCCATCACGGATATCTATGCTGAATTTAGCCACTTTGCTCATATTTCAGCAGCACTAAACGTTGAAGAGTCTCAGGTTTTACAGCAACTGCTTAAGTACGGTCCGACCATTGAAGAACATGAGCCTGTCGGGCAATTTATCTTAGTAACCCCACGACCTGGCACTATTTCTCCTTGGTCATCAAAATCTACCGACATTGCCAACAACTGTGGTTTAACTAAGGTTATTCGCCTTGAACGTGGTTTAGCTTATTATGTCAGTACCGAAAATTCAGTGCCATTGACGACAGAGCAACAATCGACATTGAATAATTTAATTCATGATCGCATGATGGAAGCCATTTTCACTGATCTCAATGACGCTACCGCACTTTTTGCTAGTGCAGAGCCAGGTGAACTTACCAGCATTGATATTGAACACGGCGGTAAAAACGCTTTAGTTCGAGCCAATAGTGAACTCGGCCTTGCCTTAGCCGATGACGAAGTTAATTATTTATTCGAAAACTTTACTAAACTTGGCCGTAATCCCCACGATATAGAACTGTACATGTTTGCCCAAGCGAATTCAGAACATTGTCGTCATAAAATATTTAACGCCGATTGGACTATTGACGGTATAAAACAACCGAAATCATTGTTTAAGATGATCCGCAACACGCATGAACTCAATCCTGATTTTGTCTTAAGTGCCTACAAAGATAACGCTGCGGTTATGGTCGGCAATAAAGGTGGTCGTTTCTTTCCAAATCCAGACACTAATATTTATGGTTATCACCATGAAGACATTCAAATATTAATGAAGGTTGAAACGCATAACCACCCTACCGCTATTTCTCCTTATCCAGGTGCAGCAACTGGCTCAGGGGGTGAAATTCGTGACGAAGGCGCAACCGGTATCGGCTCAAAACCCAAAGCAGGTTTAGTGGGGTTTTCAGTTTCAAACTTACGTATACCTGGTTTTGAACAACCTTGGGAAACCGACTTTGGCAAACCTAATCGTATCGTTTCAGCCTTAGATATCATGACTGAAGGCCCATTAGGTGGCGCGGCATTTAACAACGAATTTGGTCGTCCCGCTATTTTAGGCTACTTTCGTACCTATGAAGAACAAGTTAATTCATTCAATGGCAGTGAAGTGCGTGGTTACCACAAACCTATCATGCTGGCCGGTGGCTTAGGTAATATTCGTGATGAACACGTACAAAAACGCGAAATTATTGTCGGTGCTAACTTAATTGCCCTTGGTGGCCCTGCAATGAACATTGGTTTAGGTGGCGGTGCCGCTTCTTCAATGGCATCAGGTCAATCCGCTGAAAGTTTAGATTTTGCTTCTGTTCAACGTGAGAATCCTGAGATGGAACGTCGTTGCCAAGAAGTTATTGATAAGTGTTGGCAGCTAGGAGAGGAAAATCCTATTGCTTTTATTCATGATGTGGGCGCGGGTGGTTTATCTAATGCTTTCCCTGAGTTAGTCGCTGATGGCGGTCGTGGCGGTGTTTTTGAACTGCGTAACGTCCCTAATGATGAACGTAGCATGGCGCCACATGAAATCTGGTGTAACGAATCTCAAGAACGTTATGTTATTGCCGTATCAGACAAAAATTTAGCGACTTTTGAACAAATATGCCATCGTGAACGTGCGCCATTTTCTGTCGTTGGTCGTGCGACCGAAGAGCTACATTTAACTGTGACTGATGCCCACTTTGCCGGTAATGATAAACTCGATACACCGATTGATTTACCGCTTGAAGTGTTATTAGGCAAAACCCCTAAAATATTCAAGGACGTGGAAACAGCAAAGGCCGCTGGCGATAATTTCTCTGTTGCTGACATCACTTTAGTTGATGCGGCAGAACGTATTTTATCGCTCCCCACGGTTGCGGAAAAAACTTTCCTCATTACCATAGGCGATCGCTCAGTAACTGGCATGGTTAATCGCGACCAAATGGTTGGCCCATGGCAAGTACCTGTGGCTGATTGTGGTGTTACCGCTTCAGCACTTGACTCTTACCACGGCGAAGCTATGTCATTAGGTGAGCGTACCCCAGTAGCGTTATTAAACTTTGGCGCTTCAGCGCGTTTAGCGGTTGCTGAGTCGTTAACTAATATTGCCGGTACTGATATCGGCGATTTAAATCGCATTAAGCTTTCAGCTAACTGGATGTCGCCAGCAGGCCATCCGGGTGAAGATGCGGGTTTATATGAAGCAGTTAAAGCCATTGGTGAAGAGCTTTGTCCAGCGCTTGGCTTAACTATCCCCGTGGGTAAAGACTCAATGTCGATGAAAACCCAATGGGATGAAAACGGTGAGCAAAAATCTGTTACTTCGCCAATGTCATTAATTATCACCGCTTTTGGTGTTGTTGAAGATATTCGTAAAACGGTAACGCCGGAACTACGTATAGATTTAGGCGAGACGCAACTTATTGCCATTGATTTATCAAAAGGTAAACAACGCTTAGGGGGTTCATGTTTAGCTCAGGTTTATAAACAGTTAGGCAATGAAACGCCTGATGTTGATAGTCCTGAAACCTTAAAAGCTTTCTTCAATGCCATGCAAACCTTAGTACGTGATGAGAAACTAATCGCTTACCATGATATTTCTGATGGCGGCTTATTCACCACAGTGGTTGAAATGGCTTTTGCTGGCCACACCGGTGTTGATATCGACTTATCTCAGTTAACATCAATATCAGGCAACGACGTTGATGTATTATTTAATGAAGAGCTTGGCGCAGTCATTCAAATTCTTGCTAGCGATGTTGATGCTATTCAGGCTGTTTTTGCTGAGTACGGTATTGCCGATTGTTGTACTGATATTGGTCGTATCAATAACGAAGATACACTCCGCTTTAGCCGTGATGGCGAAGTGGTGTTAGAAAACTCTCGTACCTATTACCGTACTACGTGGGCACAAACCACCTATAAAATGCAGTCACTGCGTGATAACCCAGAATGTGCACAGCAAGAACACTTTGTTAAATTTGATACCGAAGACCCAGGCCTAAGCGCTGACTTAAGCTTTGATATCAATGAAGATATTGTTGCACATTTAATTGCAAAAGATGCACAACAGGGTACCAATCCGCGTATTGCCATTTTACGTGAGCAAGGCGTTAACTCCCATGTAGAAATGGCAGCGGCCTTTGATCGTGCAGGTTTTATTGCTATTGATGTGCATATGTCAGACATTTTATCTGGCCGTACTGATTTAGCTGACTTTAATGGTTTAGTGGCTTGTGGTGGTTTCTCTTACGGTGATGTATTAGGCGCTGGTGAAGGTTGGGCAAAATCAATCTTGTTCAACAAAGATGCCAAAGCCATGTTCAAAACATTCTTTGAACGTGAAAATACTTTCTCATTAGGTGTGTGTAACGGCTGTCAAATGTTGTCAAACCTGAAAGAAATTATTCCGGGTGCAGCCGCATGGCCTCGTTTTGTACAAAACCAATCAGAGCGCTTTGAAGCGCGCTTTAGTTTAGTTGAAATACAACCAACGCCATCTATCTTCTTTGATGGTATGGCTGGCTCTCGCATGCCTATCGCTGTATCACACGGTGAAGGTCGAGCAGAATTTAGTTCTGATGATGCTATTGATAGCGCAAATACATCTGGCACAGTGGCTATGCGTTATGTCGATAACTATGGTCAGATCACTGAAACTTATCCGGCAAACCCTAACGGTTCGCCAGACGGTATTACGGCATTAACCACCACTGATGGTCGTGTAACGATTATGATGCCGCACCCTGAACGCGTGTTTCGCACCGTAGCTAACTCATGGCACCCTGACGAATGGCAAGAAGATTCGCCTTGGGTACGTATGTTCCGCAACGCGCGTAGGTTTATTGCTTAGGTCGAGGTTCATTGCTTAAGTCGTCAATCTCAGTATAAAAAATATCAGCATTAAAAAAGCGCCTTGATGGCGCTTTTTTTTATGCCTCCTAACTTTTTTATGCCTCCTAAGAGGTACTATTGTGCATTACACCTATTAGCTTTTAAAATGAGGGCATCACAAGCTAAGCCATCAACAACATACTCGCAAGAGTGGCCTTTAAGTAAATCGATTAAACCATGATGCTCACCAGCCCCAAGGGTAACAATATTCGCATGATGTTTTTTAGCTTGATGTGGAATAACGTACTCGGGTAATCCCGGTTCAACGTGTATCTGCTCTGGTTGTAAACCATAGCGCAATGCTGAGTCTTGTAAGTGACGCCAATGCTGTTGTAATGGCTCTTCAAACCCTCCGGCAAATAGCTGGTCAGCCAATGAAATGCTTGGCTGTTCTTGATAGCAGTTGAGCAAATGCACTTCACTATTTAATAGTGTAGCCAAGTACTGACTTTCATCTATCATAAAATGGTTTAGTTGTTGGTGTTTTTCAGTTAACTCTTCTGTTTCTAGCGCCGCTAGAATCTTGCCTCTGTTTGGCCATTGTGTTTCACCCACGAGCAAGAGATTTGTCTCACCTTCGCGCAATAAATAATAATTATCAGACCAAGACAAACCCCACTGAAAATGTGCTGAATGAATGTCTTTAATCAGTAAATCATAAGCATGTTCAGTAATTTCAGCTAGTATAGCTTGGTGAGAAAATGGCGCTGCACAATATTTTATATTGATATCCATGTTAAGTCTTGATGCTTGATAGCCATTTAGCATGGCTAAATCTGCTATTTTTTGTTGATAAATCAGCTCAAGATGCGGCGCTATTTCATTATCTTGATTATTGGCCATAATCGTTAAACTTGCCTTGGCACGGTGCGCAAGCGTCAGCGCTTTGTGCAGTAATGTTTGATTTTGGCCAATATCTTCAGTAATCACTAAAATATTCTTAAAGCTTTTCATTTTAAAACCTTATTTATCCCTAAGGAGTTAATGAATAATTTTAGTCCATTTAAATTTCTGCGTTGATAATTATGCTGTCAAACACAAGTGGTTTTTTATTGATTTCACTACGCTTGCGAGCATTAAAAAATAAAACCTCATAAGCTATTGAAATAAAAAATTTAAACCTCGCACTGAAAAAAAGCTATGAGATTATAAACTTCACTTCTTTCATATATTATTTTTGAATATAAATTAACTTATATATTCCTATTTAGTTAATTATACTTATGAGTGAATAATTAACTTGGTATATAAGAAAATCAGCCATTGAAAAAAGTCACATCGATAAAGCCGCTCTATCTAGAGAAAGCACTAATGGCAACATACATCTGGTTGCGTATAACCTTAAGCTATTGCGTTGTGGGTGCGGTTATCACCACACTGTTGTCTGCCTATATTCAAACGGTGAGTTTACCCACCATCAGCTTAATTATGACCCTATTCCTTTTCATTGGCGTGTATAACGCTGAAGTTACGCGTCGCTATACTGGGCTCAATAGCTATTTGATTAAGTTATCTCATCAAAAACACCACGATTTTTAAATCACTGCCCTCCCCCTGATATATCCAGCGACTCCTCGCTCCTTTAAAATATATTTTGCTGACATAAACTTGCCTTTTGATGAGTTTTATCGATAAGCTATAAAAAATATTGATTAGAGAAGTTAGTTTATGAAGGCCCATAACTCATCGCCTTTAAGCGATTATATTGAATACCCCCCTGAAGAAATGTTACAGCGCTCGGCTGAATTTTATGAAAATATTAAACGTCGCCACAGTGTTCGCAGTTTTAGTGATCGCTTGGTGGAAAAACAGATCATTGAAAACTGTATAAAAGCAGCAGGAACAGCGCCAAGTGGTGCTAATCATCAGCCATGGCATTTTGTTGCAATCAACAATATTGACGTTAAAAAACAAATACGCCAGCAAGCTGAGATCCACGAAAGTAATTTCTATCAGGGCCGAGCAAGTGAAGAATGGTTAGACGCGTTAAAGCCTTTAGGCACCGATGCTAAAAAGCCTTACCTAGAACATGCGCCTTGGTTAATTGCGGTTTTCAGTGAGAAAAAAGGCGGGGTTGCTACAGCAGATAAAAACACCAATTATTATGTGCATGAGTCGGTGGGTATCGCCACTGGTTTTTTAATTAATGCCTTACACTCAAGCGGTCTAGTCACCTTAACCCATACCCCAAAACCCATGTCATTTTTAAGTAAAATTTGTGGTCGTGATGATAATAGCCGGCCTTATATGCTGCTTATTGTTGGTTATCCAAGTGAAGACGCGACCATTCCAGATCACGCAACAACAAAAAAAGCGCTTGCAGATATCGCAACATTTTTATAGCAAATAAAACATAACCAGCTAAGTCAGGTCAAACCTACGAGCTAAGAAAAATCACTTAACTCGTTATATGACAAAATCTAAAGCGATATTGGTGCAACCTTTAGCACAGAATAAACCTGTGGTTTTTTTATCTTCAGGCAAAGTGACTCTGATAAATGTTCCACATTGCTTACATGCCATGTCTCGTCCCGCTAGCACTTTTTTTATCAAGGCTTTTTGATCATTAAATGATTTAGCGCTGACACTTTTTAGACGATCAAACTGTTGTTCATCCATAAAAAATTCTCAACCTTTAGGTTTTGCTCGCATCAACACAATACCAGCCGTCATACTGACCAGAAAAGGGCGTTGCGCTGGTCATTAGTAGCTCTTGATAAGCGGCTATATTTTCATAACTCGCTGACATAAAAGGATAAGCGGTAATTTCCCAAGGAAGATTGTCATCGCCTTCATAAGGACAAAAAGATAATTTCTGATTGTTTTCTAACAGTAACTGACCAAATTTTAAGGCTTGGTCTTGGCTTGAGAAAATGGTGGAAAATTCAAACTCGCGTTCAATAGTTAAATCATCACCACTATTTAACATCTCCCATAGTGCATTACCGACATTATCGAGTGGAAATAATTTTTCGTTACGTTGCATAGCTTGTGCTCATATTAGTTTTACTGTTGCGGGTATTTTATCTTTCTCTGAAGTTAAAGACCAAGGGCAATTACACTTAATTAAACATATTTATCGTCAATATTCCCTTGCAGCCATAATAAGTTGCTTTTAGCCATGCCAATTATCGGAAGAAATTTGTTAAACTAAGCATTAATTATTAATTGAGTAGATTTATTTTGAAAAAATTTGAATGCCATATCAATATTGATCGCGCGATAAATATCGTTGAAGCGCTGCAAATTCAATGTGACTTAACCGTCGGTGAAATAAAAAAAGCGATTGATAAAGGCGCATTATGGCATAGCCGCGGTAAAACGACACAACGCTGCCGTCGCCTGAAAAAAAAATTACATATCGACGATAAACTGCATTTTTATTATGACGTGGATGTTTTATCTCAAACCCCAACACCGGCAATATTAATCGCCGACTTAAGTGATTACAGTGTTTGGTATAAACCTTACGGCATGTTGTCTCAGGGCTCAAAGTGGAGTGACCATTGCACAGTAACGCGCTGGGCACAAAAAAACTTGCTTCCTGAACGGCCAGTTTTCCCCGTTCATCGTCTTGACCGTGCCGCCACTGGCTTAATTTTAGTTGCTCACAGTAAAAGTGCCGCACGGGCATTAAGCATGATGTTTGAGCAAAACCAAGTAGAAAAAACCTATCATATTATTGTTCATGGCGATCACCAGCAGCGTCCACAACCTGACACTATTGACTTGGCTATTGATGATAAAAGCGCTCGCAGTCATTTTCTTTGCCTTGAACATCACCAAGCAAGCAATTTATCTTTACTGCAAGTTAATATTGAGTCTGGCCGTAAGCATCAAATACGCATTCATGCTGCTAGCATCGGCTTGCCCGTGGTTGGCGACCGTCTGCATGGCAAGGCAGCAGAGCTAAATCAACTTAACGACGCTGATGAGCCAGTAGATTTACAACTTTGCGCCGTACAGCTGAAATTTATCTGTCCAACAAACAAAACTGAGCAGCACTTTTCTCTGCCCATAGCACTTCACCCGCAATTAGCAAAATTGCTCGATTAGCAGCAAGTTCAAGTAAATTTAGCTGACTTGTAACTTATTTTTAATTTACTTTTAGACTAGTTATAGCCTTAGAAACAAAAACAGCGAGCATAAGCTCACTGTTTTTTTCATTTTTAAGACCTGGTTAGCTTATAAACTTAACGCTTTAGGTGTTAGGTTATAGGTTTTTTAACAACAATATTGAAAATCATCATCTGCCATTAACATCAGTTTATCACCTACAAGTTCATCTTTAGCAATATTGGCAAGTAGGGCTAGACCTTGTTCACGCTGAACTTTAGTTAATGCTTTATAAGGCATTCTGAAAATAGGCGCTACAGCACCTGTCATCATGAGTGCGGTATTAATACCAATGGGGTTCGGTTCACAAAAAAGCCATTGCATTAACGGTTCCATACTTTGCTGTAAACTGTCGTTTGGCGCATCGATTAATTGTCTCATTAAGTTAGGAACAATATTAGAAGTTACCGAAATAACACCATGAGAGCCATACTGATGGCGCCCAGCGGCACTTTCATCATCATTACCAGACCAGCACGCAATGCCTCGCTCTTCATAATAGGCAATGCGCTCATTACCGGTACATTCTTTAACACCGATAAAGTTTTTATGTGTTGATAATGGCTCAATTAACTCGGGCGTTAAATCCTGACCTGTGCGGCTTGGCACGTTGTAAATAAAAGTGGGGCCAATATCAAGCAATTTTTCAAAATGCGCTATGACACCTTCAGATGAGCTGCGACCATAATAGGGATTAATTTGCAGTGTTGCATCCATACCGGCAGCAAAACCATATTGTGTCGCTTTAATAGCTTCTCGAGTGTTGTTACTACCGGTATTACCGATAATAAGTAAATCTTTACCATGTTTGTGAACACTATGAGCAATAAGGATTAAATGTTCTTCCCAAGTAAGCAAGTGTCCTTCACCTGTAGTACCGCCAACAACAATGCCATCAACACCGGCTTTAATTTGTTTAGCGACCAATTGATCATAAGTATTAAAATCTATCTCGCCTTTGACATTAAATGGTGTTTTGATTGCCGTCATTAAACTGGCTGCTTTAAATTGCTTCATCCGAACTCTCATAAAAATGATAAATGGAAACTGATAACAAGAAGACGATACTTTTGCCCTTGTATTAGTTTAAATAAGTTTAACTTAAGGCAATATTATCAATAACTCGGCGTAGGATAAACACTTCATTACTTAAGATGTGTTGATATTCAAAAATTTGGCTATTTAATGTCAGTACGCGATAAGCATGATAATTATCATCATGCTCTAAATCCGCCGCATAATGTTCATCATTGACAAATTCACTCTTACTAATGGTAAAGTGAATATCGCCTACTAAACCCCAATCACCTGATTCTACCGATTGTTCTGAAACCGTGCCATGGTCGTCATGCTGCATAAAAGTAAATTCATAGCGGCCATCAGCTGAAATTTCTGCAAACTCGGTAAACATGTAACCTTCGTCATCTCGTTCGCTGCGATACCATTTACCAAACAAAAGTGTGCGATGGTACGACTGTATTTTCTTGGTCATTTTATAAAAAGTCTTATTAATTCATAGTGATGTAGCCAAACCACTTCAAGCTAAAGGCTTGGGTATTGGACTAAAAATTGGCTAGTGTTTCAAAAATTTTGTTCGTATTTCAACAATTTTTGCTCGTATTTCAACAATAGTGTATTTCTGCTTTATTTTAGTACGGCTTGACTATTTTCACTTAAGCATTGCTATCATCAAGATTATCATATAATACAGGCTTTAGCCTCTATGTTAGTCAGAGTGATAGTGACAGATGAAAGAGCCACAAGGTAAAAAAACACACTTAATAACCCCTCTACTTTTGTTTTTTGCTATTAATCGCTCATTTTGCATTATATTTATTATCTATAATGACAATACGGCAATCAGGTGAAAAACAATAAAACAATCAGCTAAATTTACAGCGCAATCAAGCCACTTTTTCGCTAACATGAAACTCATATTACAATTGAATTTTGGCGCTATATGACTACTCAGGTGAATATACTGTTAACCGGTAACGAATTGATGAACGGCGATGTTATTGATACAAACTCAGTAATGTTTGCACAACAGCTCAATGACATTGGCTTAACTATCAATAAAAAAGTAACCATTGCTGATGATCTAGCACTTTTATGTGCAGAAATAGTTCAACTTAGTCAAACAGCAGATGTATTGCTCATTAATGGTGGCCTTGGCCCAACGATTGATGATCTTACATCACAAGCACTAGCACAAGCTTGCTGTGTTGACTTACACCTTGATCCACAAGCACATACACATTTAAAAAAATGGGCCAAGCGCAGAAACACTCAACTCAATCAACCTAATTTAAAACAAGCTTACTTACCCTTAGGCAGTGAAATTGTTGATAATGCCACTGGCAGCGCTGTCGGTATTCGTATTCAATTAGGCCAGTGTCTGATTATTTGTACCCCTGGGGTGCCAAGTGAATTAAGCCACATGCTAAAAGATGAAATTATTCCTAGTTTGCAGCAATTATTTCCAATAACAAACAAACAAAATCTCATCCGTTTGCAGACTTTTGGTATGGGTGAGTCAACATTACAGGCACTGATCAATGACAAGTTGCCTGACTGGCCTAATGAAATAGCGATTGGTTTTCGCGCTGCGATGCCATTGCTGGAAGTGAAATTAAGCGTTCAATGCCCAAAAGGTAAAGAGCTATTAGCGCAATGGCAGCATAAGCTGAGTAACTTGTTAGGTAGTCATATACTCACAACAGGTAAAAGTAACCATGTAACAATCGCTGATTACCTTGTCCCCTTACTCATTAAATCACAACAAAAAATCACCCTTGCAGAATCTTGTACTGGCGGACTAATTGCCAGTCAAATAACCGCTATAGCTGGCGCTTCAGCAGTTTTTGAAGCCGGCTTTGTCACCTACTCCAATAAGATGAAAAGTGAAATGCTTGATGTGCCGGCGGCAACTTTAATTAGCCACGGCGCGGTTAGCAAGGCAACCGTGTTAGCCATGGCCAAAGGAGCTTTAGCGAAGTCGAATGCCGATTATGTCATCGCTGTTTCCGGTATAGCAGGGCCAGATGGCGCTACAGAAGATAAACCTGTCGGCTCGGTCTGGATAGCTTGGGGTAACAAACAAGCGTTACAGGCGAAATATTATTGTATCCCTGTCGCTAGACAACATTTTCAGCAGGTGGTTGCTGCTCGCAGTTTAGACTTAATCCGAAGGATGTTAATAAATAGTTAAGATGAACCATACTAGGACCGTATAAGTTAATCTATAAGGCAAATTGAGCTAAGCGAGCGGTTTTATATTGCTTAGTGATTCAAATCTTTATATATTTAGAGCCATTAAATTTTAATCTTATTGCAAGCTGATATTAATATAAAATAATATATTTAAACATTAGCAGCAAAATTTGCTTTGACAACAAGTTAAAGTGACAAGTCACTCATTATCATAGGGAGAGTACTTTGAACGATAAAAACTTTAGAGTCAGTGGCCGTAACACTATTATTCATAAAAACAGAAAAATTGATCTACTTTTGGTTAACGGTGATCATCCAGTGATAATAGTAAGCCATACAGGTATTGATTTATATAAAGGTGTTTTACCAGAAAAACGCATAGATGCAAAAAGAGCCCATCAAGAACTTATTGATTTGTGTAAACCTGACGTGTTTGGCCAAGAAAAAACGTTAGTGTTTATCGAGGCATTAGACAATAAAGAATATAAATTAGATTATTCAAAAATAAACACCGAAAATTTTATTAAAGTTCATCAAGAGAATTATATTTAGGGATAATAAGTTTTATAAAATAATGGAGTTACAGGCTTGTGAGCAAGGTAAGTTCATCAAGAGAATTATATTCAGGGAATAGTAAATTTTATAAAATAATGGAGTTATAGGCTTGTGAGCAAGGTAAGTTTAGTAAGTAACGAAGTCAATAACATCGACCTAGTGTTGTCTCCGATAAAAACGAAGACCCCCCTAACGGAAGCTGATATACATGAGCTAATTAATAACTCTCAATACAGTCATTTATATGTTGTTGAGGCTAATATTAAAAATGCCATCGCTGAACTAGAAAGTGTTTTAAAACCGTTAAAAGAAAATCATACTGGTCGTGAAATAAAATACCAAATACTTGAGCGGCGCGATGCTACGTTTTTAATTGAAATTGCTGACGACAAAATGTCAGCTTCAGCAGAAGTTACAACCGCGCTTGGTGGCCAACACATGAGCGCAAAAGCAATACTCGATGCGGCTCAAGCCGCTAAGGTTTATAAAGGTTTTAGTAAAGAACAATTAATATCACTTGCCAAACGGGCAGCTAAAGAGCCCGCCGGTTCGATGGTAAAGTGTGAAATAGCGCACGGAAAATTACCGATAGAGGGTAAAAATGCCTATGTAAAACTCTTAGTAGAGAGTGCACAAGATAGAATATTAAAACCCAAAAAACGTGATGATGGTAGTGTAGATATGCGCGATCTTGGTGATATTATCTGTGTAAAAATAGGTGATCCTCTCGCTAAAAAAATCCCACTGACTAATGGTATTCCAGGCTATACCGTCACCGGCGATATATTAGACTCTACACCTGGTACAGATATTGACATATTAGTTGGTGAAGGAACCGCTTTAAGCCCAAAAAACAGCAGCATTTTAGTTTCTACCTTGGTTGGCCTACCTCGTATTATTGAAAACGGTATGGAGGTTGACAGTGTTTACCATCTTAAAAATGTTGATGTCGGTACTGGCCATGTTAAATTTAAAGGTAGTGTCATTATAGATGGTGACATTGGTGAAGGCATGAAAGTAGTTGCTACAGGTGACATTTCAATTGGCGGTTTCGTTGAATCTGCTACGCTAGATGCTGGTGGAGATATAACTATTGGCAAAGGTATTATTGGTAAAAAACAAGAAGTTGAATCAGTCGATATTTCTAAAATCCACTTAAGTGCTCATATTAAAGCCAGTGGTAAGGTGTTTGCCAAATATTGCCAATACACCGATATCACCTGTGACTCATTACGAATTGAAAATCAAATAATGCATAGCATAGTAAAGGTTAATAAAACGGTATGGGTTGGCCGCGAAGAAAAAGCCAACGGTAAACTTATTGCTGGCTATATTAGTGCAGGAAAATCGGTGCATGCAGGTATAATAGGTGCAACAGCTGGCAGTATGACCATTATAACTTTTGCCGATAGAATGCACGATTGCTTAGCTAAAATTGTAGAAATTGATCTAGCTGTAAAAGCTGAGTCGGATACCCTTTTAGGGCTGAAAGATACTGTGATTAAACTAAAAAAACTCCCCAAAGATAAAGCAAAACCAGAAATATTGGCGAAAGTTATCTCCACTTACCGTTATCATTCGAAAAAAATGGCTGAGTTTAGCGCCGAAAAAGAGTCAGATAAAGAGAAGCTGCAAGAATATATGACCAGTGGTTGTGTTGAAGCAAGCGAAAAAGTGTATCATGGTGTAAAAGTTATCATTGGTGAATCTCACGATAAAACTCGCCGTGAATATGGCCCCAGTCGTTTCATTTACAAAGACCAGAAAGTTCATATAGAACCACTTGTTTCAATATAATAATTCCCGCTACAAATCCGATATAATATGGAGTTTTGCTATGGCATTTATCGCCCGCAGCTTACTAGTTACCTGTTTGTTTATGAGCGCAGCAAACGCCCAACAATGCGATATTAATTTTAATTATGGTGTTATTATCGATCCGGCTCACCTGCGTATTGTCAATCAGGGGCAAACTTATGTACAAATAAATGGCCAACATCAGCTTTTTGTTTATGGCCGTGAAGTTGCGCTTAACCAGGCACAAAAAAGTCAATTGAGCGAGTATACCCGCGGTATTAGATCACAAGTGCCTGCGATAGTTTCAATCGCTATAGAAGGTGTTGAGCTCGGGTTAAAAGCGGTCAATAAAGTGATCAGCAGCTTAACTGGCGAAAACAGTGCTACACATCAACAGTTTCAAGAAAAGTTTGATGAGATGAAATCGCGACTACGCACTCGCTTTAACCATAGCGATGAAAGCTACTATATTGCGCCACAAGATTTTGATGATTTTGATGAGATTTTTGCTGGTGAATTTAAAAAAGAAATCGAAACTATTGTGACTAACTCTGTCGGTAACATTTTAGTCGCTGTGGGTGAAGCCATAACCCATAAAGAAAAACAAAGTACCGAACAACGTGTTGAAACTTTTGACCAACGCATTGAATCAATGGGTAATGATATAAAAATCGATATAAGTAACCAAGCTAATACGTTAGAAAATAAAGCGGCAATAATTTGTGCAAGCTTACTAAAACTTGATCAGATAGAAAACAAGCTGCAATTAGAAATACCAGCCTTAGCAGAATTCAATTTGATAATAACTCATTAAGCAACTGCATTGACAGCGCTCCTCGCTACGGCATTGAAAAAGCACTAAAGTAAACTTTATAATTGTAAAACCCCATTTTATAAACATAAAAAACCTGCAATTGCAGGTTTTTTTTGTTCAAAAATAGCGATATACACAATCACATCAATCTGAACGAGTGGCTAATCATCCGTTTTGTATTACTACATATTAGGATAATTAGGGCCACCGGTGCCTTCGGGTGTTACCCAAGTAATATTTTGGCTCGGATCTTTTATATCACAAGTTTTACAGTGCACACAGTTTTGCGAGTTAATAACAAATTTATCGCCGTCTGTTGTACTTTCAACTTCATATACCCCTGCAGGACAATAAAGTCGCGCTGGCTCACCATATTTGACTAAGTTAACACCAATAGGAATACTGCTATCTGCTAACTTCAAGTGGCATGGCTGCTCTTCTGCATGATTAGTATTTGATAAGAATACTGATGACAGTTTATCAAAACTCAATTTATTATCAGGTTTGGGATAATTAATCACCGGCACATCTGCGGCTAGTTTTAGTTGCTCATGATCTAAGCTGTCATCTTTAAAGTTGAACGGTAACTTACCACCAAAGAAGTTTTGGTCGACTGTGTTATAAGCGCCACCTAAAAAGGTGCCAAACTTGTGCATAGCTGGGCCAAAGTTACGTGTCTTATATAATTCGTCATATAACCAAGAATTTTGATACTTCTCTGAAAAACTGGTTAAATCTTTGCCACCTTCATCACCTGTTAGTAAGGCATCAAAAATAGACTCAGCCGCCAACATGCCAGACTTCATCGCAGTATGGTTACCTTTGATTTTAGCAAAGTTAATGGTACCCGCGTCACAACCTACTAATACCGCACCTGGCATGGTCATTTTAGGTAGTGAATTAAAGCCACCTTTAGCCATTGCTCTTGCGCCATATGATACACGCTTGCCACCTTCAAGATATTGGGCAATTTTAGGATGATGCTTGTAACGTTGAAACTCATCAAACGGACTTAAATGCGGATTGCTATAACTTAAATCAACAATTAAGCCAACAAAAACTTGGTTGTTTTCCGCATGATATAAATAACCGCCACCGTTAGTGTCTTTCTCAAGCGGCCAACCAGCAGAATGCACCACTAAACCTTCTTGGTGCTTTTCAGGGGCAATATCCCAAATTTCTTTAAAACCTAAACCGTAATGTTGTGGTGATTTATCAGCATCTAGGCCAAATTTAGCGATAAGTTCTTTGCCTAAATGGCCACGACAGCCTTCAGCAAAAACCGTGTATTTTGCTTTTAGCTCCATACCCGGCATAAACGAATCTTTAGGCTTACCTTCTGCATCCAATCCCATATCACCGGTAGTAACACCACCAACACTGCCATCGTCATTATAAATAATGCTATGTGCAGGGAAGCCTGGGAAAATCTCCACGCCCAACTCTTCAGCCTGTTCGGCTAACCAACGACAAACATTGCCCATACTAACAATGTAGTTACCGTCATTGTGCATAGTTTTAGGGACACTAAAGCTAGGTAATTTTATCGCACTCTTTTCGCCATTAAATAAATAAATATCATCGCCGGTAACAGCGGTATTTAAAGGCGCACCCTTTTCTTTCCAATCAGGAAATAATTCATTTAATGCTCGTGGTTCAAAAACTGCACCAGAAAGAATATGAGCGCCAACTTCAGAGCCCTTCTCAACTACGCAGACCATAAGTTCTTGTTCTTTTTCTTGTGCAAGTTTCATTAGTTGACAAGCAGTCGACAGGCCTGCAGGACCCGCTCCAACAATTACAACATCAAACTCCATTGATTCGCGTTCCATAACATCTCCCATCATTTAATTATTATATGAAATATTCAAACACACGTTTGATTTTCAAACACCTGTTTGATAATATCAAACATTATAGATATATTCGTGTTAAATACTATCTTGTATTGCATTAATTAACGATAATATTTATTTAAACACGATTTGACTGACCATATCGACAGAAGACGTTGACGTAAACGTCATCTGCAAGTAGTCTTTCAAGCCATAATTATAGCGTTAAGTTGAATTAACTTTAGTTTAACCAAGATTACCTACAACCAACATAATCAGAGGCAACGATGAAAGTATTAGTACCCATCAAACGCGTTATTGACTATAACGTAAAAGTACGTGTTAAAGCAGACAATTCAAATGTCGATCTTGCTAATGTAAAAATGGCAATTAACCCTTTTTGTGAAATTGCTGTTGAAGAAGCCGTTCGTTTAAAAGAAGCGGGCATAGCCACTGAAGTTATCGCCGTATCTATTGGTAATAAATCTTGCCAAGAACAGTTGCGTACAGCCCTAGCCTTAGGTGCTGACCGTGCTATTCAAATTGAGACAGATGAAAGCTTAGATTCAATTAACGTTGCTAAACTATTACAAAAAATAGTGGAAGAAGAGCAGCCACAACTGGTTATTCTAGGTAAGCAGTCAATTGACAGCGACAACAACCAAACAGGCCAAATGTTAGCGGCACTTACCGGCATGTCACAAGGTACATTCGCCTCGGCTGTAAGCATTGATGGCGATAAAGTTAATGTCACTCGTGAAGTTGATAGCGGTTTGCAAACTCTAGCCTTAACTCTACCAGCTATTGTCACCACTGACTTACGCTTAAATGAACCTCGTTATGCCTCATTACCGAATATAATGAAGGCCAAACGCAAGCCACTAGTGGTAAAAGCGGCCGCTGATTTTGGTATTGATTTAACCGCACGTACTAATTTAATTAAAGTTACACCACCTGCTGAACGCAAAGCCGGTATTATTGTTGAAAGCATTGATGAATTAGTAGAAAAATTAAAAAATGAAGCGAAGGTGATCTCATGAGCATTTTAGTATTTGCCGAACACGATAATAGCGAATTAAAAGCCGATACACTAAAAACTGTTGCAGCAGCGCAAGCTATTGGTGGAGATATTCATCTTTTAGTGGCTGGTCACAACTGTCAAGCCATTGCTGAAGCAGCAAGCAAGGTTAATGGTGTTTCAAAAGTGTTGGTCGCTGATAACGCCGCTTATGAACACCAACTGGCTGAGAATGTTTCATTATTAGTGACTGAACTTGCCGCAGATTATAGCCACATCATGGCGACAGCACTGACAACGGGCAAAAACTTTATGCCACGTGTTGCTGCCTTATTAGATGTTACGCAAATTTCAGATATTATTGCCGTAGAAAGTAGTGACACCTTTGTCCGTCCTATATACGCTGGTAATGCCATTGCCACAGTGCAAAGTTTAGACAGCAAAAAAGTAATTACTGTTCGCTCTACCGGTTTTGACGCCGTTGCAACCGATGGTAATGCTGAAATTATTGCTCTAGACAAGGTCACTGATGCCGGCATTTCTAGCTACGTAAGTGAACAACTTTCAGTTTCAGAAAGACCTGAACTCGGTGCGGCAAGTGTGATCATCTCTGGTGGTCGTGGTATGCAAAACGGCGAAAACTTCAAGTTACTTGATGGTATAGCTGATAAGTTAGGCGCAGCCATTGGCGCTTCTCGTGCCGCGGTTGATGCTGGCTTTGTACCAAACGATATGCAAGTGGGTCAAACAGGTAAAATTGTTGCTCCTGACTTATATATCGCCGTAGGTATTTCAGGTGCTATTCAACATTTAGCCGGTATGAAAGACTCTAAAGTCATTGTTGCGATTAACAAAGATGCTGAAGCACCAATATTCCAAGTAGCTGATTACGGTTTAGTGGCTGATTTATTTGACGCTTTACCTGAATTAGAAAGTAAGCTTTAAGCTCACTTTATTCTCTGTATAATAAAACCACTCGAGCAGTGGTTTTATTTTATCCAAATTTTAGCCGTAGGGCCAGTTCCATTAATTGTCTGCTCTACTTTATATGCAGGTAACATCACCAAATACAAAGAATTTATTTAATAACGACTTGTTTAGGGTAATAGGCTACTGCATTGCTTAATAAGCGACATTGGTATAGCGATAATGATTAAATAAACAAGCTAGTAGTGGCTTGTTTTAACCAATAGAAATGATCAGAAATTAGTGAGATTGGTACAACTATGACAAAAAAATTTTCTAGCCTAAGTGACTTAGCTAGTGCCTTTGGTAAAAGTATCGACGATACAGCCCCTAAGCAAAATAGTCACCATCAAGCTTTGGTCTATTCAACGGCTGACGGAAGAATATCACCAGCTAAAAGTACGACAGTTACGCCGTCAGACGGTTTTGCAAAAGTACGTCGAGAAACTAAAGGCAGAAAGGGGAAAGGTGTTATCACCATTACCGGTTTAGGTTTAGATAATAAAGCCTTAAAAGAACTTGCCAAAAAACTTAAAAAAACCTGTGGCACTGGCGGCAGCGTAGTGGGTGACGTAATAGAAGTTCAAGGTGATAAGCGCGAAGAAATAAAATTAGTGCTCGAAAAAAGTGGCTTTAAGGTCAAATTTATTGGTGGCTAAGTAATCAATTAAAAACTATAGAGTAATATTATGAATCCAAATGAATTATCTTTACTGGTTGTTGAGCCTTCTGACTTACAAAGAAAAATTATAATTAAAGAGTTAAAACAGCTGGGTATCACCCAAGTATCAGAAGCTAAAAACATTGCTGAAGCTTATGACAGTGCCGAAAAATATCCACGTGATTTAATTACCAGCGCGATGTATTTTGATGACGGTAGTGCGATAGAATTGCTGCATAAAATAAGAAATAACCCTGCTATTGCTGACACACCTTTTATGCTAGTTACCAGTGAGAGTCGCCTGAAAAAATTAGAAGAGTTTAAGCAATCTGGTGTTATTGCTTTATTACCAAAACCTTTTACTTCTGATCACTTAGCAACAGCAATAAACACGACCATTGATTTATTATCAACCGATGAGCTAGAACTTGACTACTTTGATGTTCATCAAGTGCGCGTTTTGCTCGTTGATGATAGTCGCCTAGCCAGAAATCATATTAAACGCGTATTGAACAACTTGGGTTTACTGAAAATAACCGAAGCCGTTGATGGTAATGAAGCCATTGCCTTATTAAAAGAAAATATGTATGACCTCGTCGTTACTGACTACAATATGCCAGAAGTCAATGGACAAGAGCTAACCCGATATATTCGCAGTGAGAGCCAACAATCACATATTCCCATACTTATGGTAACGAGTGAAAGTAGTCAAACCCACTTAGCGAATATACTTACTGAGGGCGTTACAGCTATGTGCGATAAACCATTTGAGCCTAAAAACGTTAAACAAATTCTCTACAAAATACTAGAAGATTAAATCATCTTCACAACGGTTACCCATAGATATTAGTGATTCGGTATTTGGCATTATTTATTAGTTATTTAGTTATTTAGTTATTAATGCCAAACTGCCTTAATTTCATGGCAATTTTGTTATGTGATACCTTTAATCGCTCTGCCAATTTGCGCGTTGTCGGATAATAAGGATATAAAGCGCTAATAAGCTGCTGTTCAAATTTTGCTTGCGCACTTGCCCAATCCTCCAGCTCGTTTTCTACTTTAAATTCAACCACACCAGTGACTTCGGTTTGTTTAAATTGCGCTAACGCGACGCTGATATTTTGTGCAGAGATATCACCATATTCATTCAGTGCTACCGCCCTAAACAGCACATTTTGTAATTCTCGAATATTGCCGGGCCAAGGATACGATGAGAGTAATTGTATAGCACTTTCATCAATTTTCGGTTGCTGCAAGTTCATTTGTGTTGCCGCAAGCACCACAAAATGGCGCGCTATTAAGGCAATATCTTCGGCACGTTCACGTAATGGCGGCGAATTTAAATTCAGCACATTTAAGCGATAAAACAAATCCTCCCTAAATTTGTGCTGACTTATCATGGCTAATAAATCTTGATGAGTCGCGCTCAGTACTCTAACGTTGGCCTGTAATTCTTTGGTGCCACCGAGGCGACGAAATTTAAAGTCTTGTAAAAACCTTAATAGTTTAGCTTGTAAATAAGGTGACATTTCAGCAATTTCATCTAAGAATAAAGTGCCGCCTTCCGCCAACTCAAGTAAACCCGGTTTACCACCCTTTTGCGCGCCCGTAAAAGCACCATTTGCGTAGCCAAACAGCTCACTTTCAAGTAAATGTTCAGGTAACGTTGCACAATTTACCGCTAAAAATGGCGCTTGTTGACGTTTGCTCGCATTATGTAAAGCTCTGGCAACAAGCTCTTTACCCGTGCCTGTTTCACCATTAATTAATACCGGCAATTCCAATTCAGCAAAGCGAGCTGTTTGTTCTTTAAGTAATTGGATGCTAGCAGATTGACCAATAATATTATCAAGTCCCTGAGCATCTCTAGTTTGCAGTATCGAAATTTGTCGACCTAAACTGGTGATTGATTTTAAGGATATAACGGCACCAGAGCTGTTTTCTTGTTCACTGATCGGACTAATTTCTGCTAAGTAACTTTGCCCCGCAATATCAACATTTTGCGAGCTAATTTTATCCAATAAAGGCAAAGTGATTTCTATATCAAGTAAGCGATTAACTTTAGCTCCTTTGAGTTGCTCACCGAGTAATGGCGACACCCCTTTGTGGCGTTGATGATTCACCAATAGCTTTTCACTGGCTTGATTTAATGCCATCACACAAGCGTTTTCATCAATATCAATAATAGCATCAGGAAGACGATTCACTAATGCCCTTAAATGCCGTTCTCGACTTTCTGAGGGTAATAAGTCGACTGCCCGACAGTGATCAACTCCGGCAACGCTCATTAATGCTTTTTTTACTTTATTAAAACTAATGGCACTTTTGGCCAAATGCACAAATATAAATTGTGAGCTTACTTCCATTGCTTGAATGTCTAGCGCCAAACCAGTAAAAGTTGCCAATATTTCTTGGCTAATACCCATTCGGTCTTCAGATTTTATTTCTATTCGCACCTAAACTCCTCATCAATACCATACACATCTAGTTTTGTAATAATTATATTACATCGTAATATAATTATTACAACAAACAAACCTCAAGCAAAGCTATAGCCAACAAGGCTTTCTTGTATATTTTAACTTATTATCTTTATTAGCTACAAGGAGTTTGTAATAAATATATTACAAACTTTTTGTTAAACATAATTAAAAAAACATAAGTCACTGATAAATAAGAAAATAAAAAGATGGCAATATAATTGCTACATAACTATTAATAAGTGACTGACTTACAGCTAACAACAATAATAATTCTCCCAAAGATAAAGGTATCCCATGTCAGAAAGTAAACATATTGAAACTCAAGCGATTCATTCAGGCCGTATTAATGACGAACAATTTGGTTCATTAGCTACGCCACTTTATCAAACCTCTACTTTTATCTTCGACAACGCACAACAAGGTGCTGATAGGTTTGCAGGTAAAGCTGAAGGCTATATATATAGCCGTTTAGGTAATCCAACAACTCGACAATTAGAAATGCGAGTAGCCGCAATGGAAGGCATGGAAGACGCCGCGGCCACGGCTACTGGTATGGGCGCTGTCTCTGGCGCTTTACTGAGTAATTTATCTTGTGGCGATCATTTAATTTCATCAAAAGCGGTTTATGGTTGTTCATTTGCTTTAATGAATCATCAACTTACCCGATGGGGTATTGAAGTTAGCTTTGTTGATATGGCAAACCCTGCAGAGATTGAAGCAGCTATAAAATCCAATACAAAAGTCATCTTTTTAGAAACACCGGTAAATCCAAACTTAGCGGTATACGACTTAGCCATGATTGGTGAAATAGCGCAAAAACACAATATTATTTCTATCGTCGATAACACCTTTTTAACGCCAGTATTACAGCAACCGGGAAAGTATGGCATAGATATAGTAGTGCATAGCGCAACAAAATATTTAAACGGTCATGGTGATGTGGTTGCTGGTATTATTTGTGGTACTAGTGAAATGATCATGATGATAAAAATGACGGTACTCAAAGATATTGGCGCAACCATGAGTCCACATGATGCATGGTTGATCATGCGAGGCCTTAAAACCTTACCTATTCGTATGGAACGCCATTGCAGTAACGCTGAAAAAATAGCGAAATTTCTAGAAAGTAATCAGCAAGTCACGCACGTTTATTATCCAGGCCTAAAAAGCCACCCGGGACATAAATTTATCGGCTCGCAAATGAAAGCAGCTGGCGGTGTTATTGCTTTTGAAATTGATAGTGATTTAGCCGGTGGTAGTGATTTTATTAACCGTATGCAGTTATTTTCAATTGCCGTCAGTTTAGGCGATGCAGAGTCTCTTATTCAACATCCTGCGTCAATGACACATTCACCTTATACGCAAGAGGAGCGTTTAGCCGCCGGCATCAGCGATAGTTTAATTAGAATATCGGTTGGTCTTGAAAATGTTGATGATTTAATTGCAGATTTGAGCCAGTCTCTTGCCATGATGAAGCAATCGTCTGTTGCAAAAAAAACCTGTATAGCTTAGTTAAGCTGATTTAGGCTTGCACGATTATACCCGCTGCACTTCAAATACTGGTTTGTCTCTTGAAATATAGCGGATAAATACAAGAAGCCTTAATACACTGAGTATTAAGGCTTAGTTATTTTAAAACTTAGTTATTTTAAAACTTAGTTATATTAAAGCTAAGCTATATTGAAACTTAGTTATCAGATAACAATATGGCTGATAGCTTAGGTATTATGCGACTTTTGATAACGTCTAGTTCGCTATCTGTATAAGGTGTTAGCGCTTGCTGCCCCCAAATAGGCTTTGGCCAACAGGCATCTTTTTCATAACGCACTATGTGGTGTAAATGCAATTGTGATACTACATTGCCTAAGGCTGCCACATTCATTTTGTCACCTTTAAATTCCTGCATAAGCACTTCACTTAGCATGCTTGATTCATTTAATAGCTGTTGCTGTTGTTGCCAATCAAGTTGATATATATCCTGAATACCATCGACTTTTGGCACTAAAATGAACCAAGGGTAAGCACTGTCATTACACAGTAATAAACGAGAAAGTGGAAAATCAGCCATAACAAAGCAGTCATTGGCTAATTGTGGATGTAATTTAAATTGCTCACTCATATTGCTACCTTATCTTAATCTTATAACTAAACTTACTGATTAAACTTACTGATTAAACTTATCACTAAATTTTTAATGCTAAGTTTAGTAATGAGCTTAGTTAATACTAACGTTTATTGCGGCGACCTCGGCCTCTGGCGAGTTTTTTGGCTTCTCTGGCAGCAACTTTGTCTGCTTCAACCTTATCAAAATGCACCACCTCTGCTATCACCATTTCTGGCGTTTCAAAGGATATGCCGCCTAAGGTTTTATCGCGAATTTCATTAATTAATATTTCAGACGCTTTGTGAAAGTCAATGTGTCCGCCGCTTTTAACACAACCACGACGTTTACCTATCGCTTCAATTAACTCAACTTCTTGTGCTGGCAGCTCCTCAATGGCGTAACGCTCTTTTAAACGTTCAGGGTAAGCAGCCAATAAATATTCAGCAGCAAAACAAGCAATTTCTTCATGATCAAATGCGGTGTCTTTCACTGCGCTGGTGATCGCTAAACGATAACCACTATTTTCATTGACTATTTTCGGCCAAAGCATACCTGGGGTGTCATATAAATATAACCCCTCATCTAAACGTATTCTTTGCTGGCCTTTGGTTACCGCAGGTTCATTACCGACTTTAGCCTTAGCTTTACCGACTAGGGTGTTAATCAAGGTAGATTTTCCCACATTAGGGATCCCCATGATAACGGCATTAATTTGCTTACCGGCTTCATCTTTATTAGCGGCTAATTTTCGAATTAAGTTGGGAAGCGTCTTGGCAACTGATGGCGACTCTGTGGTTAATGCAATCGCTTTTACGTTATGCTGAGACTCTAAATAGTTCAGCCATAACTCGGTGACTTTAGGATCAGCTAAGTCTGATTTATTTAAAATTTTAATTAATGGTTTATCACCACGAATTTCAGTGATCATGGGGTTTTCGCTACTAAAAGGTAAACGCGCATCACAAACTTCAATCACCACATCAATTTGTGGTAAAATTTCTTTAATTTCTCTTTGGGCTTTATGCATATGCCCCGGGAACCAATTAATCGCCATAATAAATCTTTGATAAAATAAAACAGATTTTATCACTGATAATAATGAAAAGCTGTTGAAACTCGACATTGTTTTTGACATCGCCATTTTTTGACATCAACGCACATGAATGTACGAATGTCGTGAAGCTATTTTTTTATAGGGATAAAAGTTATCAAAGTAATGCAGGAGCAATTACTGAGATGGCGATGAACCGCCATATGAACACGGCATTGCCGGCAAGGATTTTGGAACTTAGTTTTTTCTAGCACAAAAAAACGCTTATAAGCTCAAACTGAGTGTTTATCGTGAACATAAAAAAAGCGCTCTAAGAGCGCTTTTTTTTGTAACATTACTGCCCTATTCTACTTCAAAATACCGTTTCAGCATTTTGAAGTAGAGCAGTTATCTATTTAGGCTGTTTTTTTCGCCTTAGGCTTAGGCTTAGCTTTAGCTTTAGCTTTAGCTTTAGGTTTTGCTTTGGCTTTTACTACTTTTTTCTTAGCGAGTTCTTCAACCCACTTATCATCAACATACTTAGCATTCCAACCCGTTGCTTTGCCTTCAACTTCAGTCATAACATATTGTGACTTAGTTTTTCGACTATAACGAACAACCGCTAAGTTGCCTTCTGGATCTTGCGCTGGTGCATCGGCTAGGTAATAGAATTTTTCTGAAATTCTATCGCGAAAACGCGCTAGCTCAGCCACTTTAGGTGCTCGTGTTTCCCGTGATTTAGGGAAGGTATTAGCCGCTAAAAAGATACCGGCTGCGCCATCACGTAACACAAAGTGTGCTTCAGACTTTTCACATGCTAATTCAGGTAATTGTACTGGGTCTTCTTTGGGTGGCGCAGCTTCGCCACTGGCTAATAACTTACGGGTGTTTTTACACTCGCTGTTAGTACAATCAAAATACTTACCAAAACGGCCTGATTTTAACTCCATTTCAGCATCACAACGGTCACATGCTAAAATAGGTCCGTCGTAACCTTTAAGTTTAAACTCACCGGTTTCTAATTCTAGGCCGTCACATACTGGATTATTACCACAAACATGCAATTTGCGTGTTTCGTCAATCAGGTAACTGTCCATCGCCGTGCCACATTTCTCACAACGGTGCATAGCACGTAACGCTTCAGTTTCTTGATCTTCAGCTAAGACACTAACCGCTTCTTCACCAGGCGTTAAGTTCATGGTAGTAGTACAACGCTCTTTCGGTGGTAATGCATAGCCAGAACAGCCTAAAAACACACCCGTTGAGCCAGTTCTAATACCCATTTTACGACCACAGGTTGGGCAATCAATATCGGTTACAATTGGTTCGTTATTACGCATACCACCTTCCTCAGAAGGCGTGTCGGCAAGTTCTAGCTGTTCGGTAAAGCTTTTATAGAAGCCGTTTAATACATCTTTCCAGTTACTTTTACCTTCAGCAACTTCATCTAACTCCTGCTCCATATTGGCAGTGAAGTCATAATTCATTAATTTTTTAAAGCTACCCGATAAGCTATCGGTAACAATTTCACCCATTTTTTCGGCATAAAAGCGTTTTTTATCTAAGCGCACATAACCACGATCTTGAATGGTAGAAATAATTGACGCATAAGTCGAAGGACGACCAATTGAACGTTTTTCTAACTCTTTGACTAACGATGCTTCACCAAAACGCGCTGGTGGCTTAGTAAAGTTTTGCGATGGATTTAACTGTTGAAGTGTTAACACTTCACCTACGGCTAAATCAGGTAGATGGGTGTCATCACCTTTTGATAGTTGCGGGTGAACACGTGTCCAACCGTCAAATTGCATTACACGCCCTTTCGCTTTTAAATCAAAGCCAGAAGCATCAACGGTAATGGTACTTACCGTGTAACGTGCTGCCGTCATTTGACAAGCCACAAATTGGCGCCATATTAGTTCGTATAACTTTTTCGCGTCCGCATCAACATCAGTAATAAAGGCCGCTTCAAGCTTAACGTTTGATGGACGAATAGCCTCATGCGCTTCTTGAGCATTACCTTTACTGGTATAAACTTTCGCATTTTCTGGTAAATAATTTTCACCAAAATTATCAGTAATATAACCTCGACAGGTTTCAACCGCATCTTTACTTAAGTTGGTCGAGTCGGTACGCATATAAGTAATATGACCCGCTTCGTATAAACGTTGCGCAAGCCCCATAGTACGTTTAACACCAAAGCCTAATTTAGTACTAGCCGCCTGTTGCAACGTCGAGGTAATAAATGGTGCTGACGGCGTACTTTTTGACGGTTTGTCTTCACGTTTACTTACCGTGTAAGGTGATGAGGTTAAAACGGCTAACGCTTTGTTAGTATCGGCTTCGTTAGTTGGCTTAAAAGCTTTGCCATGGTCATGAGTAACATCTAATGCAAAGTCGCTACCTGTAGAGGTTTGCGTATCAGCACTAACTTCCCAATATTCTTTTGGATCAAAAGCTTTAATTTCACGCTCTTTTTCCACGACAAGTTTAACGGCAACCGATTGCACACGACCAGCTGATAAACCTCGAGCTACTTTTTTCCACAATAATGGGCTGACCATAAAGCCAACAACACGATCGAGAAAACGTCGTGCTTGTTGGGCATTAACCCCAGGCATGCTTAATTCGCCTGGTGCAGAAAACGCTTGTTGAATGGCGTTTTCAGTAATTTCATTGAAAACTACGCGCTTAAATTTAGCGTCATCGCCACCAATAATTTCTTTTAAGTGCCATGCAATTGCCTCACCCTCTCTATCCAAATCGGTTGCGAGATAGATGGTATCTGCGGTACTGGCAAGTTTGATTAATTCAGCAACAACTTTTTCTTTGCCTTCCAATATTTGATAATTCGCGGCCCAATCGTTATCAGGATCAATACCCATACGATTAACTAATGCGAGTTTGTCGCGTTTAGCTTTATATTTAGCTTTCGCCGCAGGCGCCATTTTTCTTACTTCAGCAGGAGATTTTGCCGCTACTTTTTTACCCGTGCTACTATGCGGTAGATCACGAACGTGACCCACACTAGATTTAACAATAAAATCTTTACCAAGGTACTTGTTAATTGTTTTCGCTTTGGCTGGCGATTCCACAATTACCAGAGATTTTGCCATATTATTTTATATTCCTACTAAGCTGACGATGTCAGTTGCGTCACAGTTTTTTGCATTGAATAACTTAATATTGCGCGAGCAAAACATTAAGAAAAAATTGCCTTCGTGAATAAAACTGAGACGTAAAATTAAATTTGAGACTGAAATTACTATTAGATATATCTGTAAATTAGCGAGCTGACAAGCAAAAAATTTTATATATATGCCTTTTTACAACTTTTAGCTATAATGACGCGAACTTTTCGGCGCCATCATAATCGACTTTTTAGCAAAATTTAAGGGCTGAAAGCGAAATAACTGCACTTTATGGCCAGTATTAACAATTTTTTACAATCACTCCAGGTAGTTTGCGTTCATTTAAGTGAATTTCAATACCTTTTAATAGGAAGAGAATATACATGACAACTTCATGGTCAACATTTAAAAATAAAATCAACCAGTGCTTATGTCCACCAGGAAACGGCGTTTTTACCGTCAACACTGCCAAAGAGCGTAAAGAGCGTTTGCATAAAGCCTTATTTGGCCAATCAAACGATATAGAGTCACTATGGCAGCAAAGTATTGAAAAACTGCCACAGTCGACTAATGCGGTTATTCTCGGCATTGCTTCAGACTGTGGTGGTGGAATTTTGCGTGGTGCTAACTGGGGACCTTTATTTGTTCGCTCAACATTGTTAGAACAATACCCTGATTTAAATGCCTTTGATTTAGGCGACGTGCGCGTTATTCCGCATTTGTTACATGATAAATATCTTAATGAGGCAACCATTGCCAATTGTCGAAAAGCGCTTTATCAAGATCAGAATAGCGAGTTTCCTGTTAGCCCGTTATCAATCACAGAAGATGTATTACACGACTTTTATGCTGAATTTCCTAACAAAGGCATATTTGGTATTGGCGGTGATCATTCTGTTAGTTACCCATTAGCAAAAGCCTATTTACAAGCGAAGAAAAAACAAGGCGTGCGTGCGGCTATTATTCACTTTGACGCCCATACCGATTTATTGGTTGAACGTTTAGGTATCGACTTGTGCTTTGGCTCGTGGTGCACACATATTTTAGACGACTTAACTGAACGTCGTGATTTAATTCAAATCGGTATTCGCTCAAGTGGCAAACCTAAAGCACATTGGGAAAACACTTTTGGCGTTAAGCAACATTGGGCACATGAACTTAAAGAGCAAGGCGTGGAAGCGATTATTGAAAAAATAATCAAGCAATTAAAAGCGGATAATATCGATGAAATTTATGTTAGCTATGACATTGACGCACTCGATGAAACCTATGCAGCAGCAACAGGTACACCAGAGCCAGATGGTTTATCACCCAACGAGTCAATGCAAATATTGCGCGCTATCGCCGCTCAGTATCCAATTACCGGCGCCGACATGATGGAAATTGCCCCCTTCACCGACAGCACAGGTTTAGGTGCCGTCAGCCGTGATAAAACCTTGGCCGCAGGTGCAGAGATTTCAGCTTTCTTGATTGAGGAAATGAACAAATAGTCTTGTCTAACTTTAAAAATGTAAGTTGACTTAGTTTCTTATAAAAAAAATATAAAAAAGCCGTTCAATAAACGGCTTTTTTATTTCTTAGACTAAATCGATTAATCCTCTACAGAGCAGTCACCAACCAGACCAAATGGCGATATCAAGCCAATACCTGAAGTGGGAGGTGTAATATCTTCATTCAATACATCTGAGGATAATACAGGTAATGAAAAACGTGTTTGTGCCGAATTTTCTGTACCGCTTACTTTTGCACTTACGATAAGATTTACATCTACCCATGTTGCAAAACTCTGCGCATAACGGATATCAATAATAGCGTGTCCAAATTCATCGGTAATCACGTCACCCGTTGCTGAAACTACATTTCCTGGGGTTAACATCCCATTACCATTAGTATCTTCTCCAACATCTAATATGCCATCGATATTGAGATCTTCATTTGGACAAGGTGGCATTGTTGAGTAGCTAGCGCCCCAAAAAGAAAACTCTCCGTTTTCATCTGTAACCTTTACCCACTCACCTTTGTAGTAATTGTTTGGAACTGCTGAAACTTTTAGTACAACTCCTTCCTGTGGTGTAGAGTCGACATCGGTTACAAAGACAGAATATTGTTTGTTATAAGTAGTTGTTGTTGGCTCTTGTAATTCATTACCCGTCCCCAAAGCAATAAATAATTCGCGATCTGCAACTGTCAAATTTACAGTATCTGTTTGCGATGGAGTATCTTGCACCGTCGCAATAATCGACACACCATCTTGAGCAGAAACTGAATTCGAGGTGTATACTGTACTTGCGCTACCATTGCTATCTGTTACTGCCGTTGCCGGTAAAATATTACCGCCACTAGTATCGGTTAAAGTAAATTCAATTGTTTTTCCTTTAACCAAATTACCATTAAGATCTTTCGCGATAACAGAAATAGTTGATGTATCACCATTAGGTGCAATTGAGCTAGGTGAAGCTTGAGCTGAAATACTATTGACACTTTCAGCAACAAACTCAAATTCTAATTGATTACTTAAAGTAATACCGCCAGTGGTTCCTGTTACTGTCACTAAAGCTTTGCCCGCACTAGTTGAAGTTAAAACTGTAGAAACTTTCCCATTTATGGTGGTTTCAGATCTTGAACTTAATGCACCTCGCGTTGTAGTAAAGTTAACACGGGTACCGTCTGCAATGGGTGTATTAGACTGAATCCATGTAAGATCTATTGAAGCACTGTTAGACAGTAGAACATCAGGTAAGGTATCAGTTCCTGGGACAACTGCTCCTTGACCGTTGTCAAAACTACTAAATAAGAATGAATCAGCTTGAACAGTGACATCATGATTAGTAGTAACTCCAAC
The DNA here is from genome assembly GCF_014077065.1 of Colwellia sp. MB3u-4. Lineage (NCBI taxonomy): Bacteria > Pseudomonadati > Pseudomonadota > Gammaproteobacteria > Alteromonadales > Colwelliaceae > Colwellia > Colwellia sp. MB3u-4. The sequence continues at coordinate 363,531 of NZ_JACGVE010000079.1, read as the reverse complement.
AGCGTTAGCCACTATCGTATTCGTACCACCAGATATACCTGTTACAACAAAACTTGCTTGGCCAGTAAGATTCGTAACAACAGAGTCTACAATTGTAATTGCTGCTACTTCGCCCGATGCTGGAGGTGTCAAAGACAAAGCAACAGTTGTATTAGGAATTCCTATACGTTCTGAATTTAAAACTTGAATAAAAAAACTACTTTCGTCATTAATCGCTAATGACGACGAACCTGTTAAATTAATGCTTGTTCCTGTGACTTGAACATTAACAGTGTCCATGACTTGCCCACTTTGCGAAGTAATAGTGATAATTCGGTTAGTAGGTTCATTGTTAGTTTTCAATATAGCAGTGGCTTGACCATCGGTGCCAGTAACAGAATTAACAATTTCAATTTGTCCTGAAGTTGCGCTAAAAGTAATTGTTACGCCTTCAACAAGATTATTATTAATATCTTTTGCTATGGTGGTTAATGTAACTTCGTCATTACCACTGGATGCTATTTGCTGACTACTGGCAAATAAACTAATTTCACTAGCAACTGGAACACCAACAACGCCACCATCGCCTGCACTATCAAATGTTACAGGTATGGAGTCTATCCCATCCACAGAGGCTATAATTATGCCAGAACCACTGTTAGACCCAGCCAATAAAGTTATAACGGCTTGACCTTCAGCATTTGTGCTACTGGTACTAACATCTGTAGCAAAACTTGCCAGAACTGCATTATCAATTGAAAATGTTACAAGCTTACCTGAGACTGCCGTTGTACCTTTCTGCACAGTTGCGGTTAAAATTGCCGGTGTCGCTTGAGTAAGGTTCTTGTCCGAAATAGCTAAAGTAATAGTTATAGTGTCTGGTGTACTACCATCACTGCCATCTGGGGTTTCGTCAAATCCACCAGCACTGCCTCCACAACCGACTAACATTGCAAATATTAAAACTAAACTAAGGCGTTGAAATAGCGCCATAAAAAGGATCTCCCTATATTTTTATTATCAATTACTTCAATAATACCGAATTATTACAAAAAAGTCAGTGATTCACATAAAAAATACAATTTATCTAGAGTTGGTGGTTTTCAGGGAGTTATCTATTAAATTTACGCCAATTAAATCAGACGAAATGCTATTTTTCATTGAGACAAATAGCTAGGCAGCTATGAAATTTTTCAAGCAAAGTGGATATAGTAAAAAAAGTTAAACAACTTAACATACGCACCATAAAAATCTTTTTTTGTAGTTAAGCTCGTCGCATCGCATATTAACGCCAGTCATTACCTTTTATCTACTTAGCTTAATTAAAGAGCAAAAAAACCGGCAATAAAAATAATCTTCTAAAATCAACAGCCCTATGCTTTAAACATTTGATTTCTGCTCGTCGCAACAACATAATAAGGCATCGCTCAATAAAATAAGAAAAATATGGCTGAAAAAAAGCAAGCAAGTTTAACTGCTCGAATTGTTACCGGTATGATTGCGGGTATTCTCACTGGCACAATTTTACAATGGTTGATGCCTGATGGCTCTGATTTCGTTATTCCTCTATACCTCTTTGATTTTTCAGTCCGCGGCTTTTTAGTTGATGGTGTTTTTGAAGTTATTGGCCAAGTATTTATTTCTAGTTTACAAATGTTGGTCGTACCTTTAGTGTTCGTTTCGTTAATTTGCGGCACTTGCTCACTAAAAGATACCACTAAGCTAGGTCGCATCGGTGGTAAGTCTATAGGCTTATATTTACTCACAACGGCTATTGCGATTAGCTTTGCTATGGGTTTAGCTTTACTTGTTAGCCCTGGTGAAGGCGTAAATATGACGGCGGGTACAACCTTTACCAGTCGAGAAGCCCCTTCACTTGCTCAAACCCTTATTCAAATGTTCCCAAGTAATCCATTTGCCTCATTTGCTCAGGGCAACATGCTGCAAGTTATTATTTTTGCTTTATTATTTGGTATCGCCATTGCACTTTCTGGCAAACCGGGCGAGCGTGTTGCTGCACTTTTTGAAGATATGAGTGTTGTAATTATGCGCCTTGTTACTATCTTGATGAACATTGCGCCCTATGGTGTATTTTGTTTATTAGCCGGCTTATTTACTGACGTGTCGTTAAGTACCTTTGGCAATTTGTTGGGGTATTTCTTTGTGGTGCTTTTTGCATTATTACTGCATGCCTTTATCACTTATCCTGTTTTACTTAAGTTATTTACTGGCTTAAATCCATTAATCTTTTTAAAGAAAATGCGTGATACCGCTATTTTTGCATTTTCAACCTCAAGCAGTAATGCAACTTTACCCATTACCTTAGAGACAACAACAAAGAAAATGGGTGTTAAGAACTCCATTGCTTCATTTACTGTGCCATTAGGTGCCACCATTAATATGGACGGTACGGCAATTATGCAGGGTGTTGCTACGGTATTTATTGCACAAGTATTTAGCCAAGACTTAACGCTTACTGATTATTTAATGGTGATATTAACAGCGACATTAGCATCAATTGGCACGGCGGGTGTTCCCGGTGTTGGCTTAATTATGTTAGCTATGGTGCTAGAGCAAGTCGGTTTACCTGTTGAAGGCATTGCGCTAATTATTGGTGTAGACCGCTTACTAGATATGACACGTACCGCGGTTAACGTGACGGGTGATAGTATGGTAACGGTTATTGTCGGTAAGTCTGAAGATCAATTTGATGAAGCGGTGTTTAACGACCCTAAAGCGGGTAAAAATATCGAAGATATCGACTTTCACCACTTGAAATAACCATTAATCATGGCACTACTCATATAGAAAAAGGGCGCTTAATAGCGCCCTTTTTCTTTGTAGTCAATATGTTGAGTAAACGATGTGTTGTTGTGACTAAAAGTAGTTACTGGCAATTGCTACTAACTTAGTAAGCTCAACAATAGCTAATTAACCTAGCGCCACTTTATAACCCACAATCTAAGCCGTACTATCTAAATTGAAGTATCTACCCTGTAATGAGCGGTTCAAAGCCTTTAACTAGCTCGTCTAACGCTTTCATTTGTGCTAAATAAGGTTCAAGTTTATCTAAGGGTAACGCGCAAGGGCCATCGCACTTTGCGTTTAATGGATCAGGGTGCGACTCAATAAATAAGCCTGCAATACCAATAGCCATACCACTACGGGCTAATTGCGCCGCTTGTGCACGTCGGCCATCAGCTGAGTCTTCTCTACCACCTGGGCGTTGTAAGGCATGCGTGGCGTCAAACATAACGGGCGCATAGCTTTTCATCTCATCCATGGCTAACATATCAACAATTAAGTTATTGTAACCAAAGCAACTACCACGCTCGCAAAGAATAATGTCTTCGTTACCGGCTTCGGCAAACTTATTGATGATATGACGCATTTCATGGGCAGCCAAAAATTGTGGCTTTTTCACGTTAATAATCGCACCGGTTTTTGCCATGGCAACCACCAAATCAGTTTGACGTGCAAGAAACGCAGGTAACTGAATAATATCAGCCACTTCCGCAACAGGTCCAGCTTGATAAGGTTCATGTACGTCAGTAATAATCGGGACATTAAATGTCGACTTAATTTCTTGAAAAATCTTTAAGCCTTCGTCCAAACCAGGGCCACGATATGCGCTAACCGACGAACGGTTAGCTTTATCAAATGAGGCCTTAAATACAAAAGGAATATTGAGTTTTTGGGTTACTTCAACATAGTGCTCGGCAATGGTCATGGCTAAGTCTCTCGACTCCAGCACATTCATACCACCAAATAATACGAAAGGTTTATCGTTGGCGATATCAATATCGCCCAGTGTAATTAATTGCTTTGTCATAATATTTCCAATATTTATCTATAGATTAGCGGCGATTCTAGCTGCCAATAATTCTTAACAACTGGCCACATAACCATGCCATATAAGTGCCTAATGCATAACCAAAAACGGCTAACAAAACCCCAACAGGTGCTAATGACGGATGAAATGCCGAGGCAATAACGGGTGCCGATGCGGCGCCGCCAATATTAGCTTTACTACCCACAGCTAAATAAAATACTGGCGCTTTAATGTACTTACGTACTGCAAATAATAAGCCTATGTGCACGGCCATCCATATTAAGCCAATCACCATATATTTAGGCGCTTCAACAATTTGCGTAATATCCATATGCAAACCAATAGTAGCGACTAAAATATAAAGAAAACTACTACCCACCTTTGAGGCTCCTACCGCCTCTAGTTTTCTGACTTTAGTAAAGGAAAGTGCTAAACCGATAGTGGTCACTAATACGATGATCCAAAATAATTTACTGTGTAAGCTAAATTTCTTCAACTCAGGATAGCTGTTTTGGAAAAAGGGTACTAAGTAATCAGCCGCTAAATGTGCCAAACCGGCAGCACCAAAGCCAACGGCTAAAATGAGCATATAATCTTTTAGTTCAGGTTGTTTTGAATTTTCTTGGGTTTCGGCTTCAACTTTTTCAATCAATCGATCAATGCTTGAAGTATCTGCACCATTTTTTGCATCAATTCGCTTATGGTTCGCCGCCATATAAAGCAAAATGGCCATCCAAATATTGGCAACAACAATATCTACCGTCACCATAATGGTGAATATTTTACCATCAGCACCGTAAATTTCTTTCATAGCAAGCATATTTGCGCCGCCGCCAATCCAACTTCCCGCCAGCGCTGCCATACCTCGCCATACCGCGTCTGGGCCTGAAACCCCAATTAACTCAGGCCATACAGCTGAAACAATTAATAATGCTATTGGCCCACCTATGATTACGCCAACGGTACCGGTTAAAAACATAATAATGGCTTTACTACCCAGGCCAGCAATAGCTTTAATGTCGATACTAAGCGTCAATAAGACTAAACAAGCGGGTAATAAATAATATTTTGCCACTTCATCAACTTGACTGACTTCAGCACTAACAATACCAAAAGTATTTAAAAGCGATGGTAACAAATAGCACATTAACAGTGCGGGCACATACTTATAAAATGAGCGACAAGCTGGGTTACTGCTGCTTGAGGTATAGAAAACAAAGCCTAAAATTAGCGCTAGAATTCCAAGTACTGTTGCGTCGTTGGTGATCAATGGCATGCTAGCCACGACTGAATCTTGCATTACTTATCCTTATGATTTTTCAAGTTACGTTATTATTATTATTCTTATAAATGACGCTTAAGCCGACTTTTTAACCGGTAAGTTTTGTTAATGCAATATGGTATCTGCAATTGAAATTTTATCTAACTGAAGCTTTAATAGCTGCGCCGCAGGATCTTTGGGGCATTGCTCAACAAAGTATTGGTAATCATCATAGGCGACTTTAAAACAATCAAGTTGATGTAATAAAAAGCCACGGTCGCGACGTTCAAAGGGATCATTTGGATTCAGTGCCAATAGCATATCCACACATTTGAGTGCGTTATCGTAAGCCTGTTCTCGTATAAAAGCCGCTTTTAGACTCGTGATATGTTCAAGCACTAGGCTTTCTTGTTTCATTATATCTAGCGTGACTTCAAATGGGTCACCTGAAATTTCACTCATGCGAGTATCAAGCTCGTGCCAATTTAACGACTCGCCGGTAACGGGATCAAGAATAATGGCGTAACTGTCATCACAAATAATTCTTAACATGGCTTTTTCTGGTACAAAAACAATGTCAGTCTGACAATCACAAGCATTGGCTACATAGGCAATAAGTACCGATTTTAAGATAGGTGAAACCAGTTTATGCGTTAACGCTGATGACACCTGATATGACATTACTGGCCAATTTTGTTGCTGTTTATCAATAAAAAGTTGATCAATAAACAAGGCATTAATCAATACCTCAGCACGTTCAATGGGATCTTTAATTTCATCAGTCTCACCTTGGCAATAACCCACTAGGTCATCCAGTTCAGTTTGAACAGCCGTTTTTTTGCCAAAAATAAACTCTTCTATTAATAAAAAAGTTTGTAATAGTTCATTTTCTTCAGATTTAATTTCTGATAACAATAAATCGTTCATGCATACTCTATTAGTGTTTAATACTTATACCAATGCCAATAAGTTTCTTGCCACTTAGCGAGATTTAAAAGCTTAGAAACAAGGCATTGGTTAGAGAGAATGGTTATTCCATTTTCAAAATCAATAACGTAGGCTGCCAGCTTTTTCAACTCACCCTTGGGAGTTTACAGCGCTTCGATAACCGCCTATAACTTCCTATAATTCCCTGCATATAGCATATTCTATATGCAAAAAATCAAACTTGTTCTCAAACCGCTAACAAGCTCTGAGTGGTAACTAACTTAATGAATTTGGTCATGATTTTAGCCGTTTATAAGCCAGCTAAAAATACGGACTCCTTGCTTATGGCTAGACGAACAATCAGCATTACCCAGCCTATTGCGCCCAAAAAGCCAATAATTTGCATAGCGCGATTTCGCGCCAATTTCAGGGTGTAGTAACCGGTAAAAATATAAGCAAACACGGCAAACAGTTTTTCGGCAAACCAGAGTTGTTCTACTGGATTTATCGCTAGCTGAACCGATAACGCGACCCCAAGACCCAGTAATAAGGTATCGATAATATGTGGGGCAATTTTCAACCATTTCAAGGTTAATTTATTTGAATTAGCTAAGGTTAAGGCAAAACGAAAAGTAAAAAGTAAAACACTGATCACCGCAATGGTCATATGTAAATTTTTAAGCATGATGAACTCCGTTAAGTTTATTTTTTAGTTTTGTGCTTTATGCAGAGTAACAAGCCCAAGTAACTCGGTCATTGTGACTGTAATCTTTTATTGTTTTGATTTCGCTATAAGCTAAATCGGCTAGAATTTTTTGCACCATTTTACTTTGCTCAAAGCCATGTTCAATATACAAAAATCCACCCAGTTTTAAAAAGTTAAGTGCTTGGTGAGCAATGATTTTAATATCCGCTAAGCCATTATCCGCCGCAACTAATGCGGTTTTAGGCTCATACCTGACATCCCCTTCGTTAAGGTGATAATCATGTTCATCAATATACGGAGGATTGCTGACAATAATGTCAAAGCGCTTATCATCAGCAATCTGATTAAACCAATCACTTTGATAAATATTAACTTGTGTTAGCGCTAAGTTGTCGGCGTTGACCTTGGCGAGCGCAACGGCTTCATCGCTATAATCTACCGCTTCTATTTGCCATTGAGGTCGTTCTGAGGCTAAAGCTAAGGCAATAGCCCCCGTACCTGTGCCTAAATCTAAACAACTTAGTTCTACTGCTTGATGATGAGTTAACACCAGTTCAACTAGCACTTCAGTATCTGGACGCGGAATTAAAGTTGCCGGTGAAACTTGCAGTGGTAATGACCAAAACTCACGTAGTTGAACAATATAGGCGATAGGTTCGCCCTGAACTCTGCGCAACATGAGTTCAGCAAATTGCTTTGCTTGGCTGGTAGATAACTGATGCTCTGGCCAAGTTAATAAAAAACTTCTCGGTTTTTCAATAACAAAACAAATGAGTATCTCAGTATCTAATTTGCTGCTATCTGAGTGAGGCAACAAAAGTTGTTGACCAAAGGCGGTTAATTTAGCCAAGGTCATCGATGATAGATGTTCAACCGACAACCTTTGCGCTACAACTGATGCACTCACTAATGTTGCTCGGCAAGCTCTGCTAATAAATCAGCCTGACTTTCTTGCATAATAGGCTCAAGTACTAAGTGTAAATTACCTTCCATGATCTCGTTTAAACGATAAAGTGTCAGGTTGATACGATGATCACTCATGCGTCCCTGTGGGAAGTTATAAGTACGAATTCGCTCAGAACGATCACCACTGGCCACTAAGTTACGACGAGAAGACTCTTCTGCACTTCGGCGCTTTTCATCTTCTATTTGTTGTAAGCGAGCTTGTAATACTGACATCGCTTGGGCACGGTTTTTGTGCTGCGAACGCTGATCTTGACATTCAACCGCCACGCCACTTGGAATATGGGTAATACGAATAGCTGAATCGGTTTTGTTAACGTGTTGTCCACCCGCACCAGAGGCACGGAAAGTATCTACTTTTAAGTCAGCTTTATTGATTTCAATGGCTTGTGACTCTGGAATTTCTGGCATCACAACCACAGTACAAGCAGAAGTATGCACACGCCCTTGTGATTCAGTTTCAGGTACACGTTGCACTCTGTGACCGCCAGACTCATACTTCATTTGACCGTAAACACCAACACCGTTAACTTTAACAATAATTTCTTTATAACCGCCCTGCTCACTTTCGTTGGAGTTCATCAATTCGATTTTCCAACCTTGCTTTTCAGCATAACGGCTGTACATACGGAATAAGTCACCGGCAAAAATAGCGGCTTCATCACCGCCAGCTCCAGCGCGAATTTCAACAAAACAGTTATTGTCGTCTTTTGGATCACGAGGCAATAATAAAACTTGCAATTCCTCGGTCATTTTCTCTACCAATTTCTTCGCCGACTTAAACTCTTCTTGCGCCATTTCGCGCATATCAGGGTCTTCATCTTTAAGCATTTCTTCTGCCGCGGCAAAATCATTCTCGGCATCTTGAAAGCGATGAAAGGCTGAGGTTACAACTTCTAATTGTGAAAATTCTTTTGATAATGCCTGAAACTTTTCTTGATTAGAAATAGTTTCAGGATCAGACAATAACGCTTGTACTTCTTCAAAGCGTTCGACAAGTATCTCAAGTTTTTGGTAAACAGATTTATTCATTAAATGATCTTATATAGTCAATAATTGATGAATTACCCGCGCATTATATTCGACTATGCAGGTAATTTATACTAAATAGGTATGCAAGCGAGCAGTATAAAGAGCTTAGCTCAGAGTTTCAACGGGTGTGAAGATAGCAAAAGGTAAATTATTGCCCACTTAAATTAAAGACTAGCTAAACCCAGTGCTTAATCTTGATGGTCAATATCAAAAATATCGCGTAAGTAAATAAGCCGGTCTAACTCTCCACCTTGTGCGGCCGATTGAATGGCACTGGTGGGTGCATGCATAAATTTATTGGTTAGTTTAGTGGCAAGCTCAGCAATTACCGCTTCAGGTTTTTTGTTTGTCGCTAATTGCTGCATGGCTCTTTCAAGCAATTGATCACGACTTTCTAAACACTGTTTACGATATGAGATTACTGTATCTTGGGTATTTAAACCACGTAGCCATGACATAAAAACAGATGACTGTTCAGTCACAATACCTTCGGCTAATACCGCTTCTTTGCGGCGATTATTTAAATTTTTTGCAATAATGTTTTGCAAATCATCAACGGTGTAGAGAAAGACGTCTTCAAGATCTGAAACTTGCTCTTCAATATCACGAGGAACAGCTAAATCGACCATGAACATTGGCCGATGCTTTCTTTTCATTAAAGCCTTTTCTACCATACCTTTACCTATAATGGGTAAAGTACTACCGGTTGAACTGATGACGATATCAGCACTAGACATCATTTCTGGAATTTGTGCGAGTGTTATAACATCGGCACCAAATTTTTTTGCCATGTTTTCAGCCCGACTTAAGGTGCGGTTTGCCACCGTAATATGGCCAACATTATTTTCGTATAAGTGTTTAGCTACTAATTCAATCGTTTCCCCAGCACCCACTAGCAGAACCCGGGTTTTATCTAAACTAGCAAAAATATGTTTTGCTAGGTTAACCGCAGCAAAAGCAACAGAAACCGCACTTGCCCCTATGTCGGTATCGGTTCTCACTTGCTTAGCGACACCAAAAGTACGTTGAAAAAGCCGATCCATCACTAACGCCATTGAACCAGCCGCTTTAGCTTGTTTATAGGCTTGTTTCATTTGCCCTAATATTTGTGGCTCACCCAATACCAAAGAATCTAAACCACAAGCAACACGCATCATATGATTAACCGCTTGTTGATCTTGATGCCAATATAAACTTGGCGTAATGGTAGACGCAGGAACATTGTGGTGTTGTACTAACCAACGCACTAAACGCTCTTGCGTTAAGCTAATATCACCTTCTTGTACGATATAAAGCTCGGTTCGATTACAGGTAGATAAAATCGCGGCTTCTTTACAATCTACTGAATGGATCAGTTCCTGCAAAGCCGAACTCAAGTTATCAGGGTTAAATGATATTTTTTCCCTAATGGCCACTGGAGCGGTTTTATGATTGATACCTAATGCAACTATCGACATATGAATATATTGAGTCCAAAAAATGTTAATGGCCGGCAATGTCTGCGGCGGATGACCATTATCTTACGGCCGATTATACGCTTGTAATGACTATTTGGCGCAATTATCAGTTAGATATTGAAAAAAACCTATGATCTGAGATAAAAAATCGCGATAATTTTACGTAAGATCACCTTAAATTGAAAGCATGCAGTTATATGTTTTTGTTATTTGTTGTTTCTCTTGATATAAGCAAAGCTTATTTAATTCATTCAATTCAGGAATGCTATGTATAGTATACGACTCATTACGCTATTTTTTGTCAGTCTGTTAAGTGCTTGTTCTAGCATCAACGACATACCTGTAGAGAATAATCAAAAAAACCAAGATATTGCCACCCGCAACCAACAAGTATCACAGCTTAATAGCTGGACCATAGTGGGGAAAATAGCCTTTATCGATAGTCAAAAGCGCCAAAGTGCGTCATTGCATTGGCAAAAAAATGCAGCTGATCAAACCGAGTCGTTAAATTTATCAACCTTATTCGGCATTAAGGTATTAGCACTGACTCGACAGCAAGATAATTTTGTTTTAGAAGTTGACGGTAATCTTTATAATACGGCCGATTTAGACTATTTAATCTATACACTTACCGGTTTAGATTTACCGACTCGTGCCATGAGCCATTGGCTGAAAGGGTTAGCTTTTTTACCTACAGATAAGCTAGATTACCATGTAAAAACTCAACTCCCACAGTCCTTAACCAGTCATTATAACAATAAAGACTGGTTGATAAAATACAGTAAATATCATCATATTGGCCCATTTCAATTGGCTAAACAGCTAACGATTATTCAAGGCGATTTGCGGATAAAAATTGTCATTCATTCATGGAAAGTTTAACGAGGTTATCGTGAATAAGCAGCCCTTTATTGTATTTAAGTCACCGGCCAAGCTCAATTTGTTTTTACATATTGTCGGTAGAATGGACAACGGTTATCACCAACTAGAGACTGTTTTTCAGTTTCTAGATTACCACGACACTATCGCCTTGCGGATCACAGCAGATAAAGCCATAACGCTACTGACGCCGATTCCCGGCGTAAACAATGACCACAATTTAATCATCAAAGCTGCACGACTATTGCAAAACTATAGCGGGTGTCAGCAAGGGGTGGATATTAAGTTAGAAAAATTATTACCTATGGGCGGCGGCTTGGGGGGCGGTTCATCAAATGCCGCGACTGTGCTACTGGCACTCAATGCACTTTGGCAAACAAAGCTGACGATTAAACAACTTGCTGAACTTGGTATAACTTTGGGCGCTGACGTACCCATTTTCATTCATGGTTTTGCCGCATTTGCCCAAGGCATTGGCGAACAACTGACCCCCGCTGCACCAAAAACTTATTGGTATTTAGTTTCTAAACCCGATTGCAGCATTTCTACTGCCAGCGTTTTTACCGCGAAAGATTTAACTCGAGATACGCCCACTATACGTTACAGCGATGATGATATAGAAAATTATCACAATGATTGTCAAACCTGGGTAATAAAAAACTACCCCGAGGTTGCCAAACTACTGGCTTGGTTGATAGAATACGCACCGTCACAGATGACTGGAACTGGTGCGTGTATTTTTTCACGTTTTAGCTCCAAACAAGACGCGTGCTATGTACAATCTTTACTGCCAAACGGTATAGAATCATTCGTAGCCGAAGGACTAAATCAATCGCCCTTACATGCTGCAATTGCGGCAGTAAACGACAATTAAGTTCGGATAAAATTAATATAAATGCCATTAAAACTGGCAAAAATAAAATAATTTGCTGATATTTAACTCACCGTTTTATTCAGTATCGTAATTTAAATGTCAAAAGTTTCTAAGGAACTCGTCGTGCCTGACATGAAGATCTTTGCGGGTAATGCCACCCCTGAACTGGCCAAACAAATCGCTAATCGCTTATACATCACCTTAGGCGAAGCCAAGATTGGCAGTTTTAGTGATGGTGAAATTAGTGTTGAAATTACCGAAAACGTACGTGGTGCGGATGTTTTTATTATTCAATCAACATGTGCCCCTACCAACGATAACTTAATGGAACTAATCGTGATGATTGATGCGCTACGTCGTGCATCAGCTGGACGTATTACCGCTGTTATGCCTTACTTTGGTTATGCTCGTCAAGACCGTCGCGTTCGTAGTGCTCGTGTCCCCATTACCGCGAAAGTTGTTGCTGACTTCTTATCAAGTGTAGGTGTTGACCGTGTTTTAACGGTTGATTTACACGCAGAACAAATTCAAGGCTTTTTTGATGTACCTGTGGATAACGTTTTTGGTACGCCTATCTTATTAGAAGATATGTTAGCGCGTAACATTGAAAATCCAGTGATAGTTTCACCTGATATTGGCGGTGTTGTTCGTGCACGTGCCGTAGCTAAATTATTAGATGATGCAGATCTTGCCATTATCGATAAACGTCGTCCTAAAGCAAATATTGCGCAAGTAATGCACATCATTGGTGATGTTAAAGGACGTGACTGTTTTATCGTTGATGATATGATTGATACTGGTGGTACATTGGCAAAAGCGGCAGAAGCATTAAAAGAACACGGTGCTAAACGCGTATTTGCTTATGCAACTCATCCAGTATTTTCTGGTAATGCGGCTGAGAATATAAAAAATTCAGTGATTGATGAAGTTGTTGTCACTGACTCAATTCCACTATCAGATGAAATTAAAGCGCTAGGTAAAGTTCGTCAACTTACCTTAAGTGGTATGTTGTCAGAAGCTATTCGTCGAGTATGCAACGAAGAATCTATTTCTGCGATGTTTGATGCTTAAGCGTTAATCAACAAATATCATTCAAAAAAAGCACCCTTAGGTGCTTTTTTTTATTGTTATCAATCAAAAGCCCTTACTCATAATAGCCTTACCTTTAAAAGTAACATAAGTAATGGATTTAGATTCATCGGAGTGTTATCATGCTGCGCCTTTTTTAGCTAATTACGCTTGGATAGTACTTCACTAGTTAATCGCTAATTAACCGACAAAAAAGGAACAGGTTGCTTTTGGTCGCAAAAAGCAACGACCTTTAATTATTAAATAATGGATATAACCCATGACTGATTTATTTACATTGGATGCTGAAGTACGTACAGATTTAGGGAAAGGTGCGAGCCGCCGCCTACGTCACGCGAGCAAAGTTCCAGCGATTTTATACGGTGAAGGCCAAGAGCCTGTTTCTTTAACGTTAGCGCACAAAAATGTTTTTCGTGCTCAACAAGAAGAAGCATTCTACTCTCACGTTTTAACTATCAACGTTGATGGCAAGCCTGTTGAGTGTCTTTTAAAAGACATGCAACGTCACCCGTTTAAACAACTTGTAATGCATTTAGATTTTTTACGTATCGATGCAACCCATGTTGTGCAAGTTAATGCTCCAATTCATTTCCTTAATGAAGAAACAGCAGAAAAACTAGGTGGCAAAATTGCTCATCTAATGAATGAAATAGCAATTACATGTTTACCTGCTGACATTCCTGAGTTTATTGAAATTGATGTTGCTAATTTAGCTGTTGGTGAAACAATACATTTATCAAATGTTACTTTGCCTAAAGGCGTTACATCTGACGAATTAGCTAAAGGCGAAAGCCATGATCAAGCCGTTGTTACTGTGAACGCTCCTAAAGTTCCAAATGCAGACAGCGAAGCAGCTGAAGAGGCTGCAGCTGAGTAATAGTTAACTTTACTCATGATGAACAAGCTTAAAGGGAGATGTTTTTATAACATGCCCTTTAAGCTTTTTAGTTTTAAATACACTTGAATTTATTGACCTTAAGTTTAATAACAAGAGTAAATAATTAGATGGCGATTCAATTAGTAGTCGGCTTAGGAAATCCAGGTTCCGAATACAGTAAAACCCGTCATAATGCTGGTGATTGGTTCGTTCAAGAGCTTGCTGCACGTAACAACATTTCACTAAAGCCAGAAAAAAAATACGCTGGCCTATACGGTAAGGGTTTAATTGCTGGGCAATTAGTTCATCTTCTCATTCCTACTACTTTTATGAATTGTAGTGGTAAAGCCGTAGCACCTTTAGCCAATTTTTTTCGTATTCCTGTTGAAAGCATTCTTGTTGCTCACGATGAGCTAGATATGTTACCTGGCGTTTGTAAAATCAAACAAGGTGGCGGCCACGGTGGCCACAACGGCTTACGTGATATCATTTCATGCTTGGCTAATAACAAAGAATTTTATCGGTTACGCATTGGTATTGATCATCCAGGTCATCGCGAACGCGTTACTGGGCATGTGCTTGGCAAAGCGCCGGCCAATGAACAAAACTTAATTGACCAAGCGATAGACGAAGCTGCGCGCTGTTTTGAAATTTGGCAAACAGACGACATTAAAAAAGCACAAAATCGTCTACATTCTTTTAAAGCGCAATAAAGGTTATTGCGTCAACATAATAGGTAAACATCATGGGATTTAAATGTGGTATTGTTGGCTTGCCCAACGTAGGTAAATCAACGCTTTTCAATGCGTTAACTAAAGCAGGTATTGAGGCAGCAAACTTCCCCTTTTGTACAATCGAGCCTAATACGGGTGTTGTGCCTGTACCCGACCCACGCTTAGACGCATTAACAAAGATAGTAAAGCCAGAGCGTGTGTTAGCAACCACCATGGAATTTGTTGATATTGCAGGCTTAGTGGCTGGCGCTTCAAAAGGTGAAGGTTTAGGTAACAAGTTTTTAGCTAATATTCGTGAAACTGATGCCATTGGCCATGTTGTTCGTTGTTTTGACAATGACAATATTATTCACGTTGCTAATAAAGTTAGTCCAATCGATGATATTGAAGTGATCAATACTGAATTAGCCTTATCTGATATGGACACGGCAGAACGCGCTATTTTTCGTTTAGCTAAGAAAGCCAAAGGTGGCGATCAAGAGGCTAAATTTGAAATGCCAGTATTGGAAAAAATACTAAAACATGTTGAAGATGGTGAAATGATCCGTTCTTTAGTCTTAACTAAAGAAGAAAAAGCTGCCGTTGCTTATTTAAACTTTTTAACCATCAAGCCAACTATGTATATTGCCAATGTTAATGATGATGGTTTTGAAAATAACCCTTACCTTGACCAAGTGCAGAAAATTGCTGATTCCGAAGGGGCGATAGTTGTCGCGGTTTGTGCTGAAATTGAAAGCGAATTATCTGAAATGGATGATGAAGACCGTATTGAATTTATGGCTGAAATGGGCTTAGAAGAGCCTGGCCTAAATCGTGTTATCAATGCGGGTTATTCTTTACTTCACTTGCAAACCTATTTTACCGCGGGTGTAAAGGAAGTAAGAGCTTGGACAGTAAAGCAAGATGCTACAGCACCACAAGCGGCTGGTGTTATTCACACTGATTTTGAAAAAGGCTTTATCCGCGCGGAAGTAGTTGCCTATGATGATTTTATCGAGTTTAACGGTGAGTCTGGTGCGAAAGAAGCGGGTAAGTGGCGCTTAGAAGGTAAAGAGTATCGCGTTAAAGATGGCGACGTGGTGCATTTCAGATTTAATGTTTAATTTTTAATGTTTAATTTTTAATTTTTAATTAAAGTTTAATCGACCCAATAAAAGAGAGCTTAGGCTCTCTTTTTTTTTCTCTCATAACCTCGCACTTGATCTCTTTAAAGTTAACACTAGCTCTGTGCATGTA
Source organism: Colwellia sp. MB3u-4 (assembly GCF_014077065.1). NCBI lineage: Bacteria > Pseudomonadati > Pseudomonadota > Gammaproteobacteria > Alteromonadales > Colwelliaceae > Colwellia > Colwellia sp. MB3u-4. The sequence continues at coordinate 347,685 of NZ_JACGVE010000079.1, read as the reverse complement.
AGTAAAGCGCTTGTCATCATCCTCAAACATTAAAATACAATTAAAAGATAATTAAAAGATAATTCAGTTATCCCCATTTAATTAAGTGGACTACTTGTTCATACAGAAAAATGGATAAATGGTATATCAGGGTATTTTTTCATTTTAACCATTAAAAATGAACAGGTCATTAATCAACTTGCTATTAAATAGCCGTTTCACTTCAAGGCGTAGTTGCAGAGCTAAGCTAGAACATCGGATTAAGGCACAATTACCTATATAGCTAGAAACTTCCGACAAACATTAATGTACTAATGCCGTTGAGCCATGGATAGCTGAAAACGGCTAAGGACGGCGAGATAATTATCAATCAGTATCTTGCCTATATAAATGTCGGTACTTACCTTTAAACTTTAGTCTTTAATCTTTTGTCTGGAGCCATAAACATCGGCCGTGAGGAGTTTTCACTGCGCGCAACAAGATCATAAACGTAATAAAACGGCTATCACTCTTCTTCGACTTACTGAAATCTACCAACGAAATAAAAAAAATTGGTTTTAAAGCAGACTTAGTCAATCAATAAGACAATAAAACATAAAACGTTTAGCAAAATTTTAGTGATCATTAAAAAATCTCGTGGTAAAAGCTAGCAAGGAAGTTATTAAATAGTCATGATAAGTAAACTCATTAAACTAGCTTACGATTAACTTTGTCTTTTGGGGGCTATTTCTGTGCAGATATCCGACAAATTGCACAGCGATTAGCCAAACAAGAAAAAAGTCTTATTTTTTGATAAAAAACGGTTGACGTAAGGCGATCAGATTTGCATAATACGCGCCACTTGCTTAGAGGCGAGATGGAAAGGCTACATAGCTCAGCTGGTTAGAGCACATCACTCATAATGATGGGGTCCCAGGTTCAAATCCCGGTGTAGCCACCACTTTCCACTCTTAGTAAGAAATAGAAAAAATGCGGGTTTGGCGGAATTGGTAGACGCGCTGGATTTAGGTTCCAGTATCGAAAGATGTGAGAGTTCAAGTCTCTTGACCCGTACCATTCTACTAACAAGTATCATCATGATATTTGTTAGAAAGTAAGTAACATTGTTGGGGTATAGCCAAGCGGTAAGGCAGCGGGTTTTGATCCCGTCATTCTGAGGTTCAAATCCTCATACCCCAGCCACTTTCTTCTAAGTTATTTGAAAGTTCATCAATGTTTCTCACTTTAATCTAAAAGTATCCAGTTGGGGTATAGCCAAGCGGTAAGGCAGCGGGTTTTGATCCCGTCATTCTGAGGTTCAAATCCTCATACCCCAGCCACTTTCTTTTATGTTAATTGTTTTATGATTTCAATTTATTGAGATTACTACCTGAATATGCGGGAGTGGCGGAATTGGTAGACGCGCTGGATTTAGGTTCCAGTATCGCAAGATGTGAGAGTTCGAGTCTCTCCTTCCGCACCAATTCTAGATATAAATTTTCTTCCTGTACTTCTATATAGTTATCATCATTAAACTTCTCTTATACATCTCCTAGATACTAGCTATTATTCCCCATAAAAAATACACTTTAACTTTTAATCTAAGCTGATTTTTACTCTCGATCCCTTTCAAAATAAATACGCTTGCTACTATTCTGATCATTTCTCCTGATTCAAAACATACTGCTATGTTATTTATTTAATCACTATCGCTGCATGGATGCGTTTATTAGACCTTGCAGGCGCCTATTGTCCTGAACAAGGCATTATTAAAATAAACGCCCTGTCTTTGGCCGTTTTCCCTGCGAATAAAGTAGAGCAGATAACTAATCAAACGGGAATCAAACGGGTATAAGATATTAAATTAACGCTATACACCACACGCATAAGCTAAGGCTTTATTTTTCAAGTTTGGCACTTTATTTACCATCATTAAGCCCGCATTTCGGGCAAGCTTGACTAAAGGTGATACATGGCCAAATGACAAATATAATGCATCCATCGTCGTCATCATTAATAAATTATCCGTTCTTCTTTTTTGTTGATAACGCGATAAAACGTCTGGTTGATGCCATAACTCGCCATCACCGATAGCTTTTGCAATAACATGCTGCAAGGCTTTAACATCTTTAAAGCCTAAATTAACCCCTTGTCCTGCCATAGGATTAATCGTATGTGCCGCGTCGCCTATTAACAGTACTCGGCCTTTCTGGTATTGATTCGCATGTCGCCGTGTTAGGGGAAACGAGGCTTTATTAGTAATGGCTATTTTTCCTAAACAGCTTGGAAAATGCTGCATTATCTCTTGCGCTAGAGTGTCATGGGATAATGCTGATAAGCGCTTTATTTCATCTTTATTATGATACCAAACTAATGAAGCACAATTGCCTGACATAGGGAGCATGGCAATCGGGCCTGTTTGAAAAAACTGTTGCCAAGTTATATCTTGTTGTGGTTTTTCTGTCTCGACATTGATTAACAGAGCAGATTGGGCATAGTCCCAACCTGTGGTGCCAATATTCACCAGTTTACGGACATAAGAATTCGGACCATCGGCACCAATAACTACGTTAGCTTTTATAGTGCCTGACGATAAAGTTAACTCAACGTCTGTCGGACTTTGCTCAAGTTTAATTAAGGTTTCAGGGCACAATAAAGTAATATTGCTGTGTTGCTGCATTTGTTGCCATAAAGAAAGTTGTATCAACCTATTTTCAACAATATGGCCTAAATGCGTTTGTTCGATATCTTTGGCATTAAACTCGGTGTAGCTGCGCTCAATCTCCCATACGCCAAGGCGCTTATAGGGGCACACTCGCCATTTTTGCAACTGCTGCCAAGCACTTAATTGTTTTAACAATTGCTCTGAGGCTAACGAAATCGCTGAAACCCTCAAGTCAAAGGCTTGTTCAGGAGAAAACTTTTTTGGCACACTTTTTTCAATAATGGCCACACTTAATCCTAACTCAGCCAGTGATAAAGCACTTGCCGCACCTACCATGCCACCACCAACAACAACACAATCAAACTGATTCATCATGATTTTTACAACTTTATGAACGTTAGGTTATTCTACCCAACCTGATATCTTAATTCGATGTTTATGTGCCAGATTATGCAGCAATAACCACATCACTCATGTTCTGATTATTTTAGCTGATGAGCCTAACTCACGACTCGGTTATTTATTTGCTCGTTTTACCCGCAGATAAAGTGAACCCTCGCATTAATGAACCGAATAAAACTCAAGTAAAGCACTCGCAACAAAACGCCCCATTAAGCGTTTAAAGGTCAAACTAGGCGCTTCAAATTTATGATGACTCATAGCGCTAAACTAAAAACTTAAAACTATTTTTAACCAAGATATTTCTAAGCTAGCATCATAGGCAAAGAAAGAGTAAAATATGCCTCCTTAAATTCTCTAGCAAAAACTAGAATCAATTCATAGAAAAGATTAGGCGCGAAACAATGAGTAAAAAGCTATATATCAAAACTTGGGGCTGTCAAATGAACGAGTATGACTCGCAGAAAATGGCTGAACTTTTAGACTCTACCCATGGCTTTGAATTAGCCGAAGCAGCAGAAGATGCTGATGTTATCTTACTTAACACCTGCTCTATCCGTGAAAAAGCACAAGAAAAAGTGTTTCATCAGTTAGGTCGTTGGAAAAACCTCAAAGTAAAAAATCCTGATTTAATCATAGGTGTTGGTGGTTGTGTTGCTTCACAAGAAGGCGATGCTATTCGTCAACGTGCCCCTTATGTAGATATGGTTTTTGGTCCACAAACCTTGCACCGTTTACCTGAAATGATCCAGCAAGTTACCGGTCACAAAGGTCATGTTGTTGATGTGAGCTTCCCAGAGATTGAAAAATTTGACCGTTTACCTGAGCCAAAAGCCGATGGGGCTACTGCCTTTGTTTCTATTATGGAAGGTTGTAGTAAATATTGTACCTTCTGTGTAGTACCTTATACCCGCGGTGAAGAAGTCAGTCGTCCGCTTGATGATGTATTATATGAAATTGCTCAACTTGCCGAGCAAGGTGTGCGCGAAGTCAATTTACTTGGCCAGAATGTTAACGGTTATCGCGGCGATTCGCATGACGGTAGTATTTGTCGTTTTTCTGAACTGTTGCGCCTAGTCGCTACCATTGACGGTATTGACCGCATTCGCTATACCACATCACATCCAATCGAATTTACTGATGATATTATTGATGTTTACGCTGATGTGCCTGAGCTTGTTAGTCACTTACATTTACCCGTGCAAAGTGGCTCAGACCGTATTTTAACGCAAATGAAGCGTGGCCATACCGCTTTAGAGTACAAGTCTCAAATCCGTAAATTGAAAAAAGTTCGACCTGACATTTGTATGTCATCTGACTTTATCATTGGTTTTCCAGGTGAAACTGATGCGGATTTTGAAGCGACCATGAACTTAATTAAAGCAGTAGATTTTGATTTAAGTTTCAGCTTTATTTACAGTGCTCGCCCAGGTACGCCTGCGGCCGATATGGTTGATGACATTAGTGATGAAACTAAAAAGCAACGTTTACAAATATTGCAAGACCGTATCAGTCAACAAGCACTGCAAATTGCACGTCATATGCTTGATACCGAGCAACGTATTCTAGTTGAAGGTCCGTCCAAGAAAAATCCAATGGAATTGCGTGGCCGAACAGAAAACAATCGTATCGTAAACTTTGTTGCTCCACATACCGTTATTGGCCAATTTGTTGATGTTAAGATTACGGATGTTTATGCCAATTCGTTACGTGGTGAACTGGTTCGTCAAGAAAGTGAAATGGGGTTACGTATCGCCCATTCACCCGCTGACATTTTAGCGAACAACCATCACCAAGCAGAACAAAATCCAGTGAATGAGCTAGGGGTAGCCACCTTTACGCCTTAAGCTATTATTATTCATAAAAGTAAATATTAAGGGCAAATAATTATTTGCCCTTTTAACATGTTACTTCAAACACTTGGGAGCAGCAATTGAGTAAAAATACCAGTATAACTTTTGAACTATCTCCAGCCGATAATAATCGTCTGGCCAATTTGTGTGGCGCTATAGACGACAACCTTAAGACGATAGAACGTCGAATGGGCGTTGAGATCAGCTACAGAAGCCATGAGTTTAAAGTCACCGGTAAAAGTGTCAATGCAGAGGCTGTGAAGCAACTTTTGATCAATCTTTACCTTGAAACTGAAACCGTTAAAGGTAAGTCAAACACCATTACCGCTAAAATGCTGCACTTAGCCATTGTCGAAGCCGGAGTCTTAGAAGCCGCACCAAGCAAGCTTGATGCTAAATACGACGATATGGTGACGATAAAGACCAAACGTGGCATGGTCAAGCCACGTAACGAAAGCCAGCAAAGTTATGTCCAAAATGTGATTACCAATGATATCAGCTTTGGTGTTGGTGTTGCCGGTACAGGTAAAACTTACCTAGCGGTGGCCTGTGCTGTTGATGCTTTAGAGCGTCAAGAAGTCAGACGTATATTACTGACCCGCCCAGCCGTAGAAGCGGGTGAAAAGCTCGGATTTTTACCTGGTGATTTATCGCAAAAAGTCGACCCATATCTACGTCCGTTATACGATGCGCTATTTGAAATGCTCGGTTTTGAGAAAGTTGAAAAGCTGATTGAGCGTAATGTCATCGAAGTGGCTCCATTGGCCTACATGCGCGGTAGAACATTAAACGATGCCTTTATTATTCTTGATGAAAGTCAAAATACTACTGTAGAACAAATGAAAATGTTCTTAACCCGTATCGGCTTTAACTCGCGCGCCGTGATCACAGGTGACATAACTCAGGTAGATTTACCACGCGGACAAAAATCTGGCTTACGCCATGCTATTGAAGTATTAGTGGATATACCCGGCGTTAGTTTTAACTTCTTTCAAGCAAAAGATGTGGTACGCCACCCTGTTGTCGGTCATATAGTTGAAGCTTATGAAGCGTTTGAGCAAAAAGAGCAGCGCTTAAAAGCAGAAAAACAACAAGCGCGCGAACAACAGCAAAAAGCAGAAGCCTTAGCCGCTGCAAGCGAAAGCAAACATGGCGAATAACGTGGCTAATATTGTCGTCGATTTACAATTGGCTTGTGATGATAAGACGGTGCCTGAACTCAGTGACTTTCAACGTTGGACTGAGGCCGCGCTAGTGCCATATGAAAAATCATTTGAACTTACCATTAGGTTGGTCAATAGTGATGAAAGCCGCCAGCTTAATCATCAATATCGAGGCAAAGACAAAGCCACCAATGTTTTATCATTTCCATTTGAAGTACCTGATGGCATTGAACTGGATTTATTAGGTGATCTTATTATTTGCGTTGATGTTGTTGAGCAAGAAGCCGCAGAACAACACAAATCTATCAATGCCCATTGGGCGCACATGGTTGTACATGGCTGCTTACATTTATTGGGTTTTGATCATATTGACGATGATGAAGCAGAAGAAATGGAAGCACTTGAAACGAAAATAATTACCGGTTTGGGCATTGCTGCGCCTTATGAAATACAATAGCAGCCAATATTTAATCGTAAGCGGGCTCATTGATGAATTCGCTTAGTATAAATATCAAACCATTATTTGATCTCTGTCAGTAAAATAGTTACTGAAGAGAATATGCAACAATTTAATACTTGAAATTAACTACGATCGGTTACAAACTAGTCGAATAATTAAATAGTACTAAATTCAACGAACAAGGAATTAAAAAGGCTCTATGAGCGACGACCAACCCCACTCTAGTAACGGTTCTTCAAATAAGTCAATCTTGACTAAGATTATACAAATATTTACCGGAGAACCGAGAAGCAAAGAGCAGCTAGTCAATGCATTAAATGATGCTGAAAACCATGAATTTATCAACCCTGAGATCAAGCAAATGATCGAAGGCGTACTCGAAGTATCTGATATGCGAGTACGTGATATTATGATCCCTCGGTCACAAATGGTCACCTTAGATATTAATGATCCATTAGAGAAATCACTCGCCATTATAGTGGATTCTGGACATTCAAGATTTCCCGTGATTAATGATGATATTGACGACGTTGAAGGCATCTTATTAGCGAAGGATTTACTCGCTTACGGCTTTAGCCAATTCGATGAAACATTCACCATTGCACAAATTATTCGTCCAGCCATTATTGTTCCTGAGAGTAAAAAAGTTGATCCACTTTTAAAAGAGTTTCGCCAACAGCGTTATCATATGGCGGTTGTCGTTGATGAATACGGTGGTGTTTCAGGTGTGGTGACCATTGAAGATATTCTAGAGCTGATTGTTGGTGAAATTGAAGACGAAACCGATGATGCCATGGAAGAAGATATTAAGTACCTTGCCGGTCAAGTTTATCAAGTGAAGTCACTTACCGACCTTAACGACTTTAATAATTACTTTAATTTTCAATTCAATGAACGTGATGCCGATACCATAGGGGGTATTGTTACCCAACACTTTGGTCATATGCCGAAAAAAGGTGAAAAAATAACCATCAATAAAGTTATATTCAAAGTCACCGCTGCCGATAACCGTCGCATTCAAACCTTGCAAATTACCGTACCAAAAGAGCATGTAGTTGCAGGTAAAGTTGCTGATTAATCCTTTATGCTAAATAAATTCTTTACACGAATTAACCACAAGATCATTAATAAAGACAATGGCCTCAGTTTTTTACTGGGGCTTGCATTAGTACTCTGCTATGCACCATTTTCTTATTATTGGCTGATGGCAATAATATTACCCACTTGGCTATATTCGCTACAAGGAAAATCAGCTAGAGCGGCAGCCAAGCAAGGTTTTATCTTTGCCTTTGGTTGGTTTTCTGCGGGTATCAGTTGGGTACATGTCAGTATCGACCAGTTTGGTGGTTTACCGCTGATTGTGTCGATATTATTAATGGTGCTGCTGTGTGTCTATTTAGCGCTATTTCTCGCCCTTGCCTGCTATTTGGCTGCGCGTTTTTCCTATCAACAAAAACTTAATCTTTGGCTTTTATTACCCTTTTGGCTACTTGCTGAGTTCTTACGTGGCGTATTACTCACCGGCTTTCCTTGGTTAACTTTAGGTTATAGTCAGATTGACGGTCCTTTGGCTGTGTTTGCCCCTATCATGGGCGAGAAAGGTATCAGCGCCCTAGTCATTACCCTCAGCATTGCCATAGTTTATATTGTTAAACAGCGCAAACCTTGGCGACATATTGCCTTACTTGTCGCCATTAGTGTAGCAAGCCTAGCCTTACAGAATAAAGTTTGGGTGTCAGCAACAGGTCAGTCTGTTAACACTGTGATGGTACAAGGCAATATCAAGCAAGCAATGAAATGGTCGCCAGAGTTAACTTGGCCAACCATGTTAAGCTACTTAGATTTAACCCGGAAAAATTATCCTGCTGATATTGTTATTTGGCCAGAGTCAGCCATCACCGCAATAGAGCCAAGTACCCAAGCGCAAGATTTCTTACAAATAGCACAAAACTCAGCCTTATTAAATAACAGCGCTATTATTTCCGGTATCATTGATTACAACATCAATAGCAGAAATTATTACAATAATTTAATCGTACTGGGTAAAGAATTACCGAGTGACAGTCAAGGAAGTTACCAATATAACAATCAGAATCGTTATGCTAAGCATCACTTACTGCCCATAGGTGAGTTTGTGCCCTTTGCTGATTGGTTAAGACCACTAGCAGCGATTTTTAATTTGCCGATGTCGTCTTTTAGTCGTGGTGAATATGTGCAAAAAAACCTCGTCGCTAATGGTTATCACTTACTACCACTGATCTGCTTTGAAGTCGCTTTTGCAGAGCAACTTAGCGCTAATTTTTCTAACCAAACTGATTTACTCTTAACCGTGAGTAATGATGCTTGGTTTGGTGATTCACATGGCCCACACCAACACTTAGAAATTGTTAGAATGCGTGCGCTAGAGTTTGGCCGACCTTTCTTACGGGCAACCAACAATGGCATTACCGCTGTTATTGACCATCAAGGTCGTATTCTTAAACAAATCCCACAATTTGAACAAGCGGTACTGAGCAGCCAAGTAGCTTTAGTTACTGGACTAACACCTTATGCGCGCTACACGCGTGTTATCGACTTTGTTATTCCTTTATTACTTTTATTACTGGCGGTGATACGCCGTTTTCAATATAGAGCCAAATCATAAAACCTTAACAGCCGTGCTAATAACACAGACTTTTATCACAACAAAAAACGGTGTTAATAAGCCCTACCACAAGCAAAATAAGTTAATCGTCAATAGTGCTAGGACTTAACACCTGGACTAAGGTTATGATTTTATCTTATTCTCCTTTCAGAGCCTTTAGGCCTTTTGCTCATAAAAAGCTCCGAGTCCATAGATAAAACAGCTAAAGTTTTCATTATTTTTCATGTTAGTATTTAGTGATAATAAAAAGGTACATCAAGGAAATACAATGATTAGACTATCCACCTCAATAAAGTCGGCAATACTCATCGCAACATTGAGCCCAGCCCTAGTGTTTGCAAAAACTACGTTAATTACCAATATTCAAGGCTATACCATAACGGGCAGCGAACTAGAAAGCTTCGCTGCGATTGCCTTTACCGATGACAAAATCGATAAAATATATTCTGCAACAGACACGCTACCAAGCAGAAAAAATTTAACCGTGATTGATGGTAAAGGAAAAACCTTAATCCCGGGTTTGATTGATTCCCATGGTCACATTTTAAACTACGGTTTAAGCCTATTACGCGCAGATTTAGTCAACAGTGCTTCAGAGCAAGACGCCGTTAATAAGACCTTAGCCTACGCCAAAGCCAACGCGGGGCTGACATGGATACAAGGTCGCGGCTGGAACCAAACCCAATGGCCAAGTAATGCCTTCCCTAATGCAGAGAGTTTAGACCAGCACTTTATCGAGCAACCGGTCTGGCTTGAACGTGTTGATGGCCATGCCGGCTGGGCAAATTCAAAAGCGATGGCGCTGGCAGGCATCACAAAAGATACCGTATCACCAGAAGGCGGTGAGATTATTAAAGATAAGAATGGCCTACCTACAGGTGTTTTTATCGATAATGCCATGGCACTCATTAATGACAGTATCGCGCCTTTAACTATCAAACAGCAAAAACAAGTGTTGGTCAAGGCGATGGACTCGCTTGCCAGTTATGGCCTTACTAGCGTGCATGATGCTGGTATTGACACCGATAACCTTAATGCCTTTAAAGAACTCAGCCAAGAACAAGCGATGAGTATTCGCGTTAATGCTATGTTGTATTTACCGTCGGCTAAGTGGCAACAAACGTTAGCTAACGGTCAATATCGCAGCAAAGACGATATGTTAACCTTTAATAGCGTTAAAATTCAAACCGATGGTGCCTTAGGCAGTCGCGGTGCGGCATTAATTGAAGATTATTCTGACCACCCAGGTCATAAAGGCTTACTGCTAAATACCCCGAAAGAATTTGAACATTTAGTCAATACTTCAATGCGCCAAGGCTATCAAGTTAACAGTCATGCCATTGGTGACAATGCGAATAAACTGGTACTTGATACCTACGAAAAACAGATCAAAGCGACTAATACCAAATCGTTACGTCACCGTGTTGAACACGCACAAGTATTACGACTTGAAGATATACCGCGTTTTGCAGCGCTAGATCTTATTGCTGCCATGCAAGCAACCCACGCGACCAGTGATAAAAACATGGCACAAGACCGACTTGGGCCAAGCAGAATGTTAGGCGCCTATGCCTGGAGAAAGTTACTCGATGCTAAAGTAATGATTGCGGCTGGTTCAGATTTCCCCGTTGAATCACCCAATCCATTTTTTGGTCTACATGCCTCAATTACTCGTCAAGATCATACCAATAGTCCCGAAGGTGGTTGGTTTGCTGATCAGAAAATGACACCACTAGAAGCTTTTAGAAGTTTTACCTTAGATGCCGCCTATGCCGGCCATCAAGAAAACATCATTGGCAGCTTAGCCCAAGGGAAGAAAGCTGATTTTGTTTTACTCGACAATAATTTATTTACCATGCCTGAGCAAAATATCTGGAAAATATCGGTGGATAAAACTTGGGTAAATGGCAAATTAGTGTATAAAAAGTAGTGACTATCATCGCAATAATAAACTTTATTAAGCAGTTTTGGCAGGCTATAACAATCGTGATTTTAGTACTAATAACGGTTGCTTCGCTCTACCCTGCCCAGCATTTGCCCAGTGTACCTGGCAGTGATAAAACCCATCACTTTATTGCCTATTGCGCTTTAATGTTGCCTACCGCACTACGTCGGCCTAAGTATTGGTTAGCCTTTGCCTTGTTATTCATTACGTGGAGTGGCTTAATTGAATTGATTCAGCCACACGTTAATCGCTATGGTGAATGGTTAGATCTGGCGGCTAACACCGGAGGTGTAATATTAGCGATAATTATTGCACAAGGGCTACATGGATTAATTGCGCTAAAGAAAGCATAATATAATCAGTAAGCTAGCATCAGTAAACTAGTATGCTGCGCTTATGAGCACTGAAGTATTAATGCGTTTATGAAGATAAAAAAAGCCCATATGGGCTTTTTTTATCTTCATCATACTGGCTATAACATCACTTTTGATGAACCGTTACTTTATTACGGCCATTATCTTTCGATTGATATAAAGCGTTATCGGCATGCTCAAGCCACTGTCTTTCTGAGCTATAGTTTGGTTGAATTTGTGCAACCCCTAAACTAATAGTGTATTGAACCTCAATGCCATTATAAATAACCACTGACTCTGCTACTGTTTTACGCAAGCGCTCAGCAAATATTAGCCCGCCTTCTGCATGAGTGTCCGCCAATAAAATAATAAACTCTTCACCGCCATAGCGAGCTGAAATATCAGTTTCTCGTACTTGTTCACGGATAAACTTAGCTAAATGGCGAATCACATCATCACCTACTAAATGGCCATAGTTATCGTTAACAGCCTTAAAGTGATCTATGTCTAACATAACTAAGCAACTAGCATGTTGGTTACGCGTATAGCGCTTAAACTCAGCAGCTATACATTGCTGCCAATGATTGCGATTAAATAATTGTGTCAGGCCATCGGTTCGACTCAAAATAGCTAAATCAGCGTTAGCCTTTTTTAACTGCTTTTTCTGCGTAGCATTATCAGTTACGTCGTAAACTAATAAACATAAATGAGAAACTTCACCCGTAGTCGACTTTAAAGGAATAAAGGTTGTATTTTGGTACATAAACTCAGCGGTACCGGTAATAGGGCGATAATTGTTAAATTTGAAGACATAAGGGCGTTGCTCCCAAATAGTAAACGCTTTGTTTTTTAATAAAAAAACTGATTCCGCTTTACGACGAAACCAGTCTTGGGGTATTTCGTCAAAAAGATCAAAGAGTAACTTACCTTTAACTTCACGCGGCAATAAGCCACTGTGGTTTTCCATAAAACCATTCCAAATTTGAATGGTGTAATCACGATCAAGTACTACCAGGCCAACATCAATGGTATGAAGTACTTCCATCATCCAATGTAATTCGTTCAACTGTTCAGTTTGTAATGACATGATTAATCCAACAAGTAAGCTATTTTATGATTAAGTACGGCTAACGATTGTTCAGTAAAGAGCAGCAGTAGATCAAATTTAATAGGGTAGTTTTCGATACTATAACTAATTTCAATCGCGAGGGTTTTCTTCCATTTATTAGTATTTGTCGCAATTAATTCAGAAATTTTCCTATGTTGACCCAACACAACTGGATGGCCCTGACTAAAGGACATATCAAGCTGTTCTGCAATACCACTTAAACACGCACCAATAAGTAAATTAGCCATATCCATTAACAACTCTAACTCAACATTGTTGTCTAATTTATCTTCATATTTCATCAAAGAAGCAATGTCTTTAAAGCTGGAGTCATTAAGAATTAAAAGTGCTTCGCCTGAGATGCCAGCACCAATAAAACCTTGACAGATACCTGAGGTTTCATCTTTGTTCTCAACGTCCGAAAGCGCCATGGTTAACTCACTGACTTCAATTAAATTAACATTAGGAATGGGTAAAACAACAACAACGTCCAGTAAACGAGCGAGCAAATCGCCTGCCTGCCCCATAGCTACATTAGTGATTTCTTGATAACAATCAAGCATTTCACTATCAACTTTAGTAATGCACTTCTGGGTTGCTGCCACAGCAGGCTTTCTCACTGATGCGCTTTTTACCGGGCCAGTTGATTGATTTATCAGTTTAGCTGTATCATTTTCATTTTCATTTTCATTTTCATTTTCAGCAATGATGAGATCTTCTTTACTGAAAACCCCATAAGCACTCAATACTTCAGTGAGTTTGCTTTTATCAACCGGTTTTTTAATGAAGTCTAATGCACCTAACCCCTTCACTCTTTGATGTGCTTCAGGTTGAATATCACCTGATATAACAATGGCAAGGGTTGGCAGGTCTTGTTTCAATATGGTTTCTAGTACTTGATAGCCATCCATTTCTGGCATATTCAAATCAAGTAATAAGATATCACCTTTACCTGCCTTAATTGCCGCTATGGCTTCAACACCATTACTGGCAAATGTTAAGTCAACATCCCAGCCATCAGGAAGTGAGCGCGCGACTTGTTTTCGCGCCATAGTGGAGTCATCACAAATAAGTAAAGAAGTTGGCATAACAAAAAAGCCCTAGGTTGGGATAGCAAAAGATAACTCAAGTGAAATTTTCAGCAAGATATACTCAGGAATAAAAGATTAAGATATATTTATGCTACGACATTTAGTGGTGGTTTTTTAAAATAAAACACGATTAATTCGCATTTTTTTCTACACTTTTTCTACACTTTTTTCTTACAAAAAGGTAAGCTTGGGGTCTAGTTTACCTTAAGTAAATATCGAAATTATGAATATTTTTAAATTAACCGCAATTGCCTTACTTAGCTCAGTGTTTTTCTCTTCAGCCAGCGCTGATATTTCTGTACCTGAACTGACAGAAACTACCAATTTAGTCATGGCAGGTAATAAGTACGTTACCTTACTTGGCAATCAAGTAAAAGTAGGAGATCAAGCACCTGACTTTAAAGTAGTAACTCAGTCATTTTCACCCGTTACCTTGGCTGAATTTAAGCAAAAACCTGTGTTAATTTCAGTTGTACCGAGTTTAGATACTGGTGTTTGTTCTATTCAAACTAAGCGTTTTAATGATGAAGTAGCAAATTTACCCGAAAACGTGGTTATGTTAACCATTAGCAATGATTTACCTTTTGCGCAAAAACGTTTTTGTAAAACTGAAAAAGTAGAAAATATCAAAGTGTTATCTGATGCTGTCTGGCGAGATTTTGGTCATAATTATGGTTTGCTTATTAAAGATATGGGCTTGTTAACACGCGCTATTTTCATTATTGATGTTGACGGAAAAATCGCTTACAAAGAATTAGTCGGCAATATTTCTCAACACCCAGATTACGACACAGCGTTAACCAAATTAAGGTCAATGGGTCAAACAGTTCAACCAACAAAAACCACAACAAGTGAGCATTCTGGCTAGCACTTTTCAAACGATAGCATGATGAGAGCCAATATAAAATATTAGCTCTCATCAACTAACAAGCGTAAAACAAATAATTATATATTTAAAAATCAACAAGTTAAAAATCAATTTAACAATAACTCAACTATATCCCCTCCTTGCTCTTGAAATTAAATGCATTAATCCCATCTTTAATAGTGTAGTCGCCGATAGGGTCTACATTAACCGCCTGTTCAATATTGAAAGGCACAATTAAACTCTGTAAACGTTTAATTTCAGTTGTCACAATTCGCAGCTTTAGCTGGTTTTAGCATCAGAAATATATTTACAGAGACAACATATTGCTAAACTTAAATAGGATATGAATTATGCGTACAGCTACAGATTTCAGCCCACTTTACCGCTCATTTATCGGATTCGATCACTTAGCCGGATTAATTGACAAAGCATCAAGGGCAGATAAACAACCTTCTTACCCTCCGTATAACGTAGAGTTACTGGCGGAAGATCAATACCGTATAACCATGGCAATCGCTGGCTTTGCTGAACAAGAACTCGACATTGAATCAAAGCAAGACACACTCATAGTTACTGGTACAAAAAGCGCTAGCGACAGTAATAAAGAGCGTAAGTATTTGCATCAAGGTATTGCTGATCGCAACTTTGAACGTAAGTTTCAATTAGGCGAGCATGTTAAAGTCATTGGTGCGTTTATAGAGCATGGCTTACTGTCTATAGATTTAGAACGAGAAATACCGGAAGCGCTAAAGCCAAGAAAAATTGCGATTAACGGCAAAAGCTTATTACAACAACGTAATGCCAATGTAATAGAAAAAAATTAACCCCTTTGTTTAAATAGTTTCTCCCTGTTGTTTTGCCCAGTCTGTGACTGGGCTTTTTTATAAATGAAATACGGTTAAAGACTGATCTCAGCTAATAAAGTTCATGTTTAGCATCAACTTATACGTCTTTTAATTCACCTACTTTTTCATGAGAAATAATGGCTTAATACTAGGTATAAAATTTAGTCAGGCGTTATGCTAGTTATCAATTTTATCACTCTGTATTTTTTCATTTTATCCCTTAAAAATGAACAGCTAATTAATCAACTTGCTCTTACATACTGTTCATAAACACGACTTGACCAGGAAAATCAGCACAAAGGTCGTTGCTATTTTATTATCACTAAAGCGATATCAATATAATCCGCGCTAACGATTAAATTTATTGTGATACTAAACCATTTACTTTTCAGTATCACAATAAAGACACGTTAAGGGCTAGGCTTGTTATTTCGCCATAACATCAAGTAGCGCATATACCGTAGCTTCAACACCTGATTTAATTGCGGGCTCAGGGGTTATTTTAAATTGCGGACTATGATGACTTGGCACGGCCGCGCCACCGGCTTGTGCACGCTCAAAATCAGCTTTTGGCGTGCCGCCTACTTTAAAATAAACGCTAGGAATATAAGGCTGTGTGGTAAAAAAGCCAAAATCTTCTGCGCCCATACCCGTTTCTGCCGGCTCTAATAGCGCGTCAGCACCCATTTTTTCGCTTAATACGTTTTTCAAACGCTTAGCCAACTTTTTATCATTAAAGGTCGGTGGATAAGCGAATTCACTGACCACTACTTCTGGTAATTTATCTTCTGGTACACCTGCAGTGCGTGCTGTACCAATAGCAACACGCTTAATTGCTGATAGTAACTGCTCACGTACCTCTGGTGTTAAACTACGTACTGTTAACTGCAACTTAGCTTCATCTGAAATAATATTATGCTTAGTACCGGCATGAAATGAGCCCACTGTGATAACACCCGCATAACGAGGTGCTAACTCACGACTAATAATCGTTTGTAAGTTATTCACAATTTGCGCACCGATCACGACAGGATCTTTACCTTGATGTGGTGAAGCACCATGAGCACCAATACCATGTACCCTAATATCAACCGTATCCGCACCGGCATAAGGTGAGCCTTCGTCTACAATTATCTTACCCGCTTCTGAATTAGCGGTAACATGAAAAGCAAAAGCATAATCTGGTTGACCAAAACGCTGCCATAAATTATCTGCCATCATTGCAGACGCTCCTGGACCCTTTTCTTCTGCAGGTTGCCCTATAAGCATTAAAGTACCTGACCATTTATCTTTATTTTCAGCCATATAGCGGCCAGTTCCCACTAGGCTCGTCATATGAACATCATGACCACAAGCATGCATAACGCCAACAGTTTCGTCATTCCAATTCTGCATTTTAACGGTTGAGGCATTAGCTAAGCCTGACTGCTCAACTACCGGCAAACCGTCCATATCGGCTCGTACCATGACCATTGGGCCTTCGCCATTTTTCATTATCGCGACAATACCTGTGCCACCAACACCTTGAGTAACCTCATAACCCACAGTACTCAATTCTTGCGCTAAACGTTTTGCTGTTTTAGTTTCCATTAATGATAATTCAGGATTACGATGAAAATGATCCCATAATGGTGCTAAGTGCTGTTGATAGTCTTTTGCAATATCGTTAGCCGTGTCTTGTTCAAAGGCTAAAACGTTAGTCGTCACAAAAGACGAGATTGTGAGTGCTGACGCAATTAAGATTGCTAGTGTTTTACGCTTCATTTTCAACTCCATAGATTGTCCAAATATCATCCCATTTTTATAACGAATCACTTTAAAATCTTGATGACTTTATTGTTATAGCAAACAGAGCGGGTATGTAACTTACTCTACCTAGGGTAATTATCAATGTCTTGCTGTTTTCGCTAATCTGCCTAGATTCAACGACAGGCAACCTTAATTTCTAACCATTTATGTCTAATTATTATCTTATTCTTGTTGGTAATTAAAGCGACCGCTGACTGTACAAAGCTCAGTCATATCGAGTCTTTAACCACCCTTTCGCTTAACGAATATGCGCTTAATAACACATTTGTTTACTTCTTGATTTATGAGCCTCGGGGATAAGATTTTTTTAACAACAACTAAAGCTTAATTAACCGACAAAAATTTAACCTAACAGCAGCAGAAAGAATCTACTTTTTTTATGAAAAAAGTTACTGATATTAAATTTTTTATTGTGCTCAATATTATGCTGAAAGTTAAATTCAATCTTACTCATGCTACCCACAATATTGAGTTATCATTGCATAAACGCCAAGTCGATATTGCCTGCTGGTACAAGGGTAAATACCTCAACAGCAGTTCAGGTGCTATGGCTGGCTGTTTTGTATAACAAAGCCACATTGAAAATACCCAAGTTAAGCGCTTTGCGGGTTGAATTTTGAGTGTTAGCACTGATGGGCGCACAACTTATGTTATTTGTGTTACGCCCGTGTCGTTATACAATAATGTTCAAAATATTTACCATTTTGTCAGAATATTAAAGGAATTCATCTAATGTCAGTCAGAGAGCAAATAACCATTGCCGGTGCCGGCCCCGTTGGTACTCTACTTGCCGTGCTTTTAGCTCGACAAGGTTATGCCGTTAATTTATTTGAATCGCGACCTGACTCACGTAATCATAATATTTATCAGGGTAAGTCGATTAACATTGCTTTGTCTGATCGGGGCTGGCTGGCATTAGCAGTTGTTGGTATTGAAGCAGAGATTAAGCAACATGCCATTGCTATGCATAAGCGCGTAATGCATGCCATTGATGGCACGATTACCGAACAAGCATATGGTCAAAAGGATCAAGCTATTTGGTCGGTTTCTCGTTCAGGCATTAATGAGCAGCTACTCGATTTAGCTGAGCAAGAGCCCTTAATAAACGTGAGATTTGAACAACGTTTAGTTGATCTTGATTTTAACGATGCCAGTGCTAGCTTTAGCCATGATCATAAGCTTGAAAAAATATCAGCAGATATTTTATTTGGTGCCGATGGCGCTTTCTCAAAAGTGCGCCGCCTAGCACAAGACACGCCAGGTTTTAGTTCTAGCCAATCTTATATGCCACAAAGCTATATTGAATTAAACATTCCAGCCAATGATGATGGTTCATTTAAAATAGCCAAAAATGCCTTACATATTTGGCCACGTAAAACCTTTATGCTGATTGCCTTACCTAACCCTGACGGTTCTTTCACTTGCACTTTATTTCTAGACGCTGAAGGTGAGGTTTCATTTTCTTCATTAACACACCGCGCTGAGGTGACTGCGTTTTTTACAGAAAATTTTGCCGATGCACTCCCTTTAATGGAAAATCCGATAGATGACTTTCTCAATAAAACCGCCAGCCCATTATTTCTGCTTAATATTGACCCTTGGGTTATCAATAATACTGTCGCGTTAATTGGTGATTCAGCTCATGCCATGGTGCCTTTTTATGGTCAAGGCATGAATTGTGGTTTTGAAGATTGTCGAGTATTAAACGAATTAATTACTGAATATCAGCAAGACTGGTCAAAAATATTTCCAGCTTATCAAGTGGCTAGAAAAATCAATGCGGATGCCATTAGTGAGTTAGCAAAACGAAATTTTGTTGAAATGAGTGAGTTATCAGGTCAGGCAAGGTTTTTATTACAGAAAAAAATAGAAGCAGAATTTCATCAACGCCATCCTGCACTTTGGACTCCGCTATATACTATGGTGACCTTTTCGCCCTTACTGCCTTATTCTCAGGCCTTAGCTCTGGGTGATATTCAGCAAGAGATTATGCAGAAAATAATGCAAATTCCCAATATCGAAAAATGTTGGCAAGCCGACTTTGTTTATGAAAAGTTGTGGCAGTTAGCCCAAGCAGCATTTGGCGCTGGCCATACTGATTTAGTTAACCAGAAAAATTTAACCAACTATGGTAAAGGCTAAAGCAGGTTCGACAAGGGCAATGCTAATCATACCAACGCAAAGAAAAAATCCGCTAGCGAAACAAGATAACTGGCGGTCCTTTTCATCATAAAACCAGTAAGGCTGGGGATAATTATCAGGCACTGAAGACAATACTCATCAGGGGTTAGCTGCTTAAAAATAGCCGTTAAAGGTGAGATTTATTCTTCAGTCGCTTGCAGTTCTTAGCCATTTATAACTCAGCGCGATAAAGCAGCTTAGATTCATTAGTTAACTCAGCTGCTTTTAATTGTAGACAATAGCTAATGCGCTAAAACAAACAACAATTCTGCTAAATCAGGTTGCCATTGAAAGTCTTTTAATTTGATACGCGCTCCTATAACCACCACTAGCTCAGCTTGCAGTAAGTCACGTTGTCGAGCAAAATTCTCGCTACCGGCTGCAAATGAAATTCTACCTTGAGCATTAATCACCCGATACCAAGGCACGGTTTGCCCGTGCCAACCGTTAGTTGGCACAGCAGCTAACGCTTTACCTACTAACCGAGCGCGGCCAGGTAAACCGGCTAGATCAGCAATTTGGCCATAGCAAGCGACTTTCCCCGCAGGAATAGCCAGAACAGTTTGCCAAATTTTTATATGCTTGCTACTAAACGGTTTACCAACATTTGAGCGTATAGTGTTCTTTATTACCAAGGCAAAACACTACCATTAGAGTGTTTAAAAATACCACTTTGTGCCAAGGTTAATTGATTAATTAATTCAACTAGCTTTTTAGCCGCATCACTCGCGCTAATATCACCACCATAATTAACCATCTCTGTTTGGACATAACCAGGATGATATATACCAACAGCCACTTTATTACTGGCAAGGTCATGACTCAACGACATGGCGGCCGCATTTAAAGCCGCCTTTGACATTCTGTAACCATAACGACCACCTGAGTCATTATCGGCAATAGAGCCCATTCTTGAGGTGATAAGTGCTACTTTTGCTCCTTGGTTAAGCTGCTTTTGCAAACTAGCAACCACTCTTAGCGGTGCTAAAGCATTGACTTCGAACTGCTCTCGTATCGTGCTTAAATTGAGATTGGCTAAACTTTCATCCCTTAAAATACCTGCATTACACACCAATACATCAATGTCGATATGCTTTAATCCAGAGACCATATTTGCTATACCCAAATCACTTGTTACATCGATATCTTCGATGATATTGACATCAAGCGCGGTTAACTCAACTGAAGTTTTTCGACACAGCGCAAAAACACGATCTCCTTGTGCCTTAAAGTGCATACACATGGCTAAACCTATGCCTCTATTCGCACCGGTAATCACAATATTATTCTTCATTGACTATCCTTATAGTTAAACGTTTTCATTGATATTAAATCATTAAAACTAAAAAACCACTCAGTGAGTGGTTTTTAATATGCTATCAAGCTTATTGGCTAAACGTTAGACTTATTAACTAAGCGGTGCGCTTATTCGCCACACTTGCCTTCTTTAGCTTTTGTAGCTTTACCTTCACCACATTTGCCTTCGCCACATTTACCTTTGGCTTTGGTCTTCATTTTACTTTCGCCACACTTGCCTTCAGTTTTAGCTTTGCCTTCGCCACACTTACCTTCGGTTTTAGCTTTGCCTTCACCACACTTACCTTCGGTTTTAGCTTTGGCTTTACCTTCACCACATTTGCCTTCGCCGCACTTACCATTCTCGTGACCGTCAGCAGACACTATAGTCATGACATTTTGCACAGCAAATGGGTTAGTTTCTGCTTGCACTGGCATTGTTGCCGCAACAGTTAATACAAATAAGCCTAATAAAGCCGCAATTGAAGATTTTTTAATTAATTTCATTATATTTTCCTTTTAATTTTTTATGTAGATACTACATCTACTAGGTACAGCTATTAACAAAGACCATACTGGATGTGAATAAATTTCAAGCGCTGTAAATTTTTACATTAATTTAAAGAAATTTTGTATCTACAACAACGTTGAGATTAGCTTTATCAACATGAAACCACAAGTAAAAAAACTCACCTATTTAACTGCCGCATTAGCCACTTTCGATCGTAAAATGTAGTTAATATGATTGATTATCATTCTGTCTTTGTCGAAAAAAGTACATAAACATAGGATAAGCTCACTTAACTTTACTAACGCCATTTAATTTTTTAGCACAAAACCACATTAGCTCTGAGTCATTTTCCGGTGGAACCCTAATTTTTTGAGCAATTTTTAACACTAAAAAATAGAAGATAAATAAGTAGCCTGCTATTTATTTTTAGTTGTTATGGTGCGCTTAATGTTATTATTGCCAGATGATTACCCTTGGGTAAATCAACATTAATGGCAGCTAAAGCGCGTTGCCTGTTGAGAACACAGCTTGCTCTCAGCATAAGATATTTAATAAAACACCATTGAATAACGTCTACCGCCTCAAATATTACAGCTAATAACGTATGCATACCCCAATAGAAACCAAAGTAAAAAAAATAATCCTAGCACCTATGGAAGGTGTTGCCGATGAGTTAATGCGTAAAACACTGACATCTTTGAATAATTATGATTTTTGTATAACAGAATTTATTCGTATTGTTGACGCCTTAATGCCTGAGCATGTTTTTAGAAGAATGTGTCCTGAACTAGAGAATGGCTGTAGAACTCAAAGTGGTACACCTTTGAGAATTCAGTTACTCGGCCAAGAGCCCGATTGGATGGCTGAAAATGCGGTCAGGGCATTAGACATGGGATCGCACGGTATTGATGTTAATTTTGGTTGCCCAGCTAAAACCGTTAACAAAAGTAAAGGTGGCGCTGTTTTGCTGAACGAGCCAGAAAAAATCTACCAAATAATGGCTAAAATGAGAGCCGCCATTGGCCTTGATGCAACTTTATCAGCGAAAATTAGGCTAGGCTTTAACGATGCGTCAAAGCTAGATGAAATTGTTAGTGCAATCGAGTCAGCTCAAGTTGACCAATTAACCATTCATGCTCGCACCAAGCAAGATGGCTACCGACCTCCGGCTTACTGGCACTTTATTGGCCAAATAAGACAAAAATACGCTATTGAGATATTTGCTAACGGTGAAATTTGGAGTAAAAGTGACGCGGCTAACTGTATAACTCAGAGCCAAACACCCAACCTAATGCTGGGGCGTGGCGCATTAGCCCTACCCAACTTAGCCAATGTGATTAAGTTTGATGAAAAACCTATGCCTTGGTCTGAACTAAGCTTGTTGTTAATAAGTAATAGTGAATTTGACTTAAAAGGTAATAAAAGCTTTTATTTTTCAAGTCGTTTAAAGCAATGGTTGCGTTATTTAAAATTACAATACCCACAAGCAGATACCTTATTTAACAATATCAAACGATTAAAAGATAAAGATGAAATTCTTCATCAAATAGATATCGCCGCATCGATATAGAAAATCAAGCTAACGTACTAAACCCGCTGCCTTATCAACATTAGCTATAATGTTGATAAAACTATTATTAGACTAACGCAGATTTTTATCATCCAACAAGGTAAGATAATTGTTATTAAAGACCATTAATTTACCTTAAATAAGAAGTAACGATAGTGAAGAACGGTTCAGAGTTAAGAGCACGATATAACGACGTAAATCGTGGTGTCTACTTTATTGGCACAACCCCGCCTAAAAGTGATACACCCATTGAGCAAGTATCAACCATTGCCGATAAATTACTTGAGCGTGTAAGCGACATCGATTTTGACGGTTTAATTGTTTATGACATTCAAAATGAGGATTCACGGACCTCGAAACCACGGCCTTTTCCTTTTAAGTCGACACATGATCCTCGGCTTTACTCTTCACTTTTACAGCAAAAGTCAAACCGGCCGGTAATTACTTACAAGAGTGTCGTGCAATCAAACGGCGATGCGTTTAATCAGTGGGCTAATGAAGCCTGGCATGAATATGGTATTCGCGACATTGTGTTGGTTGGAAGCCCTTCAAGGCAAAATAATATCAGTCTGCCTTTAGGCGAAGCCTATAAAACTTTAGTAAACAATGAAAACAACTTTTTTATTGGCGGTATTACCATTGCTGAGCGCCATGCAAATAAAGGCAACGAACATGTTAAATTAATTGAAAAACACCAGCAAGGTTGCAATTTTTTTATCTCTCAAGCCATTTACAATGCCCAAGCAACCATCGATATGTTGACGCGCTATGCCATTGAATGTCAGCAACAAGGTATAAAGCCACAACGTATTATTTTAACTTTCTCTCCTTGTGGCAGTAAAAAAACCTTAGCGTTTATTGAGTGGTTAGGAGTCAGTGTTCCTGAAGCAACAAGTTTACGCATTTTGAATGCTGAGCGACCATTATACGAATCCATTAGAATTTGTAGCAATACCTTAGTTCAGATACTTGATGCGGTATTACCCTACAAAGTACCTTTAGGGCTTAATATTGAGAGTTTAACCAACCGTAAAGAAGAAATTGACGGTTCAATATTACTTTATAAACTCTTACGTTCAACCATGGATAATTATTTAGCTAAACAAGAGCTCAGTGGACTTTTTACTGATTAATTAAGCATTTTTCTCATCGTTATACGCTATGCTTAATTGAAATATTATTTATTTCAATTACAAGGTAAAGGAGACTTAAATATGTCAGGTACAGCGATGGTTGTGTTAATTGTATTTATTTCAGTTGGCTTTGGGGTGATATTCGACATGTACAAAAAGCATTTAGAATTTAAAACCAAAACCTTAGACCACAACAGCCAAAGTAATGAACAAGCTGTAGCGATGACAAAACAAGTACAAGCACTTGAAGAACGTATGCAAGTGTTAGAAAAAATTGTTACTGATGAAGGCTATAGCGTACAAAAAGAGATTAATAAACTCTAAGCTACAAACTTTAAGCTACAGACTCTAAGCTAAAAAATTTTGCTATTGGTAATTATGACGGTGTGGTGATTATGGTCATGACCAAAAGGATCAAGTGTTAATATGAAATTAATCATGAGAACCGAATTTGAAAACTTACAAAAAAATCCACTTCATGGTTATCAAAGTGATGTAAATGGCGAAAAGCAGGTCGTAAAATTATATCGAAATGATCAACTTATTGCGAAAAAGATCACGCTAAAAAAATCTATTCGATATTTTGCTGTTGATGGCTATCAGCAATTTCTCACTGATGAAACTGAATAAGCACAACAACGGCTAACTATCTGATCAGATAAATACCTAATAAATACAACGCCTGCATCACTATATTGCTATTTACTTCACTTATCGCCTTTTGTGCTTATTTAATATTACCACAGCAAAACCACTAAATAAGGCTACGTTTTATCGCTGCAATAACGAAATAGAGTTGACTGTAGATATGATAAATTATAATGATTTATAAGGCAGGTACTAAGGGTTTTTTAGATTAACCAAACGCATTAACCTTCCAATATTTCAGTTAAAGAAGCCAAGGTTTTACCATGTGGGATCGGTTGTTTTGATTCAGGATCAACCTGAACAAAAACGATATCATCAGCCAAACATATTGTTTTTTTCGTCACCTTATTGCGCATAATGCATGTAATGGTAATCGACGTACTTCCAACCGCTTTAGTTGATAAACCAAACTCAACAATGTCACCTTGTTGTGCCGGCGATTCAAAGTTTATTGCGCCAATATGCTTAGTAACCAAACAGTTTGTTTCTAGTTGGCAAATGGCATATATAGCAGCTTCCTCATCAATCCAAGCTAATGCCCTGCCGCCGAAGAGTGAATTGGCATAATTTAAATCATTAGGCAAAATTAACCGACGAGATAAAAAGCGCATAGGTATCCTTATTATAGCTATCAGCCAACTCAAAGTAGTGTTGGCTGATGAACAAAAATTTATTTTTTACAAAGATTTGCCAGCAATAATGTCTTGAACTAATTCCAAGCCAGACTGCTTACATTCAGGTAAGTCAACATCGGTCGTTGATAAAGCGTGCGTTCTATCACCCCATTTCACCACATGAGCGCTCCATGTTAAACCACCACCAAAGGCCGGAAGCAACACATAAGATTGCTTTGCAATAAAGCCTTCTTCTATCGCTTCGACAAAGGCCACTAAGGTGGTTGCCGCTGACATATTGCCGTATTTATGAATGTTGATAAACACCTTTTCTTTGTCCACTTTAAGACGTTTAACTAGGGTATCAATAATACGTAAATTTGCTTGATGAGGAACAACACTGGCCATTTGGTCAGCACTAAGTTGCGCTTGTGCTAGTGCTTTTTCACAAGCCTGCGCCATACCTGAAACCGCTTTTTTAAATATTTCTGGGCCTAAAAACGCCCAATTAGACTGCCCAAGCAAACGTCCTTTATTGGCATATTTCATGCCCCAACCTTCAACAGCAAGAATATCTCGAGATTCGCCATAACAGCCTAAAGCTTGCGTTATAACGCCAGTTTCTTCTGCACTTTCTTCCAAGTAAAGCGCTGCTGCACCGTCACCAAATAAGACAGCAACATCACGATTACTCCAGTCCATAATGGGCGAAATAGTTTCAGCGCCAATAACCAGCGCTGATTTAACCACGCCACTTTTTATCATAGACGTTGCAACACTTAGGCTATACATGCCACCAGTACAAGCGGTACTAACGTCCATACAAGCGGCATTCTCAGCTCCTAGTAAACGCTGAACATTGGAGGCTGCGTTAGGACAAATCTGATCAAAGGTGGTGCTGCCAAAAACAATCAATTCAACATCTTTGGCAGTTTTACCTGCAGCAGCTAATGCTCGCGCACAGGCAACATGGGCTAACTCACTGACGGTAACATGAGAAATTCTTCGCTCTTTCATGCCGGTGCGAGAAGTTATCCATTGGTCATCTGTTTCTAAAAACGTTGCTAAATCATCATTGGTAAGAATAGCGGGCGGTAAGCATTTGCCCCAACCGGTAATTGCTGCGTATGTCATAGGAAACCTTATTTTGCTGTTATTTTTACTTTTAAAAAGCAAAGAATAGTCTTTTTTTTATAGCCACATCATACTACAAAAAAACAGTATTTTAACGGCTATTTACTGTATTTACATCAAGTTGATTTAAAATTTAGTCAGGCAATATAGACTAGTATGAAATACCTCCTAAAAAGTCAGCGTTTTTACCTCTCCTGCCGTCCTCCTGCTTTCCTCCCTGAAAATTATTTTATTTTTTACAGGAAGGAAACAATGAGAAAACAAGGAGGAAAAACTTAAACCTTTTAGGACAGTTCTATTGATACAAAGTTGAGCAGTTAATTTTAAAAATTTTGAAGCTAAATTTTCGCCATGATTAACGCATAACTATTGCGCCAATCTTTATAATCAATGGGAATATTGATAAGCGATTGGTTGTTAACTAAAACTAACGCAGGAAAACCGTTAATAGGCATCACACTCATTTGGCTGATTTCTTTTTTCAGAGCCTTATCAAGTTGCTGGCTGTTCATTTGTTGCAAAAAATCATTGCCGTCCAAGCCAATTTCAATCGCTAACTTATATAAGGTATCGATATCCGATGGATTTTTGGCCTGTAAATAATAAGCATGCTGAATAGCGGTCAGCATGCTTTGTTCTTTATTGCTGGCTCTTGCGATAAGTGCAGCGCGACAAGCCGGAAAGGTAGAGCGCCTTGGCTGACAATCACGCCAAAAATCAAAATTAAATGCGGTACCAAGTTGCCCAGAGATATTTCGCCAAGTTTGCTGTAAAAAATGTTGCATTTCGTCTGGCATAATTTCATCGCAATCTTGTGCTAAACCACCAAGCCCATAGATAATATCAATATGTGGCGCAAGTTCTTGTTGCAGTCGCTTCCAAGTAGGTGCATAACCCCAACACCAGCTGCACATAGGGTCGTAAATATAATATAAAGTAGAGGCCATATTCATTTTAGATCAGGGAGTTGGGTGTGATAACAACTAGCATACTAACTTCAATCTAACATTTCATTATAAAGCTATTATCTATAGTCTACATTTAGTTAAAACGTTGCAGTAACTTCAATTAAAACCAAGTAAGAAGAAGGTTGTATAACAGATAAATTAAACATTAATAAGTAAATTACATGTTAAAAAATTAGTTGTAACGATAATAATTACTGCCTTAACTTCAGCGTTTAATGCCTCCGCGCTACAAATATCTGAATGCAAGACCAGTGAATGTCTGACTTACTTTAAGTCATTTAAAAAAGCCTAAAATCGTGGCCATAAAAATGCCATGTATAATTTTGCAAAGTTTTATCACTATAGTTTTGGTACTGAAATTGATAAAGCTAGGGTGCTTAATTTTTATAAAAAAGCAGGTATACCTGGGCTAGGCGAAGCAGAATACAGAGCGGGAATGCTACTATTAACTGACGAAGAGATTTATGACTTTGATGATGGTGTAAACTGGTTACAGCGAGCATCGAGAAAGGGCCAGCCAAACGCCGCATTTTTATTAGGACAAAATTTTTTTCAAGGCAAAGATATACTAATGCAGATACTTGGTTGACTAAAGTCCACGAAAGCCACCCTATCAAAATGGCAAGTTGGCTTAAAGAAGCACAGCTAACTGAAGCCTATAATGAAAACAACTTGCCCTCATTGCATAAAGTATTTGAAACAACCCCTCTTAAAAATTTGGACTCTACTTCATCTGACAATATTGAAGTTATAACCGTCACTACAATACATAGAAACTCCCTATTAGGCTATATGTTAACTGAATTTAAAAACGAATTACATCAACAGGAACTCGACTGCCCAATATTACTTGTGACCAAAACCTCGAATGTAATAAAAAGTTGTTAAATGAAATACAGTATTTGGGTTAGTCAATAATAATAGCTATTATCGAAGGTATAAAATGAATTAGGCGAAACTTGATCTTACAAGTTTAATAATGAAGTCTACTAAAATTGACAACTTAGTGCGCACAGAAGAAATAAAGCTGCCATAACTTTCTTATCCTGTGGCGCTAAGGGGGGCAAAGCGCCATAGAAATTTTGCCCTATTAATCTGTTTATACTGTCCCCATTTACGCGCGCTTTCTTCAAAAAGAAAAATCAAAGTTCCTCGCCTACAAAATCGATTTGAATGTTCATGTACTGCTTGGACGATTTCGCTAAGGTGCTTTCGCCCCCGTAACGGCTTACAAACCTACAAATTTTTAGCGAACTAAAAGGCAAAAAGCAAGACACGACCCTATTCACACGTCCGGCTTACCCATTGGCTAAATCAGGTTTAGATGACTACGACAATATAATCTATAAAACTTACGCTAAAGTATATTTTAAAGCTTATGAAAAATGACTTTTTATTCTACCTATACTCCAACGACTATGTACGGCGGAACCAACAAAGACTACACTGATCACCCAGTATACATAAGGTAGACAGCTTGTTGCTCAATGCTGAGAACAGCTGTAGCACTAACTCTGCTATATATTCCCTATACATTCCCTATACACGAAATAATTAAAGGACTTGATATGAAAAGCATAACCCTTTCTACACCGGGCGGTCTTGACCAGCTCAAACTTAACCATAGCGCGGAACCCGGTGAGCCGGGGCCTGGCGAAATTCGAGTACGTATTCGAGCCTGTTCTCTCAACTTTCACGATTATGCAGTAGTTGTCGGAGCCATCTCGACCGAAGACAACCGCATCCCCATGGCTGATGGCGCCGGCATTGTAGAAGCCATCGGTAAGGGTGTCAGCGAATTTAAGATTGGTGACCCTGTAGTGTCGACATTCTTCCCTGATTGGCTAACTGGCCCCGCTCTTATTGGAAACTTCAGTACCACACCCGGCGATGGCCAAGATGGTTACGCCTGCGAGCAAGTTGTCCGCCCAACGAACTGGTTCACACACGCCCCTAAAGGCTACACCCATGCAGAAGCCGCCACATTGACCACCGCAGGCTTAACCGCATGGAGAGCGCTTGTTGTTGATGGTGGGCTGAAAGCAGGCGATACCGTGCTCACGATGGGCACCGGTGGTGTGTCTATCTTTGCACTGCAATTTGCCAAAATGATGGGGGCTCGGGTTATTTCTACGTCGTCTTCAGACGAAAAACTGGAACGGCTCACCGCGATGGGTGCCGACCACACCATCAATTACAAAACTACACCGGCCTGGGGCACTAAGGTTCAGGAAATGACTGGTGGCAAGGGCGTCGACCACGTTATTGAAGTGGGTGGCCCTAGCACTCTGCCAGAATCTATTGATGCCGTTCGCATTGGTGGCCATATCTCGCTCATTGGGGTGTTGACTGGCTGGGCTGGGGATATTCCAACCGCAAAACTGATGGCGAAACAAGTCCGTCTGCAAGGACTGATTGTAGGCAGCCGAGACCATCAGCAAGAAATGATCCGCGCGATTGAAGCAAACGATATGCACCCGATCCTTGACCGGTCATTTGCGCTGGAAGAGATCGCTGACGCGTTCCGCTACCAAGAGTCTGGCAAGCATTTCGGCAAAATCTGCCTAGAGTTTTAATCCGAGTAATATATGGCCAGCCATTTGTGAAACCATTTCTTTGCATCTAGTGGTGGGATGCGCAACTTGGTTATGGTGGGCTTAGCCAATCCAATCCGCAGCGGCTTATGGGCCACTGCGGCCTTATAATGTTTGATTGAGTATGCATCACAAAGCAACTATTTTTCCGGGTGGGGCGATAACGAGATAAAAATATACTGCTTATGTCTGCTTTCTCTGGAAATAGTGAGCGTAATATTGAAATTCATTAATCTCAAATTTTAGACCGCTTTGTGGCCAGCCTGTGTGAAAACTATTTCGAACTTGCGTAATTGGATAATATCAACGTAAAAAGGCTCCATAGATTAAATTCTGTAGTACGTTTGAGGTAAAACCATCTGGTAATTCACGTAGCGTCGCATAAAAAATTTACTCTGATATTTTTCACACAGCCTGTGGCAAAAGCTGAATTCATATTTGTAAGAGCAGATATGAGCCACTAATGTATATCACGGTTTTAATATCACTTTTTTTAAATTAACTTGAATGCCTTTGATAACCGACTCCCTTTGACTTACCGCGCCTAGTTTATTTATAACATTAATGGTGTCGCCATTACCCCGACATAGAGGAAGAGTGCTATACCATTAAACGAGAAAAGCTAGCATTTACGATGTAAAATAAACCATCTGCCATCGCAAGATCTTTATTTAATGTCGCCATAAAGATCTTCATCTCTTGTTTACAGACCAATTGATTTTCTTTAGCGATAAAGTAATCATCTATGACATTATTTTTTTCATCATCCATTAATGCTAAATTTTCTAAACCAAGCCAGTTCGTAGCTTCACTTTTTTTATTATCCTGTCAGCTTAAAACGGTAAATAATAAGGATGTCTTAATGAAAAAAACGCCATTTAAAACGTTTTATCAGCAGCATTTATTATTTCACAAGCATTAAAACACCTTGAATAAAGGCGTTATTTTTCGTTAACAACTAAGAGTTACTGATCTTTATCAGCATTTTCCAACACAAATTAGAGATATTGACCAAGTACAACTAAGCTCATAATTCAGCGATTAATGGAAACTGTTATGTGTAAATTGTGCGGAATATTCTTGATTTTATATTGTGCTTTGCTCTCAATGCATGCCTTAGGAACAGCAGAAACGCCGTATTTAAAGCCAGTAGCCAATAGCGCTCAGCAAGAGATAAGTATTAATGCAAACACTTTGGTTGTGCCATTATTAACCATCAAAGGTGCTATTGGGCCTGCCGTTAGTGACTATTTAGTGCGAGAAATAAACAGTGCTAATATGGCCAGTAACATCCCTTTAATTATTATCACACTCGATACTCCTGGTGGCTTAAGTGCCAGCCTACGTGACATTAATAAAAGTATCTTAAATTCTACTATTCCAATCGCCTGTTTAGTTTACCCACAAGGAGCACGCGCAGCGAGTGCAGGTACTTACATACTTTATGCTTGCCATATTGCTGCTATGGCTCCCGCCACCACTCTGGGCGCTGCGACACCAGTTAATATTGCTGGGCCGATGACGCCACCAGCAGAAGATAAGGCACAAAAAAACGCACCTTCTGCGATGGAGAAAAAGGTCTTAAATGATGCCATTGCCTATATTCGTTCACTCGCACAATTACGTTCTCGTAATGAACTATGGGCTGAAAAAGCCGTTACAGAAGCGGCAACGTTAACAGCGAAAGAAGCACTAAAAGAAAATGTCATCACGTTAATCGCTCAGTCGCCACAAGTGTTATTAAATAAACTAGAGGGTCAGCAGGTAGCGATAAAACAGCAAAATATTAAATTATCCTTACAAGGTGCTGAACTACTGAGTAAAAAACCAGACTGGCGTAGCCAATTTATTGCCACCATTACCGACCCTAATATTGCCTATATTTTAATGCTACTGGGTATTTATGGTTTGTTATTAGAATTCTACAGCCCTGGTGTCGGCATAGCAGGTATCATCGGCGGTATATCATTACTTATCGCTTTATATGCCCTGCAGTTATTACCCCTGAATTTTGCGGGTATTGCCCTACTATTGTTAGGCGTAACACTCATGGTGATGGAATCACTGATACCAAGTTTTGGTATTTTTGGCCTCGGTGGTATTAGCGCATTTGTTTTAGGCTCGATATTTTTATTCGACACTAAACTTGAGCAATTTAAAGTTTCACTGCCATTAATTGCCAGTTTTGCTTTTGTCTCTGCACTCTTTATTGTCTTTGCCTTGGGTTTTATCTACCGAGCACGAAAAAATAAAATCGTCAGTGGTCAAGAAGAAATAATTAATGCTTGGGTTACGGTGGAAAATGACTTCACTGATAAGGGTTATGTGCTCTTTAATGGCGAGCGTTGGGCGGCTAGCAGCCCTCTAGCCTTAAAAAAAAGTCAACAGGTACAAGTGCAAGCAATTAATGGCCTAACCCTTGTTTTAGCGCCAGCAATCAACACAACAACTAAGGAGCAAGATAATGACTTCACTATTTAATAATTCAGAATTATTCACCGGCTCAATTATTTTTTTACTTATTGCCTTTTTTTTCAGTGCTTTTAGAATTTTACGAGAATATGAACGCGGGGTAGTTTTTTTACTTGGACGATTTTATAAAGTGAAAGGGCCTGGTTTTATTCTTGTTATTCCCTTTATCCAACAAATGGTAAAAGTTGATTTACGTATCGTGGTGATGGATGTACCTAGCCAAGACGTTATTAGCCGCGATAATGTCTCAGTAAAAGTTAATGCGGTTATTTATTTTCGAGTTATTGACCCACAAAAAGCGATTATCAATGTCGAAGACTATTTACAGGCAACGTCTCAACTTGCACAAACCACCTTACGTTCGGTGTTAGGGCAACATGAATTAGACGAAATGCTCGCAAATAGAGATATGTTAAATGCCGATATTCAAACCATTTTAGATGTCAGAACCGACAGTTGGGGCATAAAAGTGTCTAATGTTGAAATTAAACACGTTGATTTAAATGAAACTATGATCCGCGCTATTGCCAGACAAGCCGAAGCAGAGCGAACTCGTCGAGCCAAAGTTATTCATGCCACAGGGGAATTAGAGGCGTCAACTCACCTGACCCAAGCCGCAAATCAACTGGCCAAAGAGCCTGATGCGATTATGTTACGTTATTTACAAACCTTAACAGAAATTGCTGGCGAGAAAAATTCTACTATTATTTTCCCTTTACCCATGGAGCTGATCAGCGGTCTTATTAAATCAACAGACAAAACAACCAAAGGATAGTAGAAAAACACACGCTATTATCTTTACTCATTATTATAATATTAACGTTAATCTCTTTTGACAAGGGGTTAACTCCCCTTAATAACATTACCTAGTAAACCATAATATTGAAACAGTAAACTTTGCATTAAACAGCCAAGAAAAAGCCGCTAAACTTGAACCTGTGCTTGCCTTACGTGCTGAATAAATTTTAACTGTAATTAAAATTATTGTTTATAACAGAACATATACCTGCAGTGACTGGTTAATTTCGCGCACTTGAATCCAGATACCGAGCAGTAAAGCATAACATTCTATATTGATATGGGTTTATTACCTTGAGTTATCAACAATAAAAACCCACGACTAGCAGCTTAATTTTTTGGCATGTTCTATTTGCTAAAAGTTTATCTTTATTAAAGTTCAAGAAATTAGGACTTATAGACTTATGGAGCTATGGATTTATGGATTTATGAACTTATGAACTTATGGAACTACGGAACTATGGAACTATGGAACTAAAACGATAGGCACACCAACACAATGTGCCAGTTTATTCGCCACACTACCCAGTAATATATCAGCAAAGCGCGATCGACCTCGCCGACCAACAAAGAGCATATTAACGTGATAATCATTTACCTGTTGAAGTAATGCGTCAACAGGCTCACCCCAGATATATTCACTGCTCAAATCAACCTTTTCTGCTTTAAATTTTTCAATCGAGGGTTGTAAAATTTTTTCATGCACATCATGTTCTATTTGTTTTTTATCAAGCGGAGGTGGCGCAACACCCTCAATCATCATTGGCTGAAATTCTTGCCAAGTAATCACATACACTAATTTAACACTTGCACCTGTTTTTTGTGCAAGATGAACCGCTCGTTCAACAGCTCTGTTACTCCATTCACTGCCGTCAACGCCAACTAAATATAAAAGTTTATGCATGTTATTTACCCTTTTTAATAACCTGTATTTTTAATAGTGATAAAATTGATAGTCAGTTCTTCTATAAGGCACCAACTCATAATGAGGTTGTAAAAATGTTACTAAATCAACCAACTCTGTTATCGTCATCACATCATTAAAATTGCTCATTTTAGACTCTCCGTCAACAGCAATAGCGGTAAGGGCATAACCTTTAGATAGTTTATGTGAAGGATTAATAACACTGGTCACAAGTTCGGCATACGTTGTTACCTTGGTTGATTTACCTCCTAAACGTACATTTAAATCAGGGTTATTTATACCTTCAGCTTGTTCCACACCATTGAGATTATGACAAGCTAAACATTGGTATTTTGTTAATACCATCGCTCCCTTAGCAATATCACCTTTTGGCAAACTAAAGCCTCTGGGTGAATCAGGACCTAAGTCACAACTGCTCAGACTAATAGCGATTAAAGTAAAGCAACAAAAAAGTAAATATTTCATAACAACTCCTCGACACCGATTCAAAAAAGAACAACTACTTTATAAACCTAACATCTAATTAATAATGCACAGGTTAATTTATCTCTACTTTTTCTAACAAGTAGCTGAGATAGATCAGTTAATGGTCACTAACGATGAAAAAATAAGTGTTATTCATCAAAAAGTAGAGCAATACCCAGTAAACTTGCTCGCTGGATTAATAAAATTGCCAAGATAAAGGTAAGAATCAACGCCTCATTTACCTCTCTATCTACACACAAAATGACACGCCAAAAAACTTCATATAAATGACATTTATCAGGATCGCCAATATAACTTGGTGATAATATCGTGGTGAATAGCAGCGGTATTGTCTGTTTTACTCAATGTACCTATTGATTATGACAACGACTATTTAATGCATGAGCTTGTAAAAGCTATATAGAAATTTTTATTAACTTATAACGCCAGCAACTATTACGCTGTGGCGTTATAACACTGTACGGAGATAAAAATCATGACATTATTTAAACATCAACCATTATCAACAAGACCACAACTGCCCTTGTTTTCGCAATTATCTAACGAAATTGATCGATTTTTTGGTCAGGGGTTTCCGATGAATAGCCGGAGTTCAGATTTACTGACTGATGTTTGGCAACCTTCTGCGGATATAGAGCAACAAGACAATCGCTATATAATCAGAGCCGATATTCCTGGCGTTGATCCTAAAAACATTAATGTCTCCATGGACAATGGTAATTTAGTGATTGAAGGAAAAAGAGAAAGCAAAGCGGAAGATAAACGAGAAAATTACTATCGACTCGAACGTTCATACGGAAGCTTTTATCGTAGTTTCAATTTACCTGATGCCCAAGATGCAAAAAAAATTGAAGCGCATTGCCATAACGGTGTATTAGAAGTTATTGTGCCTAAACTCGTCGCAGAAAAGCACAAAAAAATAGAAGTAAAAGTAGATTAATACTCGCTCTATTATGTTTGTGATCTTGTTGCGCACAGAAAAATAATTCAAGGGGTTATATTAAGGGTCATATTTATTGTTTCAGACTAAACATAAGTATCTACATCCGTGTAGGTAAGGTGCTCAATTGATCAATAGCGAACTGTTGGTATTAAGAGCACAGGTGTTTAGTTCCAGAAAAAATCTAAGTACTCGGCTCAATGTGAGCAATAAAGCCTTGGGCTATTTAAACCAGCACAAGTGAGCAATAGCTTAATAGAATTGGTATCACTCAGAAAATTTATTTATCTGGACTAGGGGATCAGTCCAGATAAACTTTAGCTACTCAGTGCTAAATCCATGGAAGCTGAGCTTTATGATAAGGAATAAACCATGTTATCTTTTAATCATGAGGTAGCCAAAAACCTGCGAAAAATCTCATTTTTGCTTAAAGAGCAACACGCCAATCCATTTCGCTGTCAAGCTTATCTAAAAGCGGCAATCACCATTGAGGCATTACCACAAGATCTCAGACAACTTTTTAAAAACAGTGGTGTCAAAGGATTAACTCAGTTACCCAATATTGGCCTTGGTATCGCCCGTTCAATTAATGATTATATTACCATGGGACATATGACGAGATTAGATAATCTCAGAGGAAATACCAATCCCATCGATTTATTTCAAGTTATTCCAACCCTTGGTCGAGAGATGGCTCAACGTATTCACGACACCTTACATGTCGACACCTTAGAAGCTTTTGAAAATGCGATATTTGAAGGTCAATTAGATAATGTTAAAGGGATAGGCGTAAAACGAAAAAAAGCTATTAAAGCTTGGTTTGCTCAATGTTTTGGTGCCCGTCAATTACCCATACCAACTCACCACCAGCCCATTGAGGCTAAGCCCAGTATTGAGCTAATTTTCAATATTGATGCACAATATCGTAAAAAAGCAAAAGCAGGAGAACTGCCTGTAATCACACCAAAACGTTTTAATCCAGAAAACAAGCCTTGGTTACCTTTAATGCATCTTAATAAAGAAAATTGGCATTTTACTGCCATGTATTCTAATACTCAGCGCGCCCATAAGCTTAACTTAACTTTAGACTGGGTATTAATCTTTTGTTATGACGAACATCATCAAGAAAGCCAATACACCCTAGTTACCGAAACCCATGGTCCACTGAAGGGGAAACGGGTGATCAGAGGACAAGAAGTCGCCTGTGAAATTTTTTATACTACAAAAAATGCGATCAAAAATCCTAATACTGATATCGAAAAAATAGCAGCATCAGCAAAATAAATCACCAAATTATAAATTAGCCGACAAAATAACGATAATGAGATAAAAATCAATAATGCTAAGGTTTGTCATATAACACCTGAAAGCAACGCAGATATTCGATTCTTAGGCCGATTTAGAATAAACCATTATATAATTAAACTTATAATTCAATGAGTTATTGTAAAATTACGTTGTTGTTTTTTATCTAAGCGCTATTTATCTACCTTAGTTTGTTAGGCAAGTTATTGCGATTATCTAATGTTGGGTGATTTTTTGTCGGTCGGACTTTAGTCCATCAACCGTTAAAAAGGCAATTAACCTGATGTATTAACCAACATCTGCAACGGTGTTATTTTTATTGCTTGGCAGTTATGCCAATGACGGTTAAATTTCATTTAACTTGACGGACTAAAGTCCATCCTACATAGGCCTACATAAACCCTACGGGTGTTCCTCTAAACTTGGGCCATTTTTTTGTAGGTCGGACTTTAGTCCGTCAACCGTTAAACAGGCAATTAACCTGATGGGTTAGCCAAAATATACAATAGGGATTATTTTTATCGCTTGGCAGTTATGCCAATGACAGTTAAATTTCATTTAACTTGATGGACTAAAATCCATCCTACATAAACTCTACATAAGCCCTAGGGGTGTTCAATCTAACGTTGGGCGATTTTTTTGTAGGTCGGACTTTAGTCCGTCAACCGTTAAACCGGCAATTAACCTGATGGGTTAGCCAAAATATACAATAGGGATTATTTTTATCGCTTGGCAGTTATGCCAATGACAGTTAAATTTCATTTAACTTGATGGACTAAAGTCCATCCTACATACGACCTACATAAACCCTACGGGTGTTCATCTAATTTTGTAGGTCGGACTTTAGTCCGTCAACCATTTAACTGGCAATTAACCTGATGTGTTAACCAACATCTGCAACGGTGTTATTTTTATTGCTTGGCCGTTATGCCAATGACGGTTAAATTTCATTTAACTTGATGGACTAAAGTCCATCCTACATAAAACCTACATAAGCCCTAGGGGTGTTCATCTAACGTTGGGTGATTTTTTGTCGGTCGGACTTTAGTCCGTCAGCCGTTAAACTGGCAATTAACCTGATGTGTTAACCAACATCTGCAACGGGATTATTTTTATTGCTTGGCAGTTATGCCAATGAAGGTTAAATTTCATTTAACTTGACGGACTAAAGTCCATCCTACATAAGACCTACATAAACCCTACGGGTGTTCCTCTAACGTTGGGTGTTTTTTTGTCGGTCGGACTTTAGTCCGTCAACCCTTAAACACCCTATTGAATCGGCTTTGTTAATGCTTCATCTAATACAGTATCGACATGTTCAGCCAACACAAAACGCATTTCTTTCTGAATTGACTCAGGTAAATCAGTCAAGTCTTTCTCATTTTTACTGGGTAAAATAACTGTGGTTAAACCGGCGCGGTGTGCGGCCAAAATTTTATCTTTTATCCCCCCCACAGGTAACACTAAACCCCGTAAGGTAATTTCGCCCGTCATGCCAATATGATGAAAAATAGGCCTATTAGTTAATAACGACACTAACGCGGTAATGATAGCAACGCCAGCAGACGGCCCATCTTTTGGTGTTGCCCCAGCGGGTACATGAACATGAATATCAGTGTGCTCAAAAAAATCTTCAGCAATACCTAATTGCTTGGCTTGGGATCTTACGTAACTTAACCCTGCTTCAACTGACTCTCGCATTACATCGCCTAATTGTCCGGTAATGGTCAAACCCTTTTTACCTGGCATAGCGCTAGCTTCAATAAATAATATATCGCCCCCAACAGCGGTTACCGCCAAACCCGTTGCTACGCCTGGGCGCTCAGTACGTTCGGCGAGATCATAAGAGAACGGCGGTTTACCCATTAATTCTTCCAACATAGCGTTATCAACAGTGAGCGATTGACCACTTTTTGTGGCAATTTTTATCACTAATTTTCGACAAATAGCGCCTAAACGTCGATCCAAACTACGTACACCCGCTTCTCGGGTGTATTGACGAATAAGTGTCAGCATCGCCGCGTCATTTATAGTTAACTCTTTAACCCGTAAGCTATTTTCTCGTAATTGTCGAGGTAATAAATAACGCTTCGCAATATGAAATTTTTCATCATCGGTATAGCCCGACAAGGTTATAACCTCTAATCTATCTCGTAACGGCCCAGGAATGTTATCGAGTTGATTAGCCGTGGCAATAAACATTAACTGACTAAAATCAAAAGCGACTTCAAGATAATGATCACGAAATTCGCTATTTTGTTCTGGATCTAAAATTTCAAGTAGCGCCGACGCAGGATCACCGCGCTGATCGCCAATAATTTTATCAACTTCATCTAACAATATAACCGGATTATTCGTCCCCACGTCGCGCAATGCTTTAATAAACCGACCCGGCATCGCACCAATATAGGTACGACGATGGCCCCGAATTTCAGCCTCATCACGAATGCCTCCTAAACTGATACTAACCAACTTACGTCCCAAGGCATGTGCTATTGAATGTCCTAATGACGTTTTTCCAATACCGGGAGGCCCGACAAAACAAAGAATAACGCCTTCTCGTTCTCGGCGAATATGGGGTGACGATGCACTCTCATCTAATGGTTTAGTTAATAATCTTTTCTGCCGCAGCTGCCTGACCGCCAAGTACTCTAAAATGCGCTGTTTTATTTTTTCCAAGCCATAATGGTCTTCATTAAGAATTTTCTCTGCCTGTTTAATATCAAGCGTGTCTTCCGTCGTTTTTTTCCAAGGTAACGCGAGTAACCAATCAAGATAAGTTAATATCACGCCCGACTCTGAAGATGATTGTGGGATATGTTCTAAACGAGAAATTTCCTGCCTTGCTTGCTCTTCTGCTTCGGTTGACATACCACTGGTTTCGATTTTCTTAAGGTATTGCTCTATTTTAATTTGTTGGCTATCTTCTTCACCCAATTCGCGTTGCATAGCCTTAATTTGATGGCGCAAAACATAGTCACGTTGTGCCTTGTCCATTTCACCATGGGCTGAACTTTGTATTTTCTTACCTAGCTCAAGTACCTTCATTTCGTGTTGGATAAGATCGGTTAGTTTAAGCATTTTTGCCACAACATCTTTCATATTAAGTATGTCTTGAGCGTCAGCCATGTTCATTCGCATACTCGAACTGACTAAATAAACCAGTTGACGACAATCTTCTGTTTGGCTTAATGCACTCACTAATGATTTAGGTAAATATGAAAGTATGTTAATTAATTCGCTAAACGACTTTAACAAATTATTGCGTATTGCTTGTGCTTCAATATCTCCTGCTTCTGGTTCAATATCAGTAACAAGATGAATTTTTGCCCGTAAATAGGGCTTTTCGCTCAGCCAAGCGTCAACCGAAAATTTATCAAGCCCTTGTAACAATACTGTGGAGTGATTATTTTCACCCTTTGAAATTCGCAATATCTGTGCAATACACCCCACTTGATAAAGATCTAAAGGTGCTGGCTCTTCAACGTCTTGATCTTTATAAGCAAGGGTTGCCAATAAGTTATTACCTGCGGCCACATCCTCGAGCAATTTCAATGAGCGCGCTTGACCAACAGAAATAGAATTAACGTTGTAAGGGAATAAAACTAGATTTCGTAACGGCAATACCGGCAGATTATCAGGAATAGCGACTAAGGCTC
Source organism: Colwellia sp. MB3u-4 (assembly GCF_014077065.1). Taxonomy (NCBI): domain Bacteria; kingdom Pseudomonadati; phylum Pseudomonadota; class Gammaproteobacteria; order Alteromonadales; family Colwelliaceae; genus Colwellia; species Colwellia sp. MB3u-4. The sequence goes on along the minus strand of NZ_JACGVE010000079.1, from coordinate 307,290 downwards.
TAGGTTGTTGATTTACATCAACTGATTGCTGCTTATTGTCCTCTTTTACTTTAATACCTTTAACATTAATGTCTGACATCTGGGTTCCTTAATATTACAAAATTATAAATTTACTTTTCATAACTATTTTTTCGTAACTTTTTTTTCGTAATATGGTCATTACTGCTTGGGTTAATTCATCAACATAATGCTAATCCCAGTTATTAATTTACACGCTGATATTTATCAGTTCAATTTCGTATTATTCTGTTTAAAGTTGTTTTAGTGTTTTAAAGTTATAATGTATTTACATTAGCGATACTTATAGCTAATGCTGATTTTTAATGAGAATCAAGCCATTGAAACTACAAAATATTTACGCTAAAACTTGATATAAATGGCGAAAATAACTTGCTGATATGGGCAAAAACAATAAGTACAATATTGTTAAGGAGTGGGTCAAGTGTCTGGACTAAAAGTACAAAACATTTTTATTGTTGACGATCATGAACTCGTTCGCCAAGGGCTACGTCAGTTGGTTGACGGTGAAGCAGATATGCACATTTGTGGTGAGGCCGCCAATGTCTATGACGCACTTAACATGCGATCTACCCTGACAGCAGACGTTGCTATTGTTGACTTATCATTGCCCGACGGTAATGGTCTGGATTTAATCAAACAACTTCATGCTTGGCGACCACAAATGGGGATTATCGTCTTATCAATGCACGATGATGAATTGTATGCAGAAAGAGCATTAAATTGTGGTGCGCTAGGTTATATCAATAAACAAGACTCAGCTCAAAAATTACTCCTTGGCATAAGACAAGTAATGAAAAATAAAATTTTTGTTAAAGCAGAAATTCTTGAAAAAATACGTAAAAACCCATCACGAACAATAACCTCTAAAAATGCTATCAACATACAGATACTGACCGACAGAGAACTACAGGTTTTTGAAGCTATTGGACAAGGCATCACAACAACAAAAATTGCCAAATTACTCAATGTTAGCGTAAAAACGATTGAAAGCCACCGGCGTCACATCAAAGACAAGTTCCACTTAAGCTCTGGTTTAGAGCTAACGCGCTCAGCAATAATCTGGAGTTTAGAAGTCATTTCAGCTGAATAAAAAATAGATATAAAAATATTTTTATTCTTAGCACAACACTTAAAATAAATCACTTTAGATCACACTCACTTTTCCACCGAAACTAGGTGCTACATGTCAGGAATAAATGCAACTAAACCTAAGCTGATTGTCGGTATTGGCGCTTCTGCTGGCGGGCTTGAATCATTTAGTACCTTCTTTGCTCATATGCCAAATGACAGTAATATAGCCTTTGTTTTATTACCTCATTTAGACCCAACACATAACAGCTTGATGCCAGAGTTACTTTCCAAAAAAACGGCTATGCCGGTTTGCGAAGCGAGTGAAAATATGCAAGTGCAAGGGGATCATGTCTACATACTGCCTCCCGGTAAACTGCTTTTTATCAGTGGCGGGCACCTGCACCTTTCACCAAACGTTAAAAGTCGCACCCAGTGGGTTGCGATTGAATATTTTTTACGTTCTTTAGCGCTAGATCAAGGTGAACATTGTGTTGCCATCATTTTGTCTGGCACTGGCAGTCATGGCACATTAAGTTTTAGTGATATAAAACTTGCAGGTGGCATGATCATAGCTCAAGACCCAGCTAGCACTACCTATAATCAAATGCCTATAAACGCCATTAATACCGGATTAGTTGATGTGATTGCCCGACCTGAAAACATGCCAATCTTGTTAACAGAGTTTGCCAACCACCCCTATTTACAAAGTAAAGCTGAACAAACTGATCAACAGGTGTTTAATTGCATGTACTCTATACTGTCATTATTGCACAGCCGCACAGGTTATGATTTTAGTGGCTATCGGAAAAATATGTTATTGAGGCGCATTCAACGACGCATGTGTGTGTGTCATAGCAAAACAATACAAGATTATCATCAGTTTATGAAAAATAATCCAACCGAAACCAACTCATTAAACAACGATTTATTGATTGGGGTTACCGCATTTTTTCGTGATAAAGAGGCATTTACAGCGTTACAAACCCATGTTTTTCCTGAACTTGTCGCGCGAAGTAGTGTAGATAATCCTGTTCGTATTTGGATCCCTGCCTGCGCTACTGGGGAAGAGGTTTATACCATCACCTTATTAATGTTTGAGGCTTTTGACCAAGCGAAGAAAGAAATTAACCTGCAAGTTTTCGCCAGCGACATTGATGAAAAGTCAATCAATGTTGCTCGCGGCGGCATCTACGCTAAAAGTATTGCTGAAATTATCTCTGCTGAGCGCTTAGCAGGTTTTTTCGACGTGACTAATAAGGGCGATTATCAAATTAAAAAAGTCATTCGCGAAAAAATTATTTTTTCTAATCAAAATCTGATAAACGACGCGCCATTTTCTCGACTAGATCTCATCAGCTGTCGTAATCTGTTTATTTATTTACAGCCAGAACTGCAAGCTAACCTGCTCGATTTATTTCATGTTGCGCTGAAAACGACAAGTTATTTAATGCTAGGCCCGTCTGAGTCTCTGGGTAAAAATAAGCATCAATTTACCACTATATCCAAAAAGTGGCGTATTTTTAAAAAGATTACACCATCAATTAAAAGCTCATTGGCTTTACCCGTGAGCCGCATGCCAACACCAAATATCGCAATAGATCAAAGTACTATAAGCAATAATTTTAGAGTTGACTCACCTTCTCGTTATAGTGACTTGGTTAATCGTGATTTACTTGCCGCTTATGCGCCAGCAGCCGTGTTGATTAATCGTTCATTTGAAATACTGCACCATCAAGGCCCTACGGTTAATTTTCTTGAGTTTCCAAAAGGCTCCCCTTCTAATGATCTATTAGTCTTATTACGTGAAGGACTCAGAGCCCGAATGCGTTCAGCGATTAATTACGTGCAAAAAGAAAATCAGGCTATTGCAGATCACCAAGCCAGAGTAAAACGTAATAATCATTATGTAACTTGTACACTTACCGTTCGCCCAGTATATGAGCCAAACCTTTCAACTGAGTTGTTACTGATCACTTTTGAAGACAAACATCCTTTACAAAATAGCTCGCCGCAAAATATTTCAGTAGAAGATACACTTAAAAAGAATCCCCCTAGTCCGTATTTAATCGCAAACAATGACAGCGCAGCAAACTCAAACATAGTCACTCAACTTGAGTATGAACTAAACGCTACTCGCGAAGATTTATACAGTACGGTTCACGAACTGGAAAACTCCAATGAAGATCTAAAAGTAAGTAATGAAGAAGCCATGTCGATGAATGAAGAGTTGCAATCTGCCAACGAGGAATTGGAAACCTCTAAAGAAGAACTGCAATCGATGAATGAAGAACTCAACACCATTAATGCCGAATTACAATATAAAGTTGAAGAATTAGAACGAGGTTATAATGATATCAGTAACTTACTTTCCAGCACAGATATTGCCACTGTGTTTCTTAATCGCGACATGCAAGTGATGTTATTCAATTCTCCTATTAGTGAATTGCTCAACTTACGTGAAAGTGATATTGGTCGTCCTATTAGTAATTTTTCTGCCAATGTATCTCATAAAGCTTTAATGACTGACGCAAAACAGGTGCTGGAAACATTAACCCCGATTGAAACCGATGTATGGAGTCATCATAAAGGTCAAAAGCAGCGCTGTTATTTACGTCGAATAGTGCCCTATCGCACCTTAGATGATCATATTAACGGTGTAGTGATCACTTTTGTCGACATTACTGAGCGCCATCATCAAAAACAAATATTGGAACAATGTGTGCAAGAGCGCACGCATGCGTTACACGAGCGAGAAGCACGGCTAAGCGCCATAATGAATTATGCTTTTGAAGCCATACTTGTTTTAGATTTATCAGGCAAGATTACCGAATTTAATGACTCAGCCCAAACAATGTTTAATTATAATAATAAAGAAATTATTGGCAAAAACATTCAAGCATTAATTCCCTCAATCAATATTAAACAGCTAACTAGCCAAGCACTGATCCTTGAATCATCGGCTCTGTCTACCTTGATTTTAGAGAAAAAAGAATTGATAGGATTTAGGAAAGATGCGCTTGATTTCCCCATCGCACTCTCCTTAACTAAGGTCAAGGGTCGACCACTTTACATCGGTATTATTAATGACTTGAGCGAACCTCAAGCATTAAAAAAAGCCTTAATTAACATCAGCACCTATGAGCAGGAAAAAATTGGCCATGAAATTCATGATAATTTAGGCCAACGTTTAACTGGGATCAACTTACTGGCGAGTAATTTAAAACGCTCTTTGCCTAAAAGTGACATAAAAAACAATCAAGCAATGGACCTTATAATAGAACAATTGAGTCAAGCCATTGGTGATACTCGAGATTTTAGTCATACCTTAGCCCCTATTTTATTTCCTCCGCATGGCTTACAAGGCGCCTTAACCACCATGATGAAATTATTTGATTCATCAGGTATTAAAAAGAAAATAAAATTATCTTCAAATTTAACCATTGTAGATTCCGTCGTAGCGACTCAAGTCTACCGCATCGCCCAAGAAGCCATTAATAATACCTTAAAACATGCTAAAGCCCGAAAGGTAACACTGCAACTACAAGCGCAAGGAGAAAACACCGGTTTAGAGATCACTGATGATGGCCTAGGTTTTGACATCAATGATCCAAAGTTTACTCAAGGCATAGGTATACAAATCATGCGATATAGGGCATCTAATATTAATGCGACATTAGATGTTGTCTCATCGAAAGGCAAAGGTACAACTGTGCGTTGTGTGTTTTAACACTAGAATTTATTTTCATCACTTCAATAAACCTAACTAAACAGCACACTAAATAACAAAGTAAGAATATAGCAAAGTAAAGCCACAGCAGATGAAAAATCAGGTCGGCAGACTCATAAGAACCCACGTGCATTTTAGTGTTTTTTATACTCAAATTATCTTAGCATTACCCGTGCATTCGATAATTTGACAGTATCATGTATAAGTCTATAGTTATAAATGATGACATCCAAAAATTAAATAACGAATAATTATAGTCAACATTAGGAGTTAGTTTAATGGTTCGCGTTAAACGTTTGGTACTCGATATTCTAAAACCCCACCAACCCAATGCGCTAGAATTTTGTCAGGTGTTAGCGTCGGTAGGTGAAGACTATCATGTGACGTTAACTGTAATCGAGATGGATGAAGAAACAGCCACAACCGAAGTGGTAATAGAGGCTAACCATATTGATTTTGATGCAATTTGTGCTGCTATTACTTCAGTAAGTGGCTCAGTTCATAGTATCGATTTTGTCGAAGTACAAAACGACACTCAACAAAAGTAACCGATGAATCTGGAATAGCATTTTGATTAGCACTTTAAAACAGGTTGCGTTATTGTTGAGGATCACTAACTCGCAAGACATTATGCGGCGGTACTTTGTGGTTAACGGCTTCGATGGTGCGCTAACAATGCTTGGCATCATTGTCGGTTTTAGTCTTGGTTCCATCACCAGTTTGACTGTCACCATTAATGCTTGTGTAGGAGCGGCTATTGCGCTTGCAGTTAGTGGTTTAAGTAGCGCATATATCAGTGAGCATGCAGAGCTTAAACGCACGTTAGTGGAACTTGAAAACATTATGTTAGTTAACATGGAAAATACCGCTCATGGACAAGCAGCACGTTGGGTACCTATTTTTGTTGCGCTAGTTAACGGTTTGGCACCTTTGGTCATATCCTTATTAATTATTGCTCCGCTATGGTTGGCCGACGCTGGATTTTCGTTAATTTTTCCACCTCTGTTAATGGCCAGCATTATTGCGATGACATTAATTTTTTTTCTTGGTATATTTTTAGGCCATGTCTCTGGAGTGTCTTGGTTAATAAGTGGTCTAAGAACCCTGCTGATCAGTTTAGTGACAATCTTTCTTATCTATCTGTTTAGTAAAAACTAATACAAAAGTCATGGTGTTTAACTTTACATTTTAATCACTAAAATTAAAGAAATATTAGCAGATATAGCGGCAATAAAAGATCATCAACCTGCACTTAACAAATACCGGTTATTTTAACAAAATCCAGCCATATATATTAAGTGACTTTGATCGTTTATCATAGAATATCAGCAAGGCAAGGTACCTACAGGTAACGATAACACCTCATAAATAGCTCCCCTTAAATAACACCTTTTTTTAACACCATAAAATCATAAAAGCAGCTTTTAATATGGCTTCAGCCTGATATATATCATTCAGATAACCTCGAATAATCCTTAATGTTAGTATCACTTTTTTGATACACAGAGCGATTACCATGCAATTTAAACCATTTATTTTTATATGCATACTGACATTAGTGGGATGCAATAACAGTGATAGTGAACCCAGTATTCCTATTGAACAACCAAGCACTGACTTAGTTACTGTAGGAACAATATCGGGCTTCGGCAGTATTATTTCTAATGGCGTTACTTTTTCTACGACAGCCGCCACAGTCATGATCGATACAGAACCGAGTAACCTAGCAGAACTGCAAGTAGGAATGGTGGTTTCAATACGTGGGAGTGTTAATACTAACACTGGCGCAACTACAGCAAGTTACATTCATTTTGAAAGTGATGTTGAAGGTGTTATTACCAACATTAACACAAACAATAACAGCCTAATTATACTCGGCAGAACTATTTTAGTTGATGAGTTAACGGTAATCAATAATGCATCATTTGCAACGTTGGCAATAGGTAACATAGTCAAAGTTAGCGGTCAGTGGCGAGACCAAGAAAGAATACAAGCAACTTATATAACACGAACACAAAATCAATATATGAATGGCATGCACATGCAAGTTAAAGGAGTAATACAAGCGATTGACCCTGATTTACAGCGCTTCAATATTGGTACGCAAGTGTGCGACTATTCGGGTGCTATGCTGAAATTAAATGGCTTAGCATTAACTAATGGCATGTATGTTGAGGCATCTAGTATGAGAGCATTGTCAGAAAATGTTTTTTTTCTTGACCAATTGCAAATACGTCAACGCAATAGAAACCGATATAACGACGGTGATAAACTGTGTAACCTTAATTGCGATTTTGAATTGAGTGGATTCATTACAGAATTCATTTCAGCTACTGACTTTACTGTCGATAGCTTACCTGTAACGACGACAAGTTCGACTGTTTTCGTCAATGGTAGTTCTTCTTCGCTTGGGCTTGATGTGAAAGTGAAAGTTGATGGTGTTCTAAATGATGACGACATTTTAGTCGCTGACAAAATAGTTTTTAGCCTACAATCATTTATCGAAATTGACGCCGATGTAGAGTCAATTAATGTCAGCAATGCTGAGCTCTCGATACTAGAAATTAATGTTGAAACAAATTCGTCAACGCTATTTCACGACCACAGTGATGCCGCACTTCGAGAATTTTCAATCAACGACTTAGCCTTTGGTGATCGCGTCAACATTCGCGCTTATATGGATAGTGATCGTGTGATGGTATCGCGTTTAGAACGTCAGCCCCCTGAAGACAAGGTTACGCTTAAGGCCTTAGTAGAAGAAATTAACCCATCGAGTTTAACGCTACTTGGCGTTAACGTCACAACTAATCAAAATACAATTTATCGAAATAAAGCTCGTGAAATAATTGATGCTGAAACTTTCTTTTTGTCAGTAACCACGACCAGTTTGGTAAAAGTTGAAGGCTCCTATGATAATACGGCTATTTTGGCTAACAAGTTACATCTTTTAGATTGTGACTATGGTTGCCTTTGATATTGGTCTTTGATGATTAATGTGTTAACTACGTGTTAGATTATTTAGCGTGCAGATAAACAGCTCCACGCTATACCTTGTATTGCATTGCAAAACTGACTATAAACTAAACCAGTAGTGCAAGTGCAATGCAGAGGTATATTGTCGAGTAATAGCTGGATATTGTACTTAAGATCACCTGTGCTTAAGATCACCGCGGCCGTGGTGTATTTCAACCAGCAAAAGTGGACAATAATCGCAATAAAATGAGACTAAGACCCATCAAAAAAGAGACCGTATCTTATGCTGTTACCCGCCGAGTAACTTCAACCTAGTAACTTCAAGGTATTCGCTTCCAACCTTAGTCTATTTTAAATTAATGAGTGGCTTTAATTCGTCTCTTTCCCCAAGAGTACTTCAACCCTTAATAGTTCATTATCACTCGGCAATGCCACTTGCTGCCGTGTTATTACCTTGCCATTAACGCTGATTTGAATGACACCACAGCCGACTCCTTCAGGGTCTTTCACTGCAAGCTCAATAGTGCCGTTTTCTCGAGTTAACGTAGCGCTATAACTGCCCCATGACTTAGGAATACAAGGGTCAATCAAGAGGTATTTATCACGATAACGTATGCCTAAAATGGCTTCAGTTCCTAAGCGATAAGCCCACGCCGCTGAGCCCGTATACCAAGACCAACCCCCACGACCCATATGAGGCCCAGCCGTTGCTATATCTCCTGCCATTACGTAAGGTTCTATTTGATAAGTGGTCATTGCTTCTGTCGTGCTAGAACGCTCAATAGGGTTGAGCATGTTAAATATTTGCATCGCCCCGTCTCCATCTCTGTCTTTTGCCAACGCCCAACCTAACCAAGTAGCCGCATGCGAGTATTGTCCACCATTTTCTCGAGTGCCTGGAGGATAAGCCTTGATATAACCTGGGTCTCGCATGGTTGCGTCAAACGGGGGCCATAGTAGTCGAGCTAATTTATGCTCTTGATCAATTAATTCATTTTGAGCCGAGGTCAATGCCTGCTTAGCGCGAGTTTTATCAGCTTTACCACAAAGAGTTGCCCACGATTGTGCAATAGAGTCGATACGACATTCTTGACACTCACTTGAGCCCCAAGGGAGTTGCATATCATCGAAAGCTCGTCGATACCAAGCGCCATCCCAGCCATTATTTTCCACAGCGCGGCAAAGATCTTTAGCTCGCTTACGCCATTGTAAAGACAAATCACTTCGCTGTTGTTGATCGCATATAACCGTAAAGGCATCAATCACAGCAATGGCAAACCAGCATAACCAAACGCTCTCACCCCGACCTCGAACACCCACTCGGTCCATGCCATCATTCCAATCACCCGTACCTATTAGCAATAAACCATGCTCTCCAGATGAATCAGTGCCACGTTCGATTGCCCGTTGGCAATGTTCAAAAAGCGAATAGCTTTCGCTTGAACTTTCATACTTACTGTATCGGTCTGCTTCCTGTGTGGTTAAGGGCTCTCCAAGTAAAAACGGTACTTTCTCATGCAATATCGAACTATCGCCACTGGTTTCAACATAATAGGAGGTGACAAAAGGTAGCCACATCAAATCATCAGAACAATGTGTTCGTACACCTCTACTATAAGGTGGATGCCACCAATGTAGTACATCACCCAGGTCAAACTGGTGTGCTGCACACTCAAGAATATACGCTCGAGCCAAAGCAGGCTCTATGTTTACTAGCGCCATCATGTCCTGAAGTTGATCGCGAAATCCATAAGCACCGCTTGATTGATAAAAGCCTGAACGCGCAAATATTCGACACGCTAAGGTTTGATAGATAAGCCATTGATTCATCATCAAGTTAAATGACAGTGAAGGTGTTTCTACCTTGATGGCATTACAGACCTTTTGCCAGTGCGCCTTCATTAATGTCCAATCTTGGTTAATCACACCAGCAGAGCGCCATTTCTTGATGAGTTGTTGCACATGATTATCATTTTTACCTTGACCCAAGATAAAGTGAATATCGACTTGTTCATGAGGGGCTAAATCAATATGCACTTGCAAAGCGGCGCAAGGGTCAACTGCCGCGCCTACTTTGCCACTCATTCCCCAACGAGCTAATGCGGCAGGCTTAGAGCAATGCCCTTCACGACCTATAAATTCAGCTCTGTCTGTGGTGAAAGCATGTACTGGATAATCAGAGAATAAAAAACTTACATTAGTCGAAAAATCACTGCTCCAACGATTTTTAGCTAAAATAACGCCCTCATCAGCTGAATATTCGGTAAATATATGCGAACCACTATGGGCGCGATTAACCCCGTTAACGAGTTCAGCATAATACGTAACCGTTAAACGTCGAGCGACAGGGCTGGTATTATTTAAGCGCAGACGAGTGACTTTAATCGGGTCTTCATGGGCGACAAATACGCTTAGTTCTTGCTCTAATTGATGCCAATGGCTACGCCAACGACTATAACCCACGCTATGGGTGACTTCACAAGGGTTACCTGTTCCTACAGGTTTTGGGGTAACTGTCCACACTTGTGCTGTTTGTTCATCACGTAAATAAACCGCTTCACTGGGTTGGTCAATAACGGGATCATTCGTCCAAGTCGTGAGTCTATTTTCACCACTGTTGCCAGCCCAGGTATAACCACCACCAACTTCGCTGACAATACTGCCAAAATTAGCATTGGCTAACACGTTACACCAAGGCGCTGGTGTTGATTTATTTGCCTCAAGATAAATAATGTATTCATTATCAGTAAAGCCACCAAGGCCGTTAAAAAAAGCCAAATCTTTGCGGCGCTGTAGTTTAGGTATGTCAGGTACTTCATCAGGAGCCACCATTCCCCGAAAAGGAGGCAAGAGTTCTGTCTGACGATAAGCGAGCGCTAACTGCTGCTTCAATGAAGAATGTGCACCTAAAATGACATTCGCACTCGCCTCAAGTAAATGTGTTTGCGGAACTGAGATTTGATCTGAATGAATGACATGAATACCCGCCCTTTGCGCCACTAAAGTTTCAATGTCTAACTCATGTATAAGTTGCTGTATTTGCGCACCAAACTTGTCATCATAACCAGAAGGGCCTGCTTGTAATATCACAAAATCAATCTTGATCCCTTGATGATGCCAACGTCGATAAGCAAAAAATAACAGTCGTAATAACGCCACATTCGTTTCATCCACAAGTCGCAACAACAAAATGGGGAAATCACCCGATATACCAAATGGCCAAAGAGCTGACTGGCCCAATAAGTTATCCGTGATCACTTTATCTGCGGCGCGTAATAGGTCAACCGGATAAATAATGAGTGCCAATAATTGCTGTAATTCGGATAAATAAGCAACGGCATAATCGAAGGTTTTCATCTCATTACTGACTTTAAATAAGGCATCATGAAAAAGTAAATCAATGGCAGAGTAAACTTCATAACATTGGCAAACATCAAACAATGCGTGTCGCGAACTGGCTGCAATAGTAACCAAGGCAAAAGATTCACTATGATAAGGTGATAATTCAACATTTACCTGTAGAGACATAACTGCATCAAGTGTCCAGCCAAGAGTTTTCGAAACCCCGTCAGTGACTGCTTGTGGACTTTGTATCGAGCCATTTCTACCCATAAATTTAGCACGGTCAGTCTCATAGCCAACCAATGTTACCGCGTCACTATCGGTCAGTAATCGGTGCATCATAGCGGGAGATTTTTCTTGTGGTGAGCGCGCACGACGTTCAAAAATCAATGCATTGATGTTGCTGGCTAATTCACTGTGAACAAATAATTTGCTAAAGGCTGGATGACTTTGGTCGACGTCGCTCGGGGTTAAGACCACCTCAGCATACGTGCTGACTTGAAGCCTTCTTGACGCGGCCGTTTCATTTATAAAGCTTAATCGCCTGACTTCTACATCATCATTTGCCGCAACCGCAATTTCCATACGTAAGCTAATGCCTTTATCGTGGCGATTAAATTCTGCCATATGCGCATGAAATACCACTTCGTATTTATCAGCGCGTTTATTTACCGGTTGCCTACCTGCAGACCAAATTTCTCCACTATCAAGGTCACGGATGTAGATCCATACCCCCTGATTATCGAGTGTTGAATCCGCTGACCAACGTGTTAAAGCGTTATGGCGCCATAATATGCCTCCTGATCCCGAGTCGGTCAGCAAGGTAGTAAAACGACCATTACTTAAAGTATGTAGCTGCGGAATAACGCCATGCAGTTTAGGTTTCCAAGTGGGTAGGTGTGGCAATTGATGCATGGGTACATGATTGATTTCCGCTTCGGTAATTGCATCAATAGGAAACTCAAGGGCATGGGTTGTTGGTATTTGTTCATGTAAAAGCAATTCTACCGTTTGCACCATGGGACACGACTGAAAACGCTGGGCAACCTGATCATGAAATATCGCATTATCTAACGCGGTTAATATCATGCCTTGATGGTGCGCCATATGAGAACGAACAATAGAAAAACGTCGATTCTTAGCGACTCGCCCTGGGGTGTAATCAATTGCTTCATACATACCATAAAGGCTCATCATACCGAGCTTGGTTAATTTTTGAAGGTTTTGCACGGCGCGAAGTGGATAGATAGCTAATGCCAGTGCAGTAGAATAAGGTGAAATAACCGTATCTTCCTCTAAGCCACGCTTATAACCCAAACTGGGCACACCAAAGGCACGATATTGATAGTTATGTTGAAAATCAACCGCCGCATACCCAGACTCAGAAATTCCCCAAGGGGTATTACGTTTTTCAGCTAATTTAATTTGTTCATCGACCGACACTTGTTCACTTTGAGCCAATAAAGTTCCAGCATGACTTCGCAGTAATATGCGCGGCATCAAATACTCAAACATTGTGCCTCCCCAAGAAAGTAGAACACTACGGCCAGCAACTTTGGTGACAGAACGCCCCAAATTAAACCAATGTTTTATCGACACATCTCCCTTTCCTATCGCGACAATACTCCCCAAACGCGCTTCTGATGCGAGTAAGTCATAATGGTGTGTATCCATAATTCCCGTAGTGGCATTAAAACCAATATGAAAAAGTGCAGCGTCTTGATCATAGAGTAAACGAAAATCCATCGCCGATACTTCTTCACTCGCCAATGTAGCGATAGTATTTAATTCTACTTGCAGGGTTTGAGCATTCTTTTTGGATTCACTTACTGCAGTCTCCAGCTTATTAAGCCATAAGGTAAAATCATTCGCAGGTTCCTCTAGCCAAAGACTCGGCTTTTCGTCACGTAAAGTGGCAATAAGCGCTTGAGCTGACTCACAAGCGAAAGGCACTTCAGCCAAGCTTAGCGTTGGCTTTAAAACTTGATTAAAAGAACTTATTGCTTGGTAGTAGCTAGTTGTATCTTGGTGTAAGGTTTTTGGCTGGGCTTGCAATAACACAGACAACCAAGGTAATAAGCGGTCAATATCACGTAACATATCACGTAGATGTTGGTGTAGACGCCCTAACCAAACACGAACATCTCGCAGTTGTGAAACCCTTGAAACCAAAGATTTTTTAGCCAGTGTTGTCACCAAAGCACGGTCAAAATCAACGCAGTCCTCTTGACAAAGTTCGTGTATGGTTAACCACCAAAGTGCTGAATTTTTTTTGGCTTTATTGGCCTTATGACGGATATCAGCTATTAGTGTGACTAATAGGGTAAAGTCATGGTGTTTGTCTGTGTTAAGTAACGCCAAAGACTCTTCAATCAAGGCGATATTATCCATCAAGCCATCCCAACGTGAACAGGTAAATATGGCGGTGTTTTGCACGTCTTGGCAGCTTTTTTCAAGGGTCATTAAAGCCGCCGCCAAATTACCGCTATCAACCATTGAAATGTAACGAGGTGAGAGTACTTCTAATGTTTTAGTGTCATACCAGTTGAAAATATGACCACGATAATGCTCAAGTTTAGTCAGTGTATTCATGCTGGCCAGTAAACGAGCAGCCAAATCTGTTGGGCCAAGGTAACCAAAATCCCAAGCAGATACATTAGACAAAAGCATCATGCCAATATTGGTTGGAGAGGTGCGATGTGAAACAGTGCCATGCGGGTCTTCTTGATAATTGTCCGGCGGTAACCAATGATCAGAGGGTCCAACAAAGGTCTCAAAAAATAGCCAGGTTCGTCGAGCCAAACGACGTAAAAATATCACCTCATCATCGCTTAATTTTTCTTTGTCACTCGATAGTGTACGCCCTAGTACCCTGGCTATTTCTGGTGCCATAAACCACAAAAACAACAAAGGTGCAGCAATAGGTAATACCGCTAAATTAACACTAGCAACGGCTGCAGCTAGCGATAAGGTCAGCAGTATACTTGTGCTCATTTCACGCCAATAAAACAAGCGAGTATCATCACCATTGAGCTGATTGTCAGTATCAGCTGCGGTTACCCATTCCAACATTTTATCTCGGCTAACCGTCATTCTATAAAGTGTTCGAGCGATAGCATCTGTGGCGATAATGGCTTCATAAGGCAGAAATATGAGTAACAATAACCAGCGACCCGCCACCTCACGTGGCACAATAAAAGAATGCATCAAAGTTTTAAAATTAGCCGCACGGGCGACCCCTAACATGAAATGACAAAAATTATGTCCAACAGGGGCAAGTAGCGCCATTGCGGTCCAAACTAGGGCGTTACCGGGCAACCATAGCCAACCCGCAATAAGCCATAAAAGCAATGTTGGTGCAAAAAGGCTGCGTCGTAAATTGTCGATTATCTTCCATCGTTCAATCACACCAAAACGATTTTTAACTTTTGTACCATCAGCCTGAAATACACTATTGGCTAGCCATGGCATGAGCTGCCAATCTCCTCGAATCCAACGATGTAAACGGCGACTAAAGCTGAAATAATGTGTCGGGAAGTTTTCATAAAGCACAATGTCAGAAGCCAGTGCTACCCGGCCTAAGATACCCTCGAATAGATCATGACTTAGTATGGTGTTTTCCGGAATACATTGCTTGAGGCTGCGCTCAAAACTAGCGACCTCATAGATGCCTTTGCCAACAAAAATGCCCGTACTAAAAAGATCTTGATACACATCAGACACGGCATGGCTATATATATCAATAACACGATCGCCAGAGGCTAATCGAGTAAACCAAGTGTGGCGGTGTATGGTAGGAGCGATTTCAATACGGGGTTGAATAATGGTATAACCTGCAATAACCTTGCTTGTTTTATCATCAAAAACTGCGCGGTTCAGCGGATGCGCCAAGGTACCAATCAGCTTAGCCGCAGCCCCCCGACAAAGCTGGGTATCACTATCAAGGGTAATTACATAACGAATATCATTTAGCCCTAACGGCTCTCCCTCATGGACAAAAATAGCTTGACAGTTTTTGTCGCTAAGAAAATGATTGAAATCGCTTAATTTACCGCGTTTTCTCTCCCAGCCCATCCAGCAATTTTCACTGAGGTTATAACGTCGCTCTCGATGTAATAAGTGAAATGGCCCAGTATTGCTAGCACCGTATTTACTATTGAGTGCTCTGACACCTTGAGTAACACGATTAAGATAATCCGCGTCACTGGTAATACTCTGCACTTGCGCGTCAAGATAATCAGTTAACAACACAAAACGCAGTGCAGGATCGTTATTTGACAAATAATGAAGCTCTATTTGTTTAAGTAATGTGTCAATATCGCTATCACTACTTAACATGCTAGGTATAACAACAGCCGTTTTATATTGGGGGTCTATACGCTGATCAAAGTCGAGCTTGTTTAAAATTCGACTTGGCCATAGTAGGGTAATCAACCAATTAATAATAGCAATCGATAACATCGACGCGGGTATTAATGTTAATGCCAAACCCGCAAAATATGTTAAGGCTTGAGCATTGTTTTGATAGAGATAAACAACAACCACAACTTCAGCCAATATCACAGAGAATGCTAGCGCTAATAAATATAATAGGCTGGAAAATTTGCCACAAAAACGCTGAAAACGCTGCCACCAAGACACCTGATAACCTAAATATTTTTCTAACGCCATTAATCCTTCATCAACCAGCCAATAACCTACATGGGAATAACGTTCGCCATTGGCACTTTCACAACAGGCTAATGCGACCGCTCGCTCGGCAATATGAGCTTCATCATGGGCAGTTGCCCTTGCTAAGTTTTCAATGACTTTGCAATACCTATCACGGCTGTCAAAATCAAGGCTTTGATATATGTCTGCTGGCTCATGGCGAAGCTTTTCCTCAACCACACTCACTTGCTCAAAAAACTTACGCCATGGGATTGTTTCTATCACTGAAAGACAATGAATAGCTCGACTTAAATAATCAATTTCATCACGAGAAACCATTAAAGGCTGGCTAATATCGTCACGCGAATAAGGCACAGTGAGTTCAGGCACTATATTGTCTACCGCTTCGACAATTAATTGGATACAAACCAAACGCAATAGTGTCGGTAAGGCCCATAATTCAGAAATATTGAGCGTCGTTTCTTGTTGATAGCCTTTAACAAATTTAACCAAAAAATTTAACGACAGTTGGATACCTGTGGCCGCTAATAAGCCACTAGCCAGAGAATAGGCCCGCGGTAATGACTGACCACTGGTGTTTTGTAGACTTGGTAACAGCCGATAATAGCTGGTTGGCATATCAATTTGTATTTGAGTAATGGCGCGGTCAACAACATAGCCATTGTCATAGACCCACTCAGCGACTTTCGCGGTATTAACATCACGGGTATTAAACAAGAGCTTTGCCTGCTCAAGCCACTTGGGTATTTTGGGCAGTGCATTAAGTAAAGGGATTTGAGCAGGCGGACGATACGACACGGCTTGACTTTTAGCCAACTCCTGCGCCTTTATCGCTAACAAAACTTCATTAGATATTTCCGCCTGAGGATTCATTAATAAGCCCTCTGAGGATAACGTCCTTCTAACTCAGATTGATCAGTATTGCCAGGCCTGAGTAAATCATCTTGCGGTGTTATACCTTTTACCAACAACACGGGCACTTTACTATTTGCCAAAAAATCCATGGCAATATTACCATGGTAACGCCCTGCTCTAGCAGAGCGACCATGCGCGTTCATAATCACCATATCGATGTCATCTTGCGCTACCACTTGTAATAACTCGTCACACACGCCATGTTTGGGGATCAGCATCGAACTGATGTCTAAAGTGGTTAACGATGATAATTGTTTTCTCACCTGCTCTAGGTAATTGGCTGCAACTTGTTCATTATGTCGCTGAATACTATTTTCCAATGCTATTTCATCATTGTTCAACGGCATAATATGCGTCAGTCCAGACTCTGGTACAACATGGGCTAATAGTATTTCTGCCTGCTGCTCTTTGGCGATGCTTAGCGCAACAGGCAGTACGCTTTCAGCCCAAACAGAGCCGTCTAGCGGTACCAATATTTTTTTACAGTGAAGGGGTTGTTCTTGATGTTGTTGATGCTCTTTTGCTGGCACCAATAATGTTGATACTTTGCTGCCAAAAAGTAGTTTTTGACTATTACTGGCTAATGGCCACTGCGAATAACCATTGGCACCATGACTGCAAAGTACGACCAGATCAACAGGGTGTTTTTTTATCCAATGACTAATTTCTTCTGCCGCTTTACCTTCAACAATATGGCTAGTAACTATATTAGTGTTGGCTGGAAAATTTGACATAATATCATCAAGATATATTTCTATTTCTTGTTTTTGTAGCGCCCAAAGAAAAGGGTCAACCGGTGTTTTAATATTATTGTCTGAATATTCCAGTACATGTAGCAGGGTAATTTTTGCTTTAAAAGCATGTGCTATCGCCAATGCATAGGGAATAGCCTGCTTAGAAATAGCGGATCCATCAAGGCAAATTAAAATATCACGCATGATATACATCTCCTTCATAGTTAAGGACACAATTATTGAGCCTCTTTTTTAGGGATAAACGTAAATACGAAAGGAATTCGTGGTAATACGCTAAACATTGTCAGTGCTATATTTCAGGCACAGTTGAAATGCGCCAAGGCAGTAATAATGTATGTTAGCTAGACTATAAATAAGAAGGGGATTTTTTAAACTGATAATAATCAGGTCAAGAAAGATTAACTAAAGTATAACGTCTTAAACTGTATTAATCTTGATGTAATATCTTGATTAATTCACCCATAGATAATAAAACCTGTTTCTTTTTACCAAAGGCTTGTACTCAAATAAGTACATGAATATTGAGTCAATCAGTAATACATAATAACGAGTTACCTACTGCACAAAATAACAAGATAACAGCAGCATTTATGAAGCTCTGAAAAATATCCGTTGAGCATAAAAAGTGTTTTATGCTTGCCTTTTGACAGGCACAACGCATTTATTTAACCGAGACCTTAACTGAGACCTTAACCTAGACAAACAGATGATTTTACAATAATCATCTGATTTTGCTTAGCGATGTTGCGCCATTTCACTTAAGTGCGGCGCATTTATAATCGTTACATTTCTCCGTTCCATTTTTACTGAGCCTTCTTGTTGTAACTGAGTCAATGTTCTGCTGACGGTTTCTGATGCTAGCCCTAGATAATTACCTATGTCATCACGAGACATACTTAATTCAAAATTCTTATCCGAACAACCAAGGGATTTGTAGTTATCAGCCATATCCATTAAAAATGCTGCTATCCGTGCTTTAGCTTTTTTCTTGTTTAACAAAGCAATATTACGACCCTGTTTACTCAAATTATCGGTAGCAAGCTTGATTAACCAACTCGGTACTAACTCAGCGAGTATGTTTCTAAACTGTTGTAATGGAATAGCACAAACAGCTGAGGTTTGTAAGGCAATAGCCGAAGAAGCATATTGCTGTGTATCTAAACCATCAAGCCCAAGGATATCGCCTGGAATTAAAAAGTTTAGAATTTGTTCATCACCATCATTATGGGTAACATAATTTTTAATTGCCCCTGATTTAATTATATAAAGTGCACTCAGCTCATCACCCGCATGATATAAGTGTTCATGAGTACTCAGTAAATATGAATTAACGGTTTTAATATAAGTCGTACTACCTAATAACTGTGCGACAACGCAATTTTGATATCTAATACAACGTTCACATTTACTTGCTTCCGCGTATTTAAGGTGTTTCATGGCTTTCCCTAAGAGGTTTTTACGCTCATGTATTTATTTCTCCCATTAATCATTATTCAAAGCAGAAAAATTAGTAATAAGGGAAAACCTGATATAAAGCTTATTAGTTAACTCTCAAGAAATATTGATGTCTCCTGATTTTCTTATACCTAAGTTAATGTATGTAAAAATAGCGATCGCTGACCTTATT
Source organism: Colwellia sp. MB3u-4 (assembly GCF_014077065.1). Classification (NCBI taxonomy): domain Bacteria; kingdom Pseudomonadati; phylum Pseudomonadota; class Gammaproteobacteria; order Alteromonadales; family Colwelliaceae; genus Colwellia; species Colwellia sp. MB3u-4. The sequence continues at coordinate 288,188 of NZ_JACGVE010000079.1, read as the reverse complement.
TTCAATGACAATAAGTAGACAAACTTCAACATTAAGCAGCTTGAGATAAGCCTGTTAAGCATCACAAGCTAACGACGTTTTAAGCAGAAAATAAACTGTGTGAACAATAGCCTTAAATAGGATTAACAACCATCACCCAATATATTCAGTTCCTATATAAGATAATCAACAAAGCCATTTATTACGCGTTGATGTCATCTAAAGATGAGGTAATTGTTTTAGCTGCCTGATTCGCCCAAGCTTGATAAGCTACTTTTGATGGGTGAAATCCATCCTTGGCGATGTACCTTGGTTCAATAGGTGCATCGATATCAAAGTTAGTACATTGGCTAAAATTTTTAACAACAACAGTGAGCCGGTTATTTAACTGCTTAGAACGCTGCCCCCACCACCATCGTAAAGGTAAAGGAAAGGTGGTAAATTCTTGCATGGGTGGTAAGTTTGATAGCAGTATTTTTTTTACTGAAAATTTTGATACTAAAGTATTGAGCATCACATTCATACGCTTTTCCCATCGACTTAAATGAGTGAAATGCGTTACGTCATTAACACCAATCGATACGAGTACCACATCAAACACTTGCGCTTGTTGATTATGTAACATAACCAGTACATCTTCAGCAGTGGCACCGGTCTTTGCAAGTAATTTCCAATTAACACTATAATAACAGCCAAGTAATGATGATAGCTGTCCGGCTAAAGCATCTTCTTGTCCATCGACCCCAACACCTAAGGCAGCTGAATCGCCAATGATGAGTAATTTCAGTTCATTACCCGCACCACATACACCTAAACGCTCCCCTGTTGGCTCTGGCAGTGATACTGTCATTTTATTGATAAAAATAGCTTGTGGTATCAATACCGGCATTAACAAAACGGTTGTTATTTGATGGAACATATTAATCACCCTCCCTGAGTTTATTCCCTCTTTGTGTTTTTAGCTCTTTGTGTATTACTATCACTAAACGGGGAATTGAATGCTGTCACTGCTTATGCTGCTTGTGCTGCTACTTGTGCTGCTTGTGCTGCTAATAGATGATATTCACCATTTTATGATTAATACTTTGATTAATACTTTGATTAATACTGTGAGTAACAAACTTAGATGAAAGCGAGCAATCATATCCTGGTTGCGGTAATCACTTTAAAAAAGCTTTAGCATCATAAGCGTCATCTAAGTCACTTCCATGGTGTTGATCAATCACCTTATACTCTAGCGCTTCAAGTTCTTGTAATTCTTGTCGAGTTGCATTTTTGTTAGCTTCTTTCTTGGTTAGTACCAATAAACGGTTATAATCACGTTTTTGCATAATCAGCTCTATTAATAAATAAAGATCACAGTCTGCGGTATCTACTCCAAGTATAAAATGATAAATATCAGCCGAGTTAACATATAAATGACGCAAGCCTGCCTAACCTCAAAATGATTGAATTAGTCGCAACAATCACAATGAAAATAGCTTATTGATACGATAATAAAAATCTCAACAAACCTTATTCAAGGGACTAGCACAATAGGTATGCCAATAGAGTGAGCCAGTTTATTAGAGACACTGCCAACAATAATTTCAGAAAAACGCGAACGACCTCGTCGGCCAACAAAAAGCATATTGGCATGTTCCGTTTTGGTCTTATCATGTAAAACTTCAGCTGGGTCTCCCCTTAGCACTTCACTGTCTAAATGAACATTTGATTGCTTATATTGATTACACAAAGACGACAGCATGTTCAAGGCAATTTTTTTTTCATCTTCATTTTTTATCATAGGCACAATACCGCCATCAACAACAAATGGTTCTGATAGGATCGGGGTAATAACTTGCACCAACTTTACCTTAGCACCAGTTCTTTCAGCTAATAAAATAGCACGTTCTAGTGCTCTTTTTGCCCACTCACTGCCATCTATGCCAACAATATACATAGGTTTTTCCATACTATTCCCCTCATTTATTAAGACCTAATGCCAAGCCAAAAATCAAAAATCGTTATCCTGAAGAACCACTCTATTATTAACTTGCCACTTATATTTTGCTTGTATGAGTGTGATTAAATCCAGTAGCGCGATAACAATCATCCCCATTAAAATTTTCACCTGGTTGATCTACCCTTTTTTGGATAGCGCACTAAGGACCTTTTTAATTGACTTTATATGGCTAGCATTTCAGTCGTGTGCCGTTCTTAAAATATTCAATTAGGGGTTATCGCAATTTTCAGCACGCCATCCCTTTGATTGGCAAATAGTGCATAAGCATCTTCTATCTGATCAAGCGAATAATGATGAGTAATTAAGGCTTTGAGATCAATTCGCTCAGATTCGATCACATTCATCAATCTACGCATCCGCTCTTTTCCGCCAGGACATAAAGAGGTAATTATTTTATTGTCGCCTAGTCCGGCATGAAAAGCATCGAGGGGGATAATTAAATCCTCAGAATACACGCCAAGGCTAGATAATGTGCCTCCAGGCTTGAGTGCTCTTAGGCAGTTTTCAAAGGTTGACTGCAGCCCTAACGCCTCAATGGCCACGTCGACACCGCGCCCTTGGGTAATGCGCATAATCTCTTTAACGGGTTCAGTTTTTCGATAATCAATGACAAAATTTGCTCCTAACTGTCTGGCCATTTCCATTCGCCGTGGTACTGTTTCTACTGCAATTATGGTGGTTGCACCGCGCAACTTAGCCCCTGCGGTAGCACATAAACCAATCGGCCCTTGGGCGAATATAGCCACACTATCACCAATTTTTATGTTGCCTGATTCAGCGCCAGCAAAACCGGTAGACATAATATCTGGGCACATAAGCACTTGCTCGTCGGTGAGATTATCTGGTACCAGCGCGAGATTTGCCATCGCATCTGGAACCAATAAAAATTCAGCTTGAGCACCGTCAATGGTATTGCCAAAACGCCAGCCACCAAGTGCTTTTAGGCCATGTCTACAGCTGCCACCATCTTGCGAATGAAGTCCATCAAGACAAGCGTGTGAATAGCCGCTAGGGCAAATTGCTCCCGCGATAACACGCTGACCTTCTTGATAACCAGCAACATTAGCGCCTAACTTTTCTATTATCCCGACCGGCTCATGGCCTATTGTCAGGCCTCTAGCGACTGGATATTCTCCCTTCAATATATGAACGTCTGTGCCACATATTGTTGTTGTAGTTACCCTTATTAACGCATCATTAGGCCCAACATTGGGTATAGGTTTGTCATCAAGAACGATTCGACCAGGCTCAACAAAAATAGCCGCTTTCATCATCTCAGCCACAGTAATTTACTCCAAAAATTAGTCTTGAATATAAAGGCTATCATGGCTGCTGTGGGTGAGAACTGATATTTGTCAGTTCGACAATAAGTGTAAGCGCGTATTCTTTAGCTGGTAATTCAGATATTGATTCAGATGATGAATGTTTAGTGCATTCAAAAATCAGCATAGCTATTGGAGGGATAAGGATGTCAAACAGTTATCATACTGAACAGGTACAAACAGTCTTCGAATTACTCGAGGCAACACCGAGTGGACTATCAAAAGATGAGGTAAATAAAAGACTGACAAAATATGGACCGAACACCTTACCGGAATCAAAGGGACGTGGTTTATTAGTGCGCTTTTTATACCAAATTCATAATATTCTCATTTATGTCTTACTAGTAGCGAGTGCTGTTACCGCAATCTTGGGGCATTGGATAGATGCCAGTGTGATCCTAGCGGTTGTTTTGATTAATGCCATGATTGGCTTCGTGCAAGAGGGTAAGGCCGAGAATGCTTTGAAGGCTATTCGGAAGATGCTTTCTCCAAATGCCATGGCATTACGTGATGGCAAAAAAATAAGTGTTGCTGCACAGGCCTTAGTACCTGGTGATATCGTGATGTTGCAGTCGGGTGATAAGGTCCCCGCAGATCTACGACTATTTTATGTTAAAGGGCTTCAAATACAGGAGGCAGCACTAACAGGAGAGTCGATAGCAGTAGAAAAAATCACAAGTCCTGTTGCACAAGAGTCGATGATAGCTGACCGTCGATGTTTAGCTTACTCAGGCACTCTCGTGACTCATGGCCAGGGCAGCGGTGTGGTTATTGCAACAGGTGCACAAACTGAGATTGGTCACATTAGTAAACTCGTATCACAAGTAGACTCACTAACAACACCATTATTACGTCAGATAGCCCAGTTTGGACGCTGGCTTACACTCGCCATTTTAGCGATTGCCATGTTTACATTCATTTTTGGTTCACTAGTAAGAAATTATTCACTCGCTGAAATGTTTCTTACCGCTGTCAGCCTTGCTGTAGCGGCAATTCCAGAAGGTTTACCTGCCATTATGACAATCACCCTGGCCATTGGTGTACAGCGTATGTCAAAACGAAATGCCATTATTCGTAGATTACCTGCCGTGGAAACTTTAGGGGCTGTGAACGTCATTTGTACTGACAAAACAGGTACCCTGACACGCAATGAAATGACAGTTCGCATGATTGCCACGACTAGCAGTTTATTTGAACTAACTGGCACCGGCTACGATCCTCATGGCTCAATAATGTTATCAGGTATGAATGTGTTTCCTGAAGAGAAGTCACTTCTGTTGGAGGCTATCAGGGCTGCGGTGCTATGCAATGATGCCTCATTAGAACTAAAAGAGGGAGAATGGCTAGTGCATGGTGATCCCATGGAGGGGGCTTTATTGGTATCAGGTATCAAGGCTGGATTAGACCTTGAGGCAGAGACTAAGCTATATCCCCGCACAGACCTGATTCCTTTTGAATCCGAACATCGCTTTATGGCGACACTTCACCATCAACACACAGGTGATGCCTTTGTTTTCCTAAAGGGTGCCCCCGAGCGTATTTTAAAGATGTGTAGGTATCAGAAAACAGCGCAAGGTGTTCAGACCTTAGACAGTGATTACTGGTTAAGCCGTATTAATGAAATGGCTCATCAAGGCCAGCGCGTATTGGCTATTGCCGTTAAGCAAGTCAATGATAAGCAGCTGGAATTAAAGTTTAGTGACGTGGATAACGGTCTCATATTGTTAGGCATGTTTGGCTTGATTGACCCGCCTCGCGAAGAAGCAATAGAAGCGATAAAAGTCTGCCATGCCGCGGGTATTCGGGTAAAAATGATTACAGGTGACCATGGTGTTACAGCCCGCGCTATCGCCCAACAACTCAACCTGATTAATGTCGACGATGTTCTGACCGGACAGGAACTGGACCTCATGAGTGAAGATGAATTACGCCAGCGCATCCAAGACATTGATGTCTACGCACGTGTCAATCCGGAGCATAAGTTACTTTTAGTTAGGCTGTTGCAAGAGCTGGGGTTAATTGTTGCCATGACCGGTGATGGCGTGAATGATGCCCCGGCCCTGAAACGTGCTGATGTCGGCACAGCTATGGGGCATAAGGGTACAGAAGCGGCCAAAGAGGCGGCTGAAATGGTGTTGCTTGACGATAATTTTGCCTCTATCATTCATGCGGTAGAAGAAGGACGCACCGTTTATGACAATATCAAAAAATCGATTCTTTTTATTCTACCCACCGGTGGTGGCGAAGCACTGATCATTTTGGCGGCAATTTTATTTGGTTTTCATCAGTTACCGTTAACGCCAGTACAAATTCTCTGGGTCAATATGGTGACCGCCGTTACTCTGGCATTGTCATTATCATTTGAGCCGCCCGAAAAAAATGTCATGAAACGCCCGCCACGTAATTCTAAGGAACCTATGCTGACGCCCCACTTAATTTGGCGTATCAGTTTTGTTGCTGTTATCTTGATGAGTGGAACAATCGGCCTTTATATTTGGGAAATAAAACAAGGTATGAGCATTGAACATGCACGCACAGTAGCGGTGAACACCTTGGTTATGTTTGAAATATTTTATTTATTTAACTCACGCTATTTGAAAAACAGTGTCTTTAATTGGGCCGGACTAACGGGTAATCGTTATGTATTAATCGCTATTGTTATACTGATTTTTTTACAGTTAGGTTTCACCTACCTAATACCCATGCAGTCTTTGTTTGGCACAACAGACATTGACTTAACTGTATGGCTACGTATTTTTATCGTTTCTTCTTCGGTATTGTTTTTAGTCGAGGGGGAAAAATATTTTAGGCGACGTGCAGAACGAATGACATCATGAGTCATATAACCACTGGCTAATTTTACCAACGGTTAATCGTTATATTGGTTGGAGGATAATGATAGGCGAGGGTTTAAAAAATTGTTTGGTTAGCTTTTTATATTGTTGGAGAAATGAATAGCACATCAGCTTTAGTTGCTTTAGGTAAGAAATTTAAACCAAAATCAACTAATGAGTATTTGGCTTACTGCTCAGTAATTTTTTTAAAACCCTGTTCATTATTTATCTCTAAGCTGTTTAACAAGGTCTGGGAAGATAACTTTCCATGTTTCATAATATATATTCAGTTCTTCGCTATCGACACCATCAACGCCAATCAATTGATTTAGTTTAGCCATGAATGCCATACGTAAATTAGGATTCTTTTTTAGGTACATATCAACCGTTAATAAATCAGATTGTAAATCACTTTTAAGGTTTTTCACATAGTGATAAAGCACCATAATTTGTTGTTCTGACAGCTGAAATTCCTTAGCCATAATAAGTTTAAATGCTTGCTTTTCATTATTATCATCCAAACCGTCAGCACTAATCACATGATAGAGAAAAGCAGCCAATGCGATATGAAGGTTCAGTGAGTTTGGATGCTCAAATAATTGGCTTTCTTGATCTCTGGCTTCAAACCAGTGCTTGAATGATTCAAACATACTTACCTCCTATGTTGATATTTGCGCAGATCGTGATGCTGACATTGAAATTAGATAATCTGAAATTCAAACAAAAACCACTGAACTGCTAATGGCAACACAGCCTTTTTTTATCCAAAGCAGAACCATAACCGCATCTTCGCCATGGCTATTAATAAGATTAGGTAGTTTTTCAATCAAGCCTATATCAGCACTATTAAATTCATAATACTGCGTATTTTTGGCATAGGGTTCTGCAATTAATACCACTTTATTGGTATCATAAGGGTGTTTACCCAAAGCACCAGAAAAAGCCACATGCTCATTTTTAAATGCCGTAATATTAAAAGCGAGATGATATTTAACTAATTCAGTACCTTGGGCTGCAATAATAAAATATGACATAACTGACCTTATTTAGCTGGGAGCTTAGACCTGAACTTAGGACCTGAGTTTAACTGTGAGCGATGCAATTATTTTAAGTTAATGTTAACTCTGATTGCGCCGATAAATAATGTGATAAACAAAAGCAACAAAAACACTCCCCCCCACAAGATTACCCATAATTACCGGTACTAAATTACTAAAAAATCCAGACCAAGTTATCGCAGCAACAGCCAAGTCGGTGTTACCAAAAGTCTGCGCTAACATCGCCAAAGGAATGATGTACATATTAGCAATGCAATGTTCGAACCCTGCGGCAACAAAAGCTGAAATAGGAAAAACAATAGCCATTACTTTATCTGTAACGCTTCGTCCCGCAAAGGCCATCCAAACCGCCATACACACCAAGACATTACATAAAACGCCTTTAAAAAAAGCACTCCAAAAAGGCAAGTTACTTTTAATAAGGGCTATTTTGATATATTGCTCAGCAATAGCACCCTGGTTCATGTCAATATGACCCGACAGAAAAACTAATACGGCAAGACCTGCTGCCCCAATAAAATTAGCAAAACAAACAACAAGCCAGTTCTTTAAGATCTGGGCTGTCGATATCTTACCTTCGGCCCACGCCATCGCTAATAGGTTATTACCGGTAAATAATTCCGCGCCAGCAACAATGACTAAAATTAAACCCAGAGAAAATGCTACCCCTCCTAGCACTTGGCTAATAGCAAAACCCAGGCTGGCATCTGACTTTATCAAAACAAAATAAAGTGCGCCTAAGCCAATAAATGCCCCCGCAAGCATACCCAGCATCAATAACGATAAAAATGGCAAACCTACTTTAGCAACACCTACATCATTAACACGCTGGGCAATTTCTTTTGGTGAAAAGGCATCAGAACCAAATATCTCAGACATATCAACAAACCTTGTGCGATCAAATATTAATAATTTCAAACCTAAGAATAAACCTTAGCTGTTCATAAAATATACTTATCACAGTGTTGGCTGATTTATATCAGGCAAAGCAAGCTTTTGCCGATAAGCAGGCATTTTTTAGACTCTATACTCAATGTAAATGTTGGCTTTTCCGGTGAATTTCAATCAAATTTTAATCAAAGTAACGGGGGGATTAGACGTGGCTAATAAACTGATAAATACTATTTGTCCCTTTTGTGGCGTAGGTTGTGGTATAGCCTTATATGTAGATGAAAAAGGTAAACTTCTCGGCGTTGAGCCACAACCTTCACACCCTATTAGTCAAGGGAAACTCTGTGAGAAGGGCTGGAGTACCGCTTATGCCATCACGGATAAAAACCGCTTAACACAACCGCTAAAACGTATTAATCATCAATTTTTTCCCATTAGTTGGCAAGAAGCCCTTGTCAGCATTGCTGAAGAATTAAATCAGATTATTGAATATAGTGGTACTGACAGTGTTGGTGTTATTAGCAGCGCTCGAGCAACTAATGAAGATAACTACGCCGCGCAAAAATTCGCTCGGGCGGTATTAAAAACAAACAATATCGACCATTGTGCCCGTATTTGCCATAGCCCAACTGTTGCCGGACTAAAGCAGTCTTTAGGCTCTGGCGCAATGACCAATAGTGCCAAAGATATTTTCGACACTGATTTGATTATGGTCTTTGGCGCTGACCCGACAGAAAACCACAGTATTTTAGGTGGGCATATTATGCAAGCACACCTCAATGGCTGTAAATTAATCGTCATAGATCCAAGAAAAATACGCCTGGCTAAACTGGCGCCACTGCATTTACAGCTCAAGTTAGGCAGTAATATTGCGCTGATCAATGCAATGCTACATGTCATCATCAAAGAGAAATGGTATGACAAAGATTTTATTCATCAACGTTGCGAAGGTTTTGAGCACCTAGCTAAACACGTTGAAAATATTACGCCAATATCAGTTGAAGCAATAACAGGCCTTAAAGCTGCAGATATTTACCAAGCCGCAAAGCAATATAGTCAAGCAAAACGGGCAATGATTTTCTATGGCATGGGCATCACCCAATACATGAGCGGTACCAATAATGTTATTTCCTTAGCTAATTTAGCGTTAATCTGTGGCCATATTGGCAAGCCGGGTACTGGGGTCAATCCACTTAGAGGACAAAATAATGTTCAAGGTGCTTGTGACATGGGCTGCTTACCTAATGTTTATCCAGGCTATCAAAATGTTGATGATGAAAAAGCGCATGAAAAGTTTAGTAACGCTTGGCATACAGAACTAGCAAAGGCCCCAGGATTAACCTCATTAGGCATGACCAAGGGCGCTTTATCGGGAGAGTTTCGCGCACTTATACTGTTTGGAGAAGACCCCGTAGTGACCGACCCAGATCAAAATCATGTTAAAGCATCACTCAAAAATTTAGACTTATTGGTTGTTGCTGAGCTCACCTTAACCGAAACAGCGAAGCTCGCCGACTTTGTTTTACCCGCGGCTTCTTTTGCTGAAAAAGAAGGTACCTTTACTAATTGTGAACGCCGAGTACAGAAATTAAACCAAGTTATCCCACCTGTTGGGCAAGCAAAAGGTGATTGGCAATGGCTACAAGCGTTGGCAAAACAAATGGGATCTGAGCAACTAAACTGGTCAAATTCACAAGACGTATTTAATGAAATGACCTCCCTAACTCCGCCATATCAGGCGATGAATTATCAAAAACTTGAGGATAATTACGGCTTACAATGGCCCTGCACTGATGACAGCCCCAAGGGTACCGCCATTTTACACAGCACGAGTTTTCCTATTGGCAAAGCAAGATTAATTGCAGTAAACCATAGTGATATCGATGAAATGCCTGATGAAAACTTTCCATTGCAGCTGACCACCAATAGGCTACATTTTCATTATGGTTGTGGCTCAATGACCCGAAACTCGCCTTTGTTAGAAAGAGAAATACCCGCTGGTATTTTATTTATTAATCCCATTGATGCCAACAACCTTCATATCAGCCATCAAGACGCTGTCAGCGTTAAATCGCGTCGAGGTTATTTAGAGACCAGAGCGATAGTCACTAATGACGTGCCTGTCGGACTGGTCAGCATGCCTTATCATTTTAAAGAAGCGCCATCGAACCAACTGACCAATACCGCGCAAGATCCGATCACAAAAATGCCTGAGTTAAAAGCCTGTGCGGTCATGGTTGCAGCATTAGCGAAAGGGCAAATACCAAAAACAATCGAGCAATTGCAGCAGGAGCCAAAACATGAAAATTTATTTACTTGATGACTTGCAGCACTTGCAAGCACATTTAGCTCAGGATTATCAATTTCATCAGGTGGTAACAAACAATAATGGCCAATATCATTGGCAACAACTCGCCAGTGACGAAACTCAACCTTTAGTGCATGACAAACCACAAAGCTCAGCCAAAGGCTTCTTTTTTGCCGAACAAGAAAGTTTACTGGTTTTTAATGGTGAATATTTTCAAGAAACCTTGCCTACACCTAAGCCTTTTGTTTTATTTGGCGTACAAAGCTGTGATTTAACGGCTATTCATTATCAAGATAAATTTTTTAAAGACGATCGCTATTATCAGGCAAGGCGCCAGCAATGCTTATTGGTAGGACTTGATTGCATTAATCCTTGCGAGCATGGTTTTTGTCCAACGGTGAATGCAGGGCCTGGTGTAAGAGAAGAGCACGCAGATATTGTTTTACACCCGCTAGGTCATAAATGGCTAGTCATTGAACAAACGAGTAAAGCTGCAGAAGCATTACAAGCATTAGCACTGATAGAAACACACTGGCATTATTTGACCCAAAGAGACTTAACATTACATCAATGTGAACAAAAGTTTCCTGACGATAAATACATCACTGATGGTATAAAAAAGTTAAATTCAGGAACAATAACTGATGAGTTTTGGCAAACGTTAGCCATACAATGCCTGGGTTGTTCTGGTTGCACCACGCTCTGCCCAACGTGTTCTTGTTATGGCACCCGAGCGATAAAACAAGACAACAATGCGTTTAGTCAGCAGCGTTTTTGGGACTCTTGTCTTTATGAAGGTTTTCAACGAGAGGCAAGCTTTAATAATCCCTCGGCAGAAGCAGGCACAAGAGTAGAGCGTTTTTGGCAGCATAAGTTTGCTGATGAATTTTTCACCGAATTTTCTCGCCATGGCTGTGTAGGTTGTGGTCGTTGTGAACAAACCTGTCCGGGTGTTATTGGTGTACATTCAGTCATGAAGCGCATCACTAAAGAAGGTGGTCAAGAAAATGGGCCCGAGGTGACTCATGCTTAGTCATATTCCTGATTGTATTGAGTTAGTGGATTACATTGATGATGGTGAGCAGGCTCGTCATTATTTGTTTCGGCTGTTAAATTTAGCACACAGTAAAAATAAAAATCATCCACATCATTGGCAACAAGTACAACCAGGACAGTTTTTTATGCTCAATGTCCCCAGCATAGGCGAAGCCCCCTTCACCTTTACCGAACCACCCAATGAACGAGGTGAATTTAAAGCTTTTATTCGACAAATGGGGCAAGTCACCTCAACTTTATTCTCTATGCAACGCGGTGCTATCCTTGGTGCGCGTGGCCCTTTTGGCCGTGGTTGGCCGTTGGATAAAATTGTTAATCATAATACGCTCATTATTGCCGGTGGCTGCGGATTAGCGCCTTTAGTGACTTTAATAGACAAATTAACTAACAACTCACCTGACAAACCAACTGATAAACTAGCTGATAAACTAGCTAATAAAGCCAAAAATAAACAGCAACTCATCTTAGTCTATGGTGCTCGTAATAGAGCCGCGCAGATGTTAACCCCAGAACGTGCGCGTTGGCAAAAGCAGATCAAGATATTTAATACGCTTGATGCCACTGATGAATATACTAGTACTAATGCCAATACCCGTGCTAATACCCGTGCTAATAATAGTAATGAATTACGGGCAACTACTGTTCAAGGTAGCCCTTTAATGATATTACCCACAGCGCTGAGCACTTTTACTCGCCCACCCACAACGGCCCTGCTTTGTGGCCCAGAGCTGATGATGAGTAGTGCCGCTACTTATTTGACTGAGCATGGCATGACAAGTGATGCTATTTTCCTTGCGGTTGAACGACGCATGCATTGCGCCCTTGGTTTATGTGGCCATTGTTACATCAAGCATCAATATGTTTGTAAAAGTGGCCCCACCTTTAGCTGGCATGATTTTCAGCAACTCAAAGCAGATTAATCATTAAAGATTTTTCTGCTTTTTTATCGTGTTTTCTGCTAAAGCAATATGTACGCTAGCCTTAGCAACCGAGTCGGGGTTCAATGAAATAGAATCAATACCGCATGCCACTAAAAACTCGGCGAATTCAGGATGATCCGAAGGGGCTTGTCCGCAAATCCCTACTTTGCAACCACACTCATGAGCGACTTTTATCACTTGTGAAATCATACTTTTAACCGCATCATTCCTCGCATCAAATAAGCTTTTTAACTCTGTTGAATCACGGTCTATACCTAAAACAAGTTGCGTTAAATCATTGCTGCCAATAGAGAAACCATCAAAACGCTGAGCAAACTCTGCTGCCAAAATAATATTAGAGGGTATTTCACACATAACATAAACCTGTAAGCCCTTCTCGCCTCGCGTTAACCCCGCTTTACTCATCACAGCAAGTACTTTATCGGCTTCATCGGGTGTGCGACAAAATGGGATCATCACGATGACATTATCAAAACCCATTTGCTCTCGCACTTTAACAATCGCCTGACATTCCAACATAAAAGCTTCGCGATAAAGTTTATGGTAATACCGTGAGGCCCCCCGTAAACCTAGCATAGGATTTTCTTCGACCAGTTCAAAAAACTCCCCGCCCAATAAACCACGATATTCGTTAGATTTAAAGTCTGACATGCGCACAATGACAGGTTTTGGGTACTGTGAAGCGGCAATTTTAGCGACGCCTAGCGCAAGATTATCAACAAAATAATCTCCACCTTGTGCATAGCCACGGCACAATTCACTAATTTTTTGTTTAACTTTACTATCAGTCACTTTTTCAGGGTGTAGTAACGCCATAGGATGCACCCCTATTTGACTGGAGATAATAAACTCTATGCGGGTTAAACCTATGCCCGCAACAGGCAAAGCACTCCATTTAAAAACGCCATCGGGCATCGCGGCATTAATCATAATATCTGTGTTAGTGTGAGGTATGTCAGCTAAATTTACCTCTTCAGTTTCAAAAGATAATCTGCCTTCATAAACAATACCGAGTGTGCCTTGGGCGCAACTTAAGGTAACTTCTTGATCATTTTGTAGCACTTGGGTAGCATTTTCACAGCCAACAATCGCGGCAATTTTTAGCTCGCGACTAACAATCGCTGCGTGACTAGTTGGTCCACCCGTATCGGTAATAATACCTGCCGCTTTACGCATTAGAGGTAACCAGTCAGGATCAGTTTTTTGAGTTACTAACATAGCGCCTTCAGGAAAATGTTCAACATCTTCAGGGTTAACGACTTTAAACACCTTACCCGTAGCAATAGCACTGCCAACACTGGCACCTTGCACAAGTATTTTTGATTTTTCTTTCAGTTTATAATTGACTAATACCGAATGATTTTTCTGTGATTCTACTGTTTCAGGACGAGCCTGAACGATATAAATCTGCCCTGAATCACTATCTTTTGCCCATTCCATATCCATGGCTTTGCCGTAATGTTTCTCGATTATCACCGCCCAGTTTGCCAGTTGCAGTATTTCATCATCAGATAAAACTAAGCTGGTACGTTCTTCAATACTGGTTACTAGCGTTTCAGTACTTGCTGCTACTTTACTTAGATGAATATTTTTCGATTTATCCGCATGGGCAAAGCACATTTTCACTAACTTGCTGCCACATTTTTTTTCAATAATAGGTCTAAAATTTTGCTTTTGCTCACTAGAGGTAACTTTTATATTTTGTGCTAACAAAGGCTTAAAAACCATAAATCTGTCTGGCGTAACGCTGCCTTTTACTATGGTTTCGCCTAATCCCCATGCCCCATTGATTTCAACAACATCACTAAAACCGGTTTCGGTATCAAGCGTGAACATCACCCCTGCTGCTTGAGCATTAATCATTTGTTGAATACCAATCGACAAGGCGACTTTCTCATGTTCAAAGCCTTGTTTTTCCCGATAAACAATGGCTCTGTCGGTATAAAGCGAGGCGAAACATTGTTTACAGGCAATAAGTAAATGTTCAATGCCGATAACGTTTAAGTAACTCTCTTGTTGTCCGGCAAAGCTTGCTTCGGGTAAATCTTCAGCGGTAGCCGAACTTCTTACCGCAACACTGGCCATATAGGGGGCTTGGTTTACTAAGTCATTTCGATTAAGTTTGTCGTGTTGATTTTCTTGTATTCTCTTTGATAAGTCTTGATAGGCTTGGGTAATTTCACTGTTTTGCTGCTCGGTAAAGTCACCATTCGCAATTAATTTTCTGATCGCACTGCCGGTAGTGGTCAAGTTTTGTTGTGCTGAACCATAGGCATCAATATGCTGTTTTATTTTTTCATTGAGCTTATTTTGTTGTAAAAAATCGACAAATAATTGTGCGCTGGTCGCAAAACCAATAGGCACCTGCACTGCTGTCTCACTCATATTGGCGATCATTTCGCCTAAACTGGCGTTTTTTCCACCCACTTGTTCAAGGTTGGCGAGCGTTAATTGTTCAAACCAAAAAATAGTTTGCGCTTGTTGTTTTGATTGCATATTTATCACCTTTATCCGCTCGACATTATCCACTAGATATTATCCACTCGACATTACCGACTATAAATTCAACTATTCTTATCGTTAAGAAAAGCTAACGCACTATTAATACTATGAAATTTAGGGTAATCACCCTCAATAATTTTTATTCCCGTTGATTTTTGCAACGCCGCTAAATAATTAATAAAATCCATTGAGTCTAAATCACACTCTTCACGGATATCTTCATCAAAATCAATGGTGTTTTTTTCAACTTCAGGCGCAACTTCCTGTATAGCCTCGATAATCAAGCGCTCGATTTCTGTTGTATTCATAATTGCTCCGGTTTTTGTAAATTTTTAGCCAAGCTATTTAAAAACTTCGCCGCGAGCATGCCATCAACGACTCGGTGATCGGCACTTAAACAAAGCGTTATTTGCTCACCAATATCAATTTTTTCATCGTATACTTGCGGCACTTTTTTTACTTTACCAACACCGATAATCGCGACTTGTGGCGGATAAATAATGCCAAAAACTTGATCAACGCCACGCTCACCCATACTGGTTATGGTAATTGTGGCGCCCATCAGTTCTGAGCTACGTAAACGCTCACCACGTTCAATCGCTCTACTTCGACGCGTAATATCACGCAAAGCAGACATAATTTCTGGCACCGATAACTGTTCGACATGGCGCAATGCGGGTACAACGACTCCACCAGCTCGTAAACTAATGACATTGGCAATATTGATTTCACTCACTGGCTCAAAATGACCCTGTTGGTAAAAGCCATTTAATTGCGGATATTTTTGTAAGCTTATAGCAACCGCCTTAAGTACTAGTGCAATAAGTAAAATATGTGTTTGGGGTGTTTTGTCTTTATTGACTTGTTGTAGCCATTGCTGTGCCTTGTTTATAGGTAGGTCTACACTCAGATAAAAATGGGGAATTTCTTGCTTAGATTTCGTCATAGCAGCGGCGATCGCGCTACGCATGTTTGTTAATGACTCGCCTTCAGTTAACCGTGTTTTGGGTGTTATCTGCGCAATATCTTTTAGTATGATGCCACCATTAGGACCACTGCCTTTAATCCTCAACAAATCTAGCTGCTGTGCTTTTGCTATTTTACGAACAATGGGCGAAGCAAGTACCCTATTGGTATTATTACTATTAATTTTGGTATTGGTATTGGTATTGATGTTTAGCTTTTCAGTCGATTTTTTTTGCGATTTTATTAACGGTTTTTCTGTCAAGGCTTCTGCCAATAATGAAACCGGCTCATCAATTATTTTCTTGGGTGTTGTTTGTTCAGTGGTTATTGGTTCTTTGATGATGTCTTCAGTGCTAGTGTTTTTATTTTTAGATTCATTTAGTGACTTTTCTTCGGTGTCTATCCTTGCCAATACGCTACCGACAGGAACAGTGTTTACTGGTTGAACTAATAACTCGGTAATAATGCCGTCATGGTAGGCTTCCATGTCAATCGCACCCTTTTGTGTTTCAAGCACGGCAATAACATCGCCATGTTTTACCTTATCACCTACCTTGATTAACCACTCGACCAACATGCCTTCGCTCATATCTGCCCCCAGTGATGGCATGGTAATGTCTATGGATTTTTTCATGCTGCCTTCCCCCCCTATTTTACATGACCTGCTGAACGTTGAAGCGCAGCGTTATTGTTCACCTGCAAATAAAGTTGTTGCACAACGGATGATTTGTTCTACCTGAGGTAAAGCCGCTTGTTCGAGGTGACTTGGGTAAGGAATAGGCACTTCTTGAGTACAAATTCGCTGCACTGGCGCATCTAAATACCAAAAAGCTTGCTCCATAATAATGGCGCTGATTTCACCCGCTAAACTGCCGGTTTTCCAGCCTTCATCAATAATAATAGCGCGGTGTGTTTTCTTAACACTGGCTAAAATGGTGTGGTTATCTAATGGTCGCAAACAACGTAAGTCAACAACCTCGACATGAATATTCAATGCGTCAAGCGCAGAGGCTGCCATTAAAACTTTAGGTAAGCTGCCCCCATAGGTGATTAGGGTAATATCTGTACCTTGCTTACGCACTACGGCTTTTTCCATATCAGCGTCTGGTGCATTAAAGACTTCACCTTGGTTATTTAATAACATGACATGTTCAAAAATAAGCACAGGGTCAGGGTCTTGTATTGCTTGTAATAGCATATAACGGGCATCGTTATGCGTTGCTGGGCTTAATACTTTTAAACCAGGAATATGGGCGTATAAATTTTCCCAGCTATGAGAATGTTGCGCGGCCAGTTGTAAACCCGCACCACATGCCATGCGAATAACAATGGGGACATTCAGTTGACCACCTGACATATGACGTAACGTGGCGGCACTATTAACAATTTGATCCATTGCCAACAAGCTAAAATTAACCGTCATCACCTCTACTATCGGCCTCATTCCCCCTAACGCGGCGCCGATACCTACCCCGACAAAACCTGATTCGCATAGCGGCGTATCAATAATTCGCTCTGCGCCATAATGTTCAAACAAGCCTTTACTTACGCCATAACAGCCACCATAACGTCCAACGTCTTCACCCATTAAAAATGTACGTTCATCGTCGTTTAGGCATTGTTCAATACCCGCACGTAAGGCTTCGCGGTAAGTCATTGTTTGACTGCTGTTTGTTTGAACCTTCATGCCAAGCCTCCTTGTTCTGCCTTGATATTTATTTTCGGTGTTGCTGGGCTATAAACATCTTTACAAAGATCTTCAACCGGCTCCCATTGTCCTTGCTCGGCAAAGTTAATGGCTTCGATTATCTCTTGTTTTATTTCTGATTCAATGCCGTTAAAGTCACTATCACTGAGCTGATGATTTTGTATCAACCAGTGCTTTAATTGCTTTACAGGACCGTGCTTTTTCCACTGTTCTATTTCTGCTTTATCACGGTATAGCTGACCATCAAAGCTTGAATGTCCTCGAAAACGATAAGTCTGACACTCTAAAAAATAAGGTTGTTGATGACTTCTAACGTGCTGAACGGCTTTAGTCGTTGCCGCTTCCACGTTGACCACATTCATACCGTCAACTTGCTGCGCTGGCATGCCATAACTTTGTGCTTTTTTGGCAATATTGGTTTCTGATTCAGATAAGGCCAATGCCGTACCCATGGCATAACCATTGTTTTCACAAATAAATAGTATGGGTAATTGCCATAACACGGCAAGATTCATTGCTTCATGAAACTCACCTTCTGCCACGGCTCCTTCGCCAAAAAAACACACGGCTATCGCTGATTTTTTCAGTTGCTTATTGGCCATAGCTAAACCTGTGGCTAAAGGCAAGCCACCTCCAACAATGGCATTGCCACCATAAAAGTGCTGCTTTTTATCAAATAGGTGCA
This sequence comes from Colwellia sp. MB3u-4, assembly GCF_014077065.1. Taxonomy (NCBI): domain Bacteria; kingdom Pseudomonadati; phylum Pseudomonadota; class Gammaproteobacteria; order Alteromonadales; family Colwelliaceae; genus Colwellia; species Colwellia sp. MB3u-4. The sequence continues at coordinate 269,933 of NZ_JACGVE010000079.1, read as the reverse complement.
TAGAGCCGCCACGCCCTTTACTGCAACCATTCGTGCGACCATACATTTCAGCCAACACAGACTTCATTGATAAACCACGCGCAAGCGCGTGACCATGTTCACGATAAGTGGCCACAATATTATCTTCTGGGGAAAGCGCCGCCATCACGCCTACGGCTAAGGCTTCTTCGCCAATATAAAGATGAAGAAAACCTCGTATTTTCTCTTGTGCATAAAGCTCAGCGCATTTTTCTTCAAAAAGGCGAATGCGTAACATTTGTTTTAATTGTTCAAGTAAGTGCGCTTTATCAAGATGTAATTTATCATTCATTTTTTATTACTCTTTTTTCTTACTATTTTTCATTACCTTCTTATTGAACATTATTGTTCATCACTTTCTAAGGTGGAAATATCACCTTCGGGTAAATTGAGTTCACGTGCCTTTAATAAGCGCCGCATTATTTTACCACTGCGAGTTTTAGGTAAATTTTTACGAAAAATTATTTCCTTAGGCGCAACTGCCGCGCCTAATTTTTTACGAGCAAAACCTTTTAGCTCTTTTTGTAATGCGACTAAGTTGTGCTCAGTGCATTCAACATCAGGGTTTAACGTCACATAGGCTTTAACCTTTTGCCCGGTGATTTCGTCAGGAATACCAATAACACCCACCTCAGCGACAGCTTCATGCTCCATCAAGGCACTTTCAATTTCAAATGGGCCAATTAAATGACCTGACGATTTGATCAAATCATCAGCCCGACCTACAAACCAGTAATAGCCTTGTGCGTCTCGCTTAGCGAGATCGCCAGTTAAATACCAACCGTCTTGAAAACACTGTTGATATTTTTCTTCACGATGCAAATAGCCACGAAACATTGAAGGCCAGCCTTGTTTTAATGCCAGCTCACCAATTTGCATAGCTTGCTCTATTGTTTCAATACGCCCTTGTGCATTACGCTTAACAATAGCGGCCGTTATACCCGGTAAAGGTAAGCCCATTGAACCGGGTTTTATTGGCTGACTGGCAAAATTAGCAATCATGATGGCGCCTGTTTCTGTTTGCCACCAGTTGTCATGAAAAGGTAAACCCAGTACTTTTTCACTCCATCGCACGGCCTCAGCATTCAAAGGTTCGCCAACACTAGCGATGAAGGTTAACGCGGATAAATCATATTGTTCACGAATAGCTGTTCCTGCTTTCATCAACATGCGAATCGCGGTTGGCGCGGTATACCAAATGGTTATTTTTTGTTGCTGTAAAATGTGATACCAACGCTCAACTTCAAATTCAGCTTCATCAACAATCATTGTCACGCCCAAACAAAGTGGCGCAATAATGCCGTACGAGGTACCCGTCACCCAGCCAGGATCAGCAGTGCACCAATAAATATCGTCTTGTTTTAAGTTTAAGGCGTACTTTGCCGAAGATTGATGGGCAACCACCGCTTGATGCACATGAATAACGCCTTTAGGTTGACCCGTTGTACCGCTGGTAAAGTGCAGCAAAGCCATGTCATTAGCATGAGTTTTAGCACAGGGATATCTGGTGTCAGCATCAGTAAGCAGTATGGTTAACCAATAACAGCCTTTGTCTAAGGGATGAGAAGAGGCAACTGAAATTTTTTCATCTTCAGGGCTATCGATGAATAGAATAACGTTAAGATGAGGCAGTTCGTGCCACCAAGTGGCAATTTTTTTATCATATAAACGCTTAGTGGTAACTAATACATTAACTTCGCCTATCTCCATGCGAGAACGAATAGGCTCAGGGCCAAAGGCAGAAAATAAGGGGGTGAAAACGCCGCCAAACTTTAACGTACCTAACGCTGAGATATACAGTAGCGGTAATCGCCCCACCAAGCTAAATACCCGTACGCCTTGTTCAAAACCCAGCTTAGCTAACACACTCGCAAAAAGGCTAGTTTGTTCTGCTAAATCACGGTAACTATAATCAATTAACTGTTCATCTTTACCAAGCCAGCGAAGTGCTACTTTGTTTTCAATGCTGGTATTTAAATGTTTATCAACGGCTTGGTAGGCAATATTAAGTGTTTTTTTGGGGTCGGTTTGCCAATTAAAGTCATCACAAGACTGCTGATAATCATGCAAATTTGTATCACTGCTATTATATGACATCTTATTAATTATATTTTCAGACATGCGAGCAAGATCAATCAAACAAATGATGTAAGAAGTATAGTGTTCATTAAATTTTTTACGTTTACTTTTACTGATCTACATCAGGTGAAAACACAATAAAAAACAGGCGTTATCTCGAAGAGTGTGAGTAGGGAGATATGCAAATTTCAGAGAAAAATGAACCCTTAGGTATCGTAAAGTAAGACAAACTAAATTTCAGAAATGGCAGAGAAACTTGGCCAGAGCTACGAATCATAACTTTATAAAAACTTTATTATGTTTTTTGACCCACATATGACCCATACAAAAAAGCCCGCTTTAAAAGCGGGCTTTTTCATACACTAAGAACTAGAAAGGCATTTTCATCCCTGGAGGCATTTGCATACCACCAGTTAAAGCACCCATTTTATCTTTATTTTGCTCTTCAACACGACGTACAGCATCATTCATTGCTGCGGCAACTAAGTCTTCAAGCATATCTTTATCATCGGCTATTAAGCTGTCATCGATAATAACGCGACGTACGTTATGATTACCTGTCATAGTCACTTTAACCATACCTGCACCTGCTTCGCCGGTTACTTCCATTTTGGCTAGCTCTTCTTGTGCTTTTGCCATTTTAGCTTGCATGTCTTGGGCTTGCTTCATTAAGTTACCCATGCCACCTTTCATCATAATTTTTCTCTCCAAATGTAATATGCCGCCAAAGATAGTAGTTAACGGCTAAAAGTTCAAGTAGCGATTAACGCGCTACAACAGTTTCTTGGTCAAGCTTAGCTTGAAATTGTTGTTGCAGTGCTATAACAATTTCATCTTCAGCTAATACTTGCTTTGCATATTCATAGCGCTTGGCATTAATGTCCGCTTGGATCTGATAAGGATCTGAAACGGTTTTTTCAACAATATTTAATTCAACGGTAATTTTACGTTGTAAATATTCAGATATTTGTGCTTCTAATTGCTTATGTGCTGTATCACTATTTAAGTGTTTAATTGATTGATCTAGTTGCAAAATTAATAAGTCGTCAGTAGACCTATCATCAATAGTAGCGTGTATTGCTAGCTGCCTTAGGCGCGCGAGCAAAGACATACTGTCAATCATGTGTGCCCATTTATCAACTTGGTTTGCTAGTTTAATCGTCGCTGGATTGATAACGCCTTCATTATAAGGTTGCTCAGGTAATGTTGCTAGTTCTGGAACATTAGGCTGCTCAACAGCGGTATTTTTTACCGTGTCGACACTGGCATTTTCTCTCGTTGCTAATGCTGGGCGCAAGGCAGCGCCGTTAGGCTTTTTTCCGCTATCCTCCATTGACTTTTTACGACTTCTGAGCATATTTCGTGTCGCTATTGCTGCCGCAACGGGCGATTCGAATACTTTTTTGTCATCTTTAGCCGGTTGTAAATCTGAACTATTGTTAGTGATGCTAACAACAGTTTTATCTTCATCATTATGATTAGCAGTAAGGTTTGGCTCAGTAATATTTGGTTCAACAGGGCCTTGATCCATAGGGCTTTGATCAACAGGGCTTTGTTCAATAATATTTTGATCACTATTGCTCTGCTCAGATTGTAATATATTCTCTGCGGGTATTGGCTCAATAAGCGTATGAGCTTGATGTTCAATTGCCCGCATTTCTTCTGCTAAAACATCATTCGCTTCAAGTTCTTGATCAGGGGCTATACCTGCATCTGGAATCGAGTTGTCTTCATTTATATTAACGCTTGGTTGCTGATGAATATCTTCCACAGTCTTTGGTAAGACTGATTTTTTTTCTGGATTGAGGTTTTCATCCATATTAGCGCTAGCATGAGCTAATAACGTGGAATCACTAGGCGAGATTTCATCAGCTATTTCTTTACCTGCTTCGGGTAAATTATGGCTATTAACAACTGGTTTGAAAGCAAGTAAGCGAAGTAACATCATATCAAATGCAGCTTGTTCATCATCTGCATAAGGTAAATCTTTTCTGGCAGTTAACACGATTTGATAATACAGCTGAACATCTTCAGGCGACATTAACTGGCAGAAACGCGTTAGCAATTGTTGGTGTTCTGCCGGCAAGCTAAAATTAGCTTTAACCACTTGTGTCATCGCTATTTGATGCAGCAGTTGGATTAGATCAGCTGACAATCGGCTATAGCTTGGCGCGTATGAGGCAATCACCAGTGAAAGCTGCATTAAAGCGGCAGAGTCTTGTTTTAATAAGGCGATGATAATTTTAAAGACCCAATCGCGGTCAACACCACCTAACATTTGCTGCACGTCATTTCTGGTTATATGGCCATTACCTTGCGCGATGCATTGGTCGGTCAAACTTAAGCAGTCACGCATGCTGCCACGGGCCGCTTTAGCGAGCATAGCAATTGATTCATCATCAAATGATACGGTTTCTTTTGTGAGTATTTCAATAATTTTATCGCTAATTTGTTTAATCGTTAGCGCTTTTAAATGAAACTGTAAACAACGAGAAAGTACCGTAACGGGTAATTTTTGTGGATCAGTAGTCGCAAGGATGAACTTTACATGCTCTGGAGGCTCTTCAAGTGTCTTTAATAAAGCATTGAAACTACTGCGCGACAGCATATGAACTTCATCAATCAAATAGACCTTATATCGACCTCTTGTTGGTGCATATTGTACGTTATCTAAAATTTCACGCGTATCGTCAACTTTAGTGCGTGAAGCAGCATCAATTTCAAGTAAGTCTACAAAGCGACCTTGATCTATATCCACACAAGCATCGCAAGTACCACAAGGCGTTGCTGTGATGCCTGTTTCGCAATTTAAGCTTTTAGCAAAAATTCTCGCGATGGTAGTTTTGCCAACACCACGAGTTCCAGTAAACAGATAGGCATGATGTAACCTTTGTTGCGTCAAGGCATTAACCAAAACAGTAACAACATGTTCTTGGCCCATCAACTCACTAAAGGATTTTGGTCGCCATTTTCTTGCTAAAACCTGATAGCTCATTCTTCAGCCTTAATCACCAGCATATTGCAGTAAAGAGAACACAGATAAATCCATGTCTTCGAGTTTTTTTTCACCACCTAAGTCTGGCAATGATATAACAAATGCAGCATTTGTTACCTTCGCACCTGTTCGTCTTATCAGCTTGGTGGTTGCTTCAATAGTCCCACCTGTTGCCAGTAGATCATCAATAATTAAAACATTATCATCTTGGGTTAACGCATCTTGATGAATTTCTAAGGTGTCGTGACCATACTCTAGCTCGTAGTCTTGCCTATAAGTAGCTCTTGGCAACTTACCTGGCTTGCGCACTGGAACAAAACCTAAGCCCATTGCGAATGCTAACGGAGCTCCAAAAAGAAAACCACGCGCTTCAGTACCAACTACTTTAGTAAAACCACCCGCATTGAATTTATTCACTAAAATGTCTATGGTGAGTTTGAATGCTTCAGCATCATCCAAAATACCGGTTACGTCTCTAAACATAATACCGGCTTTTGGATAATCTGGAATGGTGTGAATTGCGGATTTAAGTGTATTGATTTGTGTTTCAGTCATGTTCTAAGCGTCTAAAAATATTTTAGTTACAGAGTAAAGCAATTCATTGAAAGATTATAGTAACTGATAGCGAGTATTTACCGATAGTAAGCTCTTTATCAATTTAAGTAGGTTTTGTACGTCAATCGGTTTATCAATTACCGCTGAAAATAAGTTGGTATTACAAATCAGCTTTAACGATTGATGACCTTGCGTTGTCATCAAGATAACCGGTGTATCTAAATAGGTTTTATGTTGGCGTATGTGTTTAGTTAGCTGAATACCATTCATGATAGGCATCAAGTGGTCGACGATCACTAAATCGTAGTATTCGTTTTGTAACTTTTCAGAGGCATCTAGACCGTGACACCCTGTATTGACACAATAACCTTGAGCGAATAACAGATCACTCAGGCTATTGAGTATTAACGGATTATCGTCTACAACAAGAATTTTCATATTAAATAAAACTGTTGTTGGTTAATTTGACAATAATGTAAACCAACCAGCCAACATGGGTAATAAAGGTGCTGCGAACATCACAAATAACGCGGCAAATAAATGACGCTTAGACGAACTATCTTTGAAGTTTTCTTCTGACATTGGCATTCCAATTGATTGACTAAACGGCGCGGATTGTAGTCTAAAAAAGCTATTAAAAATAGCTTTATTTGATTTAGAACAACTAACTTAACTATAGTTTAAAGTTTTATTTGAAATTTGAAATTAATGTGCTACGAAGTCATTATTGAATAAGTACTCTTCAAGATATAAAAAAACCAGCCTAATTGGCTGGTTTTTTAGTTTCATATCTATTAATTAAGTATAAAAATTAGATAGAAACGTTCTTACGTCGTGCTGTGTCTTTAATAAAGCTTTCCCAACCCTTAGCTGACTTACGGGTTTTAGGATCTTTCATTGCTAAACTAATCGCTTTATAAGCTTGTTTATATTGCTCTAAATAAAAGTGAGATTCTGCGATACTCATTTGCAGTCTACCTTCATTTTTAACACCAAGCTCAATTGCTTTAGTTAACGCTACGATCGCTGGCTTAAATTGCTCATCTTGCTTTAATAACATACCTTGTTTGCTGTAATGCTTAGCAAGGTTAGTCATTTTAGCTAGTTCGCCATAATAAGCAGCAGCTTTATCAATATTCTGAGCAGCGTGCCAAGCGTTAGCTAGTGAAGATAAATTTTTATCATCACGTGGTACTAAGCCAGAATCGATATGCTTTTCTAACAGTATTGCTGCTTTATATGGCACTACATTCTGCGAATATAAACTTGCTAGTGTTTTAATTTCAGATTCTTTAACAAGGAAACCTTGTTTATAAGCCAGATCAAGTGTTTGTAAACCTTTCTGGTAATCTTCAACTAGCAGATAGAACATACCTAACTGCGTCCACCAAGTTTTATCTTCTGGGAATATTTGGATAACAGTTTCAAGCGTTTTAACAGCCTCTTTATATTTTTTATTTTCATAAAATGAAGTGATCTTCAATATATAAGGATTTTTGTTTTGCTTGTCACCATAAGCTGCAATGGCATTATCTGCTGGCACAATCATTTCATCTAATTGTTTCAACGCATAATGAGCATTAGCTATTTTTGTCCAAGTATTACCGTCAGATTCACCCGTAAAATCCATCCAAGCTTGGTAATTAACTAGTGCTTCTTCATAAGCCTTGGTCTGCATCTGCAAATCAGCTAACAATTTAATCGCAGCACCATGATCACCCTCGTTAAGGAGATCAGGTTCAATCGCTGCTTTTAAATATTTAATTGAATTAGCTTCTTCATCACCCATAGTTGCATACATAACTGCTATAAAGCGCGCAACATAAGCTTTGTCGTAGTCTTTACTCGCATCAATATCTAAAAGAATAACTAAAGCACCTGGAATATCATCCGCTGAATAAGCTTCAAAGGCTTTTGCTACTTTTTTACCGACACTAGGACCAACAAGCTGTGTTTTACGCTTTGGTTTTTCAGACTTTTCAGCACCTGCCGCAGATACTTCTGCAGCTATTGGCAATTGAATTAGAACAACTGAAATAATTAACAGTAAAGATGAAAAAATCTTATTCATTACTAATTCCCTCCATCCATTTTAAAGTCAAGTCGTACGGTCAAACCTGGTTGTCTCATAGCTTTGCCATCAACAACTTTTGGTTTGTATTTCCATTTTCGCAAAGCACGTTTAGCTTCTCTGTCGAAAACACGTCTTGGCTCTGCTTCAATGACATCAACATCTTCAACACCACCAATTTCATTGATAGTAAATGAAAGCGTAACCCAACCTTCTTTACCATCACGAGCAGCTTGTATTGGGTATTTAGGCTCAATACGAACTATTGGTGTTGCATCTCCGTCACGACCGAAACCAGCACCAGGTGCAGAAATACCTGCATTTGCTCCGGCTAACTGTACACCAGGCATATTAAACGTTAATCCACCCGCGTCGTTATTAGCTTCAGGCTCTGGAGCTTGAGGCTTAGGTGGCGTTTTAGGCGGCGGCGGCGGCGGCGGCGGAACACGTTGACGGCGTTCAGCAGCTGACTTAGGTGGCGTCGTATTAACTTCTACAATGATATTCTCTAATCCTACTTCCTTGGTTCTATCACCGCTAGAAACAAGGAAGGCCATAAAAGAAAACAAAGCAAATGTTACTGCCGCGCCTAGTAGTATAGATACTAAAAAGCGAACCATAAACTACCCCTTAGCTGCAGCGATAGATATTCTGTCTATGCCCGCTTCTTTAATTGCATCCATTACTTTAACAACTACACCATGTTTAGCGTCTTTGTCAGCTTGAATGATTACAACATCAGTTGGTTGCTCAGCCAATAATTTTTCAATATTGGCCGCTACGCGTTCAACATCAACACGACGCTTATCTAACCAAATTTCACCATTATCTTTAATTGCCACAAAGATATTAGCTGACTTTTGTTTCGATTGATTTGCCGCTTTAGGTTTATTAACTTCAATACCAGCTTCTTTAACAAAAGAAGTAGTTACGATAAAGAAAATCAGCATAATGAATACGATGTCAAGCATCGGTGTCATATCTATAACTGCTTCTTCGTCCTCACGAATACGTTTACGTGCCATTCGAATATCTCTCTAGTGATGAGGTAAACTGTCAACCAGTTTAGCCTTTGCTAGTTTAACTTTAGCGTCTAACCTTGAACTGAAAAACACCCCTGATAATGCTGCAACCATACCCGCCATTGTCGGAATTGTTGCCATTGATATACCAGACGCCATCAGACGCGGATTACCAGTACCTTGTTGTGCCATTACTTCAAACACACCGATCATGCCGGTTACGGTACCAAGTAAACCAATTAGTGGACACATTGCCACCAAGGTTCTAATTGTGAGCATACGTTGCTCTAGTAGTTCTGTCGCTTCGGAGATCCAAGTATCTCTAATTCGATGTGCATACCAAGAAGTAGTATCTTCTCTTGCATCCCAACGTCCGACAATATCGTCTTTCATTTTAGGATAGATTTTAGATAGGAACCAATAACGCTCTATCATCATTATCCACATCAATAAGAGTGCGAAGGCAACAACGTACAGTACGTTACCGCCAGTCGCAATAAAACTCCTGACAGATTCCCAAAGCTCTATCAGGAATAACATTATTTAGACTCCTTCTCTGCAATAGCAGCGATCAAGCCAGCACTTTGCTCGTCTAGCTTTTGCAATACAGATTTACTTTTACCAGCAACAACACTGTGGATTAAGATTAATGGCAATGCACAAATCAAACCTAGGGCAGTTGTTACAAGTGCTAGAGAGATGTTACCCGCCATAATTTTCGGGTCACCTGTACCGTATAATGTAATCGTTTGGAACGTCATAATCATACCGATTACTGTACCTAATAGACCCATTAGTGGTGCAATTGCAGCGAACATTTTGATTAAGTTAATACCACGGTCAACTTTAGGTGTTTCGCGTAATATAGCTTCGTCAAGTTTAAGTTCAAGTGTTTCCGCATCAACAGCTTTGTTGTCAAAGTAAACTTTTAACAAGCGACCCAGTGGGTTATTGTCGTTTGGCTGTTCAAGATTCTTCTCTTGAGCGCGGATTTTAGAACTCATGCTGCCAAGAACAATCATACGCTCTAAAGCAATAAGAAGACCAAAGAATAGTAATACAGTGATGGCATAGCCTACTTCTTTACCTTCATGGTAGAATTCCATCAATGTTTTCTTACGCGTTTCAAGCGTTAAGATAGCACCACGAGATGGATCAACATAAAGAGGTGAGAAACCAGCAGTTTCACCAAAGAAAGAAATCGCAGTATCAGTGATATAACCAGCAGGTTGCTTAGCTAGTGGCTGTACTTGACCAACTTCATCATTATAGTTTAAGTAACCGTTTTCAGATACTAAGTTGAAAGTACCAACACGTGTTACTGATTCAGTAGACTTTGAACCATCTAAGTTAGTTACTTCTGTAGTAAACTTAGATACTTCACCTGACTGAGTCATTTCAGTTTGCAGAGCAAACCATAATTCTTCAAGCTGCTCAAGTTCAGGGATAGCTTTTGAATTAGCAATCTTGTCTAACGTGTTACCACGACCTGGGTATTCAGCTGAAACAATTGACGTTACAATTGAACCATAAGCATTAGCTGCAGCGGCACGACTTACACCGAACATTTCACCTAAAGTACCTTGGGCATTGTCTAACTCTACAGATTTTTGCGCTAAAGTAATTTCATTAGCGGCATACTCTTTTGTCAAACGTTTGTTTCGTGCTTGTTGATTTGCTAGTTCTGTTTTAGCTGTGTTCAATAAAGATTGCTTGTCAGAACGCGCAGAAATAAATTCCGCTTCACGTTTTTTATCAATTTTAGCTTCAGAAATACGGTCATTTTTAACTTGTTTTAATAAGTCATCTAACTGATTAGCTGATGCTGAAGCTGCTACTGTCATTGAAGCAGCAAATAATACGAAATTAATAACTTTTTTCATTATTCTGCTCCTGCTGCAAATACGGGTAGTTTAGCTAGATCAAGTGGTAATTGCTTACGAGCCATACGAACGGCATCAGTCACTGGTTTCAAGTATTCGTCACCTAAAGCATCCCAACCACGTTTTTCATTATTCCAAACCCAAGAGTTTTTCATGTCAAGAGATTGAGCAACAAATGAAATACGACCCATATGAACAAAATCAACAGTGATCATACGATCACCTAAGTCAAGCTCACCTTGATACACACCGAATATGGTGCCGTAACTGGCTTCAATTTCGTATGCTTCAAGCACTAAACGAAACTGTTCAGATACTGATACATCTGAATCACCCATTACATCACGTAAACCAGCAATACGCTCTTTACGTGCATCAATGTTCATAGGAACATCAAGGTCAACAAACTTCTCTAATGTGTCAATCATTTTGTACATCAATGGTACAACGCCTTGCTTGGTTTTATCTATACCAGCAATTTGTTTTTGTAATGATTTAATATTAGCTTCTTGATCATCAACCATAAGTTGAACATGATCGTTATAACCGTTTAACACGTCAGCTTCATCGACTGTATTACGGTACTCAGCTAGTAGCTCTTGAGTTTGTCCGTAAATGTTGTCTATTTTGCTTTGTGATTGACTTGAAGCTTTAAAAATTTGAGCTTCTGCTTTTTGTAGATCTGTTAATGCATCTGCAGCAGCGAAGTTGCTTGCTGAAAATGCTAGTGCGCCAATTATCGTCGTTGCGATAAGGCTTTTCTTGCTTAATTTGGACATAGTTCCCAACCATTGCTATTGAATTTTGATAACAAACTTTATTGTTAACGCAAATTTAATAATCTGCCATTTAAAGTTTTATTATTCTAAAATAAAACTACGACAATATTCCCAGACGACAGCCTAACTGTCAACTAAGTACAATAAAAAGACCATTTATTTCGCTTTTAAAGAGTGAAGTAAATTTTTTTGTAACGATAATTTAACAATATATTCATTTAATGCAGAAAATTATTAATTTAATCGATGTTACAGAAGGCCTCATTATTGTAAAAATATGTGCTGTTCATGTTTTACTAACTCTTTCGTAGTAAGTCAAACTTTATTATCTAAATGCAGTTTAATTTTGCCATTTTGGTTTTTAAATGAACAAATATATAACATTATAAATATGCAAGCTATATGGCGTTCATCAACGCCTGCCCTAAATTATGCGAGTTAGGTCAGCTTATAATTTAATCACAAGTAAGACTGAGCCAACCAAAAGACTAGCAAATGCCTTAGATAATAAGCTGTCATAAAGTGGTATTAATTTGGTATTCTTTTTTACTATAAAAGTATATGACAATCTCCTAAAAATGCACAAGTTAAGCGATACAAAACTAGCAGTTTAATTAAACAACTTTTACTTTCCAACTATTTGAATAAACTATTTGTAATCGCCTAAAATACCGAGGCACTAATTGTTTCAATCCCAATTACGAATTTTAGTGAGGTAGTCATTTTTAAGACGTAATTACGCACTATTACAATCAAAAACAAGCTTGCTTAACATCAAGAAATAGGTATTCAGGTAAGTTCGCTTAACCAAAATTCAAATTAGCTTGCTCGTAACAGTATCCAGTCGAGTTGTTGAAATTGTTTAATACACTGAGAAAAGTATTCTATTAACTGATTATTGTCTAAGGATTGATCCTTCAGTTCTTGTCTAACCTGATCAAAAAGAACTTGTAGTGTCTTTTACCATCAATATTTTTAAATATTAAATAGTTTAACTGTGACGCGGCTAGAACAAACTTAAATCCGCTGATATGTTTCATCAAAATAGATTTATTGGCGTTTGCCAACATAGCTTCTGCTAGTTGACTACCTAGATTTCATAAAGGTTCTCAGGAAAAAAGAATGGTACATTGGACAACGTGGAAAAACTTACCTTTGTATCAACACCTACTGAGGCATAGTACTCATGATTTTTAAAAGCGCCCACTAATAACTCAGCAATGCCGTGCTGCTCTTTTATCAGTCGCTGTTTAATCTCCTTAAGCAAGTTATTGTCGGTAATATATTGCTCTGGCCGGTAGGACGTTCTCAACTTAACATAATTGAGCTCTACAAACTGCAACCCCCAACTGTTTTAGCAACTGATAAACTTCTAAAATGCTATAAGCACAGTATTGTTCATGCAACAATAAATGTACTAAGCCGTTATCTTCACATTTAATATGATCAACGATAAGTTTTTCATTATGGGAAAACCAATTAGTTCCTGGGATATTTTCCAATATTCTTTTAGTATTTGTCACCCATTAGGAAAATATTCTTCATCCGCGTTAATCATTCTCATTAACTGCTGCATTTGATAAACGCCAGTGCGTCCATATTTCCCTTATACCATCAAACCCATTGCACCTGAGTCATTCAATAAATTTTTAAGTGAGTGTAGACCTAACAATTGCTCGTCTAAATGATGTAATACACCTGCTCAACCTATGTAGTAAAAATTACCTATATCCCAATAAATAAGAGTAATGAGCCATGCAACCAGTTTATATTGGTCAAATTTATGCCGTGTTATCTTTTAATTATTCCACTAAAAAAATATCGGAATCTCCTGTTCCCGCTGCCAGCGACTAACACTCTTAATTGATTAAAATCACAGCCGCCTTTAAAGCAATAGAAATGGATCAAATTAAGGCCTTCAATACCTACTTCAACTAATCGACGGATTTCGTCAAACGGATCTCTATGAGCGTAGGCGTAACTTTCATATAAATCTCTACCTTTTTTAAATATTGCCTATTACGCTATGCTACCTTATTATTTAAGGATCAAAATAATCTTTGTTAATCATCTGGATAGAAAATTTCATATTATTTTGGATTTATGTCATTTGTTACAAAATCATTATATACATATTTATAGTGAAAATTATAATTTAGGTTATCTTGCAAAGTACTAATAAAGATATTTAATGAAACACGTACAACTTACTAATAATGCCGTTTGCAGCATTTGCTAAGATATAGTTTGTAAAATCAGGCTGTTTGGTTATCAGTTTAATAATTTAGTAGGTTACAAAGCAGTCGTTACTCATAAAATATAACAATGGAGCTCAAAATGTTAAAAAAAACATTACTAATTAGCATTACCATATTACTTGCCGCTTGTAGTTCAAGCCAGTCAGGCTATGCTGATAAATCTAAAGAAAATGATGATAAATATACCAAGATGGCAAATGATAAAAATATGGTATGTGAGTATAGAGCTACGACAGGAAGCCATAGAAAAAAACGCAGTTGTATGTCGAAAGAATTGGCTGACGAAGTAAGAAGAAGAAACCAAGAAGCGCTTAGATCACAAGAAAGTAAAGCCCAAACTAGCGCTGGTTCAACAATTTAGCGATTGAATAAGTGCTAGATTATAATTTACATAGTAATGTGATTGCTAAATAAAGCTTAAGTAGCTTCTGCAGAAAGCTAATCCTTAACTATTGAGTAGTTAGGGATTTTTTATGCTTCAATGTGTCGATAGCATGGTTTGAAATAAGGTTGTTACAATTCGATGGAGAAGCACCTAAATAAGTAAAGAAAACCAACAAAGCTGAAATGCTATTCCATATACTTATACTCCCCGCGGATGTCAGCTTGACTCTTTTCGGTATCGCCCCTTATTCTTAATAAATTCAGTTTATAACATAGTTAGTTTATTTGTCTATTGGTTGATTGTTTATCGAAAATAAAAGAAAAACAGAAAGATAAATACCTTGGTTGTAGTATGTTCGGAGTGAACAGGACAGACTTATACCAATTGCATTAAATTACTGCTCAATTGCTGCTGTTTAAAATACCTAATAAAGAAAATAAAAAAGCCATTGAGTCGTTCTCAATGGCTTTTATGATTTTACTTAACTAAAACTAACTTAAAAAGCTAATCCTAAAGTTACATAAACGTGACGACCTGACGTGTTATAAGTACGCGGGTCTGTATTATCGTTGAAGCCAGTATCTGCATACGGAGGATCTTCATCAAATATGTTATTCAGACCAATAGTTGCCGTCATGTTATCCATGAAGTAACTAAAGCGTGCATCATTAATAATTTGAGCATCAATAGTACGGAAGTCACCGTCAAATGGTTCATCTACTTCACCAATGTAACGAACTGACCATGCTGCAGACCAATCATCGCTTGTGTAGCGAACGTCAGCATTTGTTTTCCATTCAGGGAAGTTACCATCACCACTATTGCGGTAAAAATAACCCGCATTCTCAATTACATCACCATTGGCTTGTGTAATATCATATGTATCATAATAAGTCGTGTCAACGTTGTAAGTTATTGTGCCACCTTCAAGATCTGTTGAGTAACGAACGTTAAAATCGTAACCTGATGATTCAACACCACCAACGTTAGTTGTGCGGTCATCAATGTCAATTGAGTTACCGTAAAGTGTGCTATCAGCACCGAAACGTATAATTTTATCACAATGCTCGCCAGTTGCTGCACAGCTATCTAGAATTAACTGCTCACCTAACGTACTAATTGCACTCGTAATTTCGATATTCCAGTAATCTAAAGTTAATGACAAACCTTCTACGAAATCAGGGCTATATACAATACCAGCTGTAAAGATATCAGCTTCTTCTGGTTGTAAATCTTGACTACCACCACGCGTTGAAGATAATTGGTCACCAATGGGTTCGAAACCGGCAGCAGGAACACCATCAGCAATACAGAATGCTGTTGGGTTTGTGTTACAAGGATCAACTACTTCTGGACTGTTGTCTGAAGAACCAGCAAACAGGTCAGATGTAGATGGAGCACGGAATGCTGTTGATGATGTACCACGTACCATTAGTCCATCAAATGGAACCCAACGAACACCAATTTTGTGGTTAGTTGTATCACCAAATGTATTGTAGTCAGAGTAACGAACCGCTAAATCAACTTCTAATACTTCAGCGCCAACAACACCACTTAATAGTGGAACATTAGTTTCCAGGAATACTTCATCTACTTCGTAGCTACCTACCGTTGATGTACGCGATGAGCCAGATGTAATACCTAAAGCAATTAGCGCGTCAGGAAAATCAGCACCTTTTTCTTCACGATGTTCAACACCTACTGCGAAACCTACAGTACCAGCGGGTAATTCAAACGCATCACCAAAGATACTTGCAGACATGATTTGCTGTTCGTTAGAACCCACATCATGTGCTTCAAACAACATATAATCCATCATTTCTTGGCTAATTTCACCATCTGTACCTGGAGTACCGAAGGTATTTAATGATACACAGCCTGCAATTGGAGCAGCTTCAGTGCCACAAACTACATTACCAAGGTCATCCATAAAAGATGGACCAACAGCTGCGCTAACTTTTTCAAAGTTTACACCGCCAGCACCTTGTGTTGCTGAATCGTTACGACCAAAAATGTAACTTGCTTCCCAGCCCCAACCATTGTCAAATTCACCGTCCATACCAATCATAGCACGTACCGTTTCAACGCGGAATTGTGAATCACGTCCACCTGTTTCAACCATACGACGACGCCAATCAGCAATATCTACTGTATCGCCATTTTTGTCTTTTGGACCAAATTGTTGATTGTAGTAGTTGTCTGCAGAGTAAGTTGCATCACCCCAGCCAAAAAATGCTAATGGTGCTAATGGCAACGGTGCTAGTTTTGTTTTAGAAGTACGACGGTTAAAGCTTAATTCAGTAAATACACGAACAGTATCAGTGATTTCATAAGAGCCTGAAGCATAAATACCGTAACGCTCTTGTGGCGTTAAGTGATAGTTAGCTGGTGCGAAGTTGTAAGTATCTTTATCCCAATCCCAACAATCATAACCCGTAGCATTTGCTGGGTTAGAAGGATCAGATTGACCTGGACCATTTGCTGCGCCGTGAGTAAATGAGTTACAAGTACCTGTAGGTAAGTCAAATTGTTGGTTACCATCTGTATCTAAATCAGGGTTGCCATCTTCATCTAAACGAAGTTGAGTAAAGTTATCTGGGTTAGCTGAGTTTACACCGTTGTAACGTCCCCATGGTGGAGCCGAAGAGCCCCCTGGAATAAGTTCGCCATCTGCATTCATACCATAATCGAATTTAGACCAATCACGATCGCCAGACCATTGTGCGCCCTGCTGAACATAGTATGCATTTACAACAGCATTACCTTTATCGCTTGAAAAACCTATGGTTAAATCCATATTTTTGGTTTCGCCATCCCACTCTTCAGTGCCGATATCATAACCTGCATTGAATTCGAAGCCTTCAAAGTCATCACGAGTGATAATGTTTACAACACCACCGATAGCATCAGATCCGTAGATAGCTGACGCGCCATCTTTTAAAACTTCAACACGTTTTACAATGGCAGTTGGGATAGTACTTAAATCAACGGAACTATTTGCACCAGTACCAGAGGCAACCATACGGCGGCCATTTAAAAGTACCAATGTACGAGGAGAACCTAAACCACGTAATGAAACACGAATGGCACCTGAACCACCGTTATTGATCGCGGTGTTAGTTGCGGCACCAGCTACAGATGGAATTTCTCGTAAGATATCACCCATATTAGTGATACCTGATGCAACAAGGTCTTGGCGAGTGATAACTTGGACAGGATTTGCACCTTCCATATCAGCACGCTTAATACGAGAACCTGTTACTTCAATACGCTCTACACTTTCAGCTGATTCATCTTCTGCTGAAAATGCAGGTGCTGAAATTGCAGCAGCTGCGCCTGCGCCAAACATCATGGCGACGCGTACTGCTTTAGCTATTTTGCTATTGTTATACATAAATACTCCCTGGACCACTTTCGTGATACTAGTGTTTAAATTCAAGACTATATTGCCTTGTTGAATTATTTTTGGTCAGATACCTGACCTAACGGTTAAGATATTAAACTTAATATTGTTAACAGGTCAACACAAACAGTTACATTTGAATTACTTTAATCAGAAGCAGCAGTCAAACTAAACAAAAAACACATTATAAACAATTAGATAAATAATATTATTTTAAATGAAAACTTACTAAAATAAACATCAACAGATCGCAGTAGCCTGGTTCGCTATAAAAATCATGCCAAATTCGACAGCATATTAAATTTTAATAATTTTGTTAAGAGAGCCAACATTTAAAAGAATAATATTTTGGAAGGTATAAAAGAATAAAAAAACATGTCTATGCAGATAACTTAGGATGGAACAATAGCGTATATATAAACACAATGTGTAGGTAGCCATTACCCTGAATATGCCAGAAGCCATATTTTTAGCTTGGCAGAAACAGTTTAATACCGAAGACGATTGCTTGAAATACTTACAACAAATAAAATAGCCAGATAGTTTTATTTGTCCTCGTTGTGGTAATGCCCATCACTATGCAATAACAAATCGCCATTTATACGAATGTACGCAATGTAAAAAGCAAACATCCGTCATGGCGGGAACACTTTTTCATGACAGTAAAATCACCTTGATTCAGTGGTTTTTTGTTATCTATTTTCTTGGCTCAGAAAAGGGAAGTAAATTAATAGAAATCAATTGGCGCAACGCTAGACTTATTGTAAAGAAACTTAGAACGGCTATAGGGTATAGAGCATAGTTTGTATCAATTAAGTGGCACAATAGAGCTAGATGCTGCGCTAGTTGGTGGCAAAAAAAAAGGCAAACGAGGTCGTGGCGCAGCAGGAAGAAATAATGTGTTATCGCCTGTGAAAGCAAAGATAAAAAAACAGGATTTATCGCTATGGCAGTAGTCGATAGTATTTGTCATTTTAGCGTAGAAAAATTTGTCAAAAAGCACTTAAACAAGTTCAAAAAATCCCTTCAGATGCATTGCCCGCACTGACTATTATTGACCAAACACAAGACTACGAAGCCTGTAATTTAGTTGATGAATGGCTACCGTGGGTACACATCGCCATGGGTAATTTAAAAATATTTTTGTTAGGTACATTACATGGAGTATCAAGGAAATACCTGCAAGAATACTTAGATGAGTTCTGTTATCGCTTCAATCGACGTTTTATCGAAAAACAGATACCAAATCGATTGTTAAATTTAGCAATAATTCATTCGACGATGAAATCGACCTGAGCCAATTGCATAGGCATGTTTATCTATTGGTTGGTTGTCGAAAATAAAAGAAAAACAGAAAGATAAATACCGAGGTTGTAGTGTGCTAAGAGTGCACTGAACAGACTTATACCAATTGCATTAAATTACTGTCCAATTGGTGCTGTTTAAACTACCTGATAAAGTAAATAAAAAAGCCATTGAGTCCGACTCAATGGCTTTTTAGCTTTACTTAATTTAAAATTATCTTAGAAAGATAATCCTAAAGTAACGTATACATGACGACCTTGAGTGTTATAAGTACGAGGGTCAGTATTATCGTTAAAACCAGTATCTGCATACGGTGGATCTTCATCAAATACGTTATTTAAACCAATAGATGCAGTCATGTTATCCATGAAGTAGCTAAAGCGAGCATCATTAATGATTTGCTTATCAATCGTACGGAATCCTTCACCAAACGTCTCTTTAACATCACCTATATAACGAACTGACCAAGCTGCAGACCAATCATCGCTTGTATATCGAACATCAGCATTAGTTTTCCACTTAGGAAAGTTACCATCACCACTATTACGGTAGAAGTAACCAGCATTTTCAATTACGGCGCCATTGGCTTGTGTAATATCATATGTATCATAGTAAGTCGTGTCTACGTTGAAAGTTATTGTACCGCCTTCAAGGTCTGTAGAGTAACGAACGTTAAAGTCGTAACCTGATGAGTCAACACCACCAACGTTTGTTGTACGGTCATCAATATCAATTGAGTTACCGTAAAGTGGGCTGTCAACGCCGAAACGAGTGATTTTGTCACAATATTCGCCACTTTTTGCACAACTTGTAAGAATTAACTGCTCACCTAACGTACTAATTGCACTAGTAATCTTGATGTCCCAGTAATCTAACGTTAGTGATAAATCTTCAGCAAAATCAGGACTGTACACAACACCAGCGGTAAAGATATCAGCTTCTTCAGGTTGAAGATCTTGATTACCACCACGCGTTGAAGATAATTGGTCACCAATTGGCACAAAACCAGCGGCAGGAACACCGTTAGCAATACAGAATGCTGTTGGGTTAGTAAAACATGGGTCTACGACTTCTGGACTGTTGTCTGAAGAACCAGCGAACAAATCAGATGTAGAAGGAGCTCGGAATGCTGTTGAAGATGTACCACGTACCATTAGACCATCGAATGGAACCCAACGAACACCAATTTTGTGGTTAGTAGTATCACCAAACGTATTGTAGTCAGAGTAACGAACCGCTAAATCAACTTCTAATATTTCAGCGCCAACAACACCATTTAATAGTGGAACATTGGTTTCAAGGAATACTTCATCTACTTCGTAGCTACCTTCTGTTGATGTACGCGATGAACCCGACGTGATACCTAAAGCGATAAGCGCGTCAGGATAATCTGCACCTTTTTCTTCACGATGTTCAATACCAGCGGCAAAACCAACAGTACCTGCTGGTAATTCAAATGCATCACCAAAAATACTTGCTGACATAATTTGCTGTTCATTAGAGCCAAGATCATGTGCTTCAAAAGTAATATAATCTAACATTTCTTGAGAAACTTCACTGTCTGTACCTGGAACACCAAAAACATTCAACGATACACAACCGGCAATTGGCGCATCTACCGTGCCACAAATTACACTTCCAGTATCATCTAAAAATGACGGGCCTACCGCTAATGCTACTTTCTCAAAGTTTACACCACCTTGTGCGGAGGTTGCAGAGTCATTTGAACCAAAGATGTAGCTAGCTTCCCAGCCCCAGCCATTATCAAATTCGCCATCAATGCCAAACATTGCACGTACAGTTTCAATACGGTAGGTAGAATCACGACCGCCAGTTTCAACCATACGTCGACGCCAATCAGCTATATCTTGACTTTCGCCTGCACCATTTTTTGGACCTACAGTCTGGTTGTAGTAGTTATCGGCAGTGTAAGGAGCAGAATAACCAAAGAATGCTAATGGAGCTAAAGGTAATGGTGCTAATTTAATATCTGATGTACGACGGTTAAAGCTTAACTCCGTAAATACGCGAACACTATCATTAAGTTCATATGAACCCGATGCAAAAACACCGTAGCGCTCTGCAGGTGTTAAATGATAATTTGCTGGTGCGAAATTGTATAAATCGGTACCACCAAAACAGTCATAACCGGCAGTACGGTGATCTGATGGATCAGATTGACCTGGTCCATTAGCTGCACCATGAGTGAAATCTGTACAGCCGTCAGCGTCTTCATCAAAACCACGGAAACGACCCCATGGTGTAGCTGAAGAGCCACCTGGTGTTAATGAACCATCATCTTCCATACCATAATCGAATTTAGACCAATCACGATCTCCAGACCATTGTGCGCCCTGCTGAACATAGTATGCGTTTACAACCGCATTACCTTTATCACCAGAAAAGCCAATAGTTAAATCGATATTCTTGGTTTCGCCATCTGACTCTTCAGTGCCGATATCGTAACCCGCATTGAATTCGAAGCCTTCAAAGTCATCACGCGTAATAATGTTTACAACACCACCAATCGCATCCGAACCATAGATAGCTGACGCGCCATCTTTTAAAACTTCAACACGCTTAACAATCGCAGTAGGAATAGTACTTAAATCAACTGAACTGTCTGCACCAGTACCTGAAGCTACCATACGGCGACCGTTTAGAAGAACTAGAGTACGTTCAGAGCCTAAACCACGTAATGATACGCGAATAGCACCTGAACCACCGTTATTGATCGCTGTGTTAGTTCCCGCACCAGCTACCGATGGAATTTCTTGCAAGATATCACCCATATTAGAAATACCTGATGCAACAAGGTCTTGGCGAGTGATAACTTGGACAGGATTTGCACCTTCCATATCAGCACGCTTAATGCGAGAACCTGTTACTTCAATGCGCTCTACGCTTTCAGCTGATTCATCTTCAGCTGCAAATGCAGGTGCTGAAATTGCTGCAGCTGCACCGGCACCAAAGATCATGGCGATGCGCACTGCTTTAGCGACTTTGCTATTGTTGTACATAAATACTCCCTGGACCACTTTCGTGATATTAGTGTTTAAATTCAAGGCTATTTTGCCTATTTTTGAATTGTTTTTGGTCTTTTGGTTACAGACCTAATTTGCTCTTTTGGGTCGTAAACCTGATATGTCAGCTAAGACATCGAACCCAATATTGTAATAATTAAGTTAACAGGTCAATACAATATTGTTGCAATTTAGTTGCCAGGTCAATACAAACGGTTACGTTTATTGACTTTAGATTAGGTCAACAACTAAACACAGCAAAATACCTGAACAATACTGACTAAAAACAATAAAATGTCATCCCGAGTGAAACTTACATAAATAAACACTAATACATCACAACAACCTAGTTCCATATGAAAATTAAACTATATAAAACAATGGATAAAGTTAAATGATAATATAAACTGAAGAACTGCATTTAAAAAATAAAATCTTTTGGACGATATAAAAGAATAACCAGTTAATTAAGATAAACTAATAATTACAATCACTTAATAAAAAAATAATTACTGTAAACAAAATGAAACGTTTTGCTATTTTTTTATTGGGATTTATTTTGTAACTGAGCTCAAGCAATGCTGAGGCACTATTGTATTACTAGTTATAACTAGGTGGAATATTCGTATTTAAGGTTATAACAGCGCCTAAATTATTAGTACCACATCTCATTAACCGCATATGCAAAATCTCTAAGTTAGGTTTAATTAGTACACATTATTGAAAACTAATTTCACACGTGAAAAATTGAAAAATAAAGGGCAATCAAATCAAGCTTTCACTGTGGTATAGTTAGCGCTAAATTTTATATGCAATAAACCCTATGATTATTGATCCCGTCCTAGACATGAGTTTATGGATAACCTTATGTAGTGTCGGCTTTGTTGCAGGGCTAATTGATGCCATAGCCGGCGGCGGCGGAATGCTAACGGTTCCAACATTACTAACCTCAGGCTTGCCACCACATGTTGCCTTGGGCACCAACAAACTTGCTGCGTCTTTTGGTTCATTCACCGCATCATTTGCCTTCTATCGTAAAAGACTTTTTAGCCCTAGATATTGGCGATTTGCTATTATTGCTACTGCCATTGGTGCTGTTTTAGGCACCATAATGGTTAATTTTTTATCCGTCGAATTTTTAGATAAGTACATCCCATTACTCATAGTGATGACCGCGATATATACCTTACTTTCAAGCTCAGTCACTAGTGACATACATGGTTTGCCGTTAAAAACCATGTCGATTAAATTCAAGCAAGTTGTACAAGGCTTAATACTAGGATTTTATGATGGTTTTGCAGGCCCAGGTACAGGGGCATTTTGGGTAAGCTCGTCTAATGCAATATATAAGATCGATATTCTTTTAAGTTCTGGCTTAGCCCGCTCTACCAATTTTGTCAGTAACTTTTTTAGCTTATTAACCTTTATCTATCTTGGCCATGTTAACTTTGTCTTAGGCATTTCTATGGGAATATTTATGATGCTAGGTGCGTGGGTAGGCGCTCATTGGGCGATTAAATTTGGTAGTAAGTTTATCCGCCCAGTATTTATTACTGTGGTCATTTTAATGTCTGTTAACTTGGGCTACCAAGCTTGGTTGAGCTAAGAAAGGTTACTTATGCAAAGTGCAATTAATAAAATTCACGCCATTCTTGATCAACTTAACGAGCAAGCTCTGCAAGTTGATCAACAAAATAAGCAGTCTAAATCGCATAAAATAATTCAAGAAAATGATATTTTTTCTGAAGCATTATTCCTCACCCATAGCGATCAGTTCCACCCTTATATTGTTGAAGTAAAAAATAAAACTAATGAATTGTCTCGATTACTATCAGCTAACAAGAATGCACTTGCACACAGCCGTTTACTGATATTAGAACAGCAAATATCGGCGTTGCGTAACGCATTGAATTCAAATAGTGCGCTACATAAAGAGCCAACTCAAAGGCTTGTTGCCATAAAAGCCCGTCGTTATAAAAAAGCGGCTCAAGCGGTAATGCAATCGAGTCACAACTTACATAAAAAGCTTAATGAAACCTTTGAGTTTGAACGCCGATTAGTAGAAATGATCCAAGTGCGTGAACGACAAGGCCACAACACATCAGCGACACAAGCAAAGCAATTTACCGAAGAAATTCTTGCGCTACACCAACGCCTTGGTCGGTGTCGTCAAGCCATATCTAAATTAGAGCGTGAAATAGCCCAAGCTGAAAAATTTTAACTAACAGCTTACTGCCATTAACTTTTTTGATAAAAATCAATCTAAAGGCATAAAAAGTTGGTGTTTTCATTACACTAGCATTACGCTTGAAAATATAGTTATTAAATTAAGTGACGCCGACATGAAAATTTCTGATGATATTCACAACTACTATGAAAAATTAGTGGATCAGCACTTTGCTACGTTAAAATTAGAAGAAAGCTATGATGCTGAGTTTATAGCCGATTTAGTTTGCGTGGTGTTAAACCAATTACCCACCCGCTATATCCGCCATGAAGTTGATATGGCCTTTTATTTACCCGCATCTGAGCGTTTTGAAATGGAAAGCGATGTCAAAGTAGCGGTAGCAAAAGCATTAGAATTTATGAAAGAACATACTTAGTTTGTTAATGAATAACTGATAAAATTCGACCAAGTCAGGGCGAGATCTAAAAACTAAACAATTAAATCAACTTGGTAAAGCCTTTGAATATTCCAGAGCTTCCTAATAATCATGCCTTAGCAGTTTTATTGATAACGGTATTGGCATTGTATTTATTTCGTCGAGAAGATACTCCCTTAGAAACCTCCTCACTTGCTGTTATAGCAATTTTAAGTGTGATGTTTGCTGTTTTTCCATTTTATAGCGATGGCAAACACTTTGAGCCAAGCTCCTTGTTCTTTGGTTTTGGTCATGAGGCTTTGGTTACTGTCTGTTCCTTGATGATTATTGGTCATGGCATTGTGCGCACCGGAGCCTTGGAGCCTATTGGCCGATACCTGGCCAAGTTGTGGAAAATAAGCCCCACACTATCTTTATTGATCACACTTATTTTAGCAGGCGGGTTAAGTGCCTTTATTAACAATACCCCTGTGGTAGTTTTATTACTGCCTATTTTGATCAGCGTGTCGTTACGCACTAAAACAGACTCATCACCCATGTTGTTACCTATGGGGTTAGCCACCTTAGTCGGCGGAATGGCAACAACGATAGGCACCTCAACAAACCTTCTGGTGGTTAGTATTGCAAAAAATATGGGCGCAGCTGAATTTGGGCTATTTGACTTTGCTAAACCGGCACTGATGGCTTCAGTCGTTGCTGTACTCTACTTATGGCTAATTGCGCCAAGACTTTTACCCCGTAGAGCACCATCAATGCCTGATACGTCGCCACGTATATTTAGTGCTTACCTCAATATAAACGAAAACAGTCTTGTTAACGAAAAAACCATCACCGAAATAATTGCCTTAACTGATGGCCAAATAAAAATTGAGAGTATCCAGCGAGGGCCCGAAAATAGAAATATTATCCCTTTACCTGATACTTTGCTTGTTGTTGGGGACCGATTAAAGGTTCATGACTACCCCGATCGTCTAAAAGAATATGAAACAGTATTAGGAGCCACTTTATTTTCTGGCTTGCATAAAGTTGACGACGAGCATCCATTAAAAGCTGAAAAACAAACCTTGGCTGAAATTGTCATCATCGCTGGCTCTGGTCTTGAAGGTCGCACCTTACAACAGGCCAATTTCATTCGTAAACATGCCATAACGGTAGTGGCATTGCACAGAGCAGGTAAAGCCATGGAAATTGGTGCTAATGGCATAGGAAACAGTCGCTTGCAGATTGGTGATGTATTACTTGTGCAAGGAGAAACCGAGCAAATAAGTTTATTAAAATCCAAACCCGGTCTGTTAATAATCGATGGGGCAGAATCGTTGCCACAAACAAAAAAAGCCCCATTGGCTTTAGGCACATTACTCGCCGTGGTTGTTTCGTCGGCACTGGGTATTTTACCCATTGAAATTAGTTCAGTATGTGGGGTCCTGATACTGTTGGTGACTAAATGCTTAGATTGGCAAGAAGCTGCATCTGCGCTTAGTACCCAAGTTATTTTAATTGTTGCCGCCTCTTTAGCTTTAGGCTCTGCAATGATGATAACCGGAGGCGCAGAATATATAGCCCAGGTTTTTGTCGCCTTATCTTTTGGTTTACCACCAGGCGGAATTTTAGCCGCGTTAATGTTGTTATTAGCCATATTAACTAATATTGTTTCTAACAATGCTGCAGCCGTTATTGGTACACCTATTGCTATTTCCGTGGCTAGCCAATTAAACCTTTCACCTGAGCCATTTATCTTAGCGGTATTATTCGGTGCTAACTTGAGCTATGCCACACCTATGGCTTATAAAACTAACTTATTGGTGATGAATGCCGGTGGCTATAAATTTTCTGACTTTATGCGTATTGGTATTCCGCTGATTCTACTGATGTGGGTAACACTCTCTCTGTTATTAAATTGGTTGTATTTATAATCTTGGTGAGGGTGAGGGTTAAGCATAAGTTTACGCCAAGTTGCCATTTGATTGATATTTTGCCTCACAAGGTAACTTTATCACCCTATTTACTTTTACCCAGAATACCCTTAATTGCGGCTAAAATTTCTTCTGGTTAGCTGAGGAAATATAAAAGCCATCTCCCTCTACACTATACGCGCAGTGAGTTTCAAAGAGATTAATAACGATTGTCATCACAACTATCGTTAAACTAAAGATAAATAATTGATAAGAGGTTTTAGTAACTAGCATGTTAGCTAAAAGTGATCAGCATTGATGTTATTCAGTGATGGGGCTCAGTGGTAATGTACAAACATTATCACTGGCTGTATTTAAAATATAAGTCAACCTTGCTATTTTATTCTTTACAAAACGTATAACGCAGATGTTGTTACCGGTATAGACTCATCGATAAACTAAGGGTTTGAGCTATTATTTTTCGCTAAAACGTAATCATGTAAATATTTTTTCTGTTTTTACTCATGTTTTCACTCATATAGTGCTGGCTTAACTTTTATAACTTTAACTACTGCTATCGTTACCTAGTGATATCATTATTCGCTAAATTAAGGCATAACTTTCATAAAACGTTTAAATTTATCTTGGGCTCTTACCACCCAATGAGGAGCTCCTTCCCCTATCCCTGCCACTTGAATATTTGGATGCATCTTCATCACTGAAGCTATTGCCATTTCTTGTTCAGGGTCGACATCAACAAACAAAATATACTTACCTTCATGCAACATTTCCTTAAACTGTACAAAATTGATATTGGGTGTTTGAATGCCGATAAGGCCACCCTCCCAAGTACAAAAACCAAGTATAATAATAGACAAGAAAATAAAGGGTATCCAACCCACAGTAGATTCTGTCCAGCCCATAGTATATGAAATCAAGAGAGTGATAATAGCGCCAATAACACCATAAATAGCACCAATTTTTGTTGAATGGACAACATCTTGTTTCAATACAGACTCTACTGCATGTAAATCATGGGTTTCTACCTCAGTATCATTTTCACTCAGCACATGAATTTGTGAATCAGTAAAACCTTGTGACTTGAGCTCTTTTTCAACTTCTTCAACTTCGTCAATGTCTGCTGTAACGTAAAAGTGTCTGATCATAATTGTTCCACCTAAAATAGGATGTATAAAGTTGCTATTTACAGCTAGCGTATAACTAATGATAAACAGGCTAAACCCCACAACTAAGCCTATTACGTGTTGAAGTATAGCAGCGATTTTTAAAAGACCTTCTGGCAGTGAACATAAAAATATTTAAGCTTTGTGTTGGCAATACATTTGTTAAGCTCTTTTTTTGGAACATAGGTTTTTAACGCTAGGGTGTTAATCTGCTTGTCGTAAATTTTTTATACTAATTTAATTAAGTGATCAGCTTTTTTATGAGGGAGAATGGATAAATATAAAGCATTAAATTTAGTCAGTAGTTATTCACCTTAGTAATTTTATAACGACGATGTTGTTCATTTTAACCATTAAAAATGAGCAGATAATTAATCAACTTGGTATTACTTCCATTCAACTGCCGTCACTATCCCCTAATTACTATTGGGCTTGTGCTTGTTTTAGGGCTTGGTCTAGGTCTAGGTCTAGACCATTTTGCAGTATTCATTTTTCAGTCAGCAAATTTAGTTAGTTACCATTACTGAGGACTTATCTGATGGAGTAGTCTGATGGAGTAGTCTGAAAGGCTCGCCTATTGGTATCAAAACTTTAAGGCATTTTGACAAGGAATAAGGTTTCCATTAGCGTCCACTTTGCTATTTGGGCAATTCTGAATCAAGAGTTCTACTTCGGCGCAAGGTAATTTTGTTGCAATCTGGCCTGTCATCACAGATAAATTTTGGATTGATTTTGATGAGTAATACAGTGCTTAACGAGATGATAGTATGTTGTGTTGGTGCGGATAGAGAAAAATATATAATCACTGATAACTAATTGAAGCTGCTTTTTCTAAGCTATGCTTAATAATATACAAACAGGGTTATTTCGATAAAAGAATACTATTACAAGATTACAAGATTACAAATGAGGGATTATAGCTGACTTCGTTGCTTCACCAATTGTAGCCGTTACGCTTTTCTGGTGTAAGTCATTGATAAAAATAGTGGTGGCAACCCTAATAGCCACACTCCGGCACATGAGTCGTCTGCTGCGGTTGCTTCCTTCCGGACCTGGCCGAGTTCACAGAGTATCATTGCGGAGGGACCAAAAGGGTCACCATAGAGGCGTTAAAAAGAATATCTTCTAACACGGCGCGAATTATGGCTAATCAATGGCTTGGTTGCAAGCGCTAGTTACTAAATTCAGACTGCTTGCAGATTTTTTGCACAAACATCAGTAAAAACTTGCTTAAATTCGATTAACGCTTCATTTATATCCCCCCGTTATAAATACTGCAGGATAAAGTCGCACTTCCTTTTTAATCAAATCAAAACTTAAGAGTACCACCAGCACATTCGCTTGCTTGGCAATATGCAAAAATACAGTTCTCCACTCGGTATGTTTTACCGCGAGTTTCTTCTAGTACAAACGCTAAAATAAATTGCTTATTCTCTTTAAACTTTTCAAATATTTGGCTAAAAACACCATGGCTATGCTTATGCTTAAGTTACGTTCAACACGAAGGCTGTCAATAACCACTTTATTGGCCAGTGATAGATACTGCCCTTAGCAAGAAGTCACAGTTTAATATTTAATGAAAACATAACCGCGATGCCAACACCTCGCAAAATTTAAGGGCTGAGGGGCCACCGCAATAATAAACGTTTCATGTTGTGGCAACGCTGCAGTAATTTTCAAACTACAGCGCACCACTGCTTGACTGGCGAATCATCTTACAAGAGCATAATCGCGGGTTGTTATACGCGCAGGTAATCTTGGTTTGATTAACAGATTCATTTAATACTTAACCAGTACTTAACGCGATCTTGCTAGCTTTTCGTTAATTTCTAACAACACTGACTTGATCACAAGTAAGTTTTCTTTACCTAGTCTTAGCAATAGTTTTTCTGCGTCATCTAAAGACTCTAGAGATGAATCTTTATATTTATACATAACGCTAAGGCGCTCTAACTCAGGCTGGGTTTTAGGGATTTCCATATCTAAAACCTTGGTTATAGCATTGTGTAATACTTCGGTAAAATCTTGTTCAGGGTAACCTAACTCACCATAAGCTTGATCAATTAACG
Source organism: Colwellia sp. MB3u-4 (assembly GCF_014077065.1). Taxonomy (NCBI): domain Bacteria; kingdom Pseudomonadati; phylum Pseudomonadota; class Gammaproteobacteria; order Alteromonadales; family Colwelliaceae; genus Colwellia; species Colwellia sp. MB3u-4. The sequence goes on along the minus strand of NZ_JACGVE010000079.1, from coordinate 240,409 downwards.
GCTTAAGTTCAACATACCATTGAACTAGCGTTTCGCTGTCCATTGAGCGTAAAAGATCAACGTAGTTGCTAAAACGACGAGTGCTACTTTCATCCCACTGCAATTTAATGCCGTTGTCTGTGGGTTCTTCTAGCGCAGTAAATTTTTCACTCGGTGTAATTAATGGTGTGTGCTCATAAGCTAAGGTACCTTGGCTGAAATTATCAGTAAATACCACAAACCGGCGAATTATATCTTCTGTAACGACCAGTTTCAGTAATTCTTTGCGCCAAGTTAACGTCGGCAATTTAGTACTAAACCAAGTGTCACTTTCGTCTAATGTTGGTAATAAAATTTCAGGCTCAAGCTCAATAATCTCTTCTTCAACCTGCTCTGTGGTAATTTCTGGTTCAATTAACTCAGGTGTAATTTCAGGCTCAAGCACGGGTGTTTGAACGGGTGCAACGGCAGTAGTAGCGACGGTATCACTACTGTTATCTTCATCTGCTGCAATCACGTAGAAATAGATAACCAAGGCGATAACAGTAGCAATAATTACTGCAATAATGGCCCAAGGCGTTTGTTTTTGTTCAGTATTTTTAGTTGACATAATAACCTTAAATTTATGTAATACCCATTGTATTAATGAATTGGTTTAAGTAATGGCATAGTAAATAATAAATTTTCAAAAACATTGCACGTTACTGTGCATCCGCCTGATTTTCAGGCAAAGCGGCAATAAAGGCCGCATGTTGATTACAATTTTCAGCCACCCGACAAATATTTGGAAATTCACTCATATCAAGATTAAATCGATAGGCGTTATATACTTGAGGCACTAAGCAAATATCGGCCATAGTAATGATATCGCCAAAACAATATTTTCCTGAGTTTACTTTTAACTGCTGCTCAACAGCCAAAAAACCTACATTCATCCAATGATGACTCCAAATAAGTTTATCACTTTCTGGTAGTGAAAAATGATTAACTAGGTATTGTTGTACGCGTAAATTATTAACCGGATGCATTTCACAGGCAACATCAAGTGCAAGCGCCTTTACTTTTGCTTTAGCCACAATATTTTCAGGATAAATAGCCACCGACGGATATTTATCATCTAGGTACTCAACAATGGCAATCGACTGATGCAAAATAACATCTTCATCAATCAAGGTGGGCACTAAATGTGTTGGGTTTAATTCAGTGTAAGCTTTTTTATGCTGCTCGCCACCATCTTTAACTAAATGCACGGGAACTGATTCAAATGTCAGCCCCTTTAAGTGCATAGCAATTCTTACTCTATACGCAGCGGATGAGCGCCAATAACCATATAATTTCATATCTAATACTCAAATAGCTTTTGCAGTAAAACCAATATTGGTCAGTTAACGTTAAATTTTAACCGTTTTTTTATTGATATCGTAGTCACGTAATTTGTTGGCAATGGCCGTGTGACTCAGTCCTAATTTTTTGGCTAATTGTCGCGTACTTGGATAAGCAGGATAAAGTTTACGCAGCAAATCGGCTTCAAAATTTTTCACTGCCGCATCCAAAGTACCTTCAAAATCTTGCTCAAGATAACCATGCTCGCGCGTATACGCAGGTAAATGCAAGTGCGAGGTTGTAATAATATTGCCGTCAATTAAGGATACAGCTCGAATCAGCACATTTTCTAGTTGTCTAACATTACCAGGCCAAGGGTAGTGTTCAATAAACTCAAGACATTCTTTATCGAAAGAAACATGAGTCTTGCCAACACGTTGACCAAATTTAGCGACAAAAAGTTCCGCTAAAGGCACAATATCTGAACGTCGCTCACGCAAAGATGGAATATTAAGCCCCAAAACATTTAAACGATAATATAAGTCTTCTCTAAACTCTCCAAGAGAAACCATATTAAGTAAGTCGCGATTGGTTGAACCGATAATACGGACATTAACTTTGATTTCTTTTTCGTCATCAATGCGTCTAAAAGTACCATCTTGAATGACCCGCAGCACTTTAGTTTGTAATTTGGCTGACATCTCGCCTACTTCATCGAAAAATATAGTGCCGCCGTCTGCTGATTCGAATATACCTTTTTTACTTTTTGCTTCTCCAGCAGCACCAGAGCCAAATAATTCCGTTTCCGCCGCATCGTCAGGTAATGCTGCACAACTTAAGGTCATAAAAGGCTTATCCTTGCGATCACTGGCCGCATGACAAGCGCGAGCTAATAACTCCTTACCTGATCCTGTTTCACCCACAATCAGCATAGAAGAGTCGAGCAAGGCCATACGCTTTGCTTCGCGTATCAATTTACGCATTGAACTGCTGTTAGACTGGATGCCGTTAAAATCATTTTCATTGGCTTTTTTAAAGGCGCTAATTTGTTGACCTAATCTCGCTTCTGATTTTAATATCAGTACTGCACCCGCCAGTACTTGCCTGCCGTCACCTTCAGCAATGTGAATAGGGATAATGTCGGCGACAAAGTCACCTTCTTGAAATTTAACACGGCGAGTTTGGGCCAGCACTTCTGCACTGCCAAACCAGCGGGTAAAATTAAAACCTTTTAGCCATTGTCCAATATACTCACCAATAATATGCTCAAGCGAGCTACACATTATTTGCGCAGCAATATTATTAACCACACGAATTTGGCCATTATTATCAATCGATATAAAAGGGTCTGGAAAGGTTTTAACTAAGGTTTCAAATTCATTTCGTTCACGCTCAGACGGCATATAAGGTGTTGTTTTAACATCAATAACGCCATCTATTAATCGTAATTGCGGCATGAAACCTTGCAGCTCTGAAAACTCTAAATCAGGGATATTAATAAAAATTTTCCCTGGTTGTTTTAACTCGATACCACGTAGGTCGATCCCACGTTCAACAAATATTGCTAATACACTTTGCGCAATACCAACTCGGTCCTTGCAACCAATTTCTAAACGCATTTAATAACCTCAAGCAAACAACAAAATCCAATATCACCATTGTAAACTATTTTTTACAACAAAAAAAAGCCCCCTTTAATAGGAGGCTTAGTATTATTGTGTGATATTAGGTTAAAGAAGCTGATCGGTTTTGGCCGCACAAATAAAGTCATTCTTATGCAGCCCTTTAATAGCATGAGTCCACCAAGTAACTTTTACTTTGCCCCACTCTAATAAAATGGCTGGATGATGAAATTCTTTTTCTGCTAATTCAGACACTTTATTTGCAAAAGCCCATGCTAGTTTATAGTTTTTAAATTTATAAACACGTTCTAGCATCATAATACCGTTATTCACTTCAGGTACCCAATCAGGTATTTGAGCCAATAAACTTGCTAATTCGTCATCGCTAACCTTTGGTGCATCTACTTGGCATGCTTCACATTGTTGATTTGATAATTCGCTGATCATAAAAATTCCTTTAACTTACTTTTGAAGTTGTTTTTAATTCAAATTTAGCTGGATGTAGACCTATTGCTTTCGCTTGTTCTACCAACACCATAATATCTTCTACGCTTAATTTTCGTACCTCATCAAGATCACTAACTTTGGTGAGCATAAAATAAACCGGTTGCAAAATATCAATGCGATATTGTGTTCGTAAAACATCTAAAACATCGAGTGGTTTTCTTTCAACATTTTTATCATGTAATGCATATTCTGTTTCAGTTGGAGAAGACAAAATACCACCACCGTATACACGTAAACCTTTAGGAGTATCAAGTAAGCCAAACTCTACGGTAAACCAATAAAGCCGAGCTAAAAATACACGGTCTTCCTTCGAAGCATTTAAACCCATCATGCCATAAGCTTGGGTATAATTAGCAAACGACGGATTAGTCAGTAAGGCACAGTGACCGTATATTTCATGAAATATATCGGGCTCTTGTAAATAGTCAAACTCTTCTTCGGAGCGAATGAAGGTCGCAACAGGAAATTTCTTTTCTGACAGTAAGCGGAAAAACTCACCAAAACCAAGCAGTGCTGGCACGGGTTCACAGCTCCAACCCGTTTCTGCCCTTAATACCTGGCTAACTTCTTCTAGTTGAGGAATACGATCAAGTGGCAGATTTAACTTACTTAAGCCGGCGATAAATTCATCACATGCGGTATTTTGTACTGTTGAGAGTTGTCGCGTAATTAACGCTTGCCAAATTTTGTTTTCGGCTGCTGACCATGCAATGTTGCCATGTTCATCTGCAACCTTAGAAACGTACTTACTCGCCTTTGCCATTCGTTTAACCTTATTGAGTGAATATCAATTTTATTATTTTTTGTTAATTTTATTTTGATATTTAAAACTACTTTAGTTGTCATAATCATAAGGCAACACCAATAGAAAAAGCACGACTTTCAAAGTGGCTATTTTTTCACCAGAACAATAAAGCTGTAAAACTTATGTTACATCTAAATATACAGTTAAAGAAATTATATTTATTTTCAGTAGCTTGGCTAACTTCTCTTCACCAGTGATTGCACTTGGCTGACAATCTGTTGACGAATATGCCCAAGCTTTGGCGCATCATCGGTAAAGGGAATAGGGCGACATAAGTGCATGGCTTTGAGCCCCAATCGGGCGGTTAACATACCTGCGCCTAGGCCTTGTGCCATACGCGCTGATAATTTTCCTAACAGCTCTGCGCCCAACAGATCTGCACCTAAATCAGCCACTAATTCACTTGCGCCGGCATAAGCCATGTTAATAATCACTTGTTTAATGAGTTTGACTCGGCTCCAGTAACTTAGTTTTAAACCATATAAAGCAGCTATTTTATTAACCAAACGTAAATTTCGCCATAACATTAGTAACATATCAATAATGGCAATCGGACTTAGGGCCACTAAAACAACTGACTCTGAGGAAAATTTTGCAATTTCTTTCAATGCTTTTTGATCCACTTGAGATAAAACGTTGCGAGCATATAACTGCATTATTTCCACATCGTTGTACTCTTCAAGGTTTAACTGCTGCCATGAACTGTGATCAAATTCAGCTAAGTCAACCGGTAAACGTTGAGATATTTTATTACAAAGGCTGGTGGCATCGATTTGGCCTTCTTCATTGATAATATCTTGTGCTTGTTGTTTAAGATTTTGCTGATATTTAAACTGCCTAAGCCCAGCAAATTCGCGCCACACACTACGGCCACAAATAAGTGATAAACCGGCCAGTAAAATAGCATACAAACTGGCGATTATCGGCGATTGACTAAAGCCATTAACAAAAAACTGTACCGCTTCAACTCCTACTAAAGTAACAAAAACTACCCCTAGTGTACGCCAAAGCCAGCTTGGTTTTTTGCTGGCAATAACGCTATTATCGTCAACCGTTTCTACTTGCTCATCACAAACCCAATCCTGCTCATTAACAATAATTTGCTGGGTGTTTTCTGTTATTGGCTTGTCGGCAACACCAACATCAAATAATATTTGTTGTTGATGTTTTTCTTTATTTTCGGTCATTTTAATTTATCTCCAAGCAAAAACTGCAACATTTGATCCATGCGAAGATGCGGTAAACATTCGTCACTACTAGCCGGTTCAATCGGCGAAAAAGCGATATAGTTAAAGGCTTGCTTTTGCCAATAATCAAGCGTTGGAATACTCGCCGGCACCGCACCCGGAAATAAGGTGATCATTTGGCCATTACTTAATTGACGACCTTTAATAACCGGAATATGTTGCCCTTGGTACAGGCTTTTGCCTACTTTGGTTGCTTTGACCGAGGCAATAGCGATTGTTTTCATTTTAATGGCATCAAAACTCAGCGCTTGCTTAGTTTGAAAAACCAGTTTGTTGAGCAAGGAAACTAGATTACCGTGTTGTTCAGGTGTGACATGGTCGGCCTTAGTGGCGGCAAAAAGTAATCGATCAATTTTAGGCGAAAATAAACGCGACAGTAAACTCGATTGCCCATATTGAAAGCTTTCCATGATCATTGCCATGGCATGTTGTAAATCTGCAAAACTTTCTGGGCCTTTATTTAATGGCGTTAAACAGTCAGCAAGCACAATTTGTCGATCAAAATTAATAAAGTGCTCTTTATAAAAACGCCGCACTACACGCTCTTTATATTCAATAAATCGTGCACGCAACATGCCGATATAACAGTCGTCTTTAGCATTTTTATAGTCATTACTGTCAATATCGTCAAATCCGCTATAAGGAAAAAACTGCAGTATTGGCGCATCTTTTAACTCACCGGGTAGAATAAAACGTCCTGGTTGAATAACAGACAAGCCAAGTTGATGACGAAAGAGTAACAGTAGGTCGGTATATTCTTGTGATAGTTGCGCTAAAACAACTTCGTCAACACTGGCAAAGGCATCAAACTCAGCCAGTTTATCGAGAAAGCCCTGTGCATGTTCACTTCTTGGTGCCTGCTTAAGGAGTTCTATGGTCTGTTTCGACCATTGCTCAAATGTTAACGACAACATAGGTAAGTCAAGCAGCCACTCGCCTGGATAGTCGGTAATATCAATATAGAGCGTTGCCGACTCCGTTGCATACTTTAATAACGAGTCTTTCGGCTGATAACGCACCGCTAAGCGTAACTCGCTAATACCGTTGGTAGGTTTTGGCCATTTTGGTGGCGACTGACACAAGGCTGATAGCGCCCCGTCATATTCAAACCTTGAAATATGAAGATGCTTTTGTGGCACGCGTTTAGCGGCAATGTAACGACCTTGATGGACTACATTAAAAAAGCTGAGCTGCGAATTATTACCTTCGTTGAGTAACTGATTCACTAAAGAGGTAATAAAAGCGGTTTTACCACTGCGGCTAAGTCCGGTTACAGCCAATGTGATATGTTGATCGATAGAACGATTAACGATATCGCTAGCTTTTTGTTTTAACTTGTTTAACTGAGCTTTATTAATAAATGCCATACTTGAATGCTATCTTTTTATTTTCAATACGTTGAAGGGAGAATACTTGTCTTAACAATACTATCACTGCCTTAGATATTAGCGACTTTTACATTGAGATAACAGTGCCACAACGGCTTTATCATTAAGTTACCACTATAAAAAAAGCGGCCTAGCCGCTTTTTTTATAGTTGATTAATTTCTCGTGACACCGTAAATTCTGGTGAGGTGACATAGCGTTCAATCACTTGTAGTTCCAACTCTAATGTCTTGAACTTGCGCCTAATATCTTGAAATGCTTGTTTAGGCGGCTCACCTGCTTGCCAGATTCGCGATTTCACTTTAATCGACTCATTGGTAATGTCTTCATCAAACCCTTGTTGTTCTGGCGCTTGCTGCTTAGACTGCTGCTGACCAGCCTGACCATGGCCAAAATGACCTCTTTGGGCGTTACGGTTAACATGGCCTACATTGGCGGGTTTTTTATCTAATATAAACCAAGCGGCAATATAGATAACAATAAACCAACCCATGCCTAACAACACACCAGAAACCACGAGTATACGCACCAACCATGATTCCCAGCCAAAGTAATCGGCAATACCTGCACAGACACCGGCTAACTTTCCTTGGCTAGTATTTCGATATAACTCACCTCGGGATTTGCCGTTCATCATTTGTTTCTCCACTCGGGTGTTTCAACATCTAAAATAGCTTCTAAGGTTTTTATTCTGTCAGCCATTTTATCGGCGAGTTCAGACAACTCAGTCAGTTGAATATACTCTTCTTCACTGAAACCCTGGCTAATTTGGCGTTTACTACGATAATGCAATATCAACCAAATAGGCGCTACGACGACCATGAATATAATTACTGGGGCGATGATAATCTCCTCCACGATTTTTCTCCTTTAATTGCACCTAATTAAGGCATATATTCTTAATCTATGATGATTTATTTTTAGTCTCTGATTTCATTTTAGCTTTTAATTGCGCTAATTCATCATCAACTTTTTCATCTGAAGCCAACTCTGAAATTTCATCAGCCAATGACTTGCTGCCCATATCGTAAGATTCGACTTGTGCTTCTATACCATCAATTTTACGCTCGTAGCGGTCAAAGCGGCTGAGCGCATCATTAACCTTATCGCTGTCAATATTCTGTTTCACTTTTAAGCGTGAGTTTGCTGTTTTTTCGCGCATAATAATCGCTTTTTGACGCGACTTAGCATCGGCTAATTTGTCTTGCAACTGTGAAATTTCACTTTGCAATTTAGCAATATGGCTATCTACGCGGCTTAACTCTTCACGCAAAGCACCAGCGCTTTCAACACATTTTTTCTTTTCCATTAATGCTGCACGCGCTAAATCTTCGCGATCTTTACTTAATGCTAGCTCAGCTTTTTCTTGCCATTGTGATGCATCCGCTTCAAAGCGACTAGCTTGGCGTGCTAATTCTTTTTTATCTGCTAAGGTTTTTGCTGATGAAGAGCGCACTTCAACTAGCGTGTCTTCCATTTCCTGTATGATTAAACGCACCATTTTTGCAGGGTCTTCTGCTTTATCTAATAAGTTGTTAATATTAGAATTAATGATATCTGTAAACCTTGAAAAAATACCCATATTTACTTCCTCGTTCAAAAAATGACTTTAATTGTCTTAGGTTTTACTATTCACGTTCTGCGCCAAGTTTTTATAACACTATAATATATTGATTAATAATGCTTTATTATTATTTAAAAAAAGACTTTTCTCTAAGCGGTTAATAAAATACACTATTTGTTAGTGAAAAAAACCAATTATTAGGTCAGTTCATGACACGTTTTAAACAACAAGATAATCTCATTGGCCAATCTAACAATTTTTTAGAGGTGCTTGAGCAAATTTCACAGATAGCACCTTTAAGTAAGCCTGTGCTGATCATCGGTGAACGCGGCACAGGTAAAGAGCTAGTTGCGGCCCGTTTACATTATTTATCTAAACGATGGGATCAAAATTATCTCAAACTTAATTGTGCGGCGTTGAATGAAAATTTATTAGAAAGTGAATTATTTGGTTATGACAGTGGTGCCTTTACTGGCGCCAGTAAACGTCATGAAGGTCGTTTTGAACGCGCAGACAACGGCACTTTGTTTTTAGACGAAATCGCCAATACGACTGGCTTAATCCAGGAAAAATTATTACGTGTTGTAGAATATGGCGAATTTGAACGTGTTGGTGGCTCAAGAACCATTAAAACTAATGCTAGATTAATCGCAGCAACTAACGAAGACTTACCGTCAATGGCTGCAGCAGGCGAATTTCGTGCAGACTTGCTTGATAGGTTGGCCTTTGACGTGATCACCCTGCCGCCTTTACGCGAACGTTTAGACGATATATTGGTATTAGCTGAGCACTTTGCTATTAACATGGCGCGCGAACTTGAATTTGAGCTTTTTAGTGGTTTTACCGCAAAAGCAAAACGTGCTTTACTTGAATATCATTGGCCGGGTAATATTCGAGAATTAAAAAATGTAGTAGAACGCAGTGTTTATCGCTGTAATAATCCACACTTACCTGTGCATGAATTAGTCATAGATCCATTTGAGTCACCTTATCGCCCTTCTAAACGTATGAAAACTCAAGATCGCATCATAGCGACACCTGTTGCACAAACCAGTGAAACCACGACAGCAACGCCGGTTAAAGTAGAACAAAAAATTCAGCCAAGCACGCAAGCGTTACAATTCCCGCTGTCATTAAAAGATTTATCACAAAACTATGAAGTCGACTTGATCAAGTCGGCATTGGCGCATTGCCAATATAGTCAAAAGAAAACCGCTGACGCCTTAGAATTAACCTATCATCAGTTAAGAGGCTACTTAAAAAAATATAATCTACTCGATTCAAGTAGTGCAGACGAAGAATAAAGACTAGCTATGGCTTACTCTAAACTTACATACTATTACCGTTTTGCACTATTGATATTGGTGTTATCAGGCTGTGACTCAAACGAAGCACTTTCGTTAAGTAAAAAAAGCATTATCTATTGTAGTGAAGGCCCTCCCGAAAGCTTCAACCCCCAAACAGTGTCATCTGGGACGACAATAGATGCCACGTCACATCAGTTATATAACCGTTTGATTGAGTTTAGCCCTATCGATAATGCGATTATACCTGCTATTGCTAAATCTTGGCATGTGACACGTGATGGCAAAATGATCACTTTTTATCTTCGCAAAGATATTCAATTTCATCAAACTAGCTATTTTATGCCAACAAGGGCGCTTAATGCTGACGATGTACTATTTAGTTTCAATCGCATGTTGGATATCAACCACGAATATCACCCGATTTCAGGTGGCAAATATCCATTTTTTCAAAATGCTCAATTAGCCAGTTTGATTGATAACATTGAAAAAATTAATGACCATACCATTCGCTTTCGACTTGCACATGCTGACAGTTCATTTCTCGCCAACATTGGCGGTGATTCAGCCGTTATTTTATCAAAAGAATACGCCGACGAATTAGTCGAACTTAACGCTATGCCAGAAATAGATATGCTCCCCATTGGCACGGGGCCCTTTAAGTTTAAACAGTATAGTTCAGGGGCTTTTATTCGTTATGAACCTCATTCAGATTATTGGCGAGGTAAGTCAGAGCTTAAACAACTCGTTTTTGATATAACCCCTAGAGATACGGCTCGCTTAACTAAGTTATTAGCCGGTGAATGTGATGTAATTGCCTACCCTATTGCACATGAAAAAATTAAACAACACCCCAATCTCATTTTAGAATCAGTGATATCTTTCAATGTGGGTTATTTGGGTTTCAATACCCGCAAACCACCCTTTAACAATCCTTTAGTACGCAAAGCGTTATCCTACGCTATTAATAAGCAAGCAATTCTAGAGGCGGTTTATACCGGCCAAGCAGAAATTGCTAACGGCATTATTCCAAACTCTTCTTGGGCTTATGATGCAACGATAACAAGCCCAGACTATTCAATAGCTACTGCACAAGAATTATTAACGCAAGCGGGTTATAGCAATGGCTTTTCTATGGATTTATGGGCAATGCCTGTGCAGAGATCCTACAACCCAGATGCCATTACGATGGCAAAACTTATTCAGGCTGATTTACAAAAAATAGGGGTAGAGGTTAATATAGTGTCTGGTTATGAATGGTCAACTTTTTTACGAAAGGTTTCTGAAGGTGAGCATCAAAGTGTGCTATTGGGTTGGTCAGCTGACAACCCAGATCCCGATAACTTTTTTTCGTCATTGCTCAGCTGCTCTTCAGCAAATAATGGCAGCAATCGCACCTTTTGGTGTAATAAAAAATTCGATCAGCTTATCCAAAAGGCGCTAAAAACAAATAACATTAATAAACGAAAAGCCTATTATTCAAAGGCGTTAAAATTGATCAATGAAGAAGTACCTTTAATTCCCATTGCCCATTCAAAAAGATATCAAGCACGGGATAATAGTGTAAAAGGCACTGTATTACGCGCCATCGGTGGGGTTGATTTTAACGGAGTTACAAAAAACTAATATGCTAATTTTTACTCTGCGTCGTTTTAGTTTATTCTTTTTTACCTTGTTGTTATTAACAATGTTGTCATTTAGTTTGAGTTTTTTATTTCCTGGTGAGCAACTCATTAACCTAACGGGCCAAATAAGTGCTTCACCAGAGCAGCTAGCGATTTTAGCTGATGAATATCAACAGCAATCGGGTTTACTGGGGCAATATGTCAGTTATTTGAAACACCTATTTCAAGGCGACATGGGTTATTCAATGACCAGCCACCTACCGATTTCAACCGAAGTACTTAACCGTTTACCTGCAACGGTCGAGTTGGCCAGCGTTGCTTTGTTAGTGGCAATGTTTGTTGGTATTCCCGTTGGCTTTTGTGCCGCGATTTACCACCGAAAAGCGGCTGACAATTTAATATTGACCATTGCAATGATTGGCTACTCAATCCCAGTTTTCTGGTTAGGCATACTTGCTATATTGGTGTTTTCTATCCAATTAGGTTGGTTTCCTTCTTCCGGACAAATAAGTCTTTTGTTCGAAATTAAACATATTACCGGTTTACAGTTAATTGATATTTTACTCAGCGACAGTCCGTATAAATGGCAAGCTTTTCAAGATGCCACTCGACACCTTATCTTACCGGTTATTGTCGTGGCATTAGCACCCGCCACCATCTTTATGCGCTTAGCCCGCTCAGCTATGCTGGAAGTTTTAGACACGCATTACATTAAAGCGGCAAAAGCAAAAGGCTTAACCTTTAGTCAAATTATTTATCGTCATGCTATGCGTAATGCTATTATTAAAGTTATCAGAGATATAGGCTTACAATTTGCTAATCTGATTACTATAGCCATGGTGACAGAGGTTATTTTTAGTTGGCCAGGCATTGGCAGCTGGTTAATCGAAAGTATATATCAGCGTGACTATACCGCTATTCAAGGCGGACTTATTGTGCTTTCAAGCTTTATATTCATTGTTCACATTATTATAGATTTAGTCTATGCAGCGCTTAACCCTTTAGCTCGGGAGCCTCGTCATGGCACGTGATAAAATATACTTAGAAGAAGAGTTCCCAACACCACTGGTGCAGTTGTGGCATAACTTCAAACAACCTCCTGTTGTTATGATTGGATTTTGCTGTTTCTTATTTTTAATTGCGCTGGCAGTATTAGCCAATATCATTACGCCGTATTCCTCGGTGGAAAACCATTTAGATCACTTATTATTACCCCCGGCATGGAGTGATGATGGCGATGTCAGCTTTTTGCTTGGTACAGACAACCTAGGTAGAGATATGTTGTCGCGGTTAATTCAAGGTACCTCATTAACTTTTGGCTTAAGTATTATTGTGGTTATTGCCTCTTTAGCCGTTGGTGTTGTTATCGGTTCACTATCCGCCTTAACAACCGGGATTAAATCTAGCTTTCTTAACCATTTTCTCGATGTTATTTTATCTATTCCTTCCTTACTTTTAGCCATTATCATTGTTGCCATACTCGGTCCTGGTTTAGAGAACACCTTGTGGGCCATCATTATGGTGTTAATACCGCAATTTGTGCATGTAACCCGCAATGCTGTTAAGGAAGAGTTTGCCAAAGACTACGTACTGGCATCGCGTCTTGATGGCGCTAGTTCGATTAGAATTTTACGTTATTCTATTTTCCCCAATATTATCGAAAAATTAATTAGCCAAGCAACACTTGCTCAATCAGCTGCTATTCTCGACATTGCAGCACTAGGCTTTCTTGGTTTAGGTGCACCGATTCCTATGCCAGAATGGGGAGCCATGCTAGCTAATGGCATTGAGTTATTTTACATTGCTCCTTGGACCGTTTATCTACCCGGCTTAGCTATTTTATTTTCAGTTATCGCGACAAACTTGGTTGGTGAAGGCATGCGCCATGCCCTAAAAGTGCGCAAGGAAAACTAATGAACTTAATTGATATTCGCAATCTTTCGATAAAACTGCAGACTTCAACAAAGCCAATATTTGCTGTTGATCGAGTAAACCTGACCATGAAAGAAGGTGAGGTTCGCGGTTTAGTCGGTGAATCTGGCTCTGGAAAATCGCTATTAGCACAAGCGATTGTCGGTGTGTTAGATGAGAAGTGGGCAGTTGATGCTGACCGTTTTCATTGGCGCGGCAACGACTTAATGCGGTTATCTGCAGAAGAAAGAAAAGCGATTATATCAAAAGACGTCGCCATGATTTTTCAAGAACCTATGGCATGTTTAGATCCAACCACTACCATTGGCGAACAATTAGAAGAAGCCGTAGATGTTGAGCAACTAACGGGTTATTTTTGGCAAAAAAGACAACAGCGTAAATTGGCTGCTATTAACTTATTGCATAAAGTGGGTATCAAGCAGCATGAGGTCTGTGTGAAGAGTTTTCCTCATCAACTAACAGATGCGTTATGCCAACGAGTAATGATTGCAATGGCTTTAGCACGTCGCCCTATGCTTCTTATTGCTGATGAACCTACTGCCGCAATGGAAAGTACCAATCAAGGCCAGATATTTCGTTTGTTAGCGAGTCTGAATCAGCTAAAAAATATGTCAATATTATTAATAAGTCATGATTTAGAAAATGTTACCCATTGGACCAACACTATTACCGTGATGTATAGTGGCCAATTTGTTGAAGCAGGCACCACAGAGCAAATTTTTAACCAACCTTATCATCCCTACACGCGCGCCTTGGTCGACAGTAGCCCAAAAGCTAACCGAATGATCCCAAATAAATCTCGACTAATGACATTGCCTGGTAGTATTCCTACTTTGCAACATTTACCGATAGGCTGCCGATTAGGCCCAAGGTGCCCGCGAGCACAACAAAAATGCGTGCACGCGCCAAAAATTAAAAATTTTCATAGCCATCAAGTCAGTTGTCATTTTCCACTGAAGGATAACTATTCGTGAGTGATGTTTTATTACAAGTCAGTAACCTGAGTAAAACCTATAAAGATAAAAATTATTGGTTTAATCGTAAATGCGTCACGGCCCTTGAGCCTTTATCTTTTGATATTATGGCGCATAAAACGCTCGCTATTGTAGGCGAAACCGGCTCTGGAAAGTCTACGGTTGCCAAACTACTGGTAGGCGCTGAGTTGCCAAGCACTGGCCACATTCGTTTAAATGGCCAAAGCTTAGAACCTGGTAACTTTAAGCAACGTTGCCAACATGTGAGAATGATTTTTCAAGACTCAGGCACCACCTTAAATCCTAGCCTGACGATAGAACAATTATTAGATGAACCACTGCAACTCAACACCAAGCTAAATGAAACTGAGCGCCATCAGTTGATCCGAGAAACCTTGCAAAAAGTTGGTTTATTAGCTGAGCATATGAGCTTTTACCCTCATATGTTTTCAGGGGGTCAAAAGCAACGTATTTCATTAGCACGGGCGATAATATTAAAACCACAAGTGATCATTCTCGACGAGGCTTTAGCATCACTCGACCCGTCTTTACGTTCACAAATGATCAATCTACTGCTCGATTTACAACAGCAAATGGGGCTGGCATTTATATTAATCTCTCATAACCTTGGCATTGTCAGACACTTTAGTGATGAGATGATGGTACTAAGCAAAGGTGAAGTTTTGGAGTTTGGTAAAACTGCTGATATTTTGCAAAAACCGAAACACAAGTACACTAAAAGGTTGATAATGAGCCAACGTTTTCAACTGCTGCATCGTTAGCGTTAATGGCCAATTACTTGGTCTTAATGATTATAAGCAAGGCAAACAAGTTATCTGTTATAGCAAACTGATCATTTTATGTTTCAAATGAGCTAGCTACACCTACCTAATAAACCACTTCTTTTTACACAATAACATCGTTTAGTTATAGAACAATTAACCAGATAATTTTTTCAGTGTTTATACTATCTGATGTTATACCAGTGTCATTAAATTATTACCCATTTGTGCGGGTTAACCAATAAAACTTACACCCTAAGAAGCAAAAAAACCAGCCTATTGGCTGGTTTTTATTTAACGCTTTATTAGCTCAAAGATATATTGAGTTAGTATTGTGTCGTCGGTGCTTGCACTTGTTTGCGTACAATCTCTGCGCCAACTTTCAGCGATTCAACGTAACTTAAATAAGCCGCTTGTGCCAATTGCTGAGTTAACTGCTGCGACAAGTTCGGTGAGTTAACCGCTGTACCTTCGTTAACTGCTTGCACTTCAAGTAATGCTAAATTGCCATTACTAAGATTGACTGTCGTTGCCGATACCACGTTTTCACTTGGACGAGGTAATTTGAAGGCTTCACGTGCCAAGCTTGCATCTAAGCCGCTACCCACACGTGCAACTGCGGCTTTAACTTCCATGGAAGCGCCAATTTCAGCTAATTGCTCAGTGATATCGCTTCCAGATTTGAATGCGACCAGCAATTCATCCGCAACGGTTTGAGCTTTTTCAGACGCTTTTTTCGCAAGCAAAATATTTTCAATTTGTGCGCTAACTTCAGCAAGAGGTTTAACACTCGCTGCTTGGTATTCATTTAAACGCATGACAATGGCTAAGCTATCGCTAACGTCAACAATGTCAGAGTTTAGTTGTTCATACACCACGATATCAGAAAAAGCCACATCAACAACATTACTGACATCAAAAGGTGTGTTATTAACACCACGCGTTAACCAGTCAGATGTTTTTATAGTGGCATTAATTGCGCCTGCAGCGTCGTATAAACTGTCAGGAAACTCGAAACTTAAACGCGCTACTTCTTGTTGAAGCTCAAAAAACTTGTCTTGCGCTTTTTCATTTTTAACTTTTGAGACAATATTGTCACGTACTTCAGCTAAGCTTTGCACTTTCTCAGCCTTATAATCAGTTAATTTAATGATGTGAAAACCAAAGTCAGTTTTAACCACATCACTAACACTGCCTATACCAGACAAAGCAAATACTGCATCATCAAATGCGGTGTCCATTACGCCAGCATCAATCCAATCTAGATCGCCGCCATTTTCGCCACTAAAAGTATCGGCTGAATGCTCTTTTGCTAATTCAGCAAAGTCTTCACCGGCATTTATTTTAGTAAGTAAGGCTTCTGTTTTGACTTTAGCTTTCGCTTCGTCATCACCAAATTCAATGAGAATGTGGGCAACGCGACGTTGTTCTTCGTCGCGGTATTGACTAATATTGTTCTTATAATAATCATCAACATCGGCATCGGTTAATGTCACTGTGTTGGCGATAGTGTCAACATCAAGTGTGATGTAGTTAACTTTTACTTGCTCTTGGTTTTCAAAACGCGATTTGTTGGCAAGATAATAGTCATTAACTTCTTCATCGCTTAACTCGATACTCGCTTTAAATTGTTCCGCATTAATCGTAGCAAAACGAATGTCACGCTGTTGATTTTGTAAAGCAGTAAACATATTTTCTTGGTACGGTAAGCTAAATTCGCTTGCTACCAATGCTTGAGTTAATTGACGACGGGTCATTTCAGTGCGCAGATAGTCACGAAAATCAGCTGATTGATAAAAACCCGCTTGATTAATCATCGCTAAGTAACGATTGTTGTCAAAAACACCGTCAATTTGAAATTCTGCCATATTTTGAATGGTACTTTTAATTCGCTGATCTGCTACACGAATGGCAAGCGCCTCTGAGTTTTGATCGATAAGTTTTTGGTTAATTAAATTATCAACCACACCGTTACGAAAATTACTCATGTAACTAGGATCAGCTGATAATGTTTCAAACATTTCACCAAACTGCTGCGCCATACGGTTACGTTGTGCTTGATAAGCTTTATTAAACTCATCTTGTGATATTTTATCACCATTAACATCAGCCACTGAAGTGTCAACTGAGTTGCTGTAACTACCAATGCCGGCAACAGCGAAGGTTAAAATAATAAAACCAAGAATAATCTTAGCCGTTAATCCTTGAGAGCTTTCTCGAATATTTTCTAACATCTTTATCTCTTTACACGAGGGTATTGTACTTTTCGGGCGATTTTAACTGCGACATTACTTTACCGCTATTATACGTTGTAATTATTGAGTAGCTGGTTAATTTATCAAAGTGTCAATTCACTTTAACAGCAAACTAATCAGGCTATTTCACTAACTTACACGCTTTAAAATCGCAATATGAACGGGCATGTTAGCCCAATAATAATAAAAATGAAACCCTTTTACTCTAGCGATGAAATAACGGTTAAATAACCATCATCCAAGCATAAAAAACACTAATATCATCAAGTTTAGCTTTAGATGTTTTTTTATGGCTTTAATGAATTTAATGGATTTACGGCTTATTGAGAATATCATCCAAGTTAGCTTGCTCTTGTGTTGATAAATCATGTTCATTTACCTTAACTTGACTACGTTTTCGTAAAACAAATATCACACCGATAATAAAACCGAAAAGAATAATCAATGGAGCAAACCATAGAATATAAGTTTTTTCTTTCAATGGCGGTCGATATAAAACAAAATCGCCATATCGGTAGACCATAAAGTCAATAACTTCTTGATCACTCATACCTTCTTGCAGCAGGTTATAGAGGTTATTTCTTAAATCTACAGCAATTTTAGAGTTCGAATCGGCTAAATTTTGATTTTGACACTTAGGACACCGTAACTCTTTGGATAATACTTGAAAGCGTAATTGGGTTGCTTCATCTTTAAATTCAAAAGTGTCTACTGGGCTAGCATTTACACTAGTTACCCAAACAACAATCAGCAGCATGCTGCTAATAAACAAGCGAATAACATGCTGTAATATTAAGATTTTATTGTCTATTCTGTTTTGCATTAAGACGCTCCTGCTGCCATTTCTGCTTCAAGAGTTTCAATTAACGGCAGAAACTCTTTTTGCCATACCTGATCGTTAATCGGACCTGCAAAACGCTTACGAATGATACCTGTGTGATCAATAACAAAAGTTTCAGGCGCACCAAATACACCAATATCTAGACCAAGTGCACCCTGTTCATCAAAAATTGAGAATACATAAGGGTCTTGATATTGTTTTAACCAACTTAAAGCGGCCTTGTGATCGTCAGTAAAATTAAGGCCATAGAGCTTAATACGCGGATCACGAGCAATATTAAGCAAGTATGGATGCTCATATTTGCATTGTATACACCAAGTCGCCCAAACATTAAGTAACACGATATCGCCTTGTAGATCATCTCGACCTACCCGTTGTTCAATCGATTTTAATGTTGGCAATTCAAAGTTTGGCAATGGCTTGCCTATCATGGCTGATGGCATCGACTGCGGATTAAGAAATAAACCTCGATATAATAATACCGCCAATAAAAAAAATAGAATTAATGGGATAAAACGAATAATACTTTTCACTAATTATGCCTCTTGTAAAACAGCGGGTTTAGTTTGGCTAAGCTTTTGTTCTGTGACCAACACACGCTTACGATAGCGTTTACTTAATATCGCTAAGAAACCACCTATTGCCATACAAAAACCACCTAACCATATCCAGATAATAAAAGGTTTATAATATAAGCGCATTGACCAGGAGTTTTGCTCTAGCGGATCACCTAAAGCGACGTAAATATCACGCCATAAGTTGGTATGAATGGCGGCCTCGGTCATCCCGGTACGTTGTACTTTATAAGTACGTAGCTCAGGCTTTAATAAGGTAACAAATTCACCGTCCAGTGAGACCTTAAGTTGCCCTTGAATTGCGCTATAATTTGGTCCTAAAACATCTTTAGTGCCGGCAAACTCTATCATGTAACCTGATAAATTAGCACTTTCCCCTGGCGCCATCTTTATGTTCATTTCTTTTTCATAGGTCGACACCATAGTCACACCAATAACCGTAATTGCAATGCCGGCATGGGCAAGCGCCATACCAATATGATTAAGTGGCACAGCTGAAAATTTCAAGCTACCGTCGGCCTGCTTAGCATTGATAAATACATCTTTTAAAACAGCTAAGACAATCCAACAACCTAAAGTCATGCCAATGAATGCGCTTAGGGTAAATTCACCCGCATAGATAAACGGCCAAGCAGCACCAAAGAAGACACTAAAAATTGAAGTTTTATTTAAATGTTTAGCTAGTTCACCTTTACGCGCTTTTTTCCAGCGAGTAAGCGGCCCAACACCCATAAATAGAAATAGAGCGATCATCATAGGAACAAACACAGCATTAAAATAGGGTGCACCTACTGATATTTTTCCCAAGCCCATAGCATCGATGATTAGCGGGTAAAGTGTGCCTAATAAAATAGTCACTGTCGCCGTGACCAATATTGACATGGCAATTAAAATAGCGTTTTCACGTGAATAAAACGTAAAGCGGCTTGGGCTGCTAACATTTGCAGCTCTAAAGGCATAAAGCGTTAACGAGCCGCCAACGGCTATCGCTAATAATACCAGTAAGTAAATGCCGCGCTCTGGATCTACTGCAAATGAATGTACTGAAGTAATAACACCTGAGCGGACTAAAAAGGCTCCTAATAAAACCAAAGAAAAAGTAAAAATAGCCAGTAATAATGTCCAATGCTTAAAAGTGTTACGTTGTTCTGTTACTGCTAACGCATGAATCAGCGCAGTACCAGCAAGCCACGGCAAAAATGAAGCATTTTCAACAGGATCCCAAAACCACCAACCGCCCCAGCCAAGTTCATAATATGCCCACCAACTACCTAACGCGATGCCTACCGATAAAAATGACCAAGCGGCAACTGTCCATGGGCGAGACCAACGTGCCCATGCGGCATCCATTTTTCCAGCCATAAGCGCGGCAATAGCAAAAGCAAAAGCAACTGAAAAGCCAACATACCCCATATATAACATTGGTGGGTGAATGATTAAGCCAATATCTTGTAATAATGGATTTAAATCAAGACCTTCAAGCGGAAAGTTTGGTAATAAACGCTCAAACGGGTTAGAGGTTAATAGCGTAAATAAAATAAAGCCAACCGCAATCATGCCCATTACCGCTAAAACACGCGCGACAAACTCTTTTTCTAATTGCTTACTAAAAACACTCACCGCGAAGGTCCAACACGTTAAGGCAAAAACCCAAAGTAGCATAGAGCCTTCGTGTCCGCCCCAGATCGCACTGATTTTGAAATAATAAGGTAATAAACTATTAGAGTGACCGGCAATATATTTGACTGAAAAGTCATCTACCGTAAAGCTATAGCCTAATAAAAAAATACTGATTGCTACAAAGAAGAAAAGACCAAAACTCAATGGTTTGGCACTATTGATTAATTGATGATTGTTCTGCGCTACGCCAATCAGCGGCACTACGCTTAAACATAATGCAAACGCTAACCCGATAATGAGTGCGAAGTGCCCGAGCTCTGGGATCATGATAATTCCTGTAAATTAATGTTAAAACATTATTGGGACTAAGTTTAGCTGATTTTAACTAGTCAAGACTAGCGCCAAATCAGATCTTCTCAGCTTAAATATCACCCTAAATGTTACCAGAGGTAAGTTTTACAGTGATACTTAAGCCATTACCTTTATGGTACTTGTACTGATATTTTCATTGTTATTAAACTTTTTTCCATCGCATCAACATTAAGTGCTTCTGCTTTAAAGTCACCCGACTTAATACCCACACTACCTTGCATAGACACTACGGCGTAAATATGAACTTTATCCACACTACTTAAGCGCATTTGTGGCGTCATTGCTTGTGAATCATCTAAAACTATACTGAGCGGCAAGTCACTGGCTTTAATTTTTACCGCAGCTAAAGGCATTCTAGGCCCCTCTGTAGCAATGGCATATATATATACGGTTTTATCTTCACCCTTGATCAATTGTTCTTGAACATTCGCCGCTAAAGATACCTCAATAGTAAGGTGTGGCAAGTTTGCCTCAAGTTCAGCACTACCGGCTCCAGAAGCTGTATTTTTATTGCTCAAGCGCAATTGGTTTTTAGCTTCTTCTACAGCGCCCGCTAGCGCTTGTGTACTTATCCCTGGCCGGTCGCTATTTAAAACCACTTCCCAGTACTGCACTGCTTTAGCAAACTTTCGCTTGGTGAAACTGTCCATACCTAAAAGGATATTGGTTGATGCGTCTAATGGGTTTAACACTAATGCCTTATCAATCACAGCTTGAATGTCTGAGCTCAATTGCTGATTATTTTTATAATACATCGCTTGAGCTTTTGGCCCTAATAACTCGGCATGCTCGCCAACTTGCTTCATTACGCCGTCAAACGCCTCAATCGCATTGTCAAACTCACCGGCAGAAATATAGGCTTGACCTAAGCTGAACAAAGCTTGTGAATTACTCGGGTCGTCTTTTACCTCGCGCTGAAGTTTCTGTAAACGACGAACTAGCATTTGTTCTGGGGCTAATTCACTCTGTGCGTTATTTTCATTACTCAGGACAGGTGAACTCAATTGTGCATACGAACCAAGGTTCATGTAGGTATATAAGCTAAAGCTAACGACAGCCAATGCTATGCCTAGTGGCCATAACCATGATGTCTGTTGTTTTTCAACCCTTGACGATTTACTTAATGTAGCATCTTGCAAAAGTGTTTTATCTAACTCTGCTTTTAATTGTAGGTAACTGTCTTGCCCAATACTGCCCTCAGCCAAATCGTTTTCGAGAAGTGATAAGTGCTCATGGTAAAGTGTGACATTGGTTTCTTGACGAATATTTAGATTTTCTGCACCAATAGTATTTTTAGATGAAGAAAAAATACGCCAGACAATAATTAATGCAATCACTATTAATGATAAAACTGCCAGCCAGAATGTAGTCATATTATTTAATTTATACCTATGTTGATCAAATTATTTAAACTGCTGAGTATTAGCCCTGTAAGAGGTTTTAATTAAAGTTATTTAAAGCAATAAGTAACGTTTAACACCCTTGTTTATAAGTGGCATAGCGTAACAATTTTATCTGGTTTTTTCTAGCGATACCGTCGCAAAAAAGCCACATATTCATCGTAATAATAGTGGTTAATTAGTTGCGGTAAACTTGTCGTTGCTATAACCACCTAATGGCTCAACTTTATTTTTCTAATATGCCAAATAACATTGCCCATTAACCCTAAGTGCAAAGCTACCAATGCTATGTTTAATTGCAGGTAAACCTAGCCTAAATTGATTAGTAGCATAAATTAACTAGTACCATAAAAAGCACACAAAATTTTAAGAAGAAGTTAAAGAGGTAATTAAACCAGTTTTATTACCTTTGGGTGCTTTATGCGGGATATTGATGAAGAGTAACCTAGCTGTGGTTTACTTTAACCAGCATAAGTGACCATAACTTAATGAAACTGGTATTAAGCTTTATAGTTTACTGAAGGAAGTGATGTTATTACGATTAGTCTTTTCAATGATAACTAATGCGCTAGAAACAATTAAGCCGCTTATAAAAGCGGCTTAATGTTCAATCTTTAGCAAAGCTATTAATTAAGCGTTGCAAGCATCTTTAAGTGCTTTACCAGCTTTAAAAGATGGGATTTTTGCTGCTGCGATTTCGATAGTCGCACCAGTTTGTGGGTTACGACCTGTACGTGCAGCACGGTCACGTACTGAGAAAGTACCAAAACCAACTAGTGCAACTTGCTCGCCACCCTTTAATTCTTCTGTAACTGCTTCGATAAATGAATCTAATGCACGACCAGCCGCAGCTTTAGAAATGTCAGCACCCGCAGCAATTTTCTCGATAAGTTGAGATTTGTTCACAGTGTATTCCCCTTCAATTGTTATTATTCAGCGCTATCTTCTGTTTAGCGTCCTGCAGAAACTTTATCCTAAGCTTCTTTTTGAACATAAAGCGCCGAGTTAAAGAAAACTAAAAATATTGATAATAATTTTTATCTCTACTAGGCCCCTTATAAATGGGGGCTCTAGCGTTGTTAGCGTCATTAACTTACCATAGTTTCAGCGTTTGAAAAGCGTTAATTACGTTTTTATCAATTTTTTTGCTATTTTTTTAAGTTTTTTAACAAAAACAGCTATTTTCTAACCACTTCCTTGTCTAACTGCCATTTATCAACAGGATGTTCTAAAGCAATGTTTAACACTTCATCTATCCATTTCACTGGGTAAATGGCTAGATCAGCTTTGACATTGTCAGGTATTTCTATCAAATCGCGCTCATTATCTTTAGGTATAATAACCGTTTTGATACCACCACGATGCGCGGCAAGTAATTTCTCTTTTAAGCCACCAATTGCCAGTACTTCACCACGTAAAGTAATTTCGCCAGTCATTGCCACGTCAGCTCTGACTGGATTACCGGTTAAACTTGATACTAATGCCGTACACATACCGACACCAGCACTTGGGCCGTCTTTCGGTGTTGCACCTTCAGGTACATGCACATGAATATCGCGTTTTTCATGAAAGTCACTATTAATCCGTAGCTTTTCTGTACGACTTCGCACTACCATCATTGCCGCTTGTATCGACTCTTGCATTACGTCACCAAGCGAACCCGTATAGCTCAACTTACCTTTGCCTGGCACAGAAGCAGTTTCAATGGTCAGTAGCTCACCGCCGACTTGAGTCCAAGCAAGACCAGTGACTAAACCAACACGATTTTCATCGTCTGCTTTACCATAATCAAAGCGTTGCACACCAAGAAATTCTGATAAATTCGCTTGATTTATCGTTACCTTTTTGACGTTTTTATCCAATAAAATCGATTTAACCGCTTTACGACATAACTTAGAAATATCACGTTCTAAGCCACGCACACCAGCCTCACGAGTGTAATAACGAATAATACCGACAATGGCGCTGTCTTCTATTTCAATTTCTTTACTTTTTAAACCGTTGCGTTCTATTTGCTTATCAAGCAAGTGATTTTTCGCAATGTTAAGCTTTTCATCTTCGGTATAACCCGACAGATGGATAACTTCCATACGATCTAGTAAGGGGCCAGGAATATTCATACTATTTGACGTAGCAACAAACATCACATCAGATAAGTCATAATCAACTTCCAAATAGTGATCATTAAAGCTGCTATTTTGCTCTGGATCTAGCACTTCTAATAATGCCGAGGCAGGATCGCCACGCATGTCAGAAGCCATTTTATCTATTTCATCTAACAAAAATAACGGATTTTTCACGCCAACTTTAGCTATTTTTTGAATTAGCTTGCCCGGTAATGAGCCAATATAGGTTCGTCTATGTCCACGTATTTCAGCTTCGTCTCGTACACCACCTAGCGCCATACGGACATATTTACGACCGGTCGATTTAGCAATAGATTGTCCTAACGAGGTTTTACCTACACCTGGAGGCCCAACTAAACACAAAATAGGCCCTTTTAAATGACTAACACGTTGTTGAACGGCCAAGTACTCTACTATGCGCTCTTTAACTTTATCGAGTCCGTAATGGTCTTTATCTAACACTTCTTGTGCTAATTTAAGATCACGCTTTAATTTACTGCGCTTTTTCCATGGCACACTAATCATCCATTCGATATAGCTGCGCACAACCGTGGCTTCAGCTGACATGGGTGACATCATTTTTAATTTTTTTAATTCTGTTAAGGTTTTTTCTTTTGCTTCTTTAGGCATTTGCGCGGCTTCGATCTGCTTTTCTATTTGATCAGCTTCGTTCGTACCCTCTTCGTCATCACCTAATTCTTTTTGAATTGCTTTCATCTGCTCATTCAAATAATATTCGCGCTGACTTTTTTCCATTTGTTTTTTAACACGCGTGCGAATTTTCTTCTCAACTTGCAATAAATCGATTTCACCTTCCATTAACGCCATTAAAAACTCAAGACGTTCTGAAACATGGGTAATTTCTAGTACCTTTTGTTTGTCGACTAATTTAAGTGGCATATGAGCTGCCATAGTGTCGGCTAACTGCTCGGCATCATCAATACCTGAAACCGACGTTAAGACTTCCGGTGGTATTTTTTTATTTAATTTTACATAACCTTCAAACTGAGAAATAGCCGAGCGAATTAACACTTCAGTACTATCGTCAGGAACACCTTCAACACTTAAAAATGTAGCATTGGCGGTAAAGTATTCATCAGTTTCAACAAACTCAGTAATTTGAGCTCGACGCACACCTTCAACCAGTACTTTAACGGTACCATCAGGTAATTTAAGCATTTGCAAAATAGTGGCAATAGTACCGGTTTGGTACAAATCGCTCTGTGCCGGGTCGTCTACTGCAGCATCTTTTTGTGCAACAAGGAATATTTGCTTATCATTTTCGTTGGCAATATCAAGACAACGGATAGATTTCTCGCGACCAACAAATAATGGGATAACCATTTGTGGATAGACAACGACATCACGTAAGGCTAATACGGGAATTTCAACTACGCCAGATAACTCTTTAGTCATTGGTTACTCTCTCGGTGAATAGTATGATGTGATTTTTAAGGATATGTATTTGTATATGGGGTGTTTGTAAATACTTTCAACAGATGAATAAAAAAAAGTGACGTTAACCAAACTGGCTAACATCACTTTTTAGACTTAAATTAGCGAAATAATTATTCTGATGACGCTTTATCTTGCTGCGTTTCATAAATAATAATAGGTTTAGACTCGCCTCTAATGACCGTTTCATCAACAACAACTTTAACAGCATTTTCCATCGATGGTAATTCATACATAGTTTCTAGTAGAACCCCTTCAACAATCGAGCGTAAGCCACGAGCACCGGTTTTACGCACCATAGCTTTATGGGCAATAGCGGTTAAAGCATCGGCTCTGAATTCAAGTTCAACATTTTCCATATCAAAAAGCGCAGAAAATTGCTTAGTTAAGGCATTTTTAGGCTCTTGTAAGATTTGAATAAGTGCCTGTTCATCAAGCTCTGTCAAGGTTGCAACGACAGGTAGACGGCCAATAAATTCAGGGATCAGCCCATATTTAACTAGATCTTGAGGCTCAACTTCTTGAAAAAGCTGTGTTAAGGTTTTCTCGTCGTCTTTGCCACGAACTGTCGCGCCAAAACCAATACCTGTGCCGGTTTGACAACGTTGTTCAACAACTTTATCAAGGCCTGCAAACGCACCACCACAGATAAATAGAATCTTTGAGGTGTCAACCTGCAAAAATTCTTGTTGTGGATGCTTACGACCACCTTGCGGCGGTACAGAGGCAATAGTACCTTCAATGAGTTTCAATAACGCTTGCTGCACACCTTCGCCCGAAACATCACGGGTGATTGATGGATTGTCTGATTTACGTGAAATCTTATCAATTTCATCAATATAAACAATACCACGTTGTGCTTTTTCAACGTCATAGTCACATTTTTGCAGTAGCTTCTGAATGATGTTTTCAACATCTTCGCCCACATAACCCGCTTCGGTTAGTGTGGTGGCATCAGCCATGGTAAATGGTACATCTAATAAGCGCGCTAATGTTTGCGCTAGTAATGTTTTGCCACTACCCGTAGGGCCAATCAACAAAATATTACTTTTGCTTAGCTCTACACCATTATGTGAGTCACCATTGCGCAAACGCTTGTAATGGTTATAAACCGCAACAGCAAGCACTTTTTTAGCGTGTTCTTGCCCGATAACGTAGTCATCTAAGCTTTCACGAATTTCGATTGGCGTTGGTAAGCTTTCTTTATCTTGCTTAGGCGCAATTTCTTTAATTTCTTCGCGGATAATGTCATTGCATAACTCAACACATTCATCACAAACAAAGACTGAAGGGCCTGCAATTAACTTACGCACTTCATGCTGACTTTTACCACAAAATGAGCAATACAGTAACTTACCGTCATCACCGTCACCTGTTTTCATATCGGTCATACGGTACCTCTAATATTTTAAAAATTTTACAAACAAATACTATTCAGTATTTCATAAATCGCGAGAATAACAACGCGCATCACAAAATAGAACGTTATTTATCCATTCTTTGTTCTAGTATGGCATCAACTAAACCATATTCAACCGCGCTTTCAGCACTTAAGAAATTATCACGGTCTGTATCGTCAGATATTTTATCTAAGCTTTGGCCGGTGTGCTCTGCCATTAAACGATTAAGCTTGTCTTTGATATACAAAATTTCTTTTGCATGAATTTGAATATCAGAAGCTTGACCTTGAAAACCACCAAGAGGTTGATGAATCATGACACGAGCATTAGGTAAACAATAACGTTTGCCCTTTTCTCCGCCAGATAGCAAAAATGCGCCCATGCTAGCCGCTTGACCAATACAAACTGTGCTAATATTTGGCTTAATAAACTTCATGGTATCGTAAATAGCCATGCCTGCAGTCACAGAGCCCCCTGGAGAATTTATATATAAATAAATATCTTTATCTGGGCTTTCTGACTCTAAAAATAGCAATTGGGCAACGATCAAATTAGCCATATGGTCTTCAACTTGACCACAAAGGAAGATTACGCGCTCTTTTAACAGTCTTGAGTAAATATCGTAAGAGCGCTCACCTTTGGCAGTTTGCTCAACAACCATAGGTACTAAGGCACTTTCGGTCATACTCGTTAAATCGTGAGAATTATTTTGAGAAGTAAACAACTAACTTTCCTTTTATAAAAAAAATGGCTCATATGTCCCCATACAAGCCATTTAAGCGATTGCTCAGCAGAATGTCAATCTAAAAGGTCTATTTACCTTCAGGATTCATGATATCTTTAAAGCTGGCTTTTTTGTCTGTTACATTTGCACTGGCAAGTAACAATTCTACAGCTTGTTCTTCTAATGCAACATTTTGCATTTGTTGAGCAAGTTCTTTGTTAGTTTTGTAGTACTCAATAACTTCAGATGGATCTTCATAAGCTGAAGCTGCTGACTCAATTAAGTCAGTTACTTTAGCTTCGTCAACTTTTAATTCGTTAACTTTGATCACTTCACCTAAAAGCAAGCCCGTTTTAACGCGGCGTTTCGCTTGTTCTTCAAACATTTCAGCTGGAAGCTCTGGTAAGTTATTAGGGTCCATTTGATCGGCAAAACGTTTCATAGCTTGCTTGCGCAATACGTCAACTTCTTGCGCAATAAGTGCCGCTGGAATATCTAATTCGCTAACTTCAAGTAGGCCTTCAATCACTTGCTCTTTAACTTTAGCTTTAACAGCTTGGTTAAGTTCGCGCGCCATGTTTTTGCCAACTTCTTCACGAAGTGCAGCAACACCACCAGTTTCTACGCCGAATAGTTTTGCAAACTCATCATCTATTTCTGGTAAAACGGCTGATTCAGTTGTATGCACAACAATATCAAACTCAGCAGTTTTACCTTTAAGCTTCTCAGCATGGTAATCGTCTGGAAAAGATACTGTGATAGTTTTTTCTTCGCCAGCTTTCATACCTATGATGTCTGTTTCGAAACCAGGGATCATTCGACCTGAACCTAATTCAAGTTCAAAACCTTCAGCTTTACCACCTTCAAATTCTTCACCGTCAACGCGGCCATTGAAATCGATAGTTAGCTTATCGCCTGTCTTCGTTTTACGCTTGTTTTCTTTCCACGTTTTATGCTGATTTTGTAATGTTTCAAACATTTCATCAAGGTCAGCTTCGGTAACGTCGACTGCAGGACGTTCTACCGCTATCTTATCTAAATCTTTTAAAACAACATCAGGGTAGATCTCAAATGTTGCTTCAAATTCTAATGGTTGACCATCTTCGTTGCTTTTGGCAACAAATGCTGGACGACCGGCTGGGTTTAATTTTTCAGCAACAATCGCATCAACAAAGTTGCGTTGCATAAATTCACCAGCAACTTCTTGACGAACAGATTGACCATAGCGTTTTTGAATAACCGATGGTGGCACTTTGCCTGGACGAAAACCATTGATACGTTGGGTCTTACCGATGTGGCGAAGACGATTTTTAACTTCAACATCTACTGTTTCGGCAGGAACAGAAATCGTTAAACGACGTTCCAAACCTTGTGTAGTCTCAACTGAAACTTGCATTTAATTACCTCAAAAAACTTAGCGTTTGTACGCTTTCTATAACGCATCTAAATATAGTCAACAAAACTTTATAATAAAGTTATGTATGCAGCCTGCCAGTATTACTAGCAGAGCCCGGAAAATCCGAATAAAGATGTTCAGATTAAAATAATGACGCGAAATTATAGCGGTGCTTTAAACAAGAGTCGAGCATAGAACGCAAATAAATTAAAAATTTAATGCTATTGAGGTAATAATAGAAAGTAAAATTGCTATTTAGGAGGATTTAACTGAAGAATTTTAATAAAGTGGTTAGTAATGCAAGATTTGAACTTGCGACTGAACTTAGTGGAACCTAAATCAGTATTTAATTTTTTAAGCTACATACGGTAGTTAAATAAATCACATGAAACAATCAAAAATAAGAAGTGGTCGGTGATGCAAGATTCGAACTTGCGACCCCTTGGACCCAAACCAAGTGCGCTACCAAGCTGCGCTAATCACCGATATACTTTTTACTAAACCATACAAAAAATGGGGTGGCTAAAGGGACTTGAACCCTCGACAACCGGAATCACAATCCGGGGCTCTACCAACTGAGCTATAGCCACCACTGTATGGCGCGCCCTGTAGGATTTGAACCTACGACCCACGCCTTAGAAGGGCGTTGCTCTATCCAGCTGAGCTAAGGGCGCACATTGCCTACAGATGCTAAACAAGCTTCATTAGGTATAAAACTTGTCTTTTTTTATTTTAAAATAAAAACATTGAAAATAAAAAAATGGTCGGTGATGCAAGATTCGAACTTGCGACCCCTTGGACCCAAACCAAGTGCGCTACCAAGCTGCGCTAATCACCGACGTATGTTAAAAGAGCTTGCTCTCTCAACGGATGCGGATATTACCTAGTTGCCCCTTGTCCGTCAAACACTTTTTTTAAATAAATGTTCGTTCGCTCACTTTTACAGCATCTTGATTAAAATACCACTGATATTGGCTAATAAAATAAAAATATCACCATTATTTATCAATAAATAATTATTTCGACACGCTATGCATTTATTTTCTACAAATAGCTTTTCTATTATGCGAAAATAACCACGTTTTTTAGCCTTTTGTGAAGAATTATGACTGCAGCTCTTATTGACGGTAAGTTGATCGCCCAACAACTACGCCTTTCTGTTAAAGATAAAGTACAACAACGCATAAAAAATGGTCTGCGTGTTCCCGGATTAGCCGTGATTTTGGTCGGTTCAGATCCCGCCTCTCAAGTTTATGTTGGTAGTAAAAGAAAAGCCTGTGAAGAAGTTGGCTTTGTATCACGTTCTTATGACTTGCCTTTAACAACATCTCAAGAGCAACTGTTCAACTTAATTGATGAGTTAAATAACGATAATGCAATAGACGGCATTCTTGTTCAACTGCCCTTACCTGCAGGCTTAGATGCCAATTTAATTATTGAGCATATTAATCCATTAAAAGATGTTGATGGCTTTCATCCAAACAATGTGGGTAAATTAGCCTTACGCCAACCTGGACTTCGTCCTTGTACGCCAAAAGGTATTATAAAATTAATCGCCTCAACTGGCGTAGAACCTCACGGCTTAGAGGCTGTTGTGGTCGGTGCATCAAACATTGTTGGTCGCCCTATGACACTAGAGTTATTACTCGCCGGTTGTACGGTTACCACCACCCATAGATTTACCAAAGACCTAGAAACAAAAGTAAGAAATGCTGATTTATTAGTGGTAGCTGTTGGTAAACCTGAATTTATTCCTGGTGAATGGATAAAAGCAGGCGCTATTGTTATTGATGTGGGTATTAACCGTTTAGAGAACGGCAAGCTAGTGGGTGATGTTGGCTTTGCTAAAGCAAAAGAAAATGCGGGTTATATCACGCCGGTACCAGGCGGTGTGGGTCCAATGACGGTTGCTAGCTTAATAGAAAACACCCTTATTGCGTGCGAAGAGTTTCATAGTAAATAGTCTGGTTATTTGTCAAAGTAAGCGCTGGTGCATTAATGCGCTGATGACACTGCCTGCATGGACGCAGGTATTGAGTTTTTGTCTAGAAAAAAACTGCCGGTACATCATGTACATAAAAGCCTGCTATTGCAGGCTTTTATCTTTATAATACGCTTGTACTAAGGTAACTCTAGCCTTTACGCCAGGTTGTACCGCCCGCACTATCTTCTAGAATAATATTCAATGCCGCTAGCTTATCGCGTGCGTCATCCGCCATTGCCCAATTTTTATTGGCACGGGCGTCATTACGTTGTTTAATCAAAGCTTCAATTTCTGCCACTTCATCGCTATCGCCATTCCCACCTTGTAAAAAATCTTCCGGTGAATTTTGCGCAACGCCTAATACTGCACCTAATGAAACTAAAATAAAGGCCAGTTTAGAGGCGGCTTCAATATCTGTTGCTTTGATGCGATTGATTTCTTTCGCTAATTCAAATAAAACTGGCATAGCTTCAGGACAATTGAAGTCATCATTCATCGCTTTTTCAAAACGTTGAACATATGCGTTGCCTTTTAACTCGACCTTAATGGGCGTGACGTCACGCAACGCCGTATAAATACGCTCTAAACTTGCACGCGCCTGCGTTAAGTTATCCTGTGAATAATTTAACTGGCTACGGTAATGACTCGAGGTTAAAAAGAAACGCACACTTTCTGCATCATAGGCATCAAGCACGCTGCGCAAAGTAAAAAAGTTATTTAAAGATTTTGACATCTTTTCTTTGTTTATTTGCACCATACCGCCATGCATCCAGTAATTAACGTACGGTGTATCGTGAGCACAACAAGATTGAGCTATTTCATTTTCATGGTGTGGAAATTGTAAATCTGAGCCGCCACCATGAATATCAAAATGTTCACCTAAATGCTTTAGATTCATCGCGGAACATTCAATATGCCAACCCGGACGACCTTTACCCCAAGGTGACTCCCAACTTGGCTCATCGGGTTTAGCCATTTTCCACAGCACAAAATCTAATGGGCTACGCTTTGCTTCATCAATATCAACACGAGAACCCGCTTGCAGCATATCTAAATTTTGCAAACTCAATTTGCCATAATCTTTATAGGTACTGACTTCAAACATCACATCACCATTACTGGCAACATAAGCATTTTTTCGCGCTATTAGGCGTTCAACCAAAGCAATGATCTCAACCATATGACCCGTAACCGTTGGGGCAATATCTGGGCGCATAATATTAAGATCATCAAAGTCTTGATACATTTGCTCGGTCATACGTAAGGTTAAGGCTTCACAGCTTTCACCGTTTTCATTAGCACGTTTGATAATTTTATCGTCAACGTCAGTAATATTACGCACATGCGTTAAGTCGTAGTCTAAATACTTTAAGTAACGGGCAATAATATCAAAGGCAACGTAGGTTCTGGCGTGACCGATATGACATCGGTCATAAATAGTAATACCGCAAACATATAAACCTACCTTGTTGGAAGTGATCGGCTTAAAAACTTCTTTTTTCCTGCTTAAGGTATTATAAATCTGCAACATAATGGCGCTTTTTCCTATCTAATATCAATACGTGATTAAATTCACTTATCCCCACAACGGGAATTATCGCAATTGTACCCCAAGTATGGGTATGAATCATTAACTTGGCTCATTTGCAGAGAAATTTTCTGATAAATTTACGATGAATTTTGCCAAGAAATGTTTCTTTTATTGAGTTACAATTTAGCCAGTTAAATTTCCTTTAGATTTATGAGTAAAAAAATGATCACATTTAAAACAAGCTTAGGCGACATTAAAATTGAATTAGATTTTGATAACGCACCTGTTACCGCTAAAAACTTCCAACAATACGCTGAAGACGGCTTTTATAATGGCACAGTTTTTCACCGTGTTATTAAAGGTTTTATGGCGCAAGGCGGTGGTTTCGCATCAGGTATGGACGAAAAAGACAGCCGTGAATCAATTCAAAACGAAGCAAATAATGGTTTAAGCAATACCCGTGGTACTTTAGCTATGGCGCGTACCCAAGACCCACATTCAGCATCAGCACAATTTTTTATTAACTTAGCTGATAACGACTTCCTTAACTTTAAAAGTAAAGATGTGCAAGGCTGGGGTTACTGTGTATTTGCTAAAGTGGTTGAAGGTATGGACATTGTTGACAAAATGACTTTAGTTGATACCGGTCGTTCTGGCTATCATGACGATGTGCCAAAAGAAGAAATACTAATTGAAGAAACTATCGTAGCGTAATACTTATACCCGTTTTACTTTAAGATGTGATTTCAGCAAATCGAAAAAAGCTAGCTACCCGGCATGGATTGAAGAGAATAATTGTTCTATTGTCTAAATCCATAACGCCGGAGATGACCCTTTATCGGTTTGCCCTAGCGAGCTAAGCTCTAAACTGCACCTTGAAGTGGAACAGGTATAAATACGCACGTTAACGCCATGAGCGATATTTCTCACTTGAGCAATAAATCAGCTTTAACTTATTTTATTGCTGATTTACATCTCGCGCAAAACAGGCCCGATATAACGGCCTGTTTTTTAGCGTTTTTAAAAAACGAAGCACCTAAAGCACAAGTATTATATATTTTAGGCGATTTATTCGAATACTGGATTGGCGACGATGACGATAGCCTTTTTATTCTAGACATATCTCAAGCGATAAAAGCACTCTCAGCACTTGGTTGTAAAATTTATTTTATTCATGGTAATCGTGATTTTTTATTAGGTAAACGTTTTGCTAAGCAATCCGGTATGCAACTATTACCCGAGGTCACCTTAATAGACTTATATGGTAAGCCTGTGATTATTATGCACGGTGATACCCTTTGTACTCGCGATGTTAGCTATCAGGCTTTTCGTAAAAAATCACGTAGTTGGTGGTGGCAAGCGATAATCAAAAGCTTACCTTTATTTGTTCGACGAAAAATTGCTAATAATTATCGTGACCAAAGTGCGACAGCCACAGCGATGAAATCACAAGACATTATGGATGTTACGCCCAGCGAAGTTGTTCAGTGTTTAGAGCAATACCAAAGTCAGATTTTGATCCACGGCCATACGCACAGACCTGCGGTACATGAAATAAAAGCCAACAAAAAAGCAGCAAAGCGTATTGTACTGGGTGATTGGTACGAACAAGGTGCTTGGCTTAAAGTCACGCCTGATAGTATGGAATTAATGGACAGCCCATTTGAGCTAAATAAGTCATAAGCGCTTTTTCTGAGCACATTTTATCAGCCTACTAGCGGTGATTTAAGTAAAAAATCACCCTGTCTAACTCTACTTATTACCCTAAATATCGTCACGCTTTCACTATCGATGCCCATGGAAGTATTAATGCCGTGGCATCATATTTTTACATGAATGTAAGTTATTAGCCTAATGCCGGCACAATGACCTCAATGGCTAAGAGCGGCCCTGTGATCCTGGCATACCATTCATCTTGAATATAAAAAAGTGCCTGAATTTTCACCCAGGCACTTTTATTCAGGCACTTCATTAATAAAGCTAATAACTACCTAGGGTTGATCACGACTTAGGCATTTGGCTACTTACCCAGTCATTCACTCTTCGCTCTAATATCGCTAATGGCATAGCACCGCCACCAAGCACGGTATCGTGGAAGCCTCGAATGTCAAAACGATCACCGAGTATTTGTTGAGCATTTTCACGTAAGGCTAATATTTTCAGCATGCCAATTTTATAGGCAGTTGCTTGACCTGGTAGCACTAAATATCGACGCACTTCAGAAACAATAGCTTCTTCAGCAATAGGTGTTTTTTCTTTAAAGTAAGCAATAGCTTGCGCTTCAGTCCAGCCTTTTGCATGTAAACCGGTATCAACCACCAAACGAACGGCGCGCCACATTTCATTCACCAATCGACCAAAATCAGAAAAGTCATCTTGATAAGCGCCCATCTCTTTCGCTAGCAATTCAGCATATAAACCCCAACCTTCGCTATAGGCAGTAAAGTTAGCTTGTCGACGAAACTGTGGCACTGATGTTAGCTCTTGTGCGATGGAAATTTGCATATGATGGCCCGGATTACCTTCATGGTAAGCCACGCCTTCCATTTCATTTTTTGGCATGGCTGACATATCAGATAAATGCGCATAATAAACCCCTGAACGACTACCGTCTGGCGTACCTGGGTTATAATGTTGAGCGGCGCCATCTTGTTCTCTAAAGGCTTCTACGCGCTTAACCACTAAATCAGCCTTTGGCAACAGGCCAAAGTATTGTGGTAGTTGCTCATTAATAAAACCTAAATAAGCTTCAGTATCACTAATATAACCTTGTCGGCCTTCGTCAGTATTTGGATAAAAAAATTGTTCATCCGTTTTAATAAAATTGAAAAACGCGGGTAAGTCGCCTTCAAAACCAACACGGTCTTTAATCGCGATCATCTCATCGGTGATACGCGCGACTTCTTTAACACCAATGTCATAAATTTCATCAGCAGATAATTCAGTGGTTGTTGAAGCGCCAATCATATAATTATAAAATGCTTGACCATTTTTTTGAGATGAAACGCCTGTTGGGTTACTCACTGTGTTGACTATATCACTTTCAAACCAGGCAATTAACGCTTGGTAACTTGGTAAAAAGGCTTCAAGCAGTTGCTTTTTAGCGTCTGACTCTAAAGTTTTTGCTTGTGCTGCCGTAATTTTTTTAGCGTCAGCTAGCGTTTTAATTTTTTTCTGAGCATCTAGCCAAAGTGGCGAATCACTTACGCTTTTTGCATTTGAAAATGGACGACCCGTAATCAAATTACCTGCCTGTTCAATAACACCTTCGTAAGCAAATTTTGGTGGCCGTGTACCTAACGCAGCATTTTCTTTTGCTCGCAGCAATAATTGACTAATTGCCGTACTAATACCGCCAATACGTTTGATATATGCCTGCATATCGCTTAACTCATCAACACGATGAAAGTTAATTAAAAACTGCGCGGCAAAGGCTTGAATGCCATTGAATTGAGTAAAGATATAATTGTTATTGTTAAACTTTTGGCCGGCTTTAGCTTGTTCATACTGATAAAGCCAAATATCGTATGATATTTTAGCCTCGGCGGTTAATTTGTTGTAATCAAAATTAGCGCTTAACTCAGCAACCGTTGCCGCTTGCCATGCCAATTGCTTTTGCTCAAAAGCTTCAGTCATATCATTGATTTGATCGTACTGCTCTTTTCGCCCTAAAAACGTCAACATGATTGGGTTGCTTTGCAGCTGCTCTTCATATTTAACCGCAAACCATTCATTTAATCGTTGCGACTCGCTAAGTTTATTTTTTTCAACCGGTTGAATTACCGACACTTCGGTCGGTGCTTGAATGGACTTTGGTGTTGAACTATTAGGTTGGCAGGCAGATAAACAGGCCACAGCTCCAACTAATGCAATTATAGTGCGCATCAATTATTTTCCTTATTATTGTATTTTATATAAATATCATATTCATAGGCAGCGCATTAAAACGCCTGTTAGCAGTTTAGCGAGTTATGCTGATAATTAAAAATTTTATCCGACATTATTCATTATTGGGTAGGTATAAACCCTACAACCGAAAATATATAATAGGGTAATAGGGTTTTAATTATTCACTGTAATAGATGGGATTTTTTCGGTAACGATTGCCTTGAGTTATTATTGAGCAAGTTAAACAGCTAAGGTGGTTTTCGCCGTTAAAATGATGGTGCACCGCTATGAAATTTAAAATCATTATCTGGGCTGATGATTAATTGGCTTTCTACCTCAGCAAAGTAAGCAATACGACTATCCACTTTGTCACTTTGTTCTGGGCCTGAGATTTCTTTTGCCAGTGTTAGGTAGTCTTGATAATGTCGTGCTTCAGAACGAAGTAAAGAGTTATAAAAGTCGCCCAAGCGCTTATCAACTAATGGCGCCAACATAGCAAAACGTTCACAAGATCTTGCTTCAATATAAGCACCAACAATTAATTTGTCGATAAGTGCATCAGGTTCGAAGGTTTTAACGTGCTTTAACATGCCTTTAGCATAGCGACATGGGGTAATACTACGATATTCAACACCGTATTCAGCCATAATTTCTAAGACCTGATAAAAGTGATGCAGCTCTTCTTTTATTAACAAGACCATTTTATCAATCAAACTTTGCCCATAAGGAGAATTTGCTTTTGGGATCACTGATTTTGTCAGTTTATTTTTAGTTGCTAATGAACGCCAATCACCTTCTCGCTTGTATATTAGGGTTTCAAAAGGTTGTAACCAAGCTAATAGTGCATCACCACTGGCTTTATCAACCACATATTTTCGGATGAAAAACATCGCAGATTGTGCGGCTTTAAGCTCGCATATCAGGTGATCAATTAACAGAATCGATAAGTTTTCTTTTTTCGCCGCTTCATCAAGCCATGCTTGTGGTGTTTCACATTTTAAGAATGACTTGATTGGGCTTAACAATTTTTCAGTATTCATAGCAGATACAACAGTGATTAGTATCGCCATTATAACTGCCATATCACTTGCTATACTATAGATAAGGTTGAATTTATTTACTTTGCTTGCCGTCAATCACTCGAGTAAGTAAGATTTTTCTCAATTAATTTCCTTACACTTCTATGATCACATTGCGTCCTAATTTTTTCGCCTCGTAGAGTCCTGCATCCAAATGCTGATAAATTGACTCGAACGAAGCTATTGGCTTATCTAATAAATATAGAGAAAAGCTAGCCGTGATAGAAAGCTCGGTGCCATCTTCTAAAATAATGGTTGAAGACTCAAACGACTTTCTCATTCTTTCAATCATATTTCTGGCTAATTCTGCATCCATATTTTTCAAACAAATTAAAAACTCTTCTCCGCCAATACGTCCAAACACATCATTTTTACGGATATTTTGTTTAACTTGCTTAACGATATGTTGTAAAGCTAAATCACCAACGGTGTGGCCATAAGTGTCATTAATGTTTTTAAAGTTATCTAAATCGAACATTACGATTGCATGAATCAAGTCTTTTGCAGGCATTTCTAAAAGGGTTAATGCTTTAAATATAGCCCGGCGATTGGCAATGTTAGTTAAGGTGTCCGTTTCAGAAAGGTACTTGTGGCGCTTACTTAAATGCCAAAACAACACTGCTATAAAAATGGTGATAAATGCTATAAAAGCAATAATATAGATTGTAATTCTGCTTGTTTTTAGATTGTTCTGGGCTAACCTTAAGTTCATTTCAACAATATTTTGGTTGAGTTGAGCAACGCCTAATACTTGGGCTGAGCTTTGTTGCTCAATAAGCTTTATCTTAGTCTCTTGTGTATATAATTCAAAAAAATATTGCGCCTGTTCCAACTGTTCATTTTCAATATAATAAGTGACTAAAAACTTTATCAACCAAGTGTTTTTTCCATCTATGGGATGATTTAAATGTTGTTCGATGTTGCTCATAAATGCATCTACACAATCCGCACCTTTGGTTTCGTAACAAGCGATCACGCGTAATATATTCATTTTGTTAGAGTTAAAACTATTGTCGACATCATTAAATAAAGTATACATCTCATCTGTTGCACTCTTCATGGTAATAAAGTCTTGTTTCTCATAAGCTAACGTCGTGGTGAGTATTAATTTTAGCTTGGTCAGATAGCTATCATCTTTTTGCTTATGAGATATCGACAAGAAATTATCGAGGCTCTGCTCTGCATTAACAATGTCCCCTGCGTCAATATAGTCCTTAGTTAAATTAAAGTAATCTTCGACATTTATCCCTTCCGGGTTAAGTTTAATCGTTAAATTAATCGCTTCATCTCTGATTTTGGCCGCTGTTGATGCTTGTCCA
Organism: Colwellia sp. MB3u-4; assembly: GCF_014077065.1. Lineage (NCBI taxonomy): Bacteria > Pseudomonadati > Pseudomonadota > Gammaproteobacteria > Alteromonadales > Colwelliaceae > Colwellia > Colwellia sp. MB3u-4. Next base: position 201,394 of record NZ_JACGVE010000079.1, on the reverse strand, counting down.
ATATTGGCAAACTGATTTGCTATTTCATGCAAAACACCAGTCTTAAGATGCAGATAATTGTTCTGTTCTAAGGTTTTTAATAATTGGTATAATTTACGAAGTATGATAACTGGCTGATTACCTTCACAATAAGAGATATGCCACCTTTGTATTAAAAACTTTATATTATGATGCGTCTCATCTATAATTTTTTTAAAAGCCAAATTTATATATTGGCATTCGTCTCCTGATTGACTAATGGCTACATTTACCCCTAATTCTAGCAGTGCCGCCATATAATAGTTTTTGTTAATTTTATTTTCGGGTAAATTAATTAATTTTTTAAAGGTATTGTCTGCCAATTTAAATTCATTTCGACACATATGTTGAGTCGCTTTGGAATAAAGCAGTATCGCTTGGTTATCAATACTAAATTCGTCAGATCTTTTTAGATTGGCATCAATTTGAGCTTCTAAATCATCAAATAAGCAATCGTTATAAAAGTCTTGTCTTAATGATATTTGATTGAATAGCTCGGCAGAGCTGAGTTGAGCAAATACGGGGAAAGAAAAATAAATATTTAAAATAACGATTAACTTAAGAAATAAGCGCAAGAATTTTTCCTGTTTGCAGCTATAGGTTCAACAGTTATAAACGTTATCACCTTTGTATTAACAAACTGTAACACTTGTTGGATTTTTAAACTAATAATTTACAATTAAAACAGTATCTTCTGCTAATTAGGCGCTTAAATTTTTACCTGTTTAGATAATAGCAATTTTTAATTGTTATATTTATAAATTGCTCTGCACAACAAGACTTTTAGGCTGCACACTATCCACCATTACTTTAACTTTTTAACCAAGAAAAATACTAATCTACACAAATTTTATTCGCTTTAGAGGTGATTAAGGAATTGTTCTGCCAAGTTTCTTGTTTAACGTTTGTCGGAGCTTAGGTATTTTTATTTCGATAAATTAATGGGAACTATCATTCATTGTTCTGTAAATAGATAAACTACCACTAACTTTGCTGCGCTATAAAATCTAAAGAGTGTTTATTAAACACATCTGGGCTCTCAACATTACAGACATGGCCGCATTGATGAATGGTATGTAATAAACTATTTTTGTGTCGCTTAACCATCTCTTTTACCGGCTCTAGAAACATATGGTCTTCTTTACCCATAATATAAAGAATAGGTATGTCGATTTCCTTCTCTTTGAAGTAGCGCATTAAAGGGTTAACATCCATGGCTAATTTGAACCAACGAATAAATTCTTTCTGGCACAAACGCTTAGCTTCGCGAACAAATAAATGACGAGATTCTTTATGGCGTTTTTTCGGCATCATAATAAAAGCAAATAAACGGTACAACCACATATAGGGTAAGCAATGTTTAAAGGTATTGCCCAAATAAACTAAAATATTACTGCGCACGTTAAAACGTGTAATAGCACCACCTAAAACCATACTTGATACGTACGTTGGTGCAATTTCAGCTATGTTACGAATGATAATAGTGCCTAACGAAATGCCAACAAAATGTGCACAAGCAATATTATTATGATCTAAGACATCAATAATATCTTCAGAGACTTTATTAAAAGAATAATGACTGCCGACAAAGCTTTTGACTAACTGATTTGATTTTCCATGGCCTCTAAGGTCCAACAAGAGCACATTATGCTGCTGTTGGAACGCTCTGATCTGACGAAACCATACCGCAGAACTACCACCAGCTCCATGGACAAAAACCACCCATTCTTTACTTGTTTTATGTGGATAAATAGTATGAAAAAGAATTGGTTTTATCATTACTGCAAGTGACCTGTTATATATACAAATTTAATATCGACGAGTATAACTAATTTTAAAAAAAATCGCTCAAATACCTACTGATGTGATGAGGCATCTGGTCTTAAGTAGGCAATATCGTCTTCATCATCAGCATGAAAGTCGTAACCGCCATCAAAGTCACCATTCAACTCATTGGCAACAGTGATAGGTAGCTCTAATATTTCTTGTATATAAACAGCGATATTTTCTTGCTGGTGAATAATACCCTTGAGTTCAGTAAAATCCAATAAAGCTAGCGCTTGAAGATCACTTTTGGTTAATAGTGATAACTTTTCAGTAAAGCTAAGAATACAAGACTCTATTTTAATCAGCACTCGCTCTTTTTCTGTACTCAAAAGGTAAGTCGTTAACTGTTGATATAAGCTATGGGTAAAGGTCTTTTTATCAGAATCGATCAGTAATAATGCAATAGCGCTGTTAAGAAATCGTTGTAATTCAAATTTCAATACCTCTTCATCACTATCAATGAGTATGGTGCTAGCGCAATAGCTCGCAGCAATAGTTTTATAGACTTGTAAAAGCTTAGCACTTTGATAGCCTTCATTCACTAACGCGGCATGCATAAGGCGAATATCTGAGGTGTCATTAATCGCTAAAGCATAGGAAAAAATAGAAATACTGTCGAAATATGACGCTGATATGGTTTTTAACTGAGCATACTTTGCCCAGCCGGCCCTAAAGCAGTAAACGACACCATGGGTTTTTAGTATCGCCTTTGCTTGCTCAGTATCGTTATCACAAAGTTCTAATAAACCTAAGTTACTCATGCCTAATACAATTTCACAGCCTTTTTTTATTTGATCGGCATAAATTATTGAGAGATTATCAGAGGCTATCCTCAACGACATATCAATTAATTGTTGTTTGGTTTTACGGATAAATTCGGCGGTAAAATAGCCGTCATTTTCACCATCTTTTAATACTAAAAGTAAAAAAGGATGATTTCTTAACTTTGCAATGGTCATTGATGGATCCCAATCAATTAAAGCGGTTGCTATTGGTGAGCTTGGCTTAAGCTTTTGTCTTTATCTCTGCTGGCGCTTGTTTTATGCCAAACAATAAAGAATCTCTCTTGATTATGCTAGGTAAACGACAAACAACGTTAGCCGGGTAAATAGCCCCGAGCCTTTGCAGATAGTTTAAAAAGCTTAAGCTTAAATTTTTCATTGTTTATTAGAGCAACCCAACAATATTTTCAATCTCTAATTGATGGGTTTTTGTTGTCCAAAGCTGAAGTTCAATCTTCAATCTTCAATAGTCAACAGGCTCTAAATACAATATTTATACATTACAGTGGCGCGAACATATCGTCGGTGTCCATTTCAAGGGCTGTAACGCGATGTTTATTGGCATTTTGTTTTAGCGAGTTTTCAATATTCTCAAGTGTACCATTGCTGCTAACTGTCATCACTTCACGATAAGCTTCCTCGCTTAGTGTTTTTATTTTCATTAACAGTTCTTCAAGGCTGCCTGATGTTTGTTCTTCATCTTCTTCTAATTCAGAAAAATCGTGACCGATAAAGGGTAACGACAAATATAAAAGACCAAAATCGTCTTCCACAATAGCTTTTAATACTTCTAATTGTTTTTCTTCATCATCAGAGGAGAGAAATATTTGTGTTAATAAGCTGTGTGCTTCTGTTTGCGCACAAAACACATGGTCTTCATCGATATTTTGCCAGTATGAGGGTTCAACGTTTAATAGTTGTTTAATTGAATCTGCATCCATTAACCAGGTGGCAATAGAAGGTATGGTGGCATCATGCTCTCGCACAATTTTAGCTACGGTTAAAATATCCATCTCTGTTAGTACCGCAAGCATTTTCTCATCGCCTTGTTCAGAGGCAATCGCTTCTAGTGAGGTGCCAGCACGTCGACCACTCAGTTGTGCTTGTTCAATAATGTCGCTAGCAAGAATTAATGCATTTTTTGTCAAGGTCATTCCTTAAAACTTATATCTATTGAGTAATGAATAAAATTTTTATTTTGTTCAATGCAAATTTTATAAAATCTATTGTTTATCGCCTTAGTAATTCTCATCATAGTCATTATATTCATCATCTGTGACTTGATCGTCTTCGTCTACTTGCGTTCTTAAAGGTGTCGCATCATAGCGGTTATAAAAATGAATCAATAAAACAGCAATTTTTAGGTCTTGTTCTGCATGCGTCATTATCTCAGTAATACAAGTTCGAGCATCTGTGTGTACTCCAACAAAAGGTTTTACTTCATCCCATGACGGCTCAGGGGTAAAACAAATTTTTTCTAGGCTTTTACTGTCAATTTTAATTTTAGTTGATATCGCCATCGCTAATTGATCAACCATGCCAGTAAATAATAATGGCATTTGCTTTAATTGTACGAAGAGCGTCGCGACATAGTTTGATAATAAGTCAGGATTTTCAGGATCAGCTAACGAGGTCATATTCTCTAAGTACAGAGAAAAATCATCGGTTAAATAATCAGGAATATTGGTTTCTGATGACATTCTTTATTTCCTAATGGAGAGGCTAATTGAGAAACTCATGTAAAGCTTAATAACTACTAACTTAAAGCGCTTTGCCAAAAGGAGTCAGCAATTTCTCGAGGATCAGTGATAACGGTATAGTTATTTTTTAAATATAAAGATCGTTTTTTTGGATCCGCAATAACATCATAAGCTTGCTGAATTAATTGAAATTTTTCTTTAGCTTCAACACTATCATTTCTGTCTGGATGATATTTATTAGCGAGTTTTCGATAAGCTTTTTTAATCTCTAAGGTGGTCGATACTCTACTAACACCTAACTGTTCAAAATAATCCATAAACCTTCAATTACCTTTTACTAGACCACATAAAATAACGGTTACCACAATAGCGTTAATTTTACCTTGACAGTTATATTATTAACACCATTATGTTTGCTTATTTATTGTTTGATCGTCAGATATTAATGGCTATTAATTTTAACTGATTATTTTTCAGCAGTTTAATCGTTTTTACTAAGCTGCTACTCACCACAGCTTATAGCTCAACGCCCGGCTATCTTGATAAACGATTTTCGCAACAACTTACCTGCCAGCTATGGCAATAAAGAGTAACTTTGCTTTGGAATTAATCAATTATCGACGTTTAAATAACTCAATAATAATTCATTTTTACTAATAACTATTCAAATATAGCGTTAAAAGTCAGCAATTAGCTAAAATAAAGTGGCACTATTTGTTATAATATTTCCTTAACAAGTTAACCAGACGAACTTATTTTTAACAAAAACATAGTGAATACCACAATGAAAAAAACTGACGCTGAATCACTAACAAAGAAACACCAGGCACTTACTCATAGTGAGCAAAAAACTGTGCTCTCACATGTGCAGCGTGAAGTTGACCATTGGTACCTAAATACCATTATGCTAAAGGGTATTGATGTACCTTTTAAGTATCGTAGAAAAAAACTTTATAAGTCGTTACACAACCAACAGGTCAATATTACCTATTATGCCACTAAAGAAACGGTTGCAGGTTTTGAACTTGAAGTCATGAAGATTGTGCGCATTAAAGTCTGCTAATTAAAGTCTGCTAGTCATTTTTTGTCTAAAAGCCAAATTAGCAGACTGATAGATGGCTAAAGAAATATATTTACGTCTAAATATCAAACAAGCCTTGACGAATCCCTCTTCATCTTACATAAATAGCATATCAACAATAAAAAAAATAACGTTGATTTAAAGTCAGGTCGCAGATTTTTACTTATATCTGCAATATTTTGGGCTACAGTACAGAGAGAGGTACATAACATGATCTTAAATCATATCTGGGGGCTTTATACTGCACCTAAAAAAGAATGGCAAACCATTGAGAAACGTCACGAGAGCTTAACCTATTCTATGGTGCATATTCTCACTATAGCCTTAATTCCCGCCATTTGTGGTTATTATGCTACTGCACATATTGGCTGGGCAATAGGCGCTGGCGATCCGATTCGATTGACTGAATCAAACGCAATCTTTATGTCAATCGCTATGTATATTGGTTTAATTATAGGTGTACTTTCCCTAGCCGTTTTAATTCAATGGATGGCAAAAACCTTTGATTCAACACCAAACTTCACCCAGTCATTAGAGCTAGCCGCCTATGCAGCAACACCTTTATTGATGGTGGGTTTAGCTGCGCTATTTCCAGTGCTTTGGTTTGTAACTCTGGCCGGGTTAGCCGCGCTGTGTTACTCGGTATATCTGCTTTACTCAGGTGTACCCATTATGATGAATATACCTGAAGAAAAAGGCTTTATTTATTCAAGCTCTGTTGTAACTTGTGGTCTAGTACTGATTGTGGCGCTCATGGCAGCAAGTGCTATCGTTTTTAGTTCTGGCTTAGGCGTTGAATATATTAGCTAACAACACAAAATTACCGCGCCGTGCGTTCACAGCTATGTGATCACGACATACCCTTTTTCTTGAACATAAAAAAACCGCTTAATTAGCGGTTTTTTAATATCAAAAATTTAACATTTAGGTAATTATTCTGAACCTTCATTATGCATATCAATAATTGAGTCAGCATTTTTATCAGAGGTTTCTTTAGTGTCGTTATTGCGCAAAGCGTCTAATCGGTCTAAATAGCTTTGATCTATGTCCTTAGTGACATATTCGCCATTAAAAACTGAGGTTTCAAATTCAGTAATATCTGGATTTTGTATTGAAACAGCCGCAACCAAATCTTCTAGTGTTTGAAAAATCAGTTTATCTGCACCGATAAGCTCGCAGATATCGTCCAGTTCACGACCATGAGCAATTAACTCATTAGCACTTGGCATGTCAATGCCGTAAACGTTAGGGAAACGAATCTCTGGTGCAGCTGAAGCAAAATACACTTTTTTAGCACCGGCGGCACGAGCCATCTCAATAATTTGTCCTGACGTTGTGCCACGTACGATAGAGTCATCAACTAACAAAACATTTTTGCCTAAAAACTCTGTACCAATAGCATTAAGCTTGCGACGTACTGATTTTTTACGCAGCTCTTGTCCCGGCATAATAAAAGTACGGCCAATATAACGATTTTTAACAAAACCTTGGCGATATGGAATATTAAGGTGACGGGCAATCTCTAATGCGGTATCACAAGAGGTTTCTGGAATAGGAATAACAACGTCAATATCGATGTCATCCCATTCTTTGGCAATTTTATCACCCAGCTTTTTACCCATTTCAACACGAGAACCGTAAACTGAAATTTTGTCGATAGATGAGTCAGGACGAGCAAAATAGACGTATTCAAAAATACAGGGATGAAATGATGGATTTTCAGCACATTGTTGGCTATGAATTTGACCCGATTCAGTAAAGAATATCGCTTCTCCAGGAGCAACATCACGCACAAACTCAAATTCGTTAGCATCAAGTGCTACCGATTCAGACGCCACCATATATTCAACACCTGATGATGTTTCGCGCTTACCAAATACCAAGGGACGAATACCATTAGGATCACGAAATGCCACCATACCGTAACCAATAATCAAGGCAACCGTAGCATAGGCACCACGTACACGTTTGTGAACATTGCTTACGGCTTTAAAAATATCACTTGGGTCTAACGTATGTTGCTCTGAGTTTTGTAGTTCGTGACCTAAAATATTTAATAATAATTCGGAGTCAGATGTCGTATTGACATGACGACGGGCTTCTCTGTTAAGCCATAACTTTAACTCTTCGGCATTAGTTAAATTGCCGTTATGCGCTAGAGAAATACCAAAAGGTGAGTTGGCATAAAATGGCTGCGCTTCTGATGAACTTGATGTTCCTGCCGTTGGGTAACGAATATGGCCAATACCCATATTACCTTGCAGACGTAACATATGGCGGGTATGAAAAACATCTTTCACCAAACCGTTACCTTTTCGCAATCTAAAGGTATCATCGTGAATAGTCACGATACCTGCTGCGTCTTGGCCACGATGCTGTAATACCGTTAAGCCATCATATAAAGCTGTAACAACGGGTGTTTTACCAACAATACCAACAATACCACACATGAATTTTTTCTCCGACGAACTAAGTTTAAATACTAAGCTAAAAAACTTGATGATTGTTTGAGATACTCAAAAAACCATTCAACTATTAATGTAAATTCTGGAACTAATTGTGAATTCTGCCACCATGCTCTAGATGACGCGGGCGTAAACGCATCCATAAAAAATAATACCGCAGCTATAATTAATACACCTCTTAACGCCCCGAATACGATACCCAGTACCCTATCGGTACCAGACAAACCGGTTTTGCTAACAAGTTGACCAATGATGTAATTAATAAGCGCACCTAATATTAAGGTGGAGATAAATAAAATGGTAATCGAGGCGGCGTTACGCAGCAGTTGATCAGAAATATTGGTGAGTTGGGTCGACAAGTTAACATAGAAGCTGCTAGCGACAAAAAAGGCGCTGATCCAGACAATTAATGAAACCGCTTCTTTGACAAAGCCACGCACTAAGCTAATTAAAGCTGAAATGCCAATGACAGCCAAAATGGTATAATCTATCCAAACCATAAATCGAATATTCTCATTGATTAGAGGCGCGCATTCTATCAGAAGGCGACTAGGATTTACTATTAATTTTATTATTTAGCTGGATAAAAGCGAGCCACTTTACCTTGCACATTAGTCAACTTTTTCAATGCCGGTAACTGTGCTTCCAAGGATGACTTGATCAATTCAGGTCCAATACACACCTTGGTCAAATTACCATTTTTAGTTTTAATAGGCTTAGTAAAGGCGGTGTAGCCGGCTTTTTGTAATTTACTGAGTAAGTCATCAACATTATTTTGATGACGAAAACTGCCCAATTGAATGACCCACGCCTGTTGAGGTATTGCTTTGCTAGGTGCTTTTTTTATGGTTTCAGTCACCAAAGTTTTTGCTGACGCGACTGCCGGCGCAGCTGAAAAATCAGGCTCTTTGGATAAAGTAGAGACGGTAACACCTTTTTCCTTAAGGGCTTTTGCTGAGTCGATAACACTTTGCTCGTCCAGGGCAAGCTCATCAGAAATAGACTCTACGGGTAAATTAGCCAGTTTTTCTTCTGGAAAGCTTTTTTTGGCTTGCAAAAAGTCTACCTGAGGTGTGCTTGGAATGGCCTCAAAGTTATCTTGGTAAGTTTTTTTGTCACCATCAAGTACATCAGGTAAAAATATGATGGCGATAGCTGCAACAATAATGGTACCCACTAAACGATTTTGAAATGGTGTAGACAAATTAGACTCCAAGCATGGCTAAACTAACAAACGTCTTATTTCAGCAACCGTATAGAAAGATCCGAAAACCAGAATAAGATCAGTTGCTTTTGCATTCTTTTTAGCCATTTTAAATGCCTGAGAGACATTGTCAAAACAATTCACCTTAGCCGGGTCTATTTCTGTAGCTTCAAGGATTTTTTTTGCTTCACAGCCTCTGTTAATATCAAGCGTACCTATATACCAATGCGCAACTTCTGGCAATAGTGGTGCTATGGTGTTGGTGATATCTTTATCTGCCAACATGCCTAGCACAGCATGAACCTTAGGATAGTTTAACTGCTGCAATTGTGCTGCTAAATATCGCGCCGCTTGTGGATTATGACCAACGTCTAAAATAACATCACAATCAAGAGTAAATTTTTCCATTCTCCCCGCGACTTTTGTTTGAGTAATAACCTGATTGATAAAGGCACTATCTAACGATAAACTGAGTTTATCCGCTAAAACACTCAACACCATAATCGCTGTTGCCACGTTGTCTTGGGGTATTTGGCAAGGAGTCAGTGCTGAAAAAACCTGGTGACTACTGCGCCAATGCCAAGTGTTATTATCGCCTTGTTCAACAGTAAATTTTTGCTCGCGAGAATACGCTATAGCACCAATATCGTTAGCGTGAGTGATTAATGAGCTAGGTGGATTAGTATCACCCACTACCACCACTTTATTTGCCCGCATTATGCCCGCTTTTTCGAAACCAATAGCTTCTCGCGTGTTACCCAAAAATGCTTGGTGATCTAAATCAATAGTGGTAATGACGGCAATATCGGCGTCGATCATGTTAGTCGCATCTAAACGTCCACCTAAGCCAACTTCTAGAATAATAACCTCGGGCTGTTCGGCCATTAAAACCAACAAAGCCGCTAATGTAGTGTATTCGTAGTAGGTTAGGCTAATATCGCCACGGGCGCTTTCTATAGTTTCAAAAGCACTCACGAGTGCCTTGTCACTCACTTCACAGCGATTAAGGCGCAAACGCTCATTAAAGCGCTCAATATGAGGTGAAGAGTAAACTGAACAAGTTAAGTTTTGTGCTAAAAATGCATTTTCTAGAAAAGCACAGGTAGTGCCCTTGCCATTAGTGCCAGCAACGGTAATCACCGTTGACCTAGGAAAAGCAATATTAAGATTTTTCGCCACAGCGGTAATACGCTTTAAGCCAAGCTCTATTTCGACTGAGTGAATGCTTTCTAAATAAGAAAGCCATTCAGTAAGATTTTTTCTTTGTGAATGGCTTTGAGTCATTTTTGACATGAGTTTACCGTTAGGCTGCTGGGCTATCTTGTCCCATAAACTTAGCAAGCATTCTTGCTAAAGTACTGCGCATTTCACGGCGGTCAACAATGATGTCAATCGCGCCTTTCTCTTTTAAGAACTCACTGCGCTGAAAACCTTCAGGTAGTTTTTCACGTACCGTTTGTTCAATAACGCGCGGGCCGGCAAAACCAATCAATGCTTTGGGTTCAGCCACGTTAATATCACCTAGCATCGCCAAACTTGCTGAAACACCACCCATAGTTGGATCGGTTAATACTGAGATGTAAGGGAGACCTTTTTCACTCATTTTTGCTAAAGCTGCACTGGTTTTTGCCATTTGCATTAATGAAAACAATGCTTCTTGCATACGCGCACCGCCACTAGCAGAAAAACAAACAAAAGGTACATTATTTGCTAAACAGTACTCAACACCTTTAACAAAACGCGCTCCAACAACAGATGCCATTGAGCCACCTAAGAAGCCGAATTCAAATGCAGCAACAACAATAGGTTGCCCATGTAATTCACCTCTCATTACCACCAAGGCGTCTTTTTCACCGGTACTTTTTTTCGCCGCTGAAAGACGATCTTTATAGCGTTTTGAGTCTTTAAATTTGAGAATATCTTGTGCTTCAAATTCTTCACCTAGCTCGACTCGCTCGCCTTGGTCAAGAAAACCGTCAATGCGTTTACGTGCAGAAATTCGCATGTGATGATCACACTTTGGACAAACCGACATCTGTCGGTCTAACTCAATTTTATATAGAACCGCGTTACAGCTAGTACACTTACTCCAAACACCTTCTGGAATATTTCTTTTTTGTGTCGACTTTGCTTTTGGGAGAATCTTTTCAATCCAGCTCATAATATATTTTTGCCTATACACGAAAGATCTAATAATTGTTTAAAATACAACCACTAAATATAAAATTTTTGCTAATACTATGAATTAAACCATAGAACACCTATATAATTATAGGAAAAACTGGTCTGTTTACTTCTAATATTTGATTATAGTAAAAACAAGGGTCCTGGGTTGCGCTTTGGAATGCCAAACTCCTCAGGGTAATCAACATCAACAAAGTATAGTCCAGCCGATGGTGCTGTGATACCAGCAACACAACGATTTTTTGCTTCTAATACTTCTTTGAGCCAACTCACTGGTTTTAGTTCCTGACCTACTTTCATCAAACTACCAGCAATATTTCTCACCATATGGTGTAAAAACGCATTACCTTTAACATCAATAATAATAAACTCACCTTGGCGAGAAACATTACAATGATGCAAGGTACGGGTTGGAGAATGTGATTGACAATGCACGGTTCTAAACGACGTAAAATCGTGTTGACCCACCAAATATTGTGCGGCTTGATGCATTAAATTTTCATTAAGTGGAAAATGACAAAAGCTAATACCTGAACTTAAAATCGCTGACCGTAACCGATTGTTATTAATAATATAACGATACCGTCTAGCCGTTGCACTAAAGCGCGCATGAAAGTCATCATTAACCTCTTTCACCCAAGATACCGCAATATCTTTTGGTAGGTTAGTATTAACGCCTAGTGTCCAAGCAACATCTTTACGGACTTTATCAGTTTCAAAATGAATGACCTGATTAGTCGCGTTGACCCCAGTATCGGTTCGGCCTGCACATACTACCTCAATGGGTTCATTTGCTATTTTTGATAAAGCCTTTTCTAATGACTCCTGCACACTAATAACATTCTTTTGTCTCTGCCAACCGTAGTAGTTACTACCATCGTATTCTATGCCTAAAGCGTAACGCATTTTATCCTCCACTGCTAAGATCACGACATTATCTATTATTTTACTGATTATTACCAAGTGACTATTGGCTAATGACCAATAAAATAATAAATTATACCCATTTGATTAATTAAGTAAGCACCTTTTTCATGCCGAACAATAGATAAATACCAGACATAAAATTTAATCAGTAGTTATTCTATGAACTTCCACTACTTATAAATTTTATAACGCCATAGTTTTTCATTTTAACCATTAAACATGAACAGCTAATTAATAAACTTAGTATTAATTCACTTGGCGCTATATTGAGGGCTTTTGAATGTGCGAAATAGCTCAAGCATATTTTTACTGGGCTTTATCTTCACAGTTGCTCTGCTGTGCACATTCATATGGTTTATCTATTGGCGCCATGATCAGTTTCTTAATCAGCTTTAAGGTAAGTGTGTAAACGGCTATATGCCTGTTATTGATCTCATAAGGTGTTGATATGACGGTAGGACATTAGGAAAAAAATAAGCGGTTACCAAGCATAGCCATTACCTACACAAAGTCTTGCCTAAAGGTATTTAAGCTGAGTCTAAGACGATGAAGCTAGGCCTAAAAACGCTTGATTTTCGCAAAATAATTGATGCAACGACTTGTCGATAAAAGGATCAAAAAAGGCTGCAAGTTGCAGCCTTTTTACCCAAGCTAAAATACTACAGCTTAGTTAGTCTTTTAGCTTGTCTAATAGTTGCTGTGCATCAAGTTGTTGTTGTGCATCACCCTGTTTAATAACATCGAGTAAAATCACTTCGGCGTTATCGTCATCACCAATCTCAAGATACACCTTAGCCAAATCTAATTTTGCCGCAATACCATTGTCATCATCAATATCGTCTTCGGTGAGATCACCTGAAAACTCAGGAAATTCACTCAAACCGACATCAATATTCATTTTTTCATAAGGTTCACTTGGCTCACCATCTGATAGACTATTAAATAACAAAGAATCTACAGAAATAAAATCTTTATCTGCAGTTTTATTATCCGAATTATCTTTTGTTGGCGCTATATCTTCCTCAACTGTCTCTAGGTCATCACCTATGTCAAAGTCATCACCGATGTCAAAATCATCATTACCATTATCACTGGCAGGTTGACTACTTTCTTCTTCAATATTGGCCAATAAGTCATCAAAATCTAAGTTATCAAGCTCTTTCATACCATTAACTTCTTCAGCGTTGCTCTTTGTAGTGTTTTTAGCAGCGCTCGGTGCAGTGTCATCATGACCAGAGAGTAAATCAGCTAATACATTGCTATCAGTAAAATCTGGTGATAATTCCACCATATCATTACTATCTTTTTCATCATTGAGCAAATTGGCTAAAGTTGATTCGTCGAAGTCGTCAGATGATACTGGTAAAGTTTCTTCATCAGTAGCCCTGCTAGCTTGCTCTGCCGCTTTATTTTCAGCCTTTTCACTGAGTAAATCACTAGCCAATTCGCTATCAGATTCGTTATCAGATTCGTTATCAGATTCTTGATCAAACTCTTTATCAAATAATGTAGTATCAAGAATATCATCACCAATATCTAATGGTGCGTCACTCGCTTCAGGCGTTTGGTTGACTTCATCAGTCAGAGTGTCGAAATCAAAATCATCTGAAATTTCTTCGTTGTTGGCCGTTAAGTTTTCAGTTTGACTCTTTGTGCCAGTTTGACTATCTATATTTGTACTTTTTTGCGGCTCAACAACCTCTTTTTCGTCAGTACTTTCATTCGATTGTTCACTAAAGTCAGTATCTAAAAATGATTGTACATATTCATCAGTAAAATTATTAATCAGTGCTATATTTTCATTATCCGATGGAGCTGAAGTAGCAATATCGTCATTATTGATATCCTCACTTGCCAATGCTGTAGCCGGATTACTTGTTGTTGCTGTTGCATCAGGGTTTGATACTTCACTGCTAGCATCTTCACCCGTGTCATTTATTGAATCTAATAAGGCATCAATATCATCAGGATCTGAGACTTCACTGCTCGCTTCTTCGCCCGTATCATTTATTGCGTCTAATAAGGCATCAATATCATCAGGGTCTGAGACTTCACTGCTAGCATCTTCACCCGTGTCATTTATTGCGTCTAACAAAGCATCAATATCATCAGGGTCTGAGACTTCACTGCTCGCTTCTTCGCCCGTGTCATTTATTGAATCTAACAAAGCATCAATATCATCAGGGTCTGATACTTCACTGCTCGCTTCTTCGCCCGTGTCATTTATTGCGTCTAACAAAGCATCGATATCATCAGGGTCTGATACTTCACTGCTCGCTTCTTCGCCCGTGTCATTTATTGAATCTAATAAGGCATCGATATCATCAGGATCTGAGACTTCACTGCTCGCTTCTTCGTCTGTGTCATTTATTGCGTCTAACAAAGCATCAATATCATCAGGGTCTGATACTTCATTGCTCGCTTCTTCGTCTGTGTCATTTATTGCGTCTAATAAGGCATCAATATCTTCAGGGTCTGATACTTCACTGTTCGCTTCTTCGTCTGTGTCATTTATTGCGTCTAACAAAGCATCAATATCATCAGGGTCTGATACTTCACTTGTCTTCGCGGCTAAGTTATCTTCTTCAACTTTTTGGTCATTGACTGGTAAAGTGTTACTTTGATCATTTATCGAGTCTAGCAGTGCATCAATATCATCGGGGCCTGATAGGTCATTAGTCTCTTCTGCTGCAGTATCTTCAACTTTTGGGTTATTGGCTGCTGACGTATCACTTTGATCATTTATCGAGTCTACCAATGCATCAATATCTTCGGGGGCTGATAGGTCATTAGTCTCTTCTGCTGCAGTATCTTCAACTTTTGGGTTATTGGCTGCTGATGTATCACTTTGATCATTTACCGAGTCTACCGGTGCATCAATATCATCGGGGGCTGATAGGTCATTAGTCTCTTCTGCTGCAGTATCTTCAACTTTTGGGTTATTGGCTGCTGACGTATCACTTTGATCATTTACCGAGTCTACTGGTGCATCAATATCATCGGGGGCTGATAGGTCATTAGTCTCTTCTGCTGCAGTATCTTCCACTTTTTGGTTATTGGCTGCTGACGTATCACTTTGATCATTTACCGAGTCTACCGGTGCATGAATATCATCGGGGACTGATACGTCATCAGTCTCTTCTGGTGCAGTATCTTCCGCTTTTTGGTTATTGGCTGCTGACGTATCACTTTGATCATTTACAGAGTCTAGCAGTGCATCAATATCATCGGGGGCTGATACGTCATTAGTCTCTTCTGCTGCAGTATCTTTCACTTTTTGGTTATTGGCTGCTGACGAATCAGTTTGATCATTTATCGAGTCTTCTAATGTATCAGTGTCATCAGTGCTTGATACTTCACTTGTCGCTTCTGGTGCCGTATTTTCAGGGGCTGATACTTCACTTATATCTTCACTGGCGGTATCCAACAAAGCGTCAACATCTTCTGGCTCGTTCAGGGTTTCAGAGTTGTCACTTGCTGTTGACTCACTTTTCGTACTTTCAGTACTCTCAGCCAATAGACTATCTAATTCACTTTGATCAATTTGGTCTGAATCAAGCTTTGTATCATCGTCCGTACTCGGTTCGTCTTCTAATCCTGCAAACAAGGAGTCTAAGTCGCCTTGGTCTAACTGACCACCTTCTAAGGCTTCACCTTCAACAATGTCATCATCTAAAGAAATAGTTTCCGAGTCATTGTCTAAAGAAATATCTTCGAGCTCGTCTAAATCATCTAAGTCATCGGAAAATAAATCATTATCACCTTCATCATTCTCTGATAAATCCATTGATAATTCATCGTCGAGTGAAAGTTCATCAAGCGCTAATTCATCGTCTACACTTGTAGACTCTGGCTCATTTATCGGTTTGGTTGTCGGCTTAGTTGTCGGTTCAACGATTTTTTCTTTCTTTGTAGGCACAACATTTTCGCTACTAGCTTTACGTCGGTATAAAAAAGCTAAAAATGACAACACTAATATGGCAGGTAAGGTTGCCATTAACACAACAAACCATGTGCTTGACATCAAGCTACCTTCTTCGAGATCAGCTTTTTGTTTTTCTAATAATAAAGCTTGCTCTCTAGCTTCAGCTTTTGCCAGTAAAGCTTGTTGCAGTGAGATCATATCGTCCATCTGCACTTTTATTTCTTTGCTTTTAGCTACTTCGTTCTGCATAACGCCCAGTTGGTCAGTAAAGCTGGTAAGGCGTTGACGTAATGCTTCATTCTCTTTTAGTAGACTTTGTAAGCCATCGATTGAATCTAAAACATCATTCTGTATGGTGGCGAATCTTTGCTGTTGAGAACTGTCTATAGCCTGTAACTGCACATTGATTTCTGATTTAGCATCATCTAAGTCTTTTTTATTCACCGAGGTTTCTTCTGGCGGCCGCACTTTGTTAGGGGCTATTTTGAGCACTTTCTTTTGCCAAGCTTTATCATCACTAACTGATTTTTGTTGTGCGCCTTCAGGGTTAATGGCTCTCATTGCTGCAATTGAGGGGATTTTTAAATACTGACCATTGATCATGTGATTTAAATTTTTATCTTTAAAAGAGTCAGGATTATTTTCATACAGTGCTTGCATCACTTGATAAACAGACAAACCCGAGTCTGGCCGCACTTGCAGGGCAATATTCCATAAAGTATCTTTGCCTACAATCGGTCCATAACGGTCATAAGGAAAAGCATCTGTCGATTGTGGGCCACGAATACGTATACCATCGTCAGCAGAAATAGGTAGACTAAAACAGCTAATGCTAATAATAAGTACCTGCCATAGGCACAGACGTAACAATGTTTGCATTAAAATTTCCTATTTATAATAATTATGCGCCAATACAATGACGGGACCAAGCTATGAGGTTTTAGAGCAAGAATCATTCCAGTTCTTAATCATTGCTGCTAGATAATTGGATAAATGCTCGCTAATTTTCACTATATTATCAAATTAACGCGACAATACTTATCTTATCGTTAATTTAATAAAAGTTAAATAATACCAAGTTGTAATATCAGGTTGATTGACTACCTGTTCATTTTTAAGGCTTAAAATGAAAAACTACGGCGTTATAAAATTTATAAGGTCAATAACTGCTGACTAAATTTTATGCCTGGTATTTAGCTATTTTTCCTGATGAAAAGATCATCACTTATTTAATCAAATCGGTATAGTGACTATAAAAACAAAAAACCCGACGTTTATGATAACGACGGGTTTTCAAGTTTCTTTAGTAAAGCTATTACTTAGCGTTTAATACTCGCTAAGGTGCTCTTTAATTAATAACTCAGCAATTTGAACGCTGTTCGTTGCTGCACCTTTACGTACGTTATCGGCAACTATCCACATATTAATACCACTGTTGTGGCTAATGTCTTCACGAATGCGACCAACAAAAGTTTCATCTTTACCGCTAGCATCAGTAATTTGCGTTGGAAAGTCTTCATCTTTGTGACAAACCACTATACCTGGTGCTTTGCTCAGTAACTCTTTAACTTCTTCAGCAGAAATAGGTGAGTTAGTTTCAATATGTAATGATTCACCGTGACCAAAAAATACCGGTACGCGCACAGCTGTGGGGTTAACCATTACACTGTCATCGCCCAATATTTTCTGAGTTTCCCAAACCATCTTCATTTCTTCTTTGGTATAACCATTTTCAAGAAATACATCAATTTGTGGAATAACATTAAAAGCAATTTGACGAGAGAAATTTTTCGGCTCGACCGGCTTGCCACACAATAAGTCTGCAGTTTGCTTAGCTAACTCGTCCATAGCCGCTTTACCACCACCAGAAACTGACTGATAAGTACAAACATTAACCCGTGAAATACCTACGGCATCGTAGATAGGCTTTAATGCCACCATCATTTGAATGGTTGAACAATTCGGGTTAGCAATAATATTACGGTTACGGTATTCAGCTAATGCTTGTGGATTAACTTCCGGTACAACTAATGGAATATCAGCGTCATAGCGAAACTCAGAGGTATTATCGATAACAATACAGCCATCATTAGCCGCTATTGGCGCATACTTTGCCGATATTTCACCGCCAGCTGAGAAGAAACCAATTTGTGCTTGGCTCCAATCAAAATTGTCGGCATCTAAAACTTCAATACTTTCACCCTTAAAGTCAATAAATTCACCCGCTGAACGAGCGCTCGCTAATGGGTAAAGCTTATTAATGGGAAAGTCGCGCTGTTCTAGTATTTCAATAATTGTTTTACCAACTAAACCCGTTGCTCCTAGTACGCAAACATCAAATTTCTGTGCCATGTTCCTCTCTCTTTTTATCCAGTTTATTTATTAAAGCCAAGCTGATGTGGCACATCTAAACTCGACGCGTTATTCAAGTTGACAGTTATTGACGAAAACTCCCGGCGAGTCGGGTAAGTTTTACGAATATGGTCAAATCCTTGAATATTAATTTGTTGACGAAAAATTGCATCGTCACGCCTAACATCGTATACCATTTTTACTAGCTGGTTTAACAGTATTTCATCAAATTCTTGTTTAATTTCAATAGTGCCAATTGCCGATATCGGTAAAAAGTCAGTAAGCTGCTTATTTGGCAAAATATCTAGCTGTCGGCATAATGCCTGATAGAGAATTTCTGTGCCACGAGCTTTTCCTTCTAAGCTATAACCAGCAATATGCGCGGTGGTAATGTCACAATACGCGATTAAAGCGGATAATATATTGGGTTCATTTTCCCACACATCTAATACCAGCTTTAACGTATGTCCTTGCTGCTTGATTTTCAATAAAGCAGCATTGTCGATAACTTCACCCCGACAAGCATTAATCAGTATTTGATTAGCTTTAAATTGAGCTAATCGGCCGGCATCCAATAAATGATAAGTCGCATTCGGACCGGTGCGAGTTAAGGGCACGTGTAGCGAAACCACGTCGCAACTTAACGCTTGCTCAAGGGTAACAAAATTTCGTTTATCCACTGAATTTTCAGCCAGTATAGGATCACATAAAACATGCTTAATATTTAAAGCCGATAACTTCTCACTTAACCTTGAGCCAGTATTACCTGCGCCAACAATGCCGACGGTTAACCCTGATAAGGTTATTAAATATCGCTCTGCTAATACGACTAAGGCACTCAGAACATATTCAGCGACAGAGACGGCATTGCAACCCGGTGCAGAACAAAAGTTAACCGCTCGATCGGCTAAATAGTCTTGATCTATATGATCAACGCCAATGGTTGCAGTACCGACAAAACTTAAGGTTTTATTATTTTGCAACAAGGCTTCATTGACTTTAGTGATTGAACGCACTAATAACACGTCAGCATCACTAATATCAGCTGCCGACAAATCGCGGCCAGAAAATGCTGTTAACACGCCTAAATCAGCAAAAAAATCCGCCGCAAACGGCATATTTTCATCATAAAAAATATTCATTTAGCGTTTCCAATTCATCAGAAAGTCATAAAAGTATGACGACAGGGTTTACGCCGTTAATGTGACTTTCTTAATATAACTTTCTTTTTCAATTTTTGTTACTTCAACCGTAATTACCGCCTCTTCAATACCCAAGCGTTCAAGTTGATTGCTAACACTTTCAGTCAGTTTTTTACGCTGTGATAAATCACGCCCTGATAATATTTTTAAATTGACATGGACAAAGACTTGCTCAGCACCCGGCAGATAAAAGTCATTATAAGTACATGCTCGGACTTTAATATTAGCTGCAGTAAATAATTCACTTTGGTTTACACCTTTATAAACAGCGTGCATTAGCTGTTCTACGGGCAAACTTTCGGTAATTTTTGCAGAATACTCAACAATACAATGAGGCATAATAGGCAGACACAATTAATAACAAACAAGATAGCTATTGTAACGAAAATCTAGGCTAAAAAGAATATCGAAGGCTAGGTTATTTAGCCAATTTTCTAATACTTTAGGCTTAAGTATATGTTAGCAAGCTATATATGCTGACCTAGATCTAGGTCATTAGCCTAATGTCGGAGTAGTGTAGGAGTAATGACCTAAATCTATTAATGCTCTGCAGCCATGGATATCGTTACTTAGCTTTTTTCGCAATCATAAAAGCGAATACCAATCACACTAATTATCTGATCATTTTTACTGGTTAAAATAACCCACTACTGCGTTATTTATTTAATAATTAGAACAACTAGTTATTAAATAAATGCCTTATATTTGGCCATTTTTCCTGCGTATAAAGTAGACCACCTAATTAATGAAATTGGTATAACTATTCTTCGACATACAAAGATGTACTCATACCTAAAAGACAGCATGTCTAAGAGCGGTCAGGTGATCGCACCATACCATTATCCTGAATATAAAAAGTACTGAATATAAAAAAGCCGCTAAATTAGCGGCTTGATAAACAGTTTGGGCTAAAAGCCAATTAATGCGGTTTTATTTATACTTTTGCATAACCAGTGTGGCGTTAGTGCCACCAAAACCAAAGCTGTTTGACATCACTAAGTTCAGCTCCATGTCACGCTTTTCAGTAACTATGTCTAAGCCTTCAGCTTTTTCATCTAAGGTATTGATATTAATAGATGGCGCAACAAAGCTATGTTCCATCATCAATAATGAAAATATCGCTTCATGAACACCAGCGGCACCCAAAGCATGACCTGTCATGGCTTTAGTGGCACTAATGGCTGGAGAATCATCACCAAATACCGCTTGAATCGCGCCAAGCTCTTTAACATCACCTACTGGCGTAGAGGTGCCATGGGTATTTAAATAATCAACTTTCGCGTCAACACCCTGCATGGCTTGTTGCATACAACGAATAGCGCCTTCACCACTTGGTGCCACCATATCAAAGCCGTCTGATGTTGCACCGTAGCCAACAATCTCAGCGTAAATATGCGCGCCACGCGCTAAAGCGTGCTCAAGCTCTTCAACAACAACCATACCGCCGCCACCTGAAATAACAAAACCGTCACGGTCTGCATCATAGGTACGTGAAGCTAGCTCAGGTGTATCATTGTATTTAGAAGATAACGCGCCCATGCCGTCAAACATCATCGCTAATGACCAATGAACTTCTTCACCGCCACCGGCAAATACTACATCTTGCTTACCTAGTTGAATAAGCTCAGCCGCGTGACCAATACAATGGGCACTGGTAGCACAAGCCGAACTAATTGAATAGTTAACGCCTAAAATTTTAAACGGTGTTGCCAAACAGGCAGAAATGGTGCTCGACATGGTTTTTGGTACCGCGTAAGGCCCAACACGTTTAACGCCTTTTTCACGCAGTGTGTCTGCTGATTTAACGACGTTTTCTGAAGAAGCACCACCAGAGCCCGCCACAATACCTGTGCGGAAGTTTGAGACTTGATCTGGTGTTAATTTTGAATCTTTAATCGCTTGATCCATGGCTATGTAAGCAAAAGCTGAAGCTTCACCCATAAAGCGTAAGGCTTTACGGTCAATGTGGTCTTTTACTTCAATGTCAGGCTTGCCCCAAACTTGACTACGCAAACCCATTTCAGCAAAACTTTCAGAACGGGTAATACCTGAACGCCCTGTTTTTAACGACGCTAATACTTCTTCTGTATCATTACCAATACTTGATACAATACCTAATCCGGTGATAACTACACGTTTCATATTAATAACCATATTCAATTAAAAAATCTGGGCGTATCATACATACTTTTGCCCCCTATACTGGTCTGTCCAGCGTACACTTGTACACTGAATTTTTTTCATTTTATAACAATATTTTGTAATAATAGATAAAATAACCTTTTTTCACCTCCAACGGAAGACGTTAATATTGTGATTGTTCAAACAAAAATTACCTTTGAGGCTGACGGTTCACCTTATTCAAGCCAGTTTGAAGATATTTATTTTGATACCAACCATGGCACTAGCCAAAGTGAATGCATTTTTATTGATGGCAATAATCTTAAAGCAAGACTAGCCCAGTACCCAGAAAAATTTGTCATTGCTGAAACGGGTTTTGGTACGGGATTAAATTTTTTATTGACCCTAGCGGTATTTGACCAAATAAAATTAACCGCTCACCAGCAAAATTCAGCGCCAGCTAAAGTGAGTACTTTGCACTTTATTAGTGTGGAAAAATATCCTTTATCAAAACAGCAACTGGCGCAATCGTTAGCAATTTTTCCGCAACTTAAAGAATACAGTCAACAACTTACTGCACAATACCCTGAACGTTTTGATAAAGATATTACGCTAAGTTTTCTTGAGGGGTCAGTCACACTCCAGTTAATATTTAACGATGCCACACAAGGTTTAGCTCAGCTGGGAAACGAGAAAGCAGTGCGTCCTTCCACAAAGATTGACGCTTGGTTCCTTGATGGTTTTTCACCCGCCAAAAACCCTGAAATGTGGCACGAAGCGCTTTTTAAGCAAATCACCCGTTTATCAAACGAGCAAGCAACGTTAGCCACTTTTACGGTATCAGGAGAAGTTAAACGCCAACTTGTTGCTGCCGGTTTTCGGGTTGAAAAACGCCCTGCTATAGGTAAAAAAAATGAAATGCTTAGCGCGGTATTTCAGCAAAATCCTTTTTCAGGCAAAGGTTATCAGCAACGCCCTATAGTGAATAAACCGCAACATGTCAGTATTATCGGTGGTGGTATAGCGTCAGCATGTGCCGCCTATGCCTTAACAAAAGCTGGGGTTAAAGTAACAGTATATTGCCAAGACTTCAGTGTTGCTCAAGGCGCATCGAGTAATAATATTGCCGCACTATACCCACTTATTCATCAAAAAGCCGATGATATTAGCCTATTTTATCAACAAGCTTTTGAGCAAGCACTCACTTATTATAAAAGTATCAGCGAGCTAGGATTTCACTTTGATCACGACTGGTGTGGCCTGTTAGAAATATCCTATAAACCCGCTTTAGAATTGCGTCAGCAACATATAGCGAACTCTAGTGTTTGGCCAAAAAACTTAATTCATAGTGTTGATAAAAACCAAGCTAGCGCATTAGCAGACATAGCCCTTAATCATGGCGGGCTATTCTTCCCTAAAGCGGGTTGGATAGCCCCTGCTCAACTGGTAAAGCAAATATTTAAGGCGGCTGAATTAAGTCATCGCCTGCGCATTGAAACTGGTTGTAAAATTAATAAAATTAGCCAAAAAGCTCAAGGGAAATGGTTACTACACAGCGATACCGATAATTATCCAGCCAATGTTATTGTCTATTGTGGCGGCGCCCAAGGTATCCCCTTGAACCTGATTGAGCAATTACCCTTAACGTCGGTACGTGGCCAAGTCAGTAATATGACCAGTAATGAAAAAATTGCCAAACTAGCAACCGTTATTTGCCATAAAGGTTATTTAACACCAGCGAATAAAAACCTGCACTGCATCGGAGCAACGTTTCAAAAGCACAGCTTTGATATCGACAACAAAGCCGAAGAAGACCAATTTAATCTTGCTATGCTAGATAAATGCTTACCGGGTTTAACACAATGGCAAAGTACAGATATTTTCAGTAGCAAAGCGCGCTTACGTTGTATGACGCCGGATCACTTACCAATGGTAGGTGCTATGCCTGACATTGCTGGTCATAAGCAGCAATTCCCGCACTTAAGTAAAGATAAACGTTGGCGCTATAATCAACAAGCACCCGTGATTGAAAATCTATATATGTTGACTGGATTAGGGGCGCGAGGACTTTGTACCGCGCCTTTATTGGCCGATATTTTAACCGCTGATATTTGTGGTACACCCTATCCACTAAATAATGAACAGTTATTTAACCTGGCGCCAAATCGCTTTGTTATTCGAGACATTATTCGTCGTAAGTTCGATTGAGTTTCTCGACTTAAATCTAAAAAAAAGCAGCTAATTCAATATGAAAGCTGCTTTTTTTCAAACTGACAGCAATAAAACTTATGCTGTAAAAATCACGCTGTAAAAGCCGTTTTTAATCCTAGCCAATAATCTTGTACAATTTGGTGGTCTTGTGGCGTAAGCTCAGTACGAGCAACTTGTAACTTCTCACTAATATTTATCGCTAACGTTTGCGTTAACACTTGTGACTCATCGCCATATTCACTGCCCGCTAAACTAATAAATCCTCTTAAATAACTCCCGGCAAATAAATCATCGCCGCTGACATCTTGTGTAACTTGTTCATCTAAAAAGTGATATAACGCAGTAAGGTTTTCAAATTGCATGCTTAATTCCAAATTCATGTAGACTCGTTTTTCAACTGCGTCTACTTTTAATATATTTAACGTTTGTTCAGGAGAGCTATTTATTATTGCGGGCTAGCAACCGGGTATAATACTTGATCATTATAACCTGTGATAACCGCCAAATAGCCTGACAAAACCATATCGAGTTCGCTGTCGCCGGTATCAGCAATTAAAGGCCTAGCTGCCAGCGCATTCAATTTTGCTTTTGTTGCGATAATAATAATATTTTCTTTACCTATAGCGCGAATAACACGTGGGCTCAATTGTTGATTACCGCGGCCAAATATATGACCTTGACCACCAATTAAGGTAATAAGCAGTTTAACTTTACCTTGTGCATAAGGCTGAATTAACTGCCAAAGCTGAGGTTCAGTTAAATCACTGGCGATTAAGGCTTGCTCGCTTATCGCATCGACGCCCAGTAAAGTATTGTCAAGCGCCAGCTCTTCCATAACAAAAGCCGTGGTAGAGCCTGAGCCAATAATAAATAGCTCGTCATCCATTTTAGCGATAACATCCGCAGCAATATCTTGTAACACCAACTCGTCTGACTCTATACCACCCGATTTAACCGCTTGAATATAACGTAACTCTGATGGTACTTGCATTTCACCAAAGCGCTTTGCTTTTACTATGCCTTGGCGAAATAAACTTTCATCAATATCCATAACGTCAGCGTCGGTTAAGCTCACTAATTGATTTGTTATCATCAGTTCCACCACTCGCCCAGCCGCTTTAGGCGTAATAGCATAAACACCTGAATGAATTTTGCAACCGGCTGGAATGCCCAATACCGGAAACTTGTCTTCAACAATATGGCACACATTACGTGCAGTGCCATCACCGCCAGCAAATAACAGTAAATCAATATCTTTAGTGATTAATGCGCCGACTGCCTGCTCAGTATCAAGCTCTGTGGTATGCCTATGCTCAAGCCTATTTTCAACTTTATATACCACTTGGGTGTTAAAACCTAACGCTTTAGCTGTATGCTCGCCCATATCGCCAGCAGCGGTATAAATAATGATATTTTCTTTGTAAGGGAGCAATATTTCTAACGCTAGCGATGCCCTAGTGTTTGACTTTGCCGTAGCGCCAAGCGCAATCGCTTGTTCCGCAATGCCAATACCGTCGCTACCTTTTAATGCCACACTACCACCAATACCCGCAATAGGATTAATGACTAAGCCTAATTTAAATTGTTTCATTAATTAATCTCATAAATTTTCCGTCCATATATTTCAAAAACACCTGTTCTGTTGAGGATTTTAATTTTAATGACATTACTTTTAATAACATTATTTTCAAAAAAATTATTTTCAAAAACATTCATGGTCTGAAAATTTAAAATGCTCAGAGACTAAAGGCCAAGGCGTTTGATAATAATTTGTTAAAGCGATAATAAATCTTGCTGCATCGTTAGGAAAACCGTATTCAAGATAGGCAAGCACTTGTTGGTACACCTTAGCTTTAAACGCCACTCGGTCAGTTTCGCCGTTACCCAGCAGATTATCACTAGAAACATCAAAGGCTTTTCCTGTAGCGACACATAACGCCCATTCAATCGCCTGCGGTTTAATCTCTACTTGCTCAAATGCTTGTTGTTGGCTTTGATCACGACCATCAGGAATATACCAATAGCCAAAGTCTTCTAATAATCGCCGCGAAGTCCCTGCCAAGCACCAATGAGAAACCTCATGTAACGCACTAGCAAAATAGCCATGAGCAAAAATAATCTGATTAAAATCACATTGCTCGTTATTCGGCATATAAATAGGCTCATCGCCACCTTTAACTAATCGCGTATTATACAAATTATAGAAACTGGTATCGAATAACTGGATCAAAT
Source organism: Colwellia sp. MB3u-4 (assembly GCF_014077065.1). Classification (NCBI taxonomy): domain Bacteria; kingdom Pseudomonadati; phylum Pseudomonadota; class Gammaproteobacteria; order Alteromonadales; family Colwelliaceae; genus Colwellia; species Colwellia sp. MB3u-4. Next base: position 175,163 of record NZ_JACGVE010000079.1, on the reverse strand, counting down.
CTTGATAGTGATGTGAAATTTTTTTGATAGCGACTTCATCAGCGGACAGTATTGACATAGGCTTGGACATAGGCTCTGACATTAAAGAACTTGTTTAGGTAAATATACTGAAATACCTAGCGAGTGCTAACCGCTATGGCATTTTAAAGTTAAGCTTATTCTAACTAAAAACGACGATTATTACATCGCCGTTTTAAAAAAAATCACTCAAGCCGTTAAGTACCTAATCGGGCTTAAGCTAAAGTCTACACTGACTTAGCCTAATCTTTAGTGCTTCTCATATCTAAAATCGGCATATTACTGCTACCTAAAATAGTTGCAGGTAATTTACCATCCCAATTTTGCGCTTCAGTCAGTTTCACAATTAACGGATTATTACCCAGTGCTTTCGCCTTAGCCGTGATAGCCTCGGCTTCTGCCAAACCTTTAATTCGAATAGACTCAGCTTCGGCAATCGCGACTAATTTAATACCATCCGCTTTGGCTTTCGCCGTATTTACATCACGCTGTGCTTCAAGGTTCTGTCTGGCTAACTTGTGCTTTTCTGCGTCTGCTAAATTTTTCTCGGTTTGTTTAGTTTCAATTGAGGTTAAATACTTCGCGGGAAGTTGAATATTTTCAATTTGAATATTGTCGACAGTAACCGGAAATTCTTTCATTTCTTCAATGAAGTTAGCTTCAATCGCTTGAATCGCACCCGCTCTGTCTTGAATAAGCTTTTCTGCGTCATATTGTGGAATAACATCTTTTGTCGCTGATCTAAAACGGGGATCTAAAATTCGGTTTTCAAATTGTGACAAGCCGCCATATTGTCTAAATAACTCCAATGCCGCGGCTTTATCAACGGTCCAGTTCACTGATACACTAATAGTTACCGGCATTTGCTCTTTGGTACTTGATGCCATTTTCTCTTCATTTTTACGGGTGCGCACTTCTATTTCTTCAACGCTATCAATAAAAGGTACTTTAAAATGTAGACCCGGATTTACCTGCTCTTTGGCTTCACTAAAGCGCTTTACAATGCCGATATGACCTTCGTTAACCGTATACACAGAGCCAATGCCAGCAACAACAACTGCGGCAACAACGACAAGCGATTTTACTGGGATATTAAATTGTTCTATTTTCATGAGTAAACCTTTTTTATTTTGTATAGAATTTATTATCTGCATTTATTCTTTTATATCGTCACTTTCTTCACTTTCTGCAAGACGGTCAACACCACCTTTAATAATGATGTAACCAAAAATACCTGATATCAATGAACCAATCACAATGCCTAACCTATCTTGAAACATAAGGTTAACGCCATTGCCTTGCTCGAAAGCTAAAGAGCCAATAAATAAGCTCATGGTAAAGCCCACACCACATAATATTGCCGCGCCATAAAGCAAACGCCAATTAACCTTAGCGGGCATTTTTGCCCAACCCAACTTTATAGCAATAAAACAAAAACCAAATACCCCAAGTTGCTTGCCAACAACCAAGCCGACAATAATGCCTAAGGGTACAGGTGCCATCACTTGCTCAATACCAACACCCGCAAAGCTTATTCCTGCATTGGCAAAAGCAAATACCGGTAAGATAATAAAGGCAACTAACGAATGCAAATTATACTCTAAAGACTTAAGCGGCGATGGCTCATTTTCTTTACCTTTAATAGGAATAAAGAAAGCTAACACAACACCGGCTAATGTCGCATGTACACCTGACTTTAATACCGCTATCCAAAGTACAACACCTAAGAAAATATAAGGTGCGGTATTGGTGACGCCACGTTTATTCATCGTAAATAAAATAGCAATAATACTGGCGGCAACAACTAAGGATAATAATGAAAGTTGATCAGTATAGAATAAAGCAATAACGATAATCGCGCCTAAATCGTCAAATATGGCTAACGAGGTTAAAAACACTTTGAGTTGTAACGGTACCTTACTACCGATAATTGACAAAATGCCTAAGGCAAAAGCAATATCAGTAGCGGTTGGAATTGCCCAACCATTAATCGCATCTGGATCATTATAATTAAAGGCGACATAGCATAAAGCGGGTATCAACATTCCGCCTAAAGCACCTATGGCCGGCAATGTCACTTGTCCTGGTTGTGATAAATCTCCTTCTATAAATTCTCGTTTAAGCTCTAAACCCACAAGAAAGAAGAACAACGCCATTAGGCCGTCATTTATCCACAATAATAGTGGCTTAGCTATTTCAAAACTGCCAACGGCCACTTGAACTGGAATGCTCAACAGCATGTCGTAGTAGACCATAAACGGCGAATTGGCGATAATCATCGCCGCAACTGCAGCTAACATTAATATAATGCCACTGGCAGCTTCAAGCTTTAAGAAATCATTAACACTTTTAATAATCATTTGTTCTCATCAATTAATTGTCGACATGACATAATATGTCACATGGCGGATTTTTACAAATTTGTTAAGCTGTTAATTTGTAATAGTTTTAATTTACATTGGTAGCAATTAATGACAATAATTCGGAAAGATGCAAAAATATCGAAAATAATTCATCTTTATAGTCAGTTCGCTGGTAATATTGGATTTAATAAGTGTAATATGTAAATTGGTAAAAATAAAATCCAGTAAATGTTCTCCCAAAGGCTAATTGTATAAATGAAAAAACTTGATGATATAGATTTACGTATTCTCACCTTACTTTATAAAGACGCTGATATTACCAACAAAGAATTAGCATCACAGATAGGTATAGCGCCCTCAACTTGTTTAGAGCGTGTTAAACGCATGAAAAATAATGGCGTAATCAATAACGCTTTTATTGATATCAACTTCAAGAGTATTGGCGGCAACATTGAAGCAATAGCGGCAATAAAGTTACAACCGTATTCAGAGTTAATTGTGAATAAACTGAGAGATGATCTACTTAAGCTGCCTGAAATTGTCAGCTTATATCACATGGGTGGAAGCTATGATTACTTTATTCACATGTCTGTAAAAGATAGTGAACACTTACGTCAATTTGTCTTCAATGCCATTACTTCTCGCGAAGAAGTCACCACAGTAGAAACTTCACTTATTTTTGAGCATAGTCGCAGTGGCGTATTACCCATTTTTGATGATGAGTAATGCATCCTGTAAATATATCCTCACGTGCATCCATGCACTCGCGACATTGCCTAAATATAACCTACAAATATGTAGGTACTTAGTTTTTGTCAGGAACAAAAAAACTGCCCCTACTTCCTGTACATAAAAATCCCGCAACATAGTGCGGGATTTTAGTGTTGAATTATATTCGAGTTATCTTAGCTTTTAAGATCATCGAAGAAATTTTTCACACCGTCGAAAAAACCGGTTTCTTTTGGGCTATGCTTGCTGGTGCTTTTACCCATTTTTTCTTCTAACTGGCGAAGTAAGTCTGCTTGATCGCCCGATAAACTTACCGGCGTTTCAATGACAACCTTACACATTAAGTCGCCAATTGAGTGGCTGCGTACTGACTTGACACCTTTGCCACGCAAACGGAACATTTTACCTGTTTGAGTCTCTTTCGGTATTTTCAGCTTAACTTTACCTTCAAGCGTTGGTACTTCAATGTCGCCACCTAAAGCAGCCGTTGTGAAGCTGATCGGTACTTCACAAAATAAGTGATTTTCATCACGAACAAATATTTTGTGGTCTCGAACATTCGCTTGCACATATAAGTCACCTGCGGGTGCGCCATGTTCACCGGCTTCACCTTCACCTGACAAACGTATTCTATCGCCGGTATCAACACCCGGTGGAATTTTAACAGATAGAGTTTTTTCTTTTTCAACACGGCCTTGACCACGACATGAAGTACAAGGGTCGGTAATAACCTTACCTTTGCCAGAACAGGTTGGACAGGTTTGTTGCACTGCAAACAAGCCTTGACGCATTTGTACCTGACCATGGCCATGACAGGTTGAACACGTTTTCGCACTGGTGCCTTTTTTAGCGCCACTACCGTCACAAGGGTCACAACTCACAAAGGTAGGCACTTTAATTTCTAAAGTCTTACCTTTAACCGCTTCTTCGAGGCTAAGGTCAAGGTTGTAGCGTAAATCTGAGCCACGACGCTGGCGAGATTGACCACCACGACCGCGACCACCGCCACCAAAAATGTCGCCAAAAATATCACCGAAGGCATCACCGAAATCTTGTTCGCCGCCAAAACCGCCGCCGCCGCCATGTCCGCCTTGTTCAAACGCCGCGTGGCCGTATTGATCATAGGCCGCACGCTTTTGATCATCGTTTAATATTTCATAAGCTTCTTTAACTTCTTTAAACTGTTCTTCTTTTGATTTATCACCTTGTGTTCTATCTGGGTGATATTTCATTGCTAAACGTTTGTAAGCTTTTTTGATATCGCGCTCAGCTGCATCTTTAGACACTTCAAGCACTTCATAATAATCGCGTTTTGACATAGGTTTGATTTCTTTACTTCTATTTATGGATACTAATTTGTTTAACTTCTTTCTTAGACGCTGTAGCGTTCACTTTAACACCTTAAAAATCTAAGCAAATTAACATCAGGTAATAATTAATTTTTCGTTGTTACTTTACATAATAAAGCGCCGATAACTATCAGCGCTTTAATTTATGTTAACTAAACCACAAAGTTTAATTGTTTTTGTTGTCATCGTATCCTGCTAGAACAGGGTGAACACGCCGAGCATACAATGTATGTGAGCATGTCCGCGCTGCTATTGACCGATACAAGGGCAACCTGACAATTGACTACTTGTCGTCTTTAACTTCTTCAAATTCAGCGTCAACTACATCGTCGCCGCCTGGTGCATCAGCTTCAGGAGCTTCACCTTCAGGTGCGCCACTTTGTGCTTGAGCTTTAGCTTGAGCAATTTCCATTAACTTAGCTGAAGCTTCGACAACCACTTGAGTTTTGGCATCAATTTCTTCTTTACTATCGCCTTTAATGGCAACGTTAAGTTCATCTAATGCTGTTTCAAGTTTCTCTTTGTCTTCGCTTGGTAAATCGTCGCCTGCTTCTTCAATTTGCTTACGCGTTGCGTGAACCATGCCATCAGCTTGGTTACGAGCTTGTACAAGCTCTTCAAATTTCGCATCTTCGTCAGCATTTGCTTCCGCGTCACGTACCATTTGCTCTACTTCTTCATCTGATAAACCAGAAGAAGCTTTAATGGTGATTTTTTGCTCTTTACCGGTATTCTTATCTTTCGCCGTTACGTGCAAAATACCATCAGCATCTAAATCGAAAGTTACTTCAATTTGTGGTGTGCCACGTGGTGCAGCGTCAATACCTTCAAGGTTAAATTGACCAAGAGATTTGTTTGCTGAAGCTTGCTTACGCTCGCCTTGCACAACATGTACGGTTACTGCCGCTTGGTTGTCGTCTGCGGTAGAGAATGTTTGAGATTGCTTAGTTGGGATAGTGGTGTTTTTCTCGATAACTTTCGTCATCACGCCGCCCATAGTCTCAATACCTAATGATAATGGTGTAACGTCTAATAATAGTACGTCAGTTACATCACCAGAAAGTACACCCGCTTGAATCGCAGCGCCTGCAGCTACAGCTTCATCAGGGTTAACATCTTTACGAGGTTCTTTACCAAAAAATTCAGTAACAACTTTTTGTACCATAGGCATACGTGTTTGACCACCTACCATGATAACGTCGTTAATGTCACTAATTGAAAGGTCAGCATCTTTAAGTGCTTGTTTAAGCGGACCTAAAGTGGCTTTAACCATGTCTTCAACTAAAGACTCTAATTTAGCACGCGTTACTTTGATGTTCATATGCTTAGGGCCTGAACCGTCAGCAGTGATGTACGGTAAGTTAACATCAGTTTGTTGTGCTGAAGAAAGCTCACATTTTGCTTTTTCTGCCGCTTCTTTCAAACGCTGCATAGCAAGAGGATCAGTAGTTAAATCCATGCCTTGATCTTTCTTGAATTCAGCTACTAGATAGTTGATTAAACGGTTATCAAAATCTTCACCACCTAAGTGAGTGTCGCCGTTAGTCGCTAGTACTTCAAACGTGTGCTCGCCTTCAACTTCATCAATTTCGATGATAGAGATATCAAATGTACCACCACCTAAATCGTATACCGCAACAACTTTGTCGCCTTCTTGCTTGTCCATGCCGTAAGCAAGGGCAGCAGCAGTTGGCTCGTTGATGATACGTTTAACTTCAAGACCCGCAATACGACCCGCATCTTTAGTTGCTTGACGTTGTGCATCGTTAAAGTAAGCAGGAACCGTAATAACGGCTTCAGTTACTTTTTCGCCTAAATAGTCTTCTGCTGTTTTTTTCATTTTTGCTAAAACTTCAGCAGAAACTTGTGGTGGAGCGATGTTTTTATCACGCGCCGTTACCCAAGCATCACCGTTGTCGGCTTTAACAATACCAAATGGCATAATTTTTATATCGCGTTGAACTTCTTCATCTTCAAAACGACGACCAATTAAACGCTTAATGGCGAACAATGTGTTTTTAGGGTTTGTTACTGACTGACGTTTAGCAGGTTGACCCACTAACGTTTCGCCTTCTTCTGTGTAAGCTATGATTGAAGGAGTTGTACGATCGCCTTCTGCATTTTCAATTACACGTGCTTTACCGCCATCTAGAACAGCAACACAAGAGTTTGTTGTCCCTAGGTCAATACCAATTATTTTGCCCATCTTGAGGATCTCCGAATACTTATTACGTTAAAAATAAAGATTAAATCTTTCGATGAACAGTAAGTGGGGACAGGAAAAAGTTTTTTCAACTATTTTTGTTGAAATAAGTAAAAAATATCCGTTTTTATTTGCTCTGTTTTTTATTAATAACAATAAGCATTTGTGGTCTATACCATTACTAGTAAAGAGCTACACAATGATTATGCAATAATATAGTTTAAAAAGCCTATAGTTTGTAAAACATAGCAAGCACATGACAAAAAAATAGAAATTAATTAAATACTCGTCAGTTAATGGTATTAACCATAATTTTGCTTTGTTGATTGGCATTTATTTGAAGACGGTTAAATTTCATTTAACTTGATGGACTGAAGTCCACCCTACAAGTAATAACTTGGCCTTGGGCAATTGTGATTTTTGTAGGTTTTGTAGGTTTTGTAGGTTTTGTAGGTTTTGTAGGTCGGACTTTAGTCTGACAACCGTTAAGCGGGCAATTAATCTGATGGGTTAACAAACATCTATTGCGGGTATTTTTTTTTGGTGTTTATCTAAAGACGGTTAAATTTCATTTAACTTGACGGACTGAAGTCCATCCTACAAGTGTCTACGGGTGTCATGTGGCGTTGAGCTTTTTGTGGACACCATCTCTCTGTATACCGTCTTCAAACACTAATTTATTTTGTTTGTGATTTTTGTAGGTCGGACCTTAGTCTGACAATCGTTAAGCTGGCAATTAATTTGACGGGTTAACAAACAGCTATTGCGAGTATTATTCAGCTATTGCGAGTATTATTTTTTTTGGCATTTATCTAAAGACGGTTAAATTTCATTTAACTTGACGGACTGAAGTCCATCCTACAAGTGCCTACAGGTGATAATATGAATTTGGCTAGCTGTTAGTATGACTTTGCGCGGGTGATAATGTGACTTTGGCCATTTTTTTGTACCTAAAAATGATCAAATCTTGCACATAAAAAAGCCAAACATTTGTTTGGCTTTTCTTGTCGTGCAAAATTACCGAATAATAAAAATTATGCGGTGGTATCAACACTGGGTTTAGCTTTTGACACCATCACCATAGCAGGGCGAATTAAACGACCGTTTAACTCATAACCTTTTTGCATAACCGCGATAACGGTATTAGGTGCAACACCTTCAACTTCTTGCATTGACATCGCTTGATGCAATTCAGGATTAAACGGTTGATCTTGTGGATCAATCGCTTGAATCGCAAATTTCTCTAACGAAGCTAATAAACCTTGATAAGTTAACTCAATACCTTCGATGATAGCCGTATTACTTTCGTCGTCTTTATCGATATTTTGTAATGCTCGCTCTAGGTTGTCTACCGTTGTTAACATTTCTGCGGCAAACTTTTCTAAAGCAAACTTACGTGCTTTTTCAACGTCTTGTGACGCACGGCGACGAACATTGTCAACTTCTGCTTTCGCACGAATGACTGAATCTTTTTGATCGGCAACCGTCGATTTAGCTGTAGCTAATGCTAATTCAAGTTCGTTTATTTTTTCTTGCTCAGCACTGATATTTTCGACTGCAGCGTCAAGTTGAACTTCAACTTGCTCTTCTGCATCCTCAACAATTTCAGCGGCTAATGCGTCTGCTGAAATTTCTTCAGCACTTTTATTCTCTGTTGACTCGTTGGCCATGAAAAACTCCAAAGTAGATCTTAAATTTCAAAATAGATAAAACATAATAACGCTAATTATGGGGGTTTGTTTTTATGATTCAAGCACAAAAGTAAATCATTTAAAAAAAAGTCAACTTTACAAGCGAGTGAAATAGCGCGAAACTGCTGATAGTCCTTAATTATATTACATATTTATAAGCACCGTATGAGTAATTTATACCGCACTATTGGCTTAATTGGTAAACCTAACCATGAAGGTGCCAGTTCAACCATAGCAGCTTTACATCAATATTTGTCACAGCAAGGCTATCAAGTGCTGATAGAAAACTCCGTGGCCCAAACCGTTAATATTGAAAATGTTGTCATGGCGTCACTTACCCGTATTGGCGAGCAGGCTGATCTGGCTATTGTTATTGGTGGTGACGGCTATATGTTAGGGGCGGCTAGAGTTTTAGCTTGTTACAATGTGGGCGTTATTGGGGTTAACCGTGGCAATTTAGGTTTTCTGACCGATTTATCTCCTGATGATTTAATCACCCCGCTTGAAGCCATTTTAAAAGGTGAATCTCGCGCTGAACAACGCTTTATTATCGAAGCTGAAGTTTATCGCCACGGCAAACTTAAAAGCTCAAACAGTGCGGTGAACGAAGCTGTGTTGCATGCCGGTAAAGTCGCCAGCATGATCGAATTTGAAGTTTATATCGATGGCAGCTTTATGTTTAGCCAACGCTCTGATGGTTTAATTGTTTCAACGCCTACCGGCTCAACCGCGTATTCTATGTCAGCGGGTGGCCCGATATTAACCCCCAATTTAAATGCCCTTTCCTTGGTGCCTATGTTTCCTCATACGTTAACCAGTCGACCTATTGTGGTTGACGGCAACAGCGAAATCAAACTAAAACTGGCCAATGAAAACTATGAAAACTTGCAAGTTAGCTGCGATGGCCATGTAATTTTAGCGGTTATGCCCGGTGATGAAGTTATCATCAAAAAAAGTGAATTTACCCTGCGCCTAATACACCCACTTGATCATAACTACTTTAATGTACTAAGAAATAAATTAGGTTGGGGTCATAAACTCTACTAATATTTCTTAAACCTGCGATGAGTAGAATGTCGAAATATAAATAAAATTGCGAACATAGCTTGAATAAAAACCAGATACTGTATAAATTAACAGTATCTGGTTTTTTATTTACCATTTCAATTGGTATTAACACTTTATCCAATATAACGTTGCGATAAAGACAGTGAGGCGACTATGTTATTGCAGCTCAACATTCAAAATTTTGCCATTGTGCGTTCACTCGACATTGATTGGCAGCAAGGCATGACTACCATTACCGGCGAAACCGGTGCAGGTAAGTCTATTGCTATTGACGCCTTAGGGCTTTGCTTAGGTGATAGGGCGGTAACAAACGTCGTTAGACCTAATTGCGCGAAAGCCGAGTTAGCCGCCACTTTTGATACTAGTAATAACAAACGAGCAAAAAAATGGCTAAAAAACAATGATATGTTGCTCGAAAATGAATGTATTCTGCGTCGGATTATTTCTGCTGAAGGCCGCTCTAAAGCCTATATTAATGGTAGCCAAGTGCCTTTAACGCAACTAAAAGAAATTGGACAACTACTGATTAATATCCACAGTCAGCATAACCATCAACTACTCGTTAAACCCGCTGAACAACGCAATATTCTTGACGCTTATGCCAGCCACCAGCACTTGTTAGATGAAGTTAAATATTATTACCATCAATGGCGTGAACTTAGCCAAGAAGCCAAACTGTTGCAAGAAAGCAAACTACAACGTGAAGCCAAACAGCAGTTATTACAGTACCAAGTAAACGAATTAGATGAATTTTCATTACAACTTGATGAATTTGAAAGCTTAGAGATTGACTATAACCGCCAAAGTAATGGTCAGCACATCCTCAATGAAACCTTAATTGCTGTACAACAATTATCTGAAGATGAACAATTTAACGTCGTTGATGGCCTACGGCACAGTACCGAGCAAATTACCGCTTTGGGTAACTATGACCCGACATTAAAAACCATTGCAGAACAGCTTAACGAAGCCTTAATTCAAGTTGAAGACGCTAGCCAAGAAATTAAGCATTATTACGAAAGTTTAGAGCTTGACCCACAAGCTTATACTTTAATAGAAGAGCGTTATTCAACCGCTGTGCTGCTAGCGAAAAAACATCAAGTATCAGCAAGCTCATTAGCAAACTTTCATCAACAGCTGTTACAAGAGCTACAATTATTTAGCTCTGATGAAACACGTTTAAACCAAATTAACGATGATATAGAGGCCGCAAAACAAAAATATCAACACGCTGCACTGATTTTGTCTGACTCAAGAAAAAAAGCAGCCACTAAGTTAAGTAAAATGATCACCAAAAGCATGGCTGAACTTAACATGCCGTATGGCAAATTTTTCATCGATATTTGCCAAGATAAAAGCGAAAACTTATCGGTTAACGGTAATGACAGCGTGAGTTATCTAGCGAGTTTAAACCCAGGGCAAGCGTTAGAAGCCATGAATAAAGTTGCCTCAGGCGGCGAACTTTCTCGTATCAGCTTAGCGATGCAAGTTATTCTAGCGGATAAAATTATCACCCCTACCTTAATATTTGATGAAGTGGATGTCGGTATCAGTGGTCCAACCGCCGCTATGGTAGGTAGCAAATTGAAACAACTAGCAAAAAATACCCAAGTTATTTGTGTAACTCACTTACCGCAAGTGGCCAGTAAAGGTCATCAACAACTATTTGTCGCTAAATTAACCGATGGTGAACATACAGAAACCACAGTAACTGAACTTTCTAGCAATGGCCGCGTCCAAGAAATTGCTCGCTTACTGGCTGGTGATAAAATTACCGAAAATAGCCTAGCTAACGCGCAAGAATTACTGGCCGGATAAAGCAAAGATCAGCAAGCGGGTAAAATAAACTAAAAATTATTTTGTATCTGTTAGCCCGCTTCGCTATTATCCCCATTCAAACTATAAAGGATAATTATAATTAACATGTTTTTTCGAGTATTAGCTATTGTAATCGCCTTGTCTGTTTCTGCCTGTTCTAGCTGGGTTTATCGTATAGATATTCCACAAGGAAACTATCTAGAGCAAAAAGATATCGACAAACTTCAAATTGGTATGACAAAAGAACAAGTTAAGTTTGTATTAGGTAGCCCTGTTGTTGAAGGCGCGTTTAATAAAGATATTTGGCATTATGTTTATAGTTTCAAATCAGGTCGAAGCGACGAATTTAACGCAAAAAAACAATTTACCATTACCTTTGATAACAACAAGGTTGTTAATGCTGAAGGTGATTTTGAATTACCGGAAAGCTATAACGTGCCTATGGTTAACTAGGGTTTAGTTAACTAGCGACTAGTTGTTTTTTGAACATCATCACTCTTTCACATTGGCGTCCAAGAATGTACTGATGCAGTGCAGCCATTAATGACTTTAATGGCTAGGAACTGCCATGTGAGCTTGATATAAGGTTCATCCTGAAGATAAAGCATGTCTATTTAGGACATGCTTTTTTATGGCTAAATTTTTAATAAATCACCTAGTTAAGTCAGGCTAAGTCACACTAAATCATATATCAAAATAGTAAATTAACTCTCGCCAGTATTACCTCGGCGTGGCTAAACCCGACCGCCAGTAATTTTATTAGCCCGGCCTTCTTCTTTGGCTTTTTCTGCTCTGCGTTTACGTACTTCTTTCGGGTCAGCAAGCAGTGGACGGTAAATTTCAATACGATCTAAGTCTTTCACCTTATCGGTTAATTTAGCTAAGCGATTCCAAATACCAACATTATTAACGGCTAAATCTATTTCAGGAAATTCTTCAACTATGCCAGAAGCTAAAATGGCTTGCTCTAATGTAGTGTTAGGCTCAACAGTACAGCTAATAATCTCTTGTCGTGTTGGTGTGCCGTAAACCACCTCAATCTCGAGTGGGGCTTGCACATTAATTTCTTCACTCATAACCTATTCGCTCATTTAATGTAAACTCTATTAATACACAGCTGATACCACTAACCGTATACTTCTTTTGCTCGCTGAGTAAACGCTTGCACCATATTATTGGCTAAATTATTAAATACTCGACCAAAAGCCAAATCAAACATTTTATTAGAAAATTCATAATCCAAGGTCAATTCAATTTTACAGGCATCGTCAGATAAGGCTTTTAATTGCCAACCACCCACAAGGGACTTAAAAGGCCCATCAACTAAACTCATTTTAACTTCTTGGTTACTAATGAGAATATTCTGCGTGGTGAACCATTTTTTCAGACCACCTTTAGACACTAATATCGCGGCGGTCATACTATGTTCGTCTTGGGCAACTATTTTACTATCACTACAATTAGGTAAAAACTTTGGGTAGGCAAGCACATCATTAATTAAAAAATACATGTCTTCTACACTGTGCATCACTAATGCACTACGGCTTATGTTTGGCATTCACCCTCCAATTCTCAAGGGCGCTATCATAGCAAATGTCTTTTAAAAACGCATTAAAGTGAAAAATGATAAATAAGCCATTTAAATAACAGCAATACTCCGTATAATGTTGATGATTGCTATTTTTGGTAGCAAACAAAATGGAAATATAATGGCAAAGAAAAAGAAATCAAGCAGCAATACTATTGCTCTAAATAAAAAAGCACGTCATAACTATACCCTCACTGATAAGTTTGAAGGCGGAATGAGCCTACAGGGCTGGGAAATTAAAAGTATACGCAGCGGAAAGGTAAATATATCTGACTGTTACGTACACATAAAAAATGGTGAGGCCTATTTACTTGGCGCTGAAATAATGCCGCTTAACGCCGCTTCTAGTCACGTGGTTTGTGATCCTAATCGTGACCGAAAATTACTCTTAAACCGTCGAGAGCTAGAGAAAATTATTGCCGCTGTAGAGCGCGATGGTTATTCCTTAATCGCCACTGCAATGTATTGGAAAGCTTGTTGGGTTAAATTAGAGTTTTATTTGGGCAAAGGTAAAAAAGACCACGATAAACGTGCTGACATTAAAGACCGAGAATGGGCAGTAGATAAAGGCCGTTTAATGAAAAATAGAAACTTAGACAGATAATTGATTAAAAAATATCACGTTGTCTATTTAAGCCAAGCGTTGTATAATGCGTTGCATAGACTTATATAGTTTATGGCAGCAAAGAGTAGAAAAGAAGTAAAGAGTAAGCTTTGGGGCGGATCTAGGATTCGACGAGATTCATGAAACCCGAGGTGCATGCCCAGGGGCGGTTTGCCTGGTAAAAAGCCGCAAAACTATAATTGCAAACGACGAAACGTTCGCACTAGCCGCTTAGGCTAGCCATCGCCTCAAAAATTCTCCTATTGTTTAGAGGATCGATGGTCACCCCAAATAGGATAGCGAGGGAAGCACGCTTAAGGCTGAACCGCGAAATAGTATTAAGCTCACCATGACGAAGCCTGTCGGTTGGCGTCCAAGTGGTTAAATAAATGATCGACTAAGCATGTAGTACCAAGGATGTAGGCTTTTCGGACGGGGGTTCGATTCCCCCCCGCTCCACCACATATAGAACGACAGAAGACTAACTAAATCATAGTGTTAAGACTACTTACAGACCATAAAACGACTGTAAATAGATTAAAAAGAACACTTTTAGGACACTCGCCAATAAATACGTGGCTTGTAGAAAGATTTAAGTTAGTTTTCTGTAGTTATTTTTATACTGTTTTTTATCATTAGAACACTCCTAGAACATTTAAAACCCTCTAAACTCCTCTTAAAATCATTCAATTATGAGTTAAGTATTCGACTCTATTCTTTAGTTTCATATATCAAGCTTAATGAGCATTTGGATTTATATTATTGGAGATGATAATTGAGATCAGCTTTGGTGTACCTTATCAAACGATTTTGAAAGGTATTGCTAACTCTAGAGCATTGTCGTTATAAACTCGGGTGCCAATTACATCACCCTAATATACAATTATACATGCAACTTCATCCGTGCCATTTTTCTTATAACCGATCATGTTATGAGAGGAAATATTTAATTAACGAAGTGTTCTAGATATTTAGCACCCATTGATGAATGTAACCAAATTAATGATCCCAATAAAGCTAAAGGCCTTATCAAAATCACACTTGATGAGCTTTCCTTGCATGCGCACAGTATCCATCCCTGACTTTATTAACAACCTGAAAATTTAATAAATATTTTCGGCTATGTCAGCCTGAGAAATCACCTATGCATCAGGTAATACGATAACTAATAGACGTTATTGGTCACATAAAAAAAATAACATTCATTGAGTATTAACAATCATTTTTAATTAAAAGCCTAATTATTTTTAAGATGGAATTATATTCGGCTATGTCAGCCCGAATATAACACCTCTGGACCAACTAAAAAACAAAGTATCAGGCACTATCAGGCACATAAAAAAACTAAGATTTATTTTTACATTTTAATTTTTAGAATATAATTGTTTCCAACTATTTAGTCTGAAAAGCATCTACCCATCAAACCTATATGTTATTAAATACTATTAGCTAGTTATAAAAAAACTCTACCGTCTATGCATATTTAAAAATATTGATTAAAATCAGCTTAAACATAAAACAGACAGAGAAACGACAACATACCGACAACAACAATAAACTTAAAAAACAACAACTTAAATAACAACCTTTAGCTTATTCTGCTTGCATATTCAAAGTTTTCACGTATACTTTTTCAGGAATCAAAAACTGAATAAATCAACAAAGCCAGCCACTTTATAAGTCGGTAGAAGCTAAATTTTTGCATCATGCATAATTTTGATTTTGTTAGTTTTAATAAAGGTATCTCAAACCTTATAAATGAGAAACAACAATTTTAGTGTAATGCTAAAAATACAACATTGAGCATCAACGATGCTCTAACACGCAATTTAAAGTACAATATTCATATTAACTTTATCATTGCAACAAACTGTTAACTCAGTAAAAAAGCAAATAATTTAACGATTATTTACATCTTAATTATATTTATTGTTAACTTGACTCTTAAAATTCAAGATTTCAATTTATATATATTTACGCAATTTAAGTAGTATTGACTAATATGCTAATAGCTATTAATTAATGTATTTTTAATTGAAACTAGCAATTACATGCAGAACTAAAGCACGTATTTCATTATGCTTGCTGTGTATATTGATATTTTTATCGATCTATAAAATCCTCTTTTTTGAATTTTTATCTTATATATCATTACTTTTCTCAAAGTAAAATTTAGCTATTTCTAGCTAAAATCTTCGCGCTATGCGCTATCAATCCTCACGAATAACAAAAAGTTTTCTTTAATTATCTAGATATTAGCAATATCTCAGAATTATCTATCGTGAATTTAATGCGAATTGATCAACGATAAACTTCATTGATCGATCTTTTTTATTAAGAGAGAAATAAATTAGATACATCTTACAAAATAAAATATAAATAATGGTGCAGACGATGAAGAAAAATAGAGTATTAAAGTACAAAGCTGAAATTACTTGCTTTTTATTAAAAAAGCACAAGTACAGCAATATTGCCCTGTGGTTAAGAGTTAAAAAAAGGATCAATATCGATGGTAATTATCTTAGAAAAATTGTTAATTCAATTAATATTTCATTAATTAAACTAACAATGGATATAGATAAAGAAGCCGCACTTCATCATGAAATCAACGCGGTTCTAGAATTGGTCCGAATAAGACGTAAGCGTGCTCGTTATAGATCAAAGCTAGATCCAATTAGAGATCAATTATTATCAGTATTTATATCATGTGAAAATTATCAACAAGCATATATCTTCGCTAAATCAAAGAACATCAACATCTCATACAGCACAGTAAGAAATTATATAAATAAATACTTTAAGGAAATAAACATTGGAAACTCGTAACTCACAAATAGATAACTTTATCTCTCGTCAATTTAAACGAGCACATAAAAATAAAATTATTGGTTCTATCGGCACAGCTCAAGATAGTATGTATTCAATGTACCAGTTTGCTGACTTTGTTAATAAAAATTCATTTTTGATTAACGTAATTGATGATTCATTTTCATCACTTAAAAATTTATTAATGAATGTTGATTTTGAATTAGCAAATGAATTCATAAACTACAGAATAAGCATGGAACTTTCTAAGTCTACAGTCGAAAGAGACTGCCAAGTGCTTAATTTTTGGCTTGCGGATATAAGTAAATGCACTAAGCCACAACCTAAGTTATTAGTAAAAAATTTTAAAAATGTAACTATAATCCCTAGATTTACTCGGACATATACTGCAGAACAAATTGATTTAGTTTGTTCACATATCACCGATAGAAATTCTTTTTCAGTGCGTATTTGTCAAGTTTCTAATATACGAGTACATGAACTTCTGACATTACGTAAATTAGAAGAGCAAGCGGCGAGTACCAGAGCATTAAGTAACATTAAATTACAAGCTCAAAAATTTAAATTCTTAGGTTTCTCAAGCGAATTTGTTTTGTATTCTGTTATAGGCAAAGGTGGATTGATTCGAGAAATCGCGATTCATTCAGAAATGGTAGAAAAGCTGGAATTATTTAAGCTAGAAACTCCATCTGAAAAAACAGATCGTGGTATTAATTACATACAGCATTATGATTTAGCTTTTGGTAAAGCACTTTCGAGTTCATTTTCATCTGCATCAAAACGTTGGCTAGGCTGGTCAACAGGAATTCATAGTTTACGGCATGATTATGCTAAGTTTCGCTTGAAAACATTGTTTAGATTATTGAAAGATTATGAGCTTGCAAAGCATGTTGTTTCGCAAGAGCTAGGACACTTTCGCCCAGATATAGCTGATACTTATCTTTACTAGCCTTATAATTGTTATTCAATTCTTTTTCAGTCCAGTATAGCGTATTAGCGATAATTGTACTTAGTTACAACAAGATAATACGTCCCAAAATGTATTCACTGTTCATATCAAATTGTTATTTGATCATTGATGAACTGCTTTAAAGAGCGACCATTTAGCTTACCCATACAAATATTTGTTCCCAAACGAGGCTCGAACACTGTACTGTATTGATCAGTGATATAAAGATCCTCAAGTGCTGGAAACATTTCAACGTTACTTTTATTCGTGAAAGTTATAATTTCACAACGTTTATAAGTCTCCGTACAACCGATGATTTTTATCAAATCACGCGTTTTGTTAATTTATTTTACTAGTCTGTAGCCATATTCTCGATTCAATTTCACTTTAGTTTTTTTCTGTATAAATAAAGAGTTGAATTTTTTCATAATAAGATTAATCCTTTTCTGTTAATGTATCTACTTTAATTTTCTGATGAGCTTATTTATTTTTTTGAAACTTAAGTAGATGTTACTACATAGATAATGAGCTCATTAGCTGATAAGCAAGCCTTTTTCCTATCCTTATTAGCTATCAGTGTGTTTTTTAAATAAATTTATTGTTTTTCCGCTCAAATTTTACTTTTTGGACGCTAACTGGACTTATAGATAATTCACTAGCTACTTTTCGAATAGACAAACCTCGCTCTAATAAGTGCCAAACCTATTCTCGATCAATTGTATTTGGCTTACCTTTATATTTCCCCTCCTGTTGCGCTTTGGCAATACATTCACGCTGGCGTTCTAACAACATTTCGCTTTAAAATTGATAGACAGCAACAAGCAGGGTCAGCATAAGATTGTTCATTGGATTTGATGAACTAGCAGAGAAGATTAAGTTTTCTTTAGAAAAGTGAATAGTCACGAGCTTATTGTTAAAGAATTTAATCAACTCGATAAGATCTGAGATATTACGAGCCAAACGACTAATGTCGTGAACCAATACGGTATCGCCCTCTCGCGCATAATCTTTTAATTGATTAAGTGCTGGTCTTTCAGTATTCGAACCTGAACATTTATCTTCAAATTTTTAATCAAGTTCAAGCCCGTCTAATTGACGAATGGTATTTTGTTCGATCGTTGATACGCGGATATAACCCAATTTCATATTACTGCCTCATTTAACTTCTAAACAATACTGTAACTGTAAAAGTTAAACGCGCAACTGACGTTAAATGAAATAAGTTTAAGGGATTTGGAATGTTACAGTTTGGCTATGCGTTTTTCGGAGTTTGGAACCATTACTTTTCAATATTGTTACCGTGGTAGACCATCTCCTATTGAATTGGGACGTTGATATTTCATTGAAACAAGCGTGTGAGAAGATACCAGAGTTAGGAAATTATTAAATGATGGCTTCAACCTAGCAGTTCAAACACAACATTCTAAAGCTAATCTAAACCAAATTTTAGACGTAGGTATTGATTTATTGATGGAAAATTTTCTATCACTGTGTACGGTTTTAATCTAGCCAGTTAAGTTGCCTTTGTTATCTCGTCATTGAATTCTATTCATTGTTATTACTCCACTATATTAAAGTAAGAGTTCAACCAATGATTAGGACATTAAGTGTCCTAATCATTGGTTGGTGTAGGTATAAATTTGCAATCCTATATTTTAATTAACATAGGATTGCAAAGAATTGATGTGCTTTTGGTCGTTAATTTAATTTAATCTCATGAAATATAAAGAGTTATTCGTTTTTTTTATTTGTATTAGCATCCCAACCCTTCATTTTACGATAAATCGTTGAGGCGCTTACACCTAAGTGTGCTGCTGCAAGTGGAATATTACCGCTACACGCATCTATAGCATGTTCAATAGTGTTTTTCTCTACTAACCACATGGGTAATATACCTGCATGGCTGCCTTGAATGGGTTCTATCTGTTCGGCAGCCATTATGTGTTGTGTAGGTTTTTTCAAGGGTGTTGTAAATTTAGGGGTGTCAACAACTGAACGGCCAAAAGTTGCTGGCAACATATCTGTGGTGATAGTTTCACCAGTGTGGATCACCACCATATTTTCAATAACATTTTGTAGTTCGCGAATATTGCCTGGCCAGTTGTATTGTAAAAATAGGCTTTTTACTTCAGTTGAAAACGCTTTGAAATCTTTATTATTTATTCTATTTTTGTCTGCCAATATGGCATCGGCTAATAATAAGATGTCATTACCTCGCTCTCGAAGAGCAGGTAACTGTACCGGAATAACATTTAAACGATAATATAAATCTTCCCGAAAACGCCCTTCGCCCACTTCTTCTGCTGGATTTCTATTGGTAGCACATACTATCCGCACATCACTTTGCAGTATTTCACTACTACCGACGCGGTTAAAGGTACCCGTTTGCAAAAAACGTAACAATTTTGATTGCAAATTTAAATCCATTTCACATAATTCATCCAGGAATAAGGTGCCTCCGTTGGCCACTTCTACAGCACCTTTACGATCGACAAATGCACCACTGAAAGAGCCCTTAACATGGCCAAAAAATTCAGATTCAAACAAGTCCTTTGGGATAGCTGCACAGTTAATGGCAATAAGAGGCCCTACTCTGCGTCCACTTGATTGGTGTAATTTCTGAGCACAAACCTCTTTACCTGTACCACTTTCACCCGTAACAAAGACACTGGCTTTACTGCGAGAAGCGCTATTTAGCAAACGAAAAACCGTTTGCATTACTAGTGACTCACCAATAAATTCTATTTTATCTTCGGGCTCATGGGCTTCTTCAATTTTTAGAGGATTGCTTTCTAACTTGATTTGTTTCACAGCATCATTAACAGAGGTAAGCAGACGCTGACGGGTGAATGGTTTTTCAATAAAATCAAAGCCCCCTAAACGCATAGCATCAACGGCAATTTCGATAGAGCTGTTGGAGGTAATAATAATAACGCGTGCAGGAGCTTCTTGTTTATTTACAAACTGTAAAACATCTAGTCCGCTGATATCAGGTAAACATACATCTTGAATAATAACACTAGGCATCTTTTCTTTAATGGCAACTAAAGCAGAATAACCATCAATAAAATGCTTGGTTTTGTAACCAACACTTTCAAGCTGTGAACTATATAAGGCACCACTAGAAACACTATCTTCTACAATATAAACCAAAGGTTTAGAATTAGGTTCTGCCATTGATCAACTCCACTTATTTTTAATTATATTTATCGTTATATTGCAACAAGGTGTTTGCCATCAATGACAATATTATATTGTCTGAAGACACTAAGGGTTGATTAAAAATAGTCAGACGATTATTAATTTCAGTCGCTTTATCTGACAACTGCATGGCGCCATATAAGGCCGCCGAATTTTTAATTATATGGGTTATATCACCAATAGCGTTGGTATTTTCGCTATTAAAAGCACTATTTAGTTTACTGTGTAGGTCGGTCATCTCGTCAATAAATAGCTGGACTAAGCGAAAACAGGTCTCTTGACCTAAATCGGTAGTCATCTGTTTAATAATGCTTTGATCTATTAGCTCTTCCATGTATTACTCCATTCTATTAGCTCTTCCATGTATTACTCCATTCTATTAGCTTTTCCATGTATCACTCCATTAAAAGAAGTAGCTGAGTATACTAGTGGAAAATGCTATGCAATACACAAATAATTGTGTGAATTTATCGCTCTTGACCGCTGTGGCCCCATCGGCGTAGATTTTCATCAAGAGAGACAGGGCGCCCTAATAAATAACCTTGGGCTGTGTCACAACCTAGTTGATTCAGAATTTGTAACTGCGTTTCATCTTCAATGCCTTCAGCGACAATATGCATCCCTAAGCGTTGTGCCATAGCAATAATAGCACTACATAAAGTAAAGTCTTCATTGCAGGTGGCTATGCAATCGACAAAACTTTTATCAATTTTTAAACCATTGATTTTGAATTCACGCAATAGGCTCAATGACGCAAAGCCAGTACCGAAGTCATCCAACCAAACCTCTATACCTTCATTCTGAAAGGCATTAAACACCTTAGCAACGATTTGTGGGTTCGTAATCAAAGCAGTTTCAGTTAATTCTATTTTAATACAATTGGCTGGAATATCTAATTTATTTACCAAAGTCATAATTTGTTCAAAAATATTTGTCTTGGCTATCTGTACAGCAGAGACATTGATAGAAACACAAATGTTTTTTAGGCCATATTGCAAAAAGCGCTTTAGATCCAATAAGACTTGCTTAAATATCCAGTCTCCTAGTTCAATGATCTGCCCATTCTGCTCAGCATGGGGAATAAACTTGTCGGGAGAAATAAAACCAAACTGCGGAGAGTGACACCTAACCAAGGCTTCAAAACCTATTAACTTACTGGTTTGCATAGAAAACAATGGTTGATATACCATGGAAAAATGGCGGTGTTGTAATGCTTCTTCTATGATAGTAGTTAAGTTATCCAGAGTAGATGAATCATCCATGGGCATCTTATTTACGGTAACTTCTTTACTGTTTTTGATATTCATTTGACCATGTCCTACTTTGGCTTAAGTAACACTACTAACGCAATTGGTAGACCAACAACAACACTCACGAAGATTTAAATTTAACCTCATGTTTATTAACTAAATAATTAATAAATAATTAAAGTGTATATTCAAACTTTACATGATTTCGCAAAATGAGAAGCATATTACAAAGTGTTATTTGCAGAATGCATCCATAGAATTTTCCCCATTAATCTTACTCAGAAAGTAGTCATAACGCAACATCGACACTGTAAGTGTCGATGTTATTAAATGAATGGTCGTTGCAAGGTCAGGTTAGTTATTGCCTTCACCCGTTGGTGGCGTTGGGTACCACTGATCACTGTCAATTCTCCCTCCCGCCGCGGGTAAATTAATTTGAAAGGGCGGTGTAAAAGATTCTAATGCATTTTGACTGGGATTGTTAATATCGGGTACCGATACGGCTTTTTTCAAATTTAACCCTGTGCACAGGGCACTAACTCCTAGCCCAAGCAGTGAAGTATTTTCAAATTCAGTACCTATAGGACAACATTGTCCGTCTAACCCCAGTGTATCAACTAAACCTCCAGACACCTCATAATAACCAGCTGGACAAGCACAGCTACCATTATTACTACCACAAGCTGCATCACAGGTAGCGATACCTAAACCACCATCAGACGCTGAGCATGTAAGTGGCGCTTGTCCTACGTCTAAAGGTAAATTAAACGGTGATTCACATGGCTCGCCTGTGATCACTTTTTGTGAAATGTAACGTGAGCCTATTGGCGAACCGATGCCACCAATTAATTCCGGCAATTCACAGTCTTGGATAGTTTCTCGGAACAAGTGACCTGGTATGCCATTAGGAGAACGGCCAATGGCATAGTTAGGCGCGCCTTGTAGGGCTTGAAAATAACTAACAGCTCCAGTATTTGGCAAACGACTAACACCACTACTGTCTAATGATTCTGTGCTAACAGGCTTAATACAAGGGTCACCTTGGCAATTTAATTCCGTATAATAAATAGGCTCGCGACTGGTGAATCTGTCATCACGCACCCCAATTAATGCGCGATAATTTTGTTCGGGGTCGGTTGAAGTACGATCAATATAGAATAATTGCGGTGCGTCATGTTCATCTAAATTAAACATTTCTCCCAGCACGGTACCGTTATTGTCGGTCACTAAAATAGTATTATCGAGTTGCTTTACTTTTTGTTTAAACAAGGCGTCACGAACTGCCACAATACCGACAAAGCTACCGATAACTAAAATAGTCACTAGCAAAATTAGCTCAATTGTTAGTACATAGCCTTGTTGCGATTTTTTTATTTGTTGAACCTTTGAGGTTGTGTCTAATTTAAAGGTGTCCATATTGCTCCCTCTTCTAATCTGTTTATGGGCTACATAACAGTAAGTATAATTATAATATTTCTCCAAGTAACGACATTATATCGCTGATTTGCTGTCCTGCGGGGAAAAAAACCAAGACAAAAAACATTGGAAAACACACCATTGCCATTGGAAACGTTGATTCCAGTGCTTTACGATTTATTCTACTGGTTAGTTGTAGTTCTTGCTGTAAGCGCAGAAAATCAGCGAGTGACTGTAACCCATCACTGACCGGGCTTCCGACATTAATGCCTGCCTTAATGATCACAGCTAACTTATTAAGCGATTCTACGCCTGTTCGGCTAGACAATTGATCAAACGCTTCAGCCCTGTCTCTGCCAGCATCTAGTTCATAAGCTATCAACTCTAGTTCAGCGGCCAAAGGATTATTCTTATGTAATCCAAACTGACCTGCTTTACGGAAAGCATTACTCAGTGATAAACCTGACTTAAGAAAGACGATTAATAAGTTGGTAAAAAACACTAATGATTGATTTATCTGATTACGACGTGCGCTACGTTTGAATAATAAACTAACATCTATCAGAAAAAATGCCAATATGCTCCCGCAAACAATCAATAGTATGCTATCAAAAAACTCGATTAGTAAAAATGCTACTAAAGCAACGCTGACTAATTTTACTGACCAATACCATAGCCAATAATGGGAAGGGGATATACCACATTGACGAATTAGCTTGTCAGGGTAAATAAGATAACGCTTTTTGTTATGAGTAATTGGCTCTTCAATGAGGCTTTTTTCTTGTTTCAGCACTTGTACCAGCAGATAGAGTGATAAAATCAACATCAACACAAAAATAATATCAATTGTAGTAAAGTTATTCATTGTTCAATCCTCGCAATACGACGCACCCACAGATAACCACTAAATTGTAAGAATAGCGCTCCTCCTAGGTAGGTAGGCCCAGATGGATGTTGTAATAAGGCGTCAAACCAGCCAGGCTGTTTCCACAATAAAATAGGAATTAATACATAAGGTAATACGCCACATAATATTGCAGCATAACGCGTTCCTGACAGGTGAGTGTCTATTTGTATTTGGTGACGCTGGCGATCTCTTATGATCTGAATCACCGAATTTAACATAAAGGTTAAGTCGCTTCCGGACTGATAACGGGCGATAACCACTTGGGCAAATAAACGTGTGGCAACACAATTATATTTTGTTGTTAGGCGTAAAACTGCCTTTTCGGGGCTGTAACCCATGTCTAATCTATTCAGCATTTCTGTTAATTCTACTTTAACTTGACCTTTACTGGATTGAGCAGCCATTAAAATAGCTTGATGTTGAGATTGTCCACTACTCAGAGCAGCCTTCATCATATCTAATGCTTGAGCTAAATCTTTTTCAATTTTATTGATTTTACGCTTAGCTGCATCACTGAGGCTATTAAAGCAAAATACCACGGCAGCCATGGCTGCAATGCTGGCTACAGGCAAATGGCCAGGGAACAGCTCTAACAGAAACATAAATAAGGTAGTGGCAATAAGCGCTACGCCAAGAATAATCGACCAAACCGGTAAATTTAGGTTAAGGGTTTTTAGCCAACCGGCTAAAGTCGATTGCACTTTAACTTTTACGCGTGAGGTTGTTAAACCATCCTTTCGGGTAGGGTTATTTCGCGACCAAGCAAAAAAAATAAAGACCATGACTAATGTACATAAAACTATGATAATTAATTCTCTAGTTAACATAAAGATTCAGCCTGTAATAAATCATTAAATTGCTTACTGGTATAGCCTTTAGCTGCTACTTTATTTGCCAATTCAGTTGGTTTGCCTAAGCTGATATGTTTGCCACTAATTGTATCTAATGTATTGTTACTATCATGGCGAAAAGTAAATAATTCACGAATTTCGTTGCTGTCATCATGACGTACTAGCTCACTGATACTGACAATTCGGCGACTACCATCACGAAAGCGCATGACTTGCACAATTAGCTGTATTGAAGCTGCAATCATTTGTTGAATTGCACCTCTGGAAAAACCACTATCTCCCATTAAAGCTAACGTTTCCATGCGACTAATAACGTCTTTGGGGCTGTTTGCATGTAAAGTGGTTAAACTACCGTCATGGCCAACATTCATAGCCTGTAGCATATCTAGTACTTCAATTCCTCGTACTTCGCCAACCACTATTCGGTCGGCTCGCATCCGCAGTGCATTTCGTACTAGGTCACTTAAGGTTACCGCACCATAACCTTCACTGTTAACATGGCGAGATTCTAACGGGATAACGTGAGGGTGATTAAGCTGTAATTCCGCCGTTTCTTCTACAGTAACAATACGTTCGCTGCTGGGAATAAAGCCAGAAATAACATTAAGTAAGGTAGTTTTACCGGCACTGGCGCTGCCCGCTATGACAATGTTAATGCCAGCTGCCACAGAAAGTTGCAAAAAATCCATCATCTTTTGGTTCAAGAAACCTTTGTTGACCAATTGCCCTGCCGTGAGTTTTTCAGAGTGAAAACGTCGGATGGAAACGATTGGACCAATCTCACATAAAGGGGGGATAATGGCATGTAAACGACTGCCATCAGGTAAGCGCGCGTCTACCATAGGTTGACGAGCATCCAACTGGCGACCTTGAACACCGAGAATTCGATCCAGAAATAAACGTAGATGTCTTTCATTATCAAATTGCAAATTTGTACGCGTCAAACGGCCATTTTTATCTACCCAAATTTCATCAGGACCATTGATTAAAATATCGGTAATGTCCGTCTCATTCATTAAGTCAGAAATTGGACCCATACCGGTTAATTCTTGCATGATTTGCTGACGTATTAAGTTTTTTTCATCAGAGCTTAATGCAGGGTTTAATTTTGGTCGAATGTCTGCAATTAATTCATTCAGCTTCTGCTCGAGCAACTGCGGATCTTTTAATAGGTGGATACCTTCTTCTTCCATAGCATCAATTAAACGATTATGCAGGAAGTGACGTAGTTCACGAAGGCGACCAGTGTCTCTTGCTTGACTATATGATGGCTCGGTGTAACTGAAGTTTTTTGATTGTGTCATGGTTTATCTCCTCTTACGCTCAAGTATCAACTTAGTTAAACACTCTGATACTTGAGCGTTGTACCCCTGCTACCATCTCCACCTGACGGAAGCGCTTTATTGGGTCTATATTTTGCTGAGTGCCGTTCGCCATATCGTAAGCACTGTGAAAAACCATGGTTACGCTGTCATTGGCACTGATGCCAGCAAGTGGGTAAACATCTGATGGACGCACGGCCACCACTAATGACACGCTAGTTTGATTTTGTGCCTGTTTGTTTTTTGGCAATAACATGTTTTTTAAACCCTTACCTGCCACTTTAGCCGCTGCAGGGTAATTGATACCAATCAACTGCACATCACGAGCGACAGTTCTAACGCCATTACGGCCCCTGACGATAACATCAAATCGATCACCGTCACCTAACTGAGCATAAGGTAAACCTTTTTGTATCTTGTCTAAGGTATACAGTACTCGGCCTGGTGGGATAGCATGAGACAAAGATTTTTTGTCTGCTTGCTTTAAATCACGAGCAAATACTGCACTACCCACAGTCTTATTCACTTGTAAGGTTTTGCCCATCAACTGACGGGGATTTTGAACTGTGCCTTCAATTGCGCTCTGATCTATACGTTTTTGTTTAAGAAGATCGGGCGTAATCACTTGACCAGCAGACATGTCAGCATTGACGATCCAAGCCATGTCAGTACTCAATTTGTCATACTGACGAACACCAAGCGCTGAGGCCAACATACCTGATACAGTGAAAAGGAGCATGGCACCAGTAGCACTACCTGTTAATTTACCTTTCATGTATCACCTCATTAATTGCTTAAAAGTAGACGCTTAAGACCGGAGCTACACTATGGGAAGCCCCGCCTATAAGCGATGTCTCATTAGTTTGCCAGGCTACCTGCATTGCTAGACGAGTTAGCACCAGCACTTGGCGTACCACTAATAGAAGCAGCTGTTTCAGCAAAGTCGCTGGTGATAAATTCAAATGTCACACCATCACCGGCATTAACATCTACAGCATCAATAAAACCAGAGCCGCTGATTTCAGCTGTGCCTTCCGCGTTTTTAATACCATCGTAAGCATAACTTTGATCGAGTGAGCCAATCGCTTCAGCGACATCTTCCATCTCAGCAGTAACCGCATCACGCATTGTGGTTAAACCAACAACCAGACCAATAACTATGGTCGTAGATAACAGCAATAACTCTGATGTCATCACAAATCCGCCTTGCTTCTTTTTCATTGCTTGCTTGTTTTTAATAAATTTCATAATTATTACCTCTGGTTATATAAAATATTTTTCTTAGTATACTCACCAACTAAAGTGGTTGAGCTTGTAATAGATAATGCGAGGGCTGTGCCAAACGATAATTTATTTTCAATGACATAATTAAAGATGATAAAAAACAATTAGATAAAATTAATTTAACACTTACTAATATGCTATTTTATGATCATATCAGCAACCGTATAGACATTATGATTTGCATTTTGCAAATCATTTTTCTTAATGCTATTTACTTTTTGGCCAATGATATGCATAGCAAGCGAATCCTTAACTAGCAGCAACAGTTTAAAATATTGGGAGGGGGCTAGTTGAATATGCCAGATTAAAATCTGACATAAAAACAATCGATATTATTGCGCAATACCTACAATAACCGCTACTTCATTGAGATAAATAGTACTAGCAGCCTGTTTATGTACGATTAATGTTTGACCAATAAGTTTGTCATGACTTTGGATTGAGCCATATACTTGTTTTGGTTTAATACGCACCTCAGTCAATAAGTTTGGAGTAATTATTCGGTCTGACTTTATCTGCCCTTAGTTAGCCAAGCTTTAACCATGAAGAGTTGGTGTGATTGCTTTAGAGCTAATTCTGAAGTGAAAAATGACACACAAAAAAATAACATCACTACAATACGGTTGGTTTTAATAATTTTTTTCGTATCTCACCTCTTTTTGAATGATAGCGCTAGGTATGGACAAACCAATCAGCATTTTAAGGAGGTAAACAGTACGTCTTGGCTTTCAATGTAGTGAAAATAGGATTCATAAGATTTAAAACATATTTAGAGGTTAAAATTGCACCTGATAATCAGAAAATCAGATTAATGCCAATTAATAACAACTCGCTTGATACTTTTGTAAAATGATTAAAAATAAGCTATTACACATAAAAATCCTAGAGAGCCAAATATGTAATAAAGAGCTAAAGCTAAGCCCACATTGATTTACATTCTGCCAATCAGCTTTTAGTCATAAGAAGAAGCAATGAACAGGGCTAAAAAAAAGCCCTGAACAATCAACAGATTGTCCAGGGCAAAAACTCTGGAGAGCGCCAGAGTGTTAAGTAGTTTTAGTTATATAAATATCAACTTAATTAAACACTCTCACACTTGATCGTCTTATTCCCGCTACCATCTCCACCTGACGGAAACGCTTTAATGGGTCTATATTTTGCTGAGTGCCGTTCGCCATATCGTAAGCACTGTGAAAAACCATGGTTACGCTGTCATTGGCACTGATGCCAGCAAGTGGGTAAACATCTGATGGACGCACGGCCACCACTAATGACACGCTAGTTTGATTTTGTGCCTGTTTGTTTTTTGGCAATAACATGTTTTTTAAACCCTTACCTGCCACTTTAGCCGCTGCAGGGTAATTGATACCAATCAACTGCACATCACGAGCGACAGTTCTAACGCCATTACGGCCCCTGACGATAACATCAAATCGATCACCGTCACCTAACTGAGCATAAGGTAAACCTTTTTGTATCTTGTCTAAGGTATACAGTACTCGGCCTGGTGGGATAGCATGAGACAAAGATTTTTTGTCTGCTTGCTTTAAATCACGAGCAAATACTGCACTACCCACAGTCTTATTCACTTGTAAGGTTTTGCCCATCAACTGACGGGGATTTTGAACTGTGCCTTCAATTGCGCTCTGATCTATACGTTTTTGTTTAAGAAGATCGGGCGTAATCACTTGACCAGCAGACATGTCAGCATTGACGATCCAAGCCATGTCAGTACTCAATTTGTCATACTGACGAACACCAAGCGCTGAGGCCAACATACCTGATACAGTGAAAAGGAGCATGGCACCAGTAGCACTACCTGTTAATTTACCTTTCATGTATCACCTCATTAATTGCTTAAAAGTAGACGCTTAAGACCGGAGCTACACTATGGGAAGCCCCGCCTATAAGCGATGTCTCATTAGTTTGCCAGGCTACCTGCATTGCTAGACGAGTTAGCACCAGCACTTGGCGTACCACTAATAGAAGCAGCTGTTTCAGCAAAGTCGCTGGTGATAAATTCAAATGTCACACCATCACCGGCATTAACATCTACAGCATCAATAAAACCAGAGCCGCTGATTTCAGCTGTGCCTTCCGCGTTTTTAATACCATCGTAAGCATAACTTTGATCGAGTGAGCCAATCGCTTCAGCGACATCTTCCATCTCAGCAGTAACCGCATCACGCATTGTGGTTAAACCAACAACCAGACCAATAACTATGGTCGTAGATAACAGCAATAATTCTGATGTCATTACAAATCCGCCTTGCTTCTTTTTCATTGCTTGCTTGTTTTTAATAAATTTCATAATTATTACCTCTGGTTATATAAAATATTTTTCTTAGTATACTCACCAACTAAAGTAGTTGAGCTTGTAATAGATAATGCGAGGGCTGTGCCAAACGATGATTTATTTTCAATGAAATAATTAAAGATGATAAAAAACAATTAGATAAAATTAATTTAACACTTACTAACATGCTATTTTATGATCATATCAGCAACCGTATAGACATTATGATTTGCATTTTGCAAATCATTTTTCTTAATGCTATTTACTTTTTGGTCAATGATTAAGGCAGATAGCCATACAGGGTGGAAGACCCTTATTTTGTGATAAGCAAATAAGTTACATATTAATTTTAACTTTAACTAGAATCGTTGATAAGCAGCTATACCTAAGAACTTAAAATAGACATTATTACCTAAGTTATTGAGGTTAGTTATTCAAGTGCTAAAGTATCTATATTAAAACGTACACCACTGGCATAAGTAAGCTGAACGGGTAATAGGCTAAGCTTAAATCATTATCATCAACGGATGATCAATGAATAATTACTCAACTTGAATCGACGTTATCGCGAATCTTGCAGGAGCTCTATATGTTAAGAATGATGCAGATACATTGCCAGTAACCCAAATAAACTGCGGACATAGCCGTGATCATCGAAATGAACTTTCCATTATTGCTCTGGATCTATTTTTAAATAATGAGCAGTCAATTTATCTTGCTAGCGCTTGCCACTAAAGGCCCTCCAAGACAACCAGACCCGCGGAAACGAGTTACAATCGAGTAGTTCAGATCATAGCAGTACCAATTCCAATAAGTTTCTTCTTACTCTGCGAGATTTAAAAGACTTGGAGGCACAAGCTCATCAGTTTCAGACTGAACCTACATACCTACATACCTACATAAATCATTTAGTCTACAAGGCTTTAAACTGGCTTTTGGGGAGTTCAAAAGCGATTCGATAACCGCCCAAAATTTCTTTCATATAGAGTGATTGTTGTCCTCAAGCCGCTGATAAACTCTGAGTGGGACTAACTTGATGGCTTTAGTATAAATATGACTAAAGCGTTAAAGTAGTCGATGAACCTAGTCATCTCATTGGTGATGTTTCACCAGAGCAGTCTAAATGAAAGTAACTTTGTGAATAACAAATTATAAGCGGAGAAGTCTAGGATAGGGTTAATGTTATCGAGCGATAATGAATAAAAAAACGGTGTTGTTGATAGCTCTACAGCACCGTTTTTAAGCTAATGTTATTCACTTAAAGTCGATAATACGGATGGTAATTGGATTTCACATAACAATCAAAATTTTCATCTAACAAGCGAATTTTAGCATTTATTACGCGGTTATTAGGTTCATCTTGCAAGATCAGTTTATATTCTTTACATGCTTTTTGCCATTGCTCTTGAGCCTCATAGATGATGCCTCGGTGATGACCAATACGCCAATTAGGTTCCATAAAACGTTCCGCTATTTTGACCGACTGTAAAGCCTCAGTATATTTTCCTTCCATATAATAGTATGACGCCTGCATTTCATATAAGTAAGGGTTATCTGGTGTAATGCTAAGTTGTCGACTTACTAATGAACGTGCCAATGTTAGATTGCCTTCTTCCATAGCGATACGACTTCGTAAGATAGCAGCTTCAGGGTAAGCGCCACGTTTAGACATCAAGTTATCGAGCAAATACTGGCTATTAGAAGTATTGCCAAGTTCGAACTCTACCAAAGCGCTGGCCATCATAATGCGCTTGTTATTTGGGTATTGAATATATAACGCGTTTAACTCCGAGGCCAAGCGATAACAATCAATGATAGGTTTTGCTCTATCATGACAATTCAAATTAAGCTCTAACTTAGGTTTTGGCGCTTGCGCTAATAGCGCATTCTGTTGGCAACTTTTTAATGAACTACGCTGCAAGTGACACTCCTTATTCAATTCTGAAGTATTAAGTGACTTCAAACGACAATCTGTAATCGTTTGTTGTTCGCGTTGGCATTGAGTTTTAACCGGGGCAACTTTGACATAGCGTAGTAAAACATCATCAAGTTGCTCATTTGGCGCATAGACCTGAGTCGTGATTGAATTCGTAGCACAACCTGAGCTTAATAGAGTGCCGATAATAAAACCGATCGCTAATAGGGGATTGTTATTCATTTTCTGACTCCTCGTGACTATATTTAAAAGCATGGTTAGTATTAAATACCGCTTGCTGCATTAGAGTTTCTGAATTGGGAAATTGCCATCTATTGACCTCATGCACTAACTCCCTAACAATCGTTGGTGTGACAACAATAAATAATTCACGTTCGTTGTCTGCTTCTGACGTAGACTCGGTTAGTTTTCCCAACAAAGGTACCTTGTTAATTCCAGGTACAAAGTCTTTATTATCATTAATATCTCGGCTGACCAACCCACCAATAACCATAGGTTGTCCATCACGTAAACGCGTAGACGTACTGATACTTCTAACATTAAACGCAGAGGTGTTTAGGCCACTACCGGTACTAGAAGATATTTCCTGTGTAAGCAGAGTATCTGGGGTTGAGATAGTAGGGTTAAGATCTAAGGTAATGCGGTCGTGTTCATCAACCATAGCTCTAACCTGTAATTGCACACCAAAAGACTTAAAGGTAGTACCGCTAAATACGCCAGCGGTATTTGTACCCACCTGATCGCCACTAGTAATACCACTTGGTGCAAAGGCCGTGGGAACCGGTACTTCACCACCCGCTGAGAATACCGCTGACTCACCCGCTAATACAGTAAGAGTAGGGCGTGATAAAGTTCTAGATATGCCATCTTGCTCCAATAAAGAAAACAATAAATCGAAGGCAAAATCTTTGGCTCCTACCTGTAAATTATTAACCAGTGCGCCACCCAGAACTTGTAAGGCATTGTCAACTTTTGTGGCAGTACCTGCGTTAGCACCTTCAAGGCCAAAATTACCGCCGGTTTTGTCATAACCTTTAGTCAACAAGGAAAAATCAGGACGCCATTGTTTCAGGCGACGATGATTTACTTCATACATTTGCACCGACACTCTTACTAAAGGTAAGTCTCTAACTTCTATTACTGATAACAATTTTCCACCAGCGACTGACAATAGTTTTGCCCGACCAATATTAGAATTAATGTTATTGCCTGAGTTACCCTTTTTATTGCTACTTAAGCCACCAAAGTTGGCTGATGGTGTGGACTTTTCCGTAGTCATTAAACCACCAGATTCATTTGCCAAAATAGAAATAATCGCTTGTTTAGATTTTTTGCTGTCCTGACCGGTGACTAAACGAGAAGCTACCGTCAATACTCTTACTAGTTCGACTTGATTGTCTACATAGCCTTTTAATAACAAGGTATCTTGATTAGCATCTGGTATATCTCCGTGTTGTACACGAGTGACTGTAACCGACTCGCCACCCACTAAATCGATAGTGTTTTTCACCCGAGTAACAATATCTTCAGGTAACGTTTCAACCGAAATTAAATTAATTATGGCTGCGGGATTGTTTCTTCTTCTCAGTAAAGGTTGCACGTCCTGATTTTGCATACGGAAGTTATTCACCATGCTGGCCATAGCAGACGGCTGCATCAATAAATTGTCATTATTACCGCCTTGTCCTGCCTCAAAATAGTTACGAGCTGCAGCCTCGGCGGCAATGCGATACTTTATTGTTGGCACTTGGCCACGTAACACCAAAGCGTCACGGTCAGGTGCTAAGGTCAAGGTAATATTTGGATGAATATCTTTAATAGCATGGTGTAAGACACTAAGGTCTGAAGTTACGGTAAATAGAAAGGTTTCTGATGTTTTATCTGAATACCACACCATAACACTGGTACGACCCACTTTTTTAGCCAGCGCCAAGGCTTCATTTTTACTCAATACTTCTACTTGTAATGTTTCTTCTTGGCCGACAGCAATTCGTTCTAAGGGCTTATTAAAAACCAACCGAGTGTGAGTCCATTGTACTAATTCACGGGTATTTTTGGATTTTTTACTATCTGCTGTTTCGACAAAATCAAGCCCATCAGCGTTAACAGGCGAAATTAATAAAACCCATATCACGGTGACTAAGGATAACGTTAACCTTTTCATGCTGCTCTCCAGTTTTATGCGTGTTCAGAAGTATTTTTACGGCTTCTGTAACAGCGGGTACTGACTATGTCGCAACATTCAGACCACTCGTGTTTTTTTTCGGTAGCGTTAAGTTAAGCTCATGATAAACAGGTGTTTGTATTGTTTTCTTTAATAGAATATCTAGTGGGAAAATGAGTGATAGACTGACAGAAAAAACGCATTGTTAAATTGATTTGCATTTTGCAACGCGCGTTGCGCTGATTTAAGCCATAGTACTATTGATTAAATTCTGCATATTGGCAAGGCGCTTAATTTTACTGGTGATTGGTGTTTTCTTTTTTTCAATCGACATATGTTTATCAAGCAAGGCATAGAGATCAGCACGACACACGGGTTTAGGTAAGTAATCATTCATACCTGCACTTAAATAACGCTCTTTATCACCATAAACAGCATCGGCTGTGACCGCAATAATCGGTACATGTTTAAAAGCTAAATTACTAGCCCTTATATGCATGGTGGCTGTTAAGCCGTCCATCACTGGCATCTGAATATCCATCAGAACAATATCAATGCGTTCCGTTTGCAATTTTTTTAATGCTTGCACACCGTGTTCTGCCAAAATTACTCGACAGCCACATAGTTCTAAAAAATTTTGCATTATAATCTGATTTTGCTCATTGTCTTCCACTACCAAAATGTTAGCGTTATGAAATTTAATATTATCCAATGAAGGTTTTTTATGCTTGTCCATCAACTCAATACTAGCTTTACCCATCAGCTCATGTAACTGCTCAAGAATGCGACTAAAATGAGAGGCTTTAACGGGTCCATTGACTAACAATTCGTTAGTATTGATGGGTTGAATACTGTTACTTTTACCTAACACATCTATGATGATTAAGTAAGGTTGGGTGCCTGTGACGAAAGTGTCCTTTAAGGTTTGTTGACATAAGGAAGTGAGAGCAGGATCGGTTATTACGATAAAATCTCCTACTATACCTTTAAGGTTAGGTATTTTCTCAATACTATCAAGTTGCATATACTGCGCTTTATAACGCTCAAGCACTTGACTAATAGCATGGTTCAACCTAGGCGCTTTACCAATAACCCATACTTTGCTTTCCCAATTATCAGGTAAATGTTTAAACATTTTATGTGGATTAAGGGCATCAGCACCAATTGGCATCCGAAAGCGGAAGGTACTGCCAACATCGAGCTTGGAATCGACACTGATACTGCCGCCGGCCGCCTGACATATTTCATGACAAATCGCCAAGCCAAGGCCACTGCCACCATATTGGCGAGTGGTCGATATATCTGATTGCATAAACGGGATAAACAATTGTGACATTTTATCTTCTGCGATGCCAATACCGCTATCTTCAATTGATACTTCTAGAACTAAGTTGTTTTCATTATCTCGTTGGCAGTCTACTTGGATATAAATATAGCCCTGTGCAGTAAATTTAATCGCGTTGGCTAACAAGTTAATCATTACTTGTCGAAGACGGACATTATCGCCAATAATATTCAACGGAGTTGTTGAGCTGATATCTAAAATTAATTCTATGCTTTTCGCTAAAACATTTTCCGAAATAATATCAATGGCTTCATCAATACAAGCACCTAAATCAAAATGTCGACGCTCCAAAGTCACAGCGCCAGCATCAAATCTTGAATAAGTAAGGACGTCGTCCAAAATACTCAGTAAGGCACTACCACTGGATTGAATCATGCCGGCAAAGCGCTCTTGCTCCTGATTAAGCCCTGTGGTTTGCAATATTTCGCTACCGCCAATCATAGCGTTAAGTGGGGTACGTATTTCATGGCTGATATTTGCAAGAAAACGACTTCTATCTTCAGCTAAGCCTTCTGCAAGATGCTTAGATTTTTGCAGTGCTTGAGCGGCAAACACTCTAGTGTCAACATTAACAATTGTTGCAGCAATAGCAGTAAGTTGTCCGTTATAACTATTGGCTACCGGTGTCATGATCATTTCTACCCAGGTATAGCTGCCATCACCCGCTTTCATTTGCAGCTCTAAACGACATATGCCGCGATTGCCGCGATGAAAACTTGTTAACGCTTGAACGACCTCTGTCTGATAGTCTTCGCTGATAAATTGCTCAATGTTAACACCCAAACATTGGTCTTCTTGCAAATTAACTAACTCTGTCCAGGCATGATTCATAAATAAAATGCAGCCATCGGGTTGTAAACGCAAGACCACCTCGCTGATGTTATCAACCACCATTCGGTAGTGACCTTCTGCTGCAAAGGCTTTTTGTTCAGCCTTTACTCGCAGACTGATGTCTGTTTGTATGGCAATAAAATGCTTTATAGCACCGTTTTCATCTTTTACCGGCGATGCTTCAATCGCCACCCAATAAGGTTGACCAGCTTTATTATAATTGATAATTTCAACGCTAAAACCTTGTTTCTTTGCTATAGCCTGCGCCATTTTTTTGATAACGCAAAGGTCGCTTTGCTCTCCCTGCAGCAAAGAGCCAGGTTTACGTCCATAAACTTGCCCTTTGTTATAGCCAGTAATACGTTCAAAACTACTGTTTACCCATTCAATACAACCGATACTATCGGTAATAATGACCATATTATTAGTGTGACTAGCGACCATAGATAACTTACGAGCTTCTTCCTCTTTTACACGTAACTTGGCTTCCATTTCTTTATGAACTTGAATATCAAACAATGATCCTATCATTGTATTTTGGTCACTTTTAACCATACGTAATTCAAACCATCGAAGTTCGTTCTTTTGAGTCATAAGCTGCAATTCAACATGCTGAGGGGCGTACTCGTTTATGCTATTATATGTCAAAGTCTGCAGCCATTCATGCAAGTTAAATTCTATCACTA
Source organism: Colwellia sp. MB3u-4 (assembly GCF_014077065.1). Taxonomy (NCBI): domain Bacteria; kingdom Pseudomonadati; phylum Pseudomonadota; class Gammaproteobacteria; order Alteromonadales; family Colwelliaceae; genus Colwellia; species Colwellia sp. MB3u-4. Next base: position 138,468 of record NZ_JACGVE010000079.1, on the reverse strand, counting down.
GCTGGGCCAGAGATATTCCAATCAGTTGCTCGGTTTGGTAACCAAGTTGGCGTGTCCAAGCTGAGTTAACGTAAGTTAAAATAAAATCACTCGAGCACTCAAAGACACACTCATCCAGTAATGACAGCAATTTGCTTTGCTTTTTTTGACTATCAGACAGCTTTTCTATCAACCTATACTGAATCTGTATTTGTAGTTCGTCTTTGCTATTTTTGCTCAATTTCACGATCCTTTTTAACTAACCGTTTACAACGTAGATGAATGGCAGACCCTAGCGTACAAGGGGAAAATATCGTCACAATAGAAGTTCTGTTCAAATTGGGTGCGACTGGAAGTACAGTCTTCCAATATGGTCACCTTAAATCCCATATCAACAGCGGATCTAGCGGTTGAGTCAATACAAATAGAGGTTACAGTGCCAGCAAAAACGATGTTAGTTATCTGTCGCTCGAGCAATACTTTCTCCAACGTCGTGTTTGAGAAGGCATTGAGGCCTCGTTTACCTGGAACAACTTTTACAAAGTTATTAAATTCATTCAATTGTGGAATAATTTGTGCGCCAAAAGTGCCTTCTTTAAAGGCTCCCTGCTCCTTTATCACCTGTAAAATACCAATGGGCTCGTTAAGTTCATTATAGTCTGCCGTAAAATGAATCGGTGTATTGACAACCACGCCAAAATTTTCACCTTGCTCTCGTAATAATGATAGGGTATTTTCTAACACTCCAGTAGCTCTAGATGATTCTTCTATTACCTTATACAATAGCCCCTCTGGAGAGAAATAATCATTCTGATAACCAATCAAAACAAGTGCAGTATGTTTTAATGCATTCATATTTAACTCCATAGTTTTAAATGTTGTAAAATTTAAGCATCACGCCATTTTTTCAAGAAATTTTCCAATACTAATTTGGTAATGGGTTTCTCGATATGATGGTTAATACCTTTGCGGTATAACAAATTAACGGAATTTTCATCCGTGATACCGGTAAGAGAAACTTTAGTTGTAGACTGATTGTAGCCCTTGTTTTCAGACAATTGTAATGCGACCTCACTGCCAAGCATACGGGGCATTTTTTCATCGAGAAAAATCAAATCAAATGGCTGCTGATTGGCAAGTTCTAGTGCCTCAACACCATCATCCGCACCACTGACTGTGCACCCTAGGTGCTCAAGCATAATCATGGTTGCCATTTTACTTGGCTTACTGTCATCAGCGACTAAGACTCTAGGTTTTATTAATTGTTTCATCTCACCCAAAAGACTATGTAGATCACTATCAAAAAATGGCCAGTACAAATCAATATTCTGGCTCGACTCAACATCGTTCAATTGCATTAAAGAACGAAGACATATTTCTGGATGACTATTAATTTTTGCTTCATTTAAGTGCTTATCTAGAGAAAATCGAAAATCATTAATCTCAATATCCCAAGGTGATTTCGCATCATTTTCCTCTGACTCTTCTGTCAAGCACTGAATGTTCATGTGTTGCTCAAAAGAGCGAAAGCAATGCTTTAATAGCTTATCATCTGAGTTAATTTTTATTTTAATTGGCACACCCATTAATTCGGGTAATGTTTGCTCTAAAATTGCAGTGCCTGGTAACTGGCATGAGGTTAATGGGACATCTTTATCATCAAATAAATACGCTAAGGTTAATTGGCTTTCATCCTCATAGAGCTTAATCGTAATGGCATGTTTAGCATGCTTAATCGCATTTTGCATATTAGGCACGATCAAATCCAGTAAAGTTTGAGGCGAACTATTGAGGGAGATCTGATTAAAGTCGGTTTTATTAAGTAGCCGACAACAAATGGGATGCGGCATCTTAGCTATCATTGATGATGCCAAGCATTGCACCCATTCTAATACGTCTATTCGTGAATTCATTAATAGCAAGTCCTAAAGTTAGTATACATCACATACAGCAAATAATGCTCCACACCGACCTCATGTTAATTTTATTTAAAATTCAACAAGTAAAATAAAAATATTTACTAAAGTAAACTTGAAAAGTTACTTTAGTATTATGCAATGCAATTTCATTTTTAAAATGCTACGCATAATGCAACCTTATACTCACTAGGGTAATTGACGTAACGTTTCATCTACTTTAGTGATAAATTTTCTGACATCTAAAGGCTTGGTAATATAAGCATTGGCGCCCATGGCAAGTAGCTTTTCTTTTTGACTATCGGTTGCATCGGCGCTGAGTATCAGTATTGGTATTTGACGGGTAGTTACATTGTTGCGTAACTGAAAGAGCACTTCATCTCCTTCTATATCTGGTAAATGTAAATCTAGTAAAATCAAATCGGGCAAAAATTTAAACGCTAGTTCAATGCCTAAATTACCCTGTATCGCGGTCGTTAAATTTAAATCTGTCCTGCGTGCTAACAACGCTTCAACTAAACGTAAATTAGACAAATTATCTTCTATATACAAAATATTATAAACGCGTGAGTGTTCTGTGGTCGTGAAAGCGCTTATTTCAGTGCTGTAGCCTAATAACTCCTGATTGGCCATATGGCCAACAGGGAGCTCAAACCAAAAGGTACTTCCCACGCCCAATACTGATTCTAAACCTAGCTCACCACCCATCGCGTGCATCAAAGCTTTACTTAAGGCCAAGCCGACACCACTGCCTTCTTCAGTGCCTTGGTCAGCACTTAATCTTTCAAATACTTCAAATACTCTAGAGTAATCTCCTGACGCAATACCATACCCCGTATCTTGCACTGAAATATGTAAAGCACCATCGTGTTGACTCTCACCACAAGTCACAGTAATCGTGCCATTCCTACAATTATATTTCACCGCGTTAGATAATAAATTCAGCAATACTTGCTTAATACGTTGTAAATCAGCCATTACATAATAATCATTGCCTCCATCATGATAGCTGAACTTAATGCCACGTTTTTCAGCCATAGGGCTCATTAACCCCCAGGTTTCTTTAATTAAAGCGTTGACCTGCAAGGCTTCAATCGACAAATTCTGTTGGCCCGCTTCAATACGGGCGATTTCCAACACTTCATTGATCAATAAAGATAAATGCTTACCGGCTTTAAGGATATGCTCTGTGTATTCTTTGTGAATGGCCGATAAAGGTTCCATTTGCATTATTTCACCAAAGCCTACAATGGCGTTTAGCGGAGTACGTAGTTCGTGACTCATTCTCGATAAAAAATCACTTTTTGCTTTGTTAGCAGCATCAGCTACTTTCATCGCTTTTAATAAGTCTGCTTCAGTTTTTTTACGCGCGGTCATATCGCGTACTATGCCGGTGTATAATCTAGCACTTCCCAACTGTACTTCAGCTACCGATAATTCCATTGGAAATTCACTGCCATCTTTTCTTTGTCCGGTGACTTCTCGACCTATACCGATAATTTTTGCTTCACCCGAGCGTTTATAATTTGCTAAATAGCCATCATGCTCTCTAGCATAAGAATATGGCATCAGTATTTTTACATTCTGGCCCTTAAGCTCAGCTTGAGAAAAACCGAATAATTCTTCTGCTGCTCGGTTTGATGTCTCGATTAAGCCATTTTCGCTGATAGTGATAATACCATCCACTGCATTATCTACTATGGCATGTAAGCGTGCTTGATTATCCAGAATGGCCTGATTGTTTTTTTTACGTTCGGTAATGTCAGTGCCAACCACAACAATGCGTTTACCTATTTTATCATCACCATCAATTTTCAGTGCAATCTGCACTGAGATCATTTTTTTATTCTTTCTTCGTAAAGTTGTTTCGTAAGTGATGTCTGATTGCTGTCCAGCTAAAATTGGTGTCAACTTATTGCCTAAATCAACGATGTTGATACTGCTATCAAGATCACACAGAGTCATATTATGCAGTTCTTCTTGTGAATAACCGCTTAATTTAATCGCTCCTTGACTGACATAATCAAATTTAAATGAACTTTCACGAAAAATGAAGATAAAATTTTGGCTGAGATCAAGTGGAAACTTAAATTGTTCCAGTACCTTATCAGCGAGATCACGATTAGTTGTATCCTGAAACTGAACTCGAAAAGTATAACCTTGTTCAATTTTTATTTGTGTTAGTGACAGCTCTAACGAAAATATTGTGCCGTCTTCGCGTAAGCCAGAAAGTTGCAGCGGGATATCGTTTATCTTGATATCGCTATTATTGATCTGAGGATCAAATACTTTGTAGAAGAGTTTATTGTAAGGAAAGGGAAAGAAAATGCTAATATGCTGCCCAATAGTTTCACTGGCTGAGTAACCAAAAATTTCGGCAGTCTTTAGATTCATTGACTTGATATAACCTTGTTTGTCAAAAAACAAAATACTATAGTCAAGATTATTAAACACTTGACCTAACAAGTTAAGCTCTTGATTGAGTGTTTTAAATGCCGCATTTTTCAAGATGATTTTGCCAGTGACATTGGCATTGACTAATCTCGATGCCAATGTATCCATAACCATACCGGCCAGATCCTGTAATATCAATTTTTGTTGGTCATTTAAGCTGCGAGGAATGGTGTCAATAGCGCAGAGTGTACCAATATAACGGCCATCAGAGGTTTTTAGTGGCGCTCCTGCGTAAAAAGCAATATGTGGGTCGTCTTGCACCAAAGGGGATTGACAAAAACGTTCATCCAAACGGGTATCTGGTACGATCATCAATTCATCAGTCAAAATAGTATGGGTGAAAAAAGATATGTCTTTATTCGTTTGTTCTGCTGCAAGCCCAACGCGAGATTTGAACCATTGACGGCTATCATCGACCAATGAAATGAGTGCAATTGGCACGTTTAAAAAAGCAGACGCAAGCCTAGTTATCCTGTCAAATACCTCTTCAGAAGGGGTATCTGATACAGCATAACGTTTTAACGCCATAATTCTTTGCTGTTCATTTTTTGTAATTGGAAAAACTTGCTTGCTCATATTTATCCTCTTATCATTTTATAAAGATAGCGCCTAACTCTAAAGCTATGATTTTTAAGGCTATTTTGCAAAAGTTTGGCTGGTATTCAACGCAGAGCCTGTTTCATGTGGTTGATCTCGACGATGTATCCTAAGTCGCTCTAACTCCTGCACTCATGCAGTCGCCCGTAAACAGGTGATAAAGCAGTAGAGATAACAAATCAATATTGCTCATAAAATTTTGATATTAAAAATAATTTACGCTAAAAATAGCCAAAATTCTAGAAAAAATCAATTAAACCCCAGCAATTGTGTAGTAAATGCAATACTCACACGGTTTCAAACCTTTTGTACCATTATAAATAAAATGATTAAAATATGTACGAAAAGGTCAATGTATTATTACTAATTATTTTGGCGTTAAAATTGCATTTGATATTTATTATGGATTGTTAATCTGGGGGGCTAAGATGAAATTAGCAAAAAAACAGGGTGGCTTTGTGATAACTAGTGAACTAATCATATTAGCGACAGTTATAGCTATAGGTTCAATTATCGGCTTTTCCATCATGCGTAATGCCTTGGTGGCAGAATTACTAGATATCGCAGATGCTATAGAAGCCAAGCAGCAATATGCTTTTGATGGCACAAAAAGATCGCCTTTAATAATAAATAATAATGGTAGCGATGGACTGATCTGGATTTCTTTTAAAAAAGACAAAAAAGACAAAAAAGACAAATAGTAATGGTAATACGAGCGTTTTTGATAATCCCTAACCATCCATTTTTAATGCTTTAACTTTATTGGGATATCTCAGCATTAAATCTAAAACAAGCTCTGCGTCCGTTGGGCCGTCTTTTGCACCGCTGGGTGAAAAAACTTTACGGTATTGAGCTAACATTTACGTGTTAACGGGGTGAATAGTGACAAAATCAAATTTTTGAAGTGCGTAAACTATAGGCCCTTTGGATAGTTCAATAGCAACAGCTATTTGTCCTTTGTATTGCTTATGAAGGCTGCTTATCCATTCATTGATCGACTTAGGTGAGTGCTTAATTACTTCAAACTTTCGTGTACTTGAATTAGCCACTTGAACGCAGACATCGTGTTTATCATTTGCCCAATCAATAACAATATAAACTGAAAACTTAGTCATAATTACCTCCAATTGTTATTGTCAGCATGTATGCCAAAGCTCTTCGAAAGCAATATAGATAGCGTTTATGGGCAAGTATTCGTTTTTAAGCTAAGGCGTACCTATGACAGCGAAAGTAAAGCGGTAACCATCTAAATAATATCGTATCAATATTCGTATGAAATAGGCACATGGTCTGAACACCCTAATTATAGTTTTATTCAGACTGAAAGGACTATATTCTATCTAAACTGCCCTTTACTGAGGTGAATTTGGTTAAGAAAAATCGTCCGCTCTGTGGTAAAAGTTAGGGTGATTTTGGATTAAAAACACCGCTCATTTTTGTCTCAGTGGGGCTACATTCCCTTAACCGAATGCCATTGTTGTGCCCATCCCCTCGAAACATATCTAAGGTTCATTTCGAGTGGATGGGCACAAACCCCCTCCTAGGAAACCCTACTGTGAGTGGTAAATATTGAGCTTTAAGCAATATGTTAACTTTTAAAGTTTTAATTTTTTCTAACCACACAAATCATTTCTAACTCAAATTAACGGCAGCTTTAGGCTCTGAACTGCCGTTAGTAACTCAAAAGCTAAGGTCAGCTTATGCTAGGAGCTGTAGTATTGCTTTAGTCACTCGTAACTTCCGCAATGCGTACAAAGCAACCAAAAAACCTATCTCACTAAGTGCCCCAAAGCGCCTTAGAAAATACCTTTTAGACACTAAGGTGATCCCCCTTTTTAGCTTAGAATCTAAAAATTTTGGTCAACATTATTTAACCACTAAAATTCAACATTATAATACTCAAGCAACTTGATCATCCAGATAGCGACGCATATCGATAAGGTGAGTGTACTGGCCTTTCAACATAAGACTTATTGCTGAGTTTCCGTTAAATCTTTCATTGTCTTTATGAACCCATGCGTTGGCCTGAGATTCTATAGGAAATAATATCCTGAGGTCTTTGTATATGCCGATAATTAGCGAGATGCGCTCAAGGGTATCTCGAGAAATGGAAGCGGCCTTGCCTTTCTTCCAATTGTAATAGGTTGACTCCAATGGCTGACCAAGCAATATGATTTGATCTTTAACCTTGATTTTCCAAGCAGTCATGATATTAAAAAATGTGCTAAGTGCAACCTTGGCTGTTTGTCCTGGGGTTTGTGCTAAAACATCTTCAACTTGTGTCATCAAAACTATCACCATATCACTCTCTCATATATTAACAATAAGCTGGCAGTAGATGAGTTGCAATGTTATATGAGGCTTGAAGTCCATATTCGCTGTGTACCCCATAGTGAGATAGAAACCCCGTAAAGGCATAATATATCTAACGTCTACTTCAGGCTCAATGTGACTGCTAGGTATAGTGATTAGATTCTCAATTTATTACCACTTACCGTCCCAAAGCTGTCGGTATGATTCTAAAACCTTTGGCCTTCAAAGTGGCATAAGTGATCAACGAGGTTAAATTTAGTAAACAAAACATGTAGTGATTGGGCTAAGTGAATAGCCCTTACAGAAAGACAGTTTAATTTAAAATATTGACAATAGGTAGTTTGGTTAATTCATTATCAAAGCCATTAACTATTTTGTGCCATTAGCTCAGAAAGTAGGTGTAAATATACGATAGTAGAACAAAATAATATTTGCCATGAAAGCGTGGATTATTGAAAAATGACATGACTCAACCGACTAATGCTTCGCGCTGCACAGTGAGTTGCCCGATTAGATTCCTAAGAGATAATTGTTATTCATATTCAAGGAGAAAAATCATGTTTAAAACAGTATTGAGTTGGATTTTATGTTGGTCGTTATTAGCTTTATCTTTTTACTTACAAAAAAATGATATGGCAGTGTTTGTTTTACTTTGTGTTGGATATATTCCACTCGTCGTACTTTTATTCGTGAATATATTTCAGCTAGGGGGCAGCTTTAACAAAAGTACACCTCTGCAAGATAAGAAGACCCTATGGAAAAACTTTAAGCTACCTCTTTTAACTATGCTTGTGATGACAATTTTGTTACTCACTACCCTGTACTTACCTCAAGAGAGTCAAGATGAACGGGCGGTAAAACTTCTTCTAGTATATGCGATAGGAATGTTTCTTACTGCCATCGCATTAATGTTATTTGTCGATACTTTTATTTCAAAGAAACAATCAAAAGATAAGAAATAATAAAAATTCTCTGTAAGTAAAGTACGATGGTAGGCGGAAAAAAAAGCAGCCCTGCCATAGGTGAACTTCGCATCGTGAGACGTTCTAAATCAATTTATCTTTAGTTATATGAGTAAATAACGTTTCAATGCCGGCTCATTTTCACTTTTAGTCGAGCTACTTGTTTACAGACATAAGTAAATAATAGGTCTACCTATGATTTTAGACGCTATACAAAAAAAGACGCCGCATAAAAGCCTAAATACAATGGGAGGTCACAATGTTAAATATTGATAGTTTCTTAAGACGGTTAGGTAAGCCTAACCACCCTGGTTGGTTATTGGTCGCGGTTGATTGTCGAAATACAAAGCAGCTTTACCTATTAACGAATGGTGGACTTGGCAATATCAACTGTGCGCCTATTGATCAGTACCCAGCTGAAATAAAAGCGTGTGCACAAAAAATGATTTGTGATGGTGTGCTTTATATGAAACCTAACGAATACCCCTTAAATATTGGCGCAGGTAAATCTGTGATGGCTTATTTTTATCAACCGAATGAAACTTTGCTTAAGGATAAACCTAAGCTTTATTTTTCAAGTATCTTCATTGGCTGGCAGCACACGCATCAAGTAACCGATAAAAAAGCTGCTGTACTACTTTCATTAAGTGAACAGGACTTTGCAAAGTTTAGAGAAGATAAATTAGAAATCACTCAGGCATTATTAGAGAAGTTACATGAGACAACGGGTTTAACTAAACAGGTTTGGCTTAAGTTATTCACTAAACACCAATCAAGAAGGCAGACATGAAAAAATTCACCACCGTTACAACACAAGAGCTGAGTTTACTTATTTGTGATAGTTGTGGGGTGCTGGCCAGTATTGATGATACTAAGTTTCATGAATTCATTTGTGTTCAACAAATGTGTGGTTATGGCTCAATTCATAACGATGGTTATGAAATCGCTATCGATTTATGCAAACACTGTTTTGCTCGGATGTGCGGAGATATTTTGTCAATTACCGACCTGCACGCTGATTTTACGGCAGCTAATGACTGCAAAACCATTGAATATCACAATAGACCAACCGCTATTACACAGTCAAAAAAAAGACGTTGTGACACAGACGAAAGAAAATGGGGTGTGTATTTCTGCACGAAAGACATTAATTGCCAATCACATCAGCACTCCCGATGAACTTAAAATAGCGCTATAAACGCGTCGAGCAGCTTTGGGATGCGCAATATAATTCAAGTAAAGGAAATGAGCTTAACAAGCTATGTGACTTGATTTGCGCATATGAAAAGAAAGATTGGGATAGTGACTTTATCCAAAGGCCACTTTCAGATGATGATTTTATATCAGACATGTTGAACGCTAGTGAAAGTAGATCAGCTAAAGATACAGTTACTGCCAGTGGAGTTTTAACAATTTCCCCCACGAATAAAAAGGTTAACAAGGACGACGCTCTGCACTCGTCCGTTGATGAAGATGATAATAATTGAGGAGTTAACGCATGTCACATATTAAGCCAAGCATGGAAAAAGAAATGCTCAAGACGATTGAAAAAGTATGGGCTAAGCACCCAGGTTTACGATTAGGCCAATTGTTGGTCAATGCCATTAATCCTGCAGAGCCTTGCCCAGAAATTTACTACACCGAAGACTATAATCTGATTGATGCCTTGAACCAGCTAATGCCTCAAGAAGTCGACAGTAGTGAAGTCCCCATCAACGAGATTGAAGACATTATTTTGTTACACAACAAATTGTTTACTATATACAGAGACAAAGTGGCAGTGGATATCTGGATCCACACCCAAATGCCAGCTCTTGGTGGTAAAAAGCCGATATCATTGCTGACAACTAAGGAAGGCCGTAAACAGTTACAGCAAGTGTTAAATGAAATCAAACATGGATTTTTATGCTGAAGATTATTAAACGAAATAAGCAAAAAATCAGTTAATTATATCATTTAGCAAAAAAGTAATGAGCTACCACTTGCTATGATTATTACTGCATTACGGCAGCGACATTTAATGGCTTATACCCGTAAAAAAGAACACAGGCATGGTGCTTATCTTATGTGGAGTGAAGCAGAGAGGGATGAAAGCTTATTACTTGTTCCTGTGCATTGTAATAAAGACAACAAGCTCCTGTATATTCAAGCCTTTTTTGATAGAGGAACGCTTCCCCTAGACAAACAGCACCTTTGGTGATCAGTAAGTATTCAAAAGGTTAGTCATAGGAAAACAAACTATGGGAAGTTGGATCATTGGTTGATATCAAAGTGACTCACAACGCAACACATACGAATAATCAAATATAAATATTTGATGTCTACATTTAGCACTAAATATAAACCTTCCCTCTTTTACACTTTTCACAATATTCCTCTTCTGTCTGTATTGCCAGTTGCCCGTTTCAACTTCTGTTATTTAATAGATAGGGACTTAAAATTTTATTAACAGGAATAACCGAATGATTACTCAAACAATGAATATCACTGACACTAACGATGTGATTAAAGCTGATTTGGCAAGTATCCCCGCTGAGCAGTTAGTTGACTTTAAAGACCCCAATAAAAAGGGTTGTTTACTGCACACAAAGCTTGTTGGACACATTCTTGGTATAAGCAGCGTTCAGGCAAGCCATATTATTGATGGGAATCCTGAACTGGAAAATGTATTAGCAGAGGTAGAAAAGAGTTTGATCAGAAAAAGCTTGCTTGATCCTAAACTACAATTGGCTCTTCTTTACAATCCCGATGGTAGTTTTAAATACAAGATTGCTTCAAGTGATGAGTACATTTTAACTGATGAAGACTTCATTCACGCTAACGACATGTCAGAAGTAGCGGATGCTGTAATAGCGATAACAGAACTCAACGGCAGAGCAGACCAACAATTACTGAGTATCCTTGATGCTGACCTCAATATATATCGAGTAGAGCTAGATGATATTTCACCGCCCTCTTATAAATCAATTTATGACAGGATGTTTGGTAATTATCTAACCGCCATCGACATTGAATTTAACTACGATGTCAGCAACGGCGTAATAAAGGAAAACGGTGATGAATGGCCCGTAAGTTTTGAATTAATCATTAATGATAACTATGTATTTGTCGAATTACTTCAAGACTATTCACAGGATCCTACTTATTTGGAAACGGCAGGATGCGAGATGCTAGTAAAAAAAGTGACCTTTTCAGATTGTTTTCCTGGGAGTGGCTTCTTTTTTCTTAATTGTGATCGCCCTACTGATATGTTTTATGAAAAATTAGTCGAATTTATGACGCTGATATTTCCTTACAGCGACATCCCTTCTTTTGAGGATTGTATTAGCTATAACAACAGTCCAGGTCCCTAAACTGTCGTAAAACACAGTATCGTATAGATTAAAAATTCAACTTTTTGTACTGACGCCTCGATTTTCCATTTTTTAACTGAAAAACGGATGAAGTGCTTGAGCTGACTCACGATAAACTCTTTGCACAATAAATATTCAACAGGAAAAAACATATGCTTAATATATTACCGCTTCATCAGTATTGTGAAATTTCAGGTGAGTCACAAGCTGCAGTAATCAAAAGAATCGAACGAGGAATTTGGATAGTGGGAAAGCATGTTATTAAAATACCGAATGTCAGAGAAAGGTGGATAGACACCATTGAAGTCGAAAAATGGGCTCGAGAAATAAGATAACGTGTTTATAGCGCGTTTTATTTTAAAAAACATAAAGAGTAAATAATGAAAGATATAAACAACGATAATAAACTCCCACGAGGTGTGAGTATTAAAAAAAATAAACTCAGTAACTCGTTACAATTGAGTTTTACATACAAAAACATCAAATGCCGTGAAATTTATCCATTTGAGGTGACAAGTAGAAACATTAGGAGAGCTAGTGACAAAGTCGCTGGTATTCGTGACAGAATTGAACGCAATATATTTAATTACGCTGATGATTTTCCAAATTCTTCAAAATTAACAGTGTTTTCTAATATCACGCATGATGTGAACGTAAAACACTATCTTGACGATTATATAGAAAACACTGTGCGCCGCGGCTTATCACATACAACTATTAATAGTTACCGAAAATCAGTTGCTGCATTAAAACCCTTGTGGGATTTTCCCATTGTAAAACTAACAGCCAGAGAAATTCTCAGTTTCATAGAAAATTCACCTCAAGCACCGAAGACTATTAGAAATCGGATTTCGGTGCTTCGGTGCTCTTTAAATAAAGCGATCCTTCAAAACTTGATTACGATAGATCCTACATCACAAATTAATTTATCTGTGTTTTTATCAAATGAAAAAAAATTGAATGCCCGAAAAAAACACAAAGATGTTTTGCCATTTAATGGTGAAGAAATTCATAACATTTTAAACAATTGTTATGGTCAAGAAAATCATATTGTGACTTTTTGTATAGAAACTGGATGTAGATCGGGTGAATGGGCGGGTTTGAAATGGTCTGATGTTGATTTTGACAACAAAGAAGTCTGTTTAGTCGAAACATTTACTGAAAACCAAATCAAAGGAACAAAAAATAATTTAGCTAGAACGGTCCCTCTTTCAAACAAAGCTATCGAGGCACTTACTTCGCAATTTGAATTGACAGGAACCAATGGTGAATTTGTTTTTTTAAATAGTAAAGGGAATCCATGGAACACAGATAGTTTTAGAAAACATCAATGGACAAAAATCATCAAAAAATCGGGTGTGAAATATCGTTATCCCTACCAACTACGTCACTCTTTTGCCACAAGAAATATCAGCGAAGGCATGAATTTATGGAAGCTATCAAAATTAATGGGACATAGATCACCAGAGATGCTTTTGAAACACTATGGCAATTTTCTTGATGATTATGAAAAGAAAAAAAAGGAGTAATAAATAAAATATAAAGTACAAAAACCTCAGCTATCATTTAATATGTCGGCTGAGATTTTTGTGTTTATTTAACATTATCAATGAATTAAATAATTACAACAGAACACTCGCGGAACACTCGCAATATAAACCCCCCTGAAGATAAAGGGCTACAGAGAAATTCGACGGGGGTTCGATTCCCCCCCGCTCCACCAAAATAAAGACCGTTTTTAGTCCATTAGTTATACCTAGTAACTTTTAGATTTGGCCATAGTCTGGCAACAGACTATGATAGAAAACCGCTTAATTGCGGTTTTTTTATGTCTAAAATTTACCAAACAAAATGCACTCAAAATATCAATGACTCTGACCCCATTGATTACATAAATCTAAGAACAAGCTAAAAGCGAGTAATAAACTTAGATATGTCGCTTATACTATGAAATATAAGGTAAAATAGTGGCAAAACATTCCACTTAAAAGAACTAATGGCAAATTTTAAGACTCACTTCAATATAGCGGCTGCTGGTACAGGTATTAGCTCTGCAGTGCTATTATCAGCAGGTCATACTGACATCAATACAGCATTATGGTTTTGGTTTTTAGGCACTATCGGGGGATTGTTACCTGATATTGATTCCGACAACTCGACATCACTTGATATTATTTTCAATATATTTACCGCCGTCATTCTGCTGATGGTTTTGCGCTACATTACCGGAGAGCATTTTAGAGAGATCCGTTTTATTGAATTGCTGGTAATACCTTTAGCCGTTTATAGCATAATGAAATGGCTGATCAGACCATTATTTGAAAAAGTGACGGTTCACCGGGGCAGCTGTCATTCTCTGTTATTCCTTATTTTATGCGGCCTACTAACAACGCAGCTAACTTGGATATTCAATAACGAATATGTAACTAAGTCGGCTATCCTTGCCTTACTTTCAGGTGGGTTTGTTTTCTTTGGCGGGCTTATTCATTTAATTTTAGATGAGATATACAGTGTTGACTTAAGTAATATCCGCATTAAACGCTCTTTCGGTACAGCCCTGAAAATAGCCTATTTTAAAAGTAAAGGTGCAACATTTATGATGTTAGTTGCCAGCATCGCATTAGGCTATATGCTACCGGAAACTGATACAACAATTAACTTATTAGCTGATTGGTCAACTTTTAATTTCTACTAAGAAGAGCACCAGTCGGTTGGTGTTGAGGGGATATATACTGTCTGTTGGACGTCATATTTTCACAAAAAAAAGACACTAAAACGTGTCTTTTTTTATCTCTTATTGCTCTCTAAAATTTTCAATTAGCCTATTTTACCAGGCTAACTTTTTACCCCATACGATGCAGGGCACAAATTTTATTGCCTGATGGATCACGTAAATAAGCAAGGTAAAGATTACCAATCGGTGCACTTCTAACACCTGGTGCGTCTTCACAAGCAACACCACCATTAGCAACACCCGCCGCTTGCCATGCATCAGCTTGCTCAGGAGACGTAGCAGCAAAACCAATAGTGCTGCCATTACCATGACCGGCTTCTTCACCGTTTATTGGCTTAGTTAGGGCGAGAATTCCATTGTCAGTAAAATAAAAGCACCGACCTTTTTCATCCATTACACCCGGTTTATGGCCTAGTTCACCTAAAATGGCATCGTAAAATACTTTTGATGCTTTTACGTCGTTCGCACCTATCATGATATGACTAAACATTTAATTTTCCTTTTTAATTGAACAAAAACACCAAGGGCGTTAGCTAAATTTTTAAATGATTTAGCTAACGCTTTAGTATCTAAAACTGCCTCTAGCATGCACGATAAGCAGTTAATAACACAATAAAAAATTTGCATAACTTATAAAGTTTATAAGTTATGTTTTAGCCAACAGCCTTCACTCCTGGGTTTTAATTGACCTGTTGAGTCACAACTTGCTAATACTTAGCTTAGCGCTTGACGGCATAAACTCCGATATACAACAACCCAGCAGAAGGTTTAACTGGTCTTTACTTTCAGTTATCTATACATCATTTGTTAATAAATCTTCACTGTTAGCACTGCGGTTTTCTGCTATCCACAAATAAAATACCGGTAACACGAACAAGGTGAAAAATGTGCCAATGGCCATACCGGCAACTAAAATAATACCAATGCTGTTTCTTGCTTCTGCACCAGCGCCAGTGACTAATACTAGCGGGAAATGGCCCAGTATGGTTGCCGCTGTGGTCATTAATATGGGTCGTAAACGCGTCGTTGCTGACTCAATAACGGCGTCAAATTTACTGTTGCCTGCTTCTTGTAAATGATTGGCGAATTCGACAATTAAAATACCATTTTTCGCGATGAGTCCCACCAAGGTAACTAAGCCAATTTGCGAGTAAATATTTATCGTGGTTAACTCCAAAAATGGTAGTAATAATGCCCCAGACAAGGCTAATGGCACACAGCCGAGTAATATCACTAACGGGTCACGATAACTATTAAATTGAATCGCTAATACTAAGAAAACAATGACTAAAGATATTGCCATGACGGTGATTAAACTATTACCTTCAGCACGAATTTGACGCGATTCACCGGCATAATCTAAGTTGTAGTTATTGGGTAACATATCAGCCGCTGCTGACTCTAAGGTTTGTAATGCCTGCTCTTTTGTTACCCCAGGTAATATTCCCCCATAAACCCTAAACGAATTTTGTTGACCAAACGAGCCTAAGGTTCTGGGCACTGTGCGATATTTAATTTCAGTAAATGCCGATACCGGTATTAACACACCCGCGGGTGTTTTCACGGTTAGGTTTAATATTTTTTCAGGTTGTGAGCTGATATTATCAGCGACCATTGGAATAACCCGATAGGCCTTGCCATTAGCATCAAAGCGATTGACATAATTGCTGGAAAGATAGGTTGATAACTGGCTACTCACGTTAGCCACCGTCATACCTAGGTCAGCAATTTTATCTCGGTCTATTTTTAGTTCAACTTGCGGTAAATCGATTTTTAAATCTGTATCGGCATAGAGAAATTCGCCACTTTGAAATGCCGCACCCACAAGTTTGTCAGCGTACAATTTCATTTCACTGTAGGGCGATGAAGACTTAACCACCAGCTCAACATCAAACTGCCCTGCGGTAGGCAATGGCGAAGGTAAAATAGGTAGCAAGTTTAAACCTTCAGAGCTTTGTAGACGCCCATAAACTTCAGGCAGCATTTCTTGAATGCTTTTATCTCGTTTATCATTACTGACAAATTCAAGACCGCTAAAACCACCGCTACTAAATATTATCTGCCATATCTCTTTGCTGCCCTCAGTTTCTAGTAAGGTTTTAGCGACACTAGCGACATTATCTTCACTGTATTTTAATGAGGCATCGGGTGGGGATTGTACAATAATGAAAACGCTGCTTTGATCTTCAGTCGGCGCTAGCTCTTTGGCTGACATTAAATAAAAAGGCACAATTAATAACGAAACAATCAGGGCAAAAAAGAACAACTGTCCTTGCCAGTGAAAAGTTTTTGCTAATAGTCGACCATAAAAATTTTGTAAATGCTCAAATGCGTGGTTAACCTTAACGGTTAATTTACTTTCTTTACCACCTTCACTTGATACATAAGCACTCATTATCGGTGACAAGGTAACGGCAACCAAGCCAGAAATTAGTACGGCGATAGCCAAGGTAAAAGCAAACTCTTTAAATAAAACCCCGGTTAAGCCTGATAAAAAGCCAATCGGTATATAAACTACAGCCAAGGTTAAGGTCATGGCAATAATTGGCACCAGCAGTTGTCGAGAGCTCATCAGAGCGGCTTGTATACGTGGCACACCAGCGCGCATATGTCGGGCAACGTTTTCAACCACCACAATAGCGTCGTCTACCACTAAGCCAACCGATAAAACGATCGCTAATACGGTGAGTAAATTCAAACTAAAGCCCATCAACCAAATAGCGGCAATGGCACCTAAAATAGAAATAGGAATGGTTACTAAAGGCACTAAGGCCGCTCTAAATGACCCCATTAACACCACAACAACAATACCGACTAACACTATGGTTTCCATGAGTGTGGTGATAATTTCTTGTAATGCGTCTCGCATATAGAGTGTGCCGTCGTAGGCAATATCTATTTTAATATGTGGTGAGGCGGCATTGATTTCATCAAGCACTTTATAGAGTTCATCACCAATGGAAATTTCATTCGCACCAGGTAAAGGCCAAACCGAAATATAAACGGTATCTTTACCATTAAAACGCGCGGTAGCCGTGGCTTGCTCGGCGCTATACTCAACCCGCGCAACGTCTTTTAAATACACGACCGCGTTATCGCTTTGCTTAACAATTAACTGTTCAAACTCACTGACCGACGACATTTGTGTATTGGCCACAATGTCGATTTTTTGCCGCGCGTTTTCACTATAACCTAAGGTTGAAATACGGTTATTATCCGCCAAGGCTTGATAGACTTCATCAGCGCTAAGATTGAAAATATTTAATTTGTCAGCATCAAGCCAAACCCGCATAGCTGGAGTTCGGGCGCCTTCAATACCGACCTTTTGTACACCGTCAATATTGTTAATAATCGGGTTGATTTCTCGTGTAAGGTAGTCGGTAATTTGCGCGAGTGTTGAACCTTCTGATGCCACATTAAGATAAAACACAGCGAAAGGTCTATCGGTTCTTGTTACGGTAACAAAAGGGTCTTCTGCCCCCACTGGCAACTCAAATTTAATTTGATTAAGGCGAGTGTTTAGCTCAGATAACGCATCGGTACTATTTTGATTAAGCTTAAGCCAGGCGGTTACTTTACTTTGGCCTGAGCTAGTGCTTGATTCGACAAAATCAACCCCAGGAACGGTTGATGCTACTCGCTCGACTGGGTCGGTAACAAAACCTTTAACCACATCAGCAGAAGCGCCGGTATAGTTAGTGGTTATTTCCAGTGAAGCCCCTTCAATTTTAGGAAATTGTAATACCGATATGGCATTAACCGCCCATAAACCCACTAAACAAATAAATATCGATAATACGGTGGAGACTACAGGTTTTCGAACAAAAACATCCATAAGATGTTTCGATGAAGATAATTCTTTTAGCATGACTATTCCTATCCGCCTAAGTTATCTTGATCAAAGTAAGTTTTTAATCCTTGGCGCAATTTAAATGCCCCTTTGGCGGCGATCAAATCATCTACCTTGAGTCCTTTAATCACAATAACTTGCTCGTCGATTCTATCACCCAAAACAATTTTTTCTCTGCTCGCGCGATAATCGCCTTGCTCATCTTTAATCAGTTTAAAAACATAATCGCCCAGCTGATCACGCACAATCGCCAAGTTTGGCACTGTGATGACAGATTGGGCCGGCATAATGGGTAAGGCAACTTTAACTAATTGATTGGCTTTAATGTCCAGCGCTGAATTAAACACCTTGGCTCGATACTTAAGTTGACGAGAGTCTTGGCTATACAAAGACGCTACTGAACTGATCATGGCTTCACTGCTAATACCGGTTGAAGCAGCATCAGCATTAACGGTAATTTCAACGCTACTATTTACCGGTAATTGTGCATAGGTTTGTGGGACCTTAAAATCTACCCAAATATAGTTTTCAAGACCGAGCAAGTCGGTAATGTCAGCGTTTTTATCAAGAAACTGCCCAAGATTAATATTATGAATACCGACACTGGCATCAAAAGGTGCCGTAATGATTTTTTTTGCAATAATGGCTTCTAAACGCGTCGTATCAGCGATAGCAATGCTATATTCTGCTTGTGCTAAGTCGACACTTTCTTTACTGATGCGACTTGCTTTTTCTAGCGTGATATAACGCTGCAGTGTGCGTTTTTTCAATTTCATCGTCGCCTTAGCTGAGGCCAATGACGCTAACTCTTCACTATGATCTAATTCAACTAATACTTGGCCTTTTTTAACCCTATCGCCTGAGGCCATATTAAGTTTGCTCACCTTGCCAGCCAGTTCGTTTTTCAAGGTGATATATTTAACCGCTTGCCCTTCACCAATGACAGATATTTGTTTTTGGTAAGTAACACCTTGCGCCCGAAAGGCTTGTACTTTTGCACTAGGCTCAGGTCCAGATTGCATTTTCTGGCCACCTGACAATGACGCTTTATAATAAAACAACCCACCAACAACAGCAGACACAATAACAACAACAATAAACCAACGGATTAATTTCATAACGCTTTCCTAAGGTAAAATATCGCAGCAATTCCATGCCGACGACACACCTGTAAAAATGTTTCACAGGGTATAACCTCAATCACAATTGAGGTCGATAATTAATTCATAATATTTCTATCAACACCACGGATAACCTAACGTTGCGCTGATAGTGAGAAGGCTAAAACTGACTAAAATTCAATCAGATTAAGTGTAGACAAAAACGGCCATTATTTTGTCATACAAAAGTGAAAAGCAAAAGAAAATACACCTAACTAACCACATCATTACATTATTGCCCACTTGTGCCCATTAAACTTAATGGAACGGGTCTGTTTTTTAGTGGTCTGCTATCACATCAATTTAACTTACGTTAATATACCCACCCTACTTCAAGATGCAGTTTCAGGGCTAAATAGTGAAGTAAAGTAGGTATGTAACCCTGAAAATTTCTTAATCGCAAATTACTGGAGCACCTTTTGCTTAAAAAACTTACGCTTTTATCGGCAACAATCATAACAACTTATCTTTTATCATTAACCATCAGTCTCTTGGCTACAGCGAAAACTGCGCCCGTAAGCCGTGTCGCACAAATAACGGCTGACTATGCTGTAGCGACCTACCAAGATGATATGCTGAATAGTTTACGTGCGCTGATTAAGCACAATACGGTCGCCAAAGAGGGAGTGTCAGTTAATGACAATCCGGCCCACATTGCCTTTAAAGCAGAATTAAAAAAACAAGCGCAAACACTCGGGTTCGATTATCTCGACGATGGCTATGTGGTTATTATTGGCTTAGGTGCCCAAAAAGAACGAGTGGGTATTATTACTCATGGCGATGTGCAACCCGCTAACCCAAAAAAATGGCAAAAATCACCTTTTGAACTTGATATCACCTCAGAGCCAGGGCGATTAATTGGCCGTGGTACTGAAGATGATAAAGGCCCAATTTCAACCGCGTTATATGCCATGAAGGCGATTAAAGATAAAGATTTAGCACTGAACAAACGTATTGAGTTATATATTTATATGGCGGAAGAGTCAGACTGGGAGCCACTGAAAGCTTATATCAAAACCCATGACTTACCACAAACCAATATCACCATTGACGCCGAATACCCGGTGGTAACCGCAGAAAAAGGTTACGGCACTATTAAGTTAGTGTTTAACCAGCAAGAAAAGCCCACAATTTCTCCTTATGTGAGTGAATTTAGCGGTGGATTCTTTGGTAGCCAAATCCCTGAAGATGCCAGTGCGACTATTGAAAATGCCAATATTGTGCTACTAGAAAGGTTAATGCGCAAAGCACTGAGTTACCAAGGTGTCAGCTTTGATCTTGAACTAAAAGACAGCACCTTAACTATTAAAGCATTAGGTAAGTCAGCACATTCTTCAAAACCTGATGAAGGCGTAAATGCTATTCCCTACCTTGCCGATTTATTGTCTAGTACGCGTTGGGTCAATAATGGTCCAGGTACTTTAGTTAACTTTATTAATGACAATATTGGCCTAGGCTTAACCGGTGAAAAATTTGGTAACATTGCTTATCAAGATGATTTTATGGGCCCAATGACCGTCTCCCCTACCGTGATAAAACAGCATGATGAAAGCATAGAACTGAACATTAACTTGCGCCGTCCACAAGGCAAGAGTAAACAGCAACTTAACGATGAAATACATCAAGCAGTACAAAACTGGAATAACAAATTTGATGCGGATGTTAAAGAGTTAGCGCATGATATTGGTGACCCTTTTGTGCAAAAAGATGTGCCACATATTAATACCTTATTAGCGGTGTTTACCCACTTTACGGGCATTGAAGATGCGAAACCTATCGCCATTGGTGGTGGGACAAATTCACGCTTATTTCCCAATGCGGTTAGTTTTGGCCCGTCTATGCCCAATGCCGAATACACCGGACATTCAGAGCATGAGTTTATTACTATGGAACAGTTTGTTTTAAATTTAAAAATGTATACCGCGGTGTTAGTCGAATTAGCTAAGTAAATATAGAAATAGCGGTCAGTTGAAAGCTGTCAGTTAGAAGCTGTCAGCTTTCAGTTTGCTTGGCTTTTATGCCTTGCTTTATATCTTCGCTTACCAGGTGACGGACTGAGGTTTCAGTACAACAATCGCTGCTGGTTTTAACCATGGCTTTGTCTTTAAATAAGCTAATAGGCTTGGTATTTAGCACTCGTCGCGATATTATTTAACAAAATAATTTATGTATTAGTGCTATGAAAAAAGTTTGTTTAGTTACCGGTGGCAGTTCGGGTATTGGTTTAAGTATTGTTAAGCTGTTTTTAGCAAAAAAATATCAGGTCTTTAATCTTGATCTTACCGCGTCAGATTTTGGTGATTTTTGCCCTTGTGATATCACCAAGGTGAACGACGTTAGCCGGATCATTGCTAATATTGCCAAACAAGGCCCTATCGACGTTTTGGTTTCTAACGCCGGCATACATTTTACAGGCTCTATTGAAAACACCAGTGAAGCAGATTTTGAGCGGGTTTTTAATATCAACGTTAAAGGTGCTTATGCGGCTATTAAAGCGGTTTTACCGGTAATGAAAACACAACAAAACGGCGCAATAATTTTGATGTCATCAGATCAAGCACTGATTGCCAAACATAACTCGTTTGCTTACAACCTCAGTAAAGCCGCACTCGCCTCAATGGCAAAAACCACTGCACTTGATTACGCACAATATAATATTCGCGCCAATGCTGTTTGCCCAGGCACTATTGAAACCCCGCTTTACCATCAAGCCATTAATAATTATTGTGCAAGCTCAGGGGCGAACAAAGCTGACGTGCACGCAGAAGAAGCGGCATTGCAACCTTTAGGCAGACTAGGACAGGCAGAAGAAGTAGCCGAATTGGTGTATTTTCTTGGCTCAGACAAAGCAAAATTTATCACAGGTAGTTTGCAAGTGATCGACGGCGGCTATACAGCGCAATAGCACTAAATTCAACTGAATCAATACGATAAATACAATACATAGCCATGAAAATAATCGATCCCCATCTGCATTTATTTGCTCTTAATGAAGGTAACTATCAATGGTTAAGAGCAGAGAACCCGCCTTTTTGGTCAGACAAACACCTAATAGCTAAAAACTTTTCTGAACATGACCTAACATTAACCTCACCGTTAATATTAGCGGGTTTTGTGCACATTGAAGCGGGTTTTGATAATCAGCAACCTTGGCGCGAAATCGCTTGGTTAGAAAACACCTGTAACATGCCCTTTCGCAGCATAGCAATGCTCGATATTACCCTGCCAAAATTGAAATTTTTACAGCAAGTGGACAAGCTAATGCGCTATCAAAGTGTGGTCGGTATTCGTTATATTTTAGATGACGACGCTTTAGCCATTCTTAACGATAAAAACAGTCAAGATAACCTAGCAAGCTTAGCCGAAAATAAACTCATTTTTGAGCTGCAAATGCCACTAGCAAACCATCAGGCCGTTGATAGTTTACTTAACATATTATCAGTAACACCGCGTTTACAGCTTTGTATTAACCACGCGGGTTGGCCAACACAAGATAAGGTGCAACAGGTCCATTGGTTAAACAACCTTAAACGCTTAGCTAGCTTTGACAATATTTTCATCAAATGTTCTGGTTTTGAAATAACCGACCGAGCTTACTCAGTAAATTGGTCATATAAAATCATCCGACAGTGCATCGACATTTTTGGTGTTGAACGCGTGATGCTAGCCAGTAATTTTCCGCTATGCTTGTGGCATGCTAGCTATCAAGAAACTTGGCTGGCCAACACTCAAGGTATAAGTACTGAGCTTACAAAAACAGAGCTTTTAAAAAAAGAGTCTGAATTTGCCTTTAACACCGAACAGTTACAGCAATTATGCTTTAGTAATGCGCAGCGTTTTTACAAATTTCTATAACGGCTAAACAAGCAGTAGGCGCTTATACAAAATATAACTCGCAATAATGACTTGTTTGCCGCAAAATAATTTCTCATTCATCTCTATCTAGGTAAAACCATTTCGTTTTAAACACTTATGGATGCATTCGATAAAAAAATACTGAACATATTACAACATGACTGTACCGCGTCGGTAAGTGATGTTGCCAGCCAAGTAGGTCTGTCAACAACCCCATGCTGGCGACGTATTCAAGCGATGGAAAAGTCTGGCATTATTAAAGGTCGCGTAGCACTTGCTGACCCAGAGCAACTTAATGTCGGCTTAACGGTATTTGTTACCATTAAAACCAATCAGCACAACCCTAAATGGCTTAGTGAGTTTAGAAAGGTAGCGATAGATTTCCCGGAAATTTTAGAGTTTTATCGCATGAGTGGCGAGGTAGATTATTTACTGCGTGTGGTAGTGCCCGACATGAAAGCTTATGACAGCTTTTACCAACGCTTGATCACACGGGCAAGTTTTGCAGACATCAGCTCCAGCTTTGCCATGGAAGAAATTAAATACACCACCGCCCTCCCCATTGACTATATCTAATACCAAAGAGAGCAAATTAGCTATCAGTTTGAAGTATTGAGCTGTCAGTAAAATCAAACAAACAGCCCTTTCTTTTTAACTGAAAGCTGACAGCTCCAAACTGACAGCTTCCAATAGGCTATATCTAATACCAAAGAGATTAAGTTAGCAGTATTGCGCTGTCAGTAAAATCAAACAGACAGTTCTTGCTTTTTAACTGAAAGCTGACAGCTTCAAACTGACAGCTAATCTTTTTAACTAATCTTTTCAACCCATTATTTCAAAGCATTGACTGTCACATTAGGTGAGCGTTTAACTATTTCGTCATTAAGCTCAATGCCAATGCCTGGGGTTTCAGATACTTCAAAAAAACCATTCACCGGTTGTGGGTCTTGTAAACATAGCTCACGGTTCCAGTCTTTAATCGCATAAGTATGATGCTCATGAATTAAAAAGTTTGGAATCGCGGTTTCAAGATGCAAAGACGCCGCTGTAGCCACTGGCCCTCCACAGACATGGGCCTGAATACGAATGTCGTAAACGTCGGCATAATCACACACTTTTTTAGCTTCGGTAAAGCCACCACATAAGCCAATATCAGGCTGTAACACGTCAATACTTTGGTCTTCAAAATAAGGTCTTACATCCCAACGGTGATACAAGCGCTCGCCACCCGCAATGGGCACGTTAACATTGTTAGCCACTTTTTTATGTACGGCCGAGTTCAGATAGTTCACTGGCTCTTCGTAGAACATGCAGCCAACTTCTTCAACAATTCGCCCCATTTGAATCGCTGAAGCCGCGCCCATTAATGAATGTGATTCAAAAATAATGTCAACGTCTTCACCCACGGCATCACGAATGGCGCGCAGGCGATTACCAAATAAGCGCATTTGTTTTGGGGTGAATAATTTAGTGCGATCAAATGAAGAACTGCCATCATGGTTATAAACAATCGGATCAACTTTTACCGCGTCATAGCCTTGTGCAACGGCTTTTAATGCGGCCTCTGCATATTGTGCAGGTTCAATAAGTTTAGTAATTTTCTCATCCCAATCAAACTGCAATTGGCTTGCGTAGGTGCGCAACTTTTCATTAGTTTTACCGCCTAATAATTGATAAACCGGTAAGCCGAGTGCTTTACCTTTTATATCCCACAAAGCGGTATCTATCGCACTCATGGCCGAATAAAGCACTGGGCCGCCACCTAAACCCCAAAAGCTTTCTCGTAGCATTCTAGACCACAATAATTCGGTATTAAAGGGATTAAAGCCTATCAGTATCGCTTCACTAATCTCTTTTAACATTGCCGCAGCAGCACTGTGACCCCAGTCGTAAGCCAGACCTGCTTCACCGACACCGGAAATACCTTCATCGGTATGTACACGAATAAATACTGGGTTCCAACCTGGACGTTTTGGACATTCAATATCAAAAATTTCTACATGAGTTACTTTCATTATGCTCTCTTTACATGTTTTTTAAATGCGCTGCTAAAATCACTACAGCCATGATATTCAGGGTTATAGCGCGAAATTTGGATCTTCTTTATAGACTCGACGTAACATCGCTGGCCAAGCTTTTTGCCCACCCGTTTGTCCGGTATGCACTATGTTTGCTTGCGCTTTAATACCATCAACAATACTTTGGTCAACCAATAGTGGCTTCATACCCATCGACATTACTTGTACTTGAATTTGACAAGCTCGTATTAAATCATACATATGCATAAAAGCATCACCTATGGTTTTGCCCATGGTTAAGGCGCCATGATTACGCAATAACATGAAATTTTTATCACCTAGGTCTTGCTGTATACGCAACTTTTCATCGTCGTTGACCGCCAAACCTTCATAATCGTGATAACTGAGTGAGGCAAGTGCGAACATTGAATATTGGCTAATAGGCAATAAACCTGCTTCTAAACTCGCCACCGCTATCGCTTCATTACTGTGCACATGCAAGGCACAAATATCGTCATGACGAACGGCGTGAATAGCACTATGAATGGTAAAACCTGCGGGGTTAAATTCAAACGGGCAGTCGGCATCAACTATCTTGCCCGCCATATCTACTTTAACTAAATTCGACGCGGTAATTTCATCAAACCGTAAACCAAAAGCATTAATCAGTACATGCTCTGTACCAGGAATACGCACCGAAACATGGGTGTAAATTAAGTCATCCCAGCCATGCAAGGCAATCAGTCGATAACATGCGGCTAAATCTACTCTGAGTAGCCATTCTTGTGCTGATACTTTATCTTTTAAATCAATTACGGGAACTGCTAACATCAGCCTTTACTACCTTTTGCTTGAAAAATAATATCGAGGGTATATTTGTTATAAACCTTATCCTATGATGGCATAGAGTGAAAGCTCCAGATATTATTAGTTATACCAATTTCACTAATTATCTGATCATTTTTACTGGTTAAAATAACCCACTATTGCGTTATTTATTTAATAATTAGAACAACTAGTTATTAAAATAAATAACCCACTATTGCGTTATTTATTTAATAATTAGAACAACTAGTTATTAAAATAAATGCCTTATATTTGGCCATTTTTCCTACGTATAAAGTAGACCACCTAATTAATGAAATTGGTATGACAACCATTTATACACCCTCTTTTGGAAAAAACTTTTTATGTGTATTTTATTTATCGCCATTGAACAACACCCTGACTACCCGGTTATTATCTGTGCTAATCGCGATGAGTTCCATCAACGCCCAACACAAAATATGCACTGGTGGCCAGAGCAAAAGATATTAGCAGGTAAAGATTTACAAGCACAAGGTACTTGGCTTGGCCTAAGCCCTGAAGGCGACTTCTCAGCCTTAACTAACTTTCGTCGACCGGCAAGTTTTGATGCGAAAAAACGCTCTCGCGGTGATTTAGTTGTGCAAGCATTGCAAAACGGAGACCTTAAAACCCAGCAACATTTATCGCAAGTGTCAGATAAATACAACGACTTTAATCTCGTGTTTGGTCCGTTAAATAATTTGCAGGCATTTGATAGTGTTAATAAAAACTTTGTCAGCCTTAAACCTGGCTTTCATAGCGTCTGTAATGGCGCATTAGATGATATTTGGCCAAAAATGGCCTTAGGCCTAAATACCTTGGAAGGTTTAATTACCGCTGATAAGGTAAATATTGCCGCATTATTCTCTGTGATGATGAACCAAGAACTTGCGCAAGAACAACATTTACCGGTTACTGGCATAAGTGAAGAGTTGGAGTCGCTACTAAGCAGTATCTTTATCATATCGCCTGACTATGGCACGCGTTCGACAGCCATAATATTACAAGCAAAAACAGGTGACATTGAAGTTTACGAACGTAACTATAATAGCGCTGGCGAGGTAGTAAATGAAAACAAGTTCGATATCGAGTCAAGTAAGAAAAGCTAAATGGTACTTTTACTAGATAGTACTTTTAATCCTGTTGATAAATAGTATTGATAAAAATGTCAGTACTGTGCAAAAAAACGCTGCAAATAACGCTGCAAAAAGTGCAGTCTTACAACATCTGACGAATAATAGCAGCAATAATGGCAATAAATACCACTACCCAGAGTATTTTAGCGTATTTTTGCTGCTGCTCTACTGCCATTGGTTTGCCAAAACGTTGTCCTAAAATCACCATCAAGGCAACCGCCGAAAACACACAAAATAAAATAATCAATAAAGTCATATCACTTGTTACCCTAATAGCAAAATTTTACTAGCGCAGTTGAATTTTCAAGAAAAAACTACCGCGCTAGCTCAAGTATCATACCGAGATTTGCACTATCTGCAAACTTTCCTAAACCTATCTGCAAACTTTCCTAAACAATGTATATGTTCTTTTAGATAACAAATTTATTAAGATCTGACATCTGTGCTTTCATTTTAAAATTAATCATTTACCATAGAAAATTATTTTCAATATTAACGAAATTCCCATGGCAAACACTGATAGCTTTATCGATAAGCGTCGATTTATAATTCGTTTAGGCAAAGCTTTACATAAATTCGGTACTCCCGCTTATCGATTGGAGGCACATTTAGCCGATGTATCAAAAAGCTTAAATGTTTTTGGCTCTTTTGTGATTAGCCCAACATCGTTAACCTTTATTTTATCTGAAGATGACGAAAACCAAGACTACAATCATATTTTACGTGTTGCCCCGGGCGAACTTGATTTAGGTTCATTGGCACGTGCCGACGAATTGGTTGACGAACTTACCTCGGGTCAACGAACACTATCAGAAGCCATTGAACGCTTAGACGAAATTGCCAACAAACCTAACCCTTATGGTCGATTTTTAACCTTTTTGGCTTTTGGCGCTTCAAGTGGCGCTTTTGCCATGCTAATGCACACCAGTTGGAATGACGTTTTTTGGTCCACCTTGTTGGGTTTTGTGGTTTGCTTATTTGCCTTTGGGGCAGAACACTCGCGCCGTGTCACAGATATGTTAGAACCCATTGCCGCGATGACAACCGCTATTTTAGCCACGGCTATTGCCTTAATAGATCCCAGCATTAATATCCCTTTGGTGGTTTTGTCGAGTATTATCGCCTTCATTCCAGGCTTGTCGTTAACCTTGGCTTTATCTGAGCTTGCCTCACGAAATTTGATTTCGGGAACCGCCAGGCTAATGGATGCCTTAATGATCTTATTTAAGATTTACTTTGGTGGTGTTTTAGGTATAGCTCTGGGAAAAATGATGTGGGGTGAAGTTGCTTTTATTCAGCCACCCAGCACACCTAATTGGACCTCATGGGCGGCAGTGACCACCTTATCAATTAGCTTAGTTATTTTATTTAAGTGTCGTAAAAAAGATGCACCTTGGGGCATTATTTCAGGTTATATTTCTTTTGGTGCCAGTATCATTGGCGCTGAATATTTAGGCGTTGCTCTTGGTGCCTTTGTGGGTGCCTTTGCCTTAGGCATATACAGTAGTATTTTTTCACGCATTATGAATCTTCCCTCAAGTATTGTTAAATTAATGGGCTTGGTGGTATTGGTACCAGGAAGTAAAGTGTATATTGGTTTAAGCAACGCAGTATCGGGGCAAACTATGCTAAATGCCACTGACATCGGCTCACAAACCTTTCTAATTTTCATGTCATTAGTAGCCGGATTAATATTTGCTAATGTGGCATTTCCATCGAGAAAAGTCCTTTGATCATAACTAATAACACTAAGCGGCTTAACTAATGGCGACCAAAACAAAATATCACCATGGAGATTTGCGTAAGTCGTTAGTCATTACCGCAACAGAAATGGTGACAGAGGCCGGCACTGAAGGTTTGTCGTTACGTAAACTCGCCGAGCGCATTGGTGTTTCGCGCACCGCGGCCTATCATCACTTTACCGATAAAAATGATTTGTTATGTGCGATTGCTGAGCAAGGTTTTGCACAATGGCATCAGCGTGTCGGTGAAATTTTTTCTGAAGAAAATCTGTCTAATGAAGAGAAGTATCGTCATTTTGTTCATGCTTATATCGGCTTTGCTACCAGTAACCCATCGTTATACGAACTGATGTTTGGCCGGGTTATTTGGAAAGAAAATAATAGCACGGAAGCGTTAAAGAAAATTGCCTATGCAACTTTTAACTACCAAGTTGAAATGACCAAATTATGGCAAGAACAAGGTATTATTATCAAAGAGGAAAATAGCTTAAGGTTGGCGCAAGTGACTTGGGCTACTTTGCACGGTATCGCGCGTTTGGTTATTGACGGTATATATGCACAAGAAAGCCAGATTGATGAAATGTGTGAATGTGCCGTTAACGTGTTTCTTGCTAGTACGCACAATAGCCATTAAATTAAGTCAGTGAGCCATTATAAGTGAGACTAGATATTCAAGAGCAAGGCGCTTGGTTGAGTATTAATTGGTTATTGGGATTAAAACTAACGCAGATATTAGATCCACTTTAGAATAATCGATTATTTATCTCAATAGATATAGCTAACCATTGAGATAATAAATAAGACCACTTAAGCAAATTATAAGGTGATTAATTTATGACAACCGCTGACCATCAGACAAAACTTGCTCAATTTGATGAGTTTTTTTCCATAAACTATGCTTTTAACATCAACGCTAGTGTTATCGACTTAGCGCAATTGCCAAACTATCAGCAGTTTATTGAAAACATGCCAGCACCTTTTAAAATAGCGGCAGAAGTCAATACCGTCGATAAAAGTGCCCTACGTGCGCTGCAAGCAGTGACTGGGGTTGCTAGTCATTTAATGGATTACCTTAATCATCAAGCGAAAAAAATGGACCTACTGGTAGGTTACATTCTTAGTCAACAAAACGATGCAAGCACCAGATTTCAAGCCATTAAGTTTGGTGGGGGTGGCATTATTTTTAAAACCACGACACCTAACACCTTTAACACGGGTGACTTTCTTGACTTAAAGTTATTTTTTGCTGATGAAAACACCGCGTTTTATTGTGTTGGCGAAATTGTCAGTAGTGAAATAGTTGACAGCGAAAGTCAATACAAGGTGATTTTTCATCATATTCGTGCAGATGATCAAGAAACATTAGTGCGACATAGTTTGCATCAACAATCAAAACAGCTACAAGCACTAGCACAACAACGTCACCAAGCTAAAAACACTTCAGCGTAAACGCCTTAACCCTTGACCTTATGGCTCATTGAACTTACAAGGTTAAGCTCAGTGGGAGCTTAAAATATTGACAATAGGCCTGCCTAACAGGTTTATTAATAAAAATAACACTGCTTACTCTACTGATTTTAATATTAAAAAAATAGCCTAGTGGATTACTAAGCTATTGTTTGACTATTATTGAGTTTATCGCTCAGTTATTATTTATCTCTCAGTTATTGTTCCACTATTAATAAGCATCAAACACTTGATGATAAATTCTTGCTCTTAGTGCTACTCAAGCCAATACGGCTCCATCGCAATAGCAATGGCTTTAGTATTATCTAATGCCAATAACAAGCCTTGTACTTTACTCTGCTGCCACTGTACCAGTTTTTTTGGCGGCTCAGAGAGTTTTTCTAATTGCAGCTGAATAATCCACAGTGACTGTAATTCGCTGATACCTTGTTGTAAGTCTAGCCATGGCCGGCGAAACTTATCCCGTAAATCATTATCAAATAGTCCGGCAAGCCAAGTACCGGTTAATGAGCTGCGATACAGTAGTTTGCTTTGTGCAATATATTGCTGACAGTCTGAACTCGCCATGTTCTTCATCTGGGCACTAATTTCACTTAGACTCAATTGAATTTTATCTTGAGCAAATGTAATCAGCGTATCCTCACCGACTTTACTCGCAATAGCAGTATGCTCACTACGCGCTAAATAACCTTGTAATATTGACAGTTGCAGTTGATTAAAGCGGCTACTATGTAACAGCTGGCTAATATCATCACTATCAGGAAAACGACGTTTTTCTATTTGAAGTTGTTCGATTAGTAGCTTGCTAAAATCAAGTTTTTTGCGGTAATTGCCGGTTTTATTGGTCAGTTCTTGCAAATATATCGCGTTATCAACCCAAGCAAGTAAATGCACAAAATGACTTAATTCATCTCTGATCACTAATTCATCTGGCAATAAATAGTCTGCGAATAACCAAAAGCCATGACGAATAAGCGCTAAGTTTGCTTTTACTGCCACTAATTCATGCAAAGTTGGCGTTGCTAAATAAGCCTCAATACTATTTTGCAGGCGGGTAAGCCCATGACTCAGTCCATCGGTAAAGGCGTTAGCAATTGAATCACCACGTTTGTTGCAAATAAAACTTTGTTGTGGCGTAGCTGCTACTACTGGCTCGGTTCGCCAAAGCGCATAACCTCGTGCCGCTTTACTTTTTAAGCCTGGGCGTAGTGCTAGCTCTTTAAAAAGCAATGATGCTAAAGTAAATAGTGCAGATTTATCCCCCTGAACCAACTCAAATTCAAGCTCATGAATGTGCTCTTTTTTCTCAGCACTGGCCACTTCGCCTTGATCATAAGCCAGCTCAACCCTATTGCCACTGGCATCGGTGATTAACCAGGTACAACGTTTAAAGTCAGTATTGAATAAGGCAACTAAGTCATGTTGAATATTTTCAACCGATTGGCTTGGTTGCCAAATTTCATCTGGAAAAAGCTTTAAAATCGGCAGTTCACCTTCAATATCAACGTTATATTCAGGGCGGCTATGTAAACCGCCGACCACCTGCCCAGCGGTTTTGATTGTTTGCTCAATATGACTATTGCTTCGGCGAACCCTTAAGCCCATATCATGTTGTCGCAAATTCAGCTCTGGGGTATCGAAGTAGCAATTAGTGAATTGCTTTTCTTGATAGCTAAAGTGAATATTTTCACGATTAAGTGTTTGGGTGATTTTTTCTACGGTGTCATTGCCTAAAACTAAATATTTAAGCTCTATTTCGGTTGTCATACTTTTCCAATATTAGTTATAAATCAAGCCTATTAACTGAAGCAGCGATATTTTTTGTACAATTACAGCTAATAGTAGCTGTCAATCTTACATGATTAAAAATTTATATCAAAAATCTTAGGAATCTAAGCGACTCCACTTGCTATCATTCCTACAACGTCCTACTATCTTTGCCATTCTCTGTTTAAATGGCGCTATTGGTTATTTCATGATAAACATAAAACAAAAATTCGTTGCACTATTATTTTTTACTTCCTTATTCTCTTTTGCTGAAGAATCTACTAATTCAACCACTACCGGTTATATCTCTGAAGATTTAATTGTTTATATGCACTCAGGCGCGGGTAAAAATTACCGTATACAAGGTACGGTAAACGCGGGTGAAAAAATACAATTAACCGGTAAGTCATCTAATGATTATAGCGAGATCATTAGCGATAATGACCGTACTGGCTGGATTGAAAGCAAACTTGTCTCAACAAAACCAGGCATGCGTTATGTTATTGCTGATCTCAATGAAAAATTAGCGAGTTTTCAATCAGGTAAAAGTGATGTTACTGATCAACTCAATGAAGCAATAAGCGAAATTGACGCGTTAAAATCTGAGCGTAGTGACCTACAAAACAGTATTTCAGCACTCAATATGGATTTAACAGAAACTAAATCACAATTAAAAAATCAAGATACTAGCATTAAAAAACAATGGTTTTTTAATGGCGCAATCGTATTAAGTATTGGTTTATTATTTGGTTTGATCTTACCGCGTTTATTTTCAAAGCGTAAATCAGGCATGGAAAACTGGGGCTAACTAAGCCCATTTCATTATAGTTTGCGTGAAAAACCAATAAAATTAAAGAACACTGGAATAACATTTTTGAAAACTTTGCTTTATATATTTCTCATTAATATTTGCCTGATATCATTTACCACTCAGGCAAATGGCGTTTCCCCCTATTTACCCTTAAAAACCGATCCTCTACTTGAATTAGAGCTTGAAAAACTCGCTACCATAACCAAATTACCGATTTTAACACGCCCATATCATGCGGCAACAATCTATAAATACTTAGCCAAAATTAAAAGTAGCCATCCTACTTTATATCAAAGGCTAAATGCTTATATAAAACGTTATAAAAAAACCAAAGCTGTCACTCATTTTTCAGCACAGATTAGTCACTCATTTAAAGATGATTTTTTAATGGCCAATCAGCGAGGCCTTCATGTTGACGATTCTTTTAAAATATCAACAAGCAGCTTTTGGCAAGTTAATGAGCACCTTATTTTAAATGCGGGTGGCACATTATTTAACGATGAAATAATCCCAAACAATAGCTACATTTCCTTTGGCTGGGATGTTTTGCAAGTTGATATTGGCTATCGAGAACACTGGTTATCGCCGACGCAGGAAGGTGCCTTACTATTATCGACCCAAGCTAAGCCAGCGCTTAATGTGACCATTAGTAACCCTGAACTATTAACAGATTGGAATATTAAATATGAGATGTCTGTAGGTGTATTAGAAAGACAAAACGGCATACAGTTTGATGCCAAAAAAGCACCCGTGTCAGGTAAACCAGCACTGATGTCTTTACACTTTAGTTTTCAACCACTTGATTGGTGGACCATAGGTTTTAATAGAACCTTGATGTTTGCCGGCGACGATGGCGACATATCTATAAAAGACGTCTGGAATGGCATAACTGATCCGGTAAATAGTGATAATTGTGGGGGCAGCGGCACCGAGCTGCAAGATTGCTCTAAAGAATTTGGCAACCAACAAGCTTCTATTAGCAACAAGTTCGATATAGCGCCGTTTGACTTTCCATTAAGCTTAATCTGGGAGTATGCGGGTGAAGATACCAAAGACCATAAAAACTACCAACTGGGTAATATCGCACAAAATTTTGGCCTATTTGTCCCATATTTAACCACTAATACCTCAATGAATTTTGAATATACCAAATTTCATACAGCATGGTATGTACATCATATATATGATGAGGGTTACTCAAACGATAACGTTAAAATGGGCCATTGGTGGGGTAGTTTGAAAGCACCGGACGATGGCGCTGCTGGTAGTGCAATGAGTATGAGATTCGATTGGCAGAATGTTGGCGGCTACCAGCTTTCAATGTTATATCGTTCAGCAGAGTTTGACTCATCAACTACTTATCAATATCAACGCTCTCACGAAGTTGAACTATCAATAGCAAAAGCCATGAAAAGTAATTTTTTAGAAGCTAAATTAACCTTTGGTGAAGATGCAATAGGCGGTCAATTTTTACGTACTAGTTTCAAAGTTCGTTGGTAATTTGTAATTAATTCCAGAAGAAAGTGATATGAAAAATATTATTAAGCCCTTCAGCCATATTGTTGTTTTTATGCCTAGATTTTTAGGTGATTGTATCAACTGTACACCTGCACTTAAACTTCTTGAAAGCAGCTATCCAAAGGCAAAAATAACACTCGTTATCAGGTCAATTCCAGCTCAAGCTTTTAATAGAGATGGAAAATTTAAACTCATCATTGATGAAAGACCTAAAAATAAAGTTCAAGGGATCATTAACCTTATTAAGTCTTTAAAAAATGAAAGCTTTGATGCTGGCATATTAATGACTAATACGTTAATTGATGCTGTGATCGCTAGAATAAGTGGCGTGAAAAACCTAATTGGATACAATAAGGAGATGCGTAAGCCATTACTAACAAAGGCTTTGCATCTAGACATACGTCGCCATTATATTAATCGCTATGCTTATATTACCAATGCACTGTGTGAAAATAGTCATAAAAATCTACCTGAAGTTGATTTATTTTATGATACAACGCAAAGTGTTTTAGCCGATATTAATAAAACGAAAATTGGTTTTTGTATAGTAAATAAAGCCAAGTTAAGCCGACATTATCCCGTAAGACACGCTGCTGAAGTGATCAATTTATTGAATCAGCAGCTCCAAAAGCCAACATCGTTTTATATGTTAGGTGCACCAGATGAAACAGTTGAAGCTGAGCAGGTAGTAAGCTTGTGCCAAGAAAAAGGTGCAGTGAACATCCATTCTTTGGCAGGAAAAACGACCATAGCTCAACTTATTGATACTATTGCTGATTTGGATCTTCTTATTACTGTGGATTCAGGCCCGCTACACGTCGCGGCAGCAACAAAAACCACAACCATTGCATTACAAAGTAAAGGCACAAGTCCATTTAGCAACGTGTGCCCTAAAGGTAAGCAAGTTACCGTGATAAATAATGCTGGCAACTATATTAATGATGATGACCAAATATTAGATATATCACCAAAGCTTATTGCTAAAATTGCCATTGAATTAATAAAAAATAAAAATAGCTTTTCAACGACCTAGTAATAAATTAAAGGTACCTAAGATGTCAATAATAAAAAAATGTCCCGTATATGTCATCAATCTAGACTGTGCAAAGGATCGAATGTTGAGTATGGATCAGCAGCTTTCAGCGATAGATGTTAACTACGAAAGAATTCCCGCAATAAAAGGTAACAGCTTAACTGAGACTGAAATCAACATTGAGTATTCAGCAGCACTTAATAAAAAATATTTTAGAGCAGATTTAAGCTTGGGTGAAATTGGCTGCTACATTAGCCACAAAAATGTTTGGCGAAAAATGGTCGCTGAAAATATAGAATTCGCGGTGATACTTGAAGACGACATGATTATTGAAAAGAACTTCATCAAGCTTTTTTTACTTGCCGAGACCTTAAAGAAATACGACTTAATTAAGTTAGCCGATAATAGAAATCACCAAGCCAAAAAAACAAGTAAATTAGAGCAACCGTTTGAATTAATTAATTTCACAAAAATACCCAACTGCGCAACTGGCTATACCATTAGCTTGGCTGGCGCGAAAAAACTATTGTCAAGAGAGCTGTTTTATCGCCCTGTCGATATTGATATGCAATTTTGCCAAGAGCTTGGCTTGTCTGTATATGGTTTGCGCCCTTACCCCATCAATGAAAATAAAAACTTCACCAGTGATATTACGTCATTAAATGGTGGATTTCATGGTAATAAAAGTACTAGCTTTATTAGGAATGCTAAATACAGATTACACCTATGGTACTTAAGAAAAATGTACGTATCAGGTGAGCTATAATAGCGTAACACTTAATTCCCTAAGTTATTTTCGTAAATATTGCTAGAACTTCCAGTAATTCAATTCTTTTCGCATTTTAAATTGTCTGAACACATCAAGCGGTTTAGCTTTAAGGCTGGTTTTTTCAGCCATAGCTTTATCAATTGCAGCCAATAATCTATAAGAAGATTTCCCGTCCACATAAGGGTGCGTACAATTAATGTAGTGCTGAATGTTATCCATTAAGCACTTAGGTCTTTGTAGCGCATACGCTACTGACGCCTCTAACTTTTCTGGTGAATCAATATTAATCAAATAGTTTTGGGGAGATATATTATTAAAAGTAACAACGGGTTTACCTTGCAACAAAAACATAATAAGTACAGAAGACGTATCACAAACCATCACATCAGCCTGCTTAAGCAGTGGAATAACATCATCAGTTTCAACAAAAGTTAAGTGTTCATTTTGAATTGATTTATATTGTTCAACAATGCCCTTATCCATTTTGGGATGAAACTGAATTAACCAATGCCATTTCCCTGTCGCACTTAAACGCTTTACTGTCTCAAATAACTCAGGTGCGCAGGTTAATTTTTTAGAAAATGTTGAGCACATCAATATTGTTGGTTTTTCTACTTTTTTATCAAGGATATTCTTTGAAAATAATGGGTCTAATGCACACCAGCCAGTTTCAATCACTCTAAACGTTTGATGTTTTTTAGCTAAACGTTCAAATTCAGCCGTCGAGTCTGGCCCCTGTGTGCAATATAAATCAAAACAATTACGTACTTTATAGTGATCATTCAGCCCTTTTTTGTCTACTTTGCCAGCATCGAAGCCATGAAAAACGGCAACATTAATCCCTGGAAAAAATGTCGGTGCTATATTAGCGGGGAAAATAACCGCATCAGGATCATATTTCACCACATCATCTACCGTCTTTAATATCTTTTCATTATCAGTGAAATAATCTAAATTGACCGAATTTCCTTGCACAAACCAACAAACATCTCTGTTGCTATTAAGCAGTGCTTTTTGTAGCGGTCTTAAAATAGCAAAACTATAGTTTTGAGAAATGTTTAAAACAAACCTTTTTGCTGGCATTTTGGACTCATAAAGTAGTGAAAATATAGACCAGCAGATATTAGCAAGTTATCAGTTAAAAATCAGCAGCAGATAATTCAATAGACATAATTGGGTTATACATAAAGACAAAAAGCTAATAACTTCTAATATATAACAAAATCACAATTGACATAGCAGTATAAAATGCGCTATTAATAAGCTATAAACTATTTGTTAAATAAAAATACTAAGCAAAAGCATCGATGAAAAACTTTACTAACATGATTCGAATTAGCCTCCTCCTCGCATTATCCATGCGCGGCTAGGTTTTATTGCTTAAAATAATAAGTAGATAACATAATAAAACACTAAACCCGCGCTAATAAGCGCGGGTTTTTTTATGCTCGTTATTTAGCGTAAATTTTCACAAAAAAAATCAGGAACATACATGGGCATCTCTAACGATAACGTTATTATTTTTGACACCACATTACGTGATGGCGAACAGGCTTTAAACGCGAGTTTATCAGTACATGAAAAATTACAAATAGCACATGCGATTGAGCGCTTAGGTGTCGACATTATGGAAGTGGGTTTTCCGGTATCGTCACCGGGTGATTTTAAGTCAGTGCAAGAGATAGCGCGCAGCGTAAAAAACTCTCGAGTATGTGCCCTAGCACGTGCGGTAGAAGCAGATATTAAAGCTTGTGCCGAGGCCTTAAAACCAGCCGATCAATTTCGTATTCATACCTTCATTTCTACTTCTGATGTTCATGTGCAACAGAAATTGAAAAAAAGCTTTGCTG
Organism: Colwellia sp. MB3u-4; assembly: GCF_014077065.1. Lineage (NCBI taxonomy): Bacteria > Pseudomonadati > Pseudomonadota > Gammaproteobacteria > Alteromonadales > Colwelliaceae > Colwellia > Colwellia sp. MB3u-4. The sequence goes on along the minus strand of NZ_JACGVE010000079.1, from coordinate 100,338 downwards.
ATGTCCAAGCGATGGCGATACACGCCATCAAATATGCACGTAGATTTACCGATGATGTCGAGTTCTCTTGTGAAGATGCGGGTAGAACCCCGATTGACAACTTATGCCGTATGGTTGAACAAGCCATTATAGCCGGCGCTACCACAGTCAACATTCCTGATACCGTAGGTTACACTTTACCTAACGAATTTGGCGGCATCATAGAAACGTTATTTAATCGTGTACCTAATATTGATCAAGCGGTTATCTCTGTGCATTGTCATAATGATTTAGGCCTAGCCGTAGCTAACTCGATGTCAGCCGTGCAAGCGGGTGCAAGACAAATTGAATGTACCATTAACGGCATTGGTGAACGTGCAGGTAATTGCTCACTTGAAGAAGTCGCAATGATCATGAAAACCCGCCAAGAATTGTTAGGCGTGCATACCCGTATTAATCATCAAGAAATAGCCCGCACCTCTAAGTTAGTCAGCCAGCTTTGTAATATGCCAGTACAACTAAATAAGGCGATTGTTGGCGGCAATGCTTTTAGCCATTCATCAGGTATCCACCAAGACGGCATGTTAAAAGCCAGTAACACCTATGAAATTATGACACCAGAAAGTGTCGGCATCAGCAAAACCAAGTTGAACTTAACCTCGCGTAGCGGCCGACATGTGATTAAACACCGCATGGAAAGCTTAGGTTATCAAGAGTCTGATTATGACATAGAAACGCTTTACGCTGACTTTCTGGCCTTAGCCGACAAAAAAGGCCAAGTATTTGATGATGACTTAGAAGCTTTACTTTTTAATATTCAACAACAAGACCAACAAGACTTTTATCGTTTACAGACCTTAAATGTACAAAGTGGCGGTAGTGATTTTTCTACCTCAAGCATTAAATTAGCTTTAGGTGATGAAGATAAAATTGTTTCCGCAACCGGTAATGGACCTGTTGATGCGCTGTATCGTGCCATTAAAAAAGCTATTGATATTGACTTTGAAGTCAGCGACTACAAAATTTCGAATAAAGGTGAAGGTGAAGACGGTTTAGGTAAGGCTGACATTGTAGTGTCGTGGCAAGGGAGAAACTTCCATGGCTACGGCTTAGATACCGATATTATCAAAGCATCTGGTTATGCATTGGTCAATGCACTTAATGGTATTCATCGTGCTATCACAGTTGCCGAGCTGAAAACTGAGCTAAAATCTGAGTTCAAAAAAGAAGCTGCTATTGATGGCCAACGCCAAGTTTAGTTGAAAATTATATTCATTTATTAAATATATTTATAGGTTTAAAAACACTATGTCGAAGATTGCAATATTAGCCGGTGACGGTATTGGCCCAGAAGTGATGGCCCAAGCAGAAAAAGTTTTAGCAACAGTTGCCCAACAGTATAATTTTGAAATAAGTACTGAGCATTATGATGTCGGTGGCTGCGCTATCGACAATCATGGCCAAGCACTACCAGAGAGTACGGTTAAGGGCTGTGAACAAGCTGATGCCATTTTATTTGGCTCGGTTGGCGGCCCTAAGTGGAGTGATTTACCCCCCACTGAACAACCAGAAAGAGCATCTTTGCTGGGTTTACGAGGTCATTTTGGGCTGTTTTGTAACATGCGCCCTGCACAACTGCAAAGCGCTATGTCACACCTTTCTCCTTTACGCGCTGATATTTCACAAGCGGGTTTTGATATTTTAGTAATACGAGAATTAACCGGTGGTATCTATTTTGGCGAACCTAAAGGTCGAAAAAATCAAGGCCAAGAAGATGAAGCCGCCTTTGATACTATGATTTATTCTCGAAAAGAAATCAGCCGCATCGCACACCTTGCTTTTCAAGCGGCCCAGAAGCGTCGTAACAAGGTTATATCTATCGATAAGGCCAATGTATTAGCCTCGTCTCAATTGTGGCGAGAAGTCGTTATTGAAGTGGCAAAAGACTATCCTAGTGTCGAAGTTGAACACATGTATGTTGATAACGCGGCGATGCAGTTGGTACGTAACCCTGCGCAGTTTGACGTCATGTTATGTTCTAACTTATTTGGCGATATTTTATCTGACATCTGCGCCATGATCACCGGCTCGATGGGACTATTACCTTCAGCGAGCTTAAACGAACAAGGCTTTGGTATGTATGAGCCCGCTGGTGGCACAGCGCCAGATATCGCTGGCAAAGGCATTGCTAACCCTATTGCGCAAATTCTTTCAGCGGCATTAATGTTGCGTCATAGCTTAAATCAGGCAGAAGCCGCTAACGCGATTGAGACTGCCGTGGCAGAGGCACTAAATGCCGGTAACTTTACCGGCGATTTATTAAGTGCCGAGCAACGCCATAACGCTAAATCGACTAACGAAATGGGCGATATTATCTGTCAATATATCGTTAACAACCAAAAAACTTCAGGAGCAAAATAGCATGGCCACCACTTTATACGAAAAATTATGGCAAAGTCATATCATTGAAGAAAAAGCGGATGAAACACCCTTGATCTTTGTTGACCGCCATTTGATCCACGAAGTTACCTCGCCACAAGCTTTTGCTAATTTAAAATTTCATAATCGTGTACTGCGCCATCCTGAGCGCACAATTGCGACTATGGATCATAATATTTCAACGCGCTCTATTGAAATTAACGCCGCCGGTGAAGGCGCTGCAAATCAATTGAGAACACTAGAAAAAAACTGTAAAGAATTTGGCATAGAATTGTTCGGCATGGGCCATAAAAACCAAGGTGTTGTGCATGTTATTGGGCCAGAATTAGGCTTAACTTTACCAGGCACAGTTATTGTTTGTGGCGATTCGCATACCTCAACACACGGTGCTTTTGGCGCTTTAGCATTTGGCATTGGTACCTCTGAGGTTGAGCACGTGTTTGCCACCCAAACCTTACGCCAAACCAAAGCTAAAACCATGAGAATTGAAGTTAAAGGCCAAGTTGCCCCAGGCATAAGTGCTAAAGACATTATTTTAGCCATTATTGGTAAAACAGGTAGTGCGGGCGCAACCGGTTATGTAGTTGAATATTGTGGTGAAGCCATTGAGCGCTTAACCATGGAAGAGCGCATGACAGTGTGTAATATGAGTGTAGAATTTGGCGCCAAAGCTGGGCTTATCGCACCCGATACCAAAACCTTTGACTACTTAAAAGGCAAAGATTACGCGCCAAAAGGCGAGGTATGGCAGCAAGCCGTTGAAGATTGGCAGCAGCTAAAATCAGACAGCGAAGCAAAGTTTGATAGTTACTTAACGCTGGAAGCAAAAGAGATTAAAACCCAAGTCACTTGGGGAACAACACCAGGACAAGTGACACAAGTTGATAGTGTTGTACCTTCCCCTGATGATTTTACTGACCCCGTTGAGCGTGAATCATGCATTGCGGCATTAAAATATATGGGCTTAACGGCCGGCACTAAAATTACCGACATTGCGATTAATAAAGTATTTATTGGCTCATGCACTAATTCTAGAATTGAAGATTTACGCGCCGCCGCTGCAGTGGCCAAAGGTAAAAAAGTTTCAGCTACGGTTAACGCTATCGTTGTACCAGGCTCTTATCGAGTTAAAGAACAAGCCGAAGCTGAAGGCTTAGCACAAACGTTTATTGATGCCGGCTTTGAATGGCGCTTACCGGGTTGCTCAATGTGTTTAGGCATGAATGATGATGTGTTAACACACGGTGATCGCTGCGCTTCTACCAGCAACCGAAACTTTGAAGGCCGACAAGGCCGCGGCAGTCGTACCCACTTAGTCAGCCCTGAATTAGCGGCAGCTTCTGCCATTGCAGGTCACTTTGTCGACTTAACCTCGATTAACTCACAAGTTCAAGGAGCATAACATGGAAAAATTTAACCAACATCATGGCTTAGTTGTGCCATTGGACACGGCGAATGTTGATACAGATCAAATCATTCCAAAACAATTTTTACAAAAAACCACTCGCACAGGTTTTGGCCAACACCTATTTCATGACCGTCGCTATTTAGACAACTTGGGTAACGAAAACAATCCTGAGTTTGTCCTTAACAAGCCACAGTATCAAGGGGCAAGTATTTTACTCGCTGGTGAAAACTTTGGTTGTGGCTCAAGTCGCGAGCATGCACCTTGGGCGCTACAAGAGTATGGTTTTCAAGTGATTATCGCGTCTAGTTTTGCTGATATTTTCTATGCTAACTGTATCAATATTGGCATTTTACCTGTGATATTACCGGAAGCAGCTATAGCGACGCTATTTCAACAGTCAAAAGAGGGTTTACAACACCTTACCGTTGACTTAGTCGCCAGTACGGTTAAAACAGCCAGTGCACAATATGATTTTACTATTGCGCCTTTCCATAAATACTGTTTGGAAAACGGTGTTGACAGTGTGGGTTGGACGTTAAATAAAATTGCTAAGATAGAAAGTTACGAAGCCCAAATGCCAGCTTGGCAGTAGGTCAAAAGATCAACCATCAGCTCTAAAGGCTGATGGTTAACCTGCGTTATCATTAAGAAAACTGCGGCTAATTTTTTACTCTAATTCCAGGTAGATAACGCTGACATAGTGAATTTTTCCCCTCGAAAACTCAGTACTACCCGTTGTGGAAGTATTTCATTAAGCAGTAATTCGCGGCTAATATAATCGCCTTCATAACGATCACGGCCATTCACCCTTACCCAGCCTTGCCCATCACTAGCATAAAGATGCATTTCAAACGCCAGCGAAGGCACACCGTCTTGCACCCAAGTTGGCATTTGTGCCAGCGGTATGAGTTCACTACTGCCCGCTACTACATTTTCTTTAGCATCGTCACTTTGTTTGGTGTGCTCGATAGCCGATTGAAAACTTGCCAACAACTCATCAGACACCCCAGCTTCAGCTTTAACGACAAAGTTTTCACCAGACATTTTATTAGGCTTTGGCGCTGATTTTTGTGCGCTTGTTGGCAGAGCAATTTGCGCATCGGCTAAGCTACTTTCACTCGCTATATATTGTTCAGTATCGCCTTGTTCATCAGTTAACCCTGCCTGACGACTAACCGTTTTACTCGTGGCTACCGCAAGATCATTTTCAAGCTTCGTGTTACTTGCTTTGGCCTGAGTCGTTTGATCGACAGCCAAGGCAAGCAGATTAGTACCATTATTAGTACCGCTGTTAATATCATTACTCGTATCAGCATCTGCTTGAGCTAATGCTGTAGTAACGACAGCTGGCGCTTCTCGATCAACTAACGGCTCCTGCTCAGTAATAGGATCTGGCTGATTTATAGCCGCACGAGTTACCTTAGTCTCTAAAACAACCCCCTCAGGTTGATATGCTCCCCACCAAACGCCTAGCGCTAAAACTAAGCCTAATGCAGTCACTAGGCCACCCGCTTTTGCCGACGAATGTTGCCACCAAGGCCTTACCTGAAATTCATCACCTAAGGCATCATGAGCCGCTTGAAGTACAATTTTACGGTTAACCACAGCATTGTTGCTGTTATAAGCATTTATCAAAGATCGCTCGGCTAACAAATTCATTAAACGCGGAATACCGTTACAAATTTTATGGATGGCGCTAACGGCACTTTTATCAAAAATATTACGGAAACATTTTGCTACGGATAAGCGGTGTTTAAGATATTGCTCAACTTCTTGCCTATTCAGGGGTAGTAAATGATAGCGCGCCGTAATTCTTTGCGCTAATTGCCGTAAATCTCGACGCTGCAATAACTGCTGTAATTCAGGTTGACCAATCAAAATCACTTGTAAAAGTTTTTTGGTATTAGTTTCTAAGTTGGTTAATAGCCTGAGCTGCTCTAACACTTCAGGTTGCAAATGTTGCGCTTCATCAATAATCAACAAGGTATTAAGATCATCACTATGATTTTTGAGTAACTTTTGTTGTATTTTATCGGTGAGGGTTTTTAAGGTTGCGCCGGTTTTGCGATAACGAATGTTTAATTCATCACAAAGGGTCGCTAACAACTCTTGACTCGATAAAGTAGGATTAAGAATAAAAGCGGCTTGGGTATTTTCGGGCAAGTTTGCCATTAAATGCCGACTCAGCGTGGTTTTCCCCGTGCCTACTTCGCCGGTAAGTAAGACAAAGCCACCGGTATCACCTAAGCCATAAGTTAAGTGATTAAGGGCTTCGCGGTGACGATCACTCATAAACAAATAATCAGGGTTTGGGGCAATTGAAAATGGCTTTTCTTCTAAACCAAAATAACTAGTATACATAGGAAATCTTAACTGATGAATCGACCCTGCAAAATTAACCTGAACGCAATCATATGTCAAAAGTCAGTCGCTATTATGTTAAAGTTAAGCAATATAATTTCCTATCCATTACTCATTTTCAGAGGTTTATAGCGCTCAATGGCAAATATAACACAGCAACTAAACACTTTTTTAGTCGGTGGCGCCGTACGCGATGCTCTCCTGAAACGCCCTGTTGTTGATAATGACTATGTCGTGGTCGGCTCTAGCGTTCAGGAAATGCTCAGCCTTGGCTTTTTACAAGTAGGCAAAGACTTTCCAGTATTTATCCATCCACAAAGTAGACAAGAATACGCCTTAGCTCGCACCGAAAAAAAAGCGGGCCAAGGCTATACCGGCTTTAATTGCGATGCATCAGCCAGCGTGACGCTTGAGGAAGACTTACTGCGCAGAGATCTCAGTATTAACGCTATGGCGATGGATGAAAGTGGTAAAATAATTGATCCTTACAACGGCCAAATAGACCTAGATAATCGCGTATTACGTCATGTTTCCCCAGCTTTTATTGAAGACCCACTACGGGTTTTACGTGTTGCTCGTTTTGCCGCTAGGTATCACGATTATGGTTTTACCATAGCGCCAGAAACATTAGCCTTAATGACCAAACTCAGTAAAAGTGGTGAATTATCCAGTCTTTCTGCTGAACGAATATGGCAAGAAATGGAGCGCAGCTTAGCCGATACTCACCCTGAAGTGTTTTTTCAAGTATTGTATCAATGCCAAGCCCTAAAATCGCTTTGGCCTGATTTACATGATTTATGGGACACGCCAGAGCTAGCAAAATCGCAGGAAAAAATGTGCTCCGGATCACAGACTATGATAGTACTCAAACAAGCGGTTTTACTCTCTGAAAAAACGACCGTTAGGTTTGCCAGTGTTTGCTATAACCTAGGTCAGTCGTTAACCCAACAAGGCAGCTTACCTGCTGATGCTGATCATGAAATACCAGGAGTGACTTTAATAGAGGCGGTTTGTAAGCGTTTAAGGGTGCCAACAGCACACAAAAATTTGGCGCTAAAGGTTTGTCAGTTTCACTTGTATGCACATAAAGTATTTCAATTAAAAGCTAGTACTATTTTAAAGCTATATAATCAATTAGATGTTTGGCGAAAACCAGAAGAGTTTGATGATTTTTTACTTTGTTGCCAAGCTGACTTTACTGTGCGCTATGGCTTGGAAGTAGCTGAATACCGACAAAAAGAATTTCTCTACACTGGCTTTACAATGCTCAACCGAGTAACAGCCAAGCCTTTTGTTGAACAGGGTTTAAAAGGGCTTGAAATTAAAGCAGCAATAGCAGAGCAAAGACTTGCCGAATTAAATAAATACCAACAAAGTTATATAAAACAACACAACATCTTATCTAATGGCAGTAACTAACCGCTCAACTGGGTGAGTAAGCCACCCCACTCGATTTCTGCTTGTTTTAACCACTAAGTGATTGTTAGTGACGAACATGGCGGTAAGTCAACAGCGTCATGCGGGAGAATTTCTAGAGCAGCATTAATGTTGAGAAATACAAAAGGTATCAGCGAGGCCTGAACATAAAAAAGCCATATCAAATGATATGGCTTTTTAGACTTAATTAACTTTTACATTAAAAGTTATAAGTTGCTTTTACGTAGTAGAAACCACCGTTGTAATCAAATGGTCCACTTTCGTAGTATTCAGCACCTAACTGACCGTATGATTCAGCAGGTAACTTTTGTGCTTCTTGATCAAAGATATTATTAGCACCAACTGACAAGGTAATACTATCATTTAAGAAGTAGCTTACTTCTGCATCAACAGTAACCGCTGAATCAGCAATCTCGTTCCAACAACCTACAGCACAAGCATCATCAGCATGCGTTGCAAAATACTCACCAAAGTAGTTTACACGAACAAAAGTTGATACATCTTCCCAAGATTGAGAAACAGTAAAGGTAGCGCGATGATCAGGCATACCTTCTTCTAAACGATGAACTTTGCCTTCATTAGTGGTCTCTGGATTAAACTGATCAACCGTTGTTTCATTCCAGTTATACGCTAATGATAACAACGTATCGCCGCCCATTAATGCCATTGTATAGTTTGCAACAACATCAACACCTTGTGTGGTAGTGTCAAAATCATTAGAAAAATACGAAACCGCTGAAATTAGCTCAGGGTTAACAACACCTAATGCTTCAAGCGCTGTGTAGTCAGCTGCTAATACATTGATTTGACTTGACTGTGCTAAACGGTCAGTTACTTCAATGTTGTAGTAATCAAGGGTAAAGAAGAAGTCGTCATATTGATAAACACCACCAAAAGCAAAACTTTTTGACTCTTCTGGCGTTAACTCTTTACCACCGTAAAATTCTGACAATGGGTTAGTTGGCGGCGCAAGGAAAGTTTGAATTAACTCACCAGCAACTAATGAAGTTTGTGTATTAACAACATTGGCTTGACCCACTGTTGGTGCTCTAAAACCAGTACTATGAGAGCCACGTAGTGAAATCTCATCGTTAAGTCTTAATTGTGCAGTTAGCTTGTAATTAGTTGTGCTACCAAAAGTATTAAAGCTTTCGTGACGAACAGCTGCGCCAACTAAAAGGTCTTCTGTTACTTGGGCTTCAACATCAATATAAGCGGCAACATTGCGACGGTCGTTACGACCTTGAGTTTCAGGACCAAAGCCTTTAAAACCGTGTGAGCCAATGTTAAAACCTTGGTCTGCATAAGCACCGGCTTCCCATGAAGCTTTTCCGCCTGAAACTATTTCAAAGCTTTCTTCACGCCATTCAAGACCCATAGCAACGTTAACTGGCTCTTCAAGACCCATATCAAAACCTTTAACTAAATCAAAGTTAAAAGTTTTTTCCATTTGGATATAACTACCGGTATCAAAATCTAACGGTGTATCTAAACCAAGTGATGGGTTTAAAGTATTCTTTAAATTAAATTTAGATTCACTGCGACCTACTGAGCCACTAACATCAAAAAACCAATCTTTTAAGAAACCTTCGTTAATTTCGCCTTTAGTACCAACAGTTAATGAGGTATCTGTGATGTTGCCACCAAATTGTGGAGTATAACCACCTGGCATAATTTGGTTCATTGAGAAACAATTTGGATCAGCTACCATTGCTTGATAGTCAGCGCTATCTAAAACATTACCGTCAGAGCCATCACTATTTTTTGGAATATTAACGACAGCACAAGTACGCGCTGCACCTTCTGATTCGCCAACATCACCTACAAGTAAAGTTTCACCACCATCAACCGAGAAAACATTGCCACGGTTATGTGGGTTACGGTAATAAAAACCACCGGTTACATCACGCTCAGAATAGTTACCAAACATGTAAAATTCTTTATCATTACCAAGATCTAAGCCAACATTACCGAAAAACGTAATATCGTCTTTAACTTCTGGATTACCCCAAATTTGCGCTGGGCTTTGGATAGAAGTATTGCCTTGACTTGCAATGTTTGCTGCATCAGGACGTTGTACACTTCGGCTTGTTGCATCAGCATTTTTTAATTGAAAGCTTAAGTTAACAAAACCATCTTTGGTAAATGGTAAACCAACATTACCGTCTATAATCGTTTGATCACCATCACCTTCGTAATAAGAACCTTGTTTCACAGACATTGAACCGCCATCTGCGTCATCTTTAAGTACAAAGTTCATTACACCAGCAATTGCATCAGAGCCGTATTGTGCAGCAGCACCATCGCGAAGTACTTCAACTTGCTTGATAGCGACACTTGGGATAACTGAAATATCAGGACCTTGTGCGCCATCATTGATGCCACCACCTTGAAAAGCAATAACAGATGCACGGTGACGACGTTTACCATTTAAAAGCACTAATGTTGAATCAGAAGGTAAACCACGTAAATTTACTGGACGAATTAATGATGCAGCATCACTAATAGGTTGTGCACGGGCATTTAAAGAAGGAATTGCGCCTACTAACATATCAAGCATATCACTTGAAGCGTTTTTACCTAGCTCATCACCACCAATGATATCAATTGGTACTGGAGACTCAGCTACTGAACGCGGAGCTGAACGTGAACCAACGACAGCGATACGTTCAATGCTTTCTTTTTTTGCGGCTTCTTCGGCAAAACCTGCGGCAAAACTAGGTGCTGTTCCTAGCGCTAAGCCAATGGCAAGAGCTAAAGTACCAGTACGAAATGTTGTAGACATGTTGTTTTCTTCCTAATATATTTGAATATGTTTTTAATAATTATTTATTTAATAATTATCTATTTTATAATTTTATTTTTACCCATTTCGCTTATCACAAAAATTTATATTGTTGTAAACAATCAAAACAGCTTGCTGCTTTATAAAACAGCTAGAAATACTTTACAAGTAGTCTTTTTCACTGACCTTTAACATTGAATCTATAAAAAGAATTAATATGCAAATATAGTCAAAATTTATGCAAAACACATCAGCATAGTCAATTGCACTGCAGCCTACAGCGCTTATGCGTTAGAATGAAATATACCAGCGAAGCGTGTGCGAAGATTTTCGTATTAAATTAAATATTATCTGCATATTTAATCAATAAAAAAAAACATAAAAAAAATGAACTTTTTCTAAAGTCAGCATTTACTGAGGCAAAAAGCCTAGTTAAAGTTAAGTTATCAATATTAATTTTTTGTTTGTTTTGGTCTTTAGGGACAGTCAGCAATTTGCTCAATAGCTAGTGATATAGTGAACCAAACATAAAAAAAGCTCCAATTTAGGAGCTTTATTAGTTCAATAATACGACAGTTTAATCAGCGGCTAAAACAGTAGCGCTTACTGCACCAAAACCTATGCGCGCAGCCCCGATTTTTTCACACCAACCTTTCATAATGACACAATCACCATCTTCTAAGAAAGTACGAGTTTCACCATTAGGCAAGTGAATAGGCTCTGAGCCAGCATTCGATAATTCAAGCATTGAACCGGCTTCTTCTGGTTTAGGGCCCGACTGTGTACCGCTACCAAACATATCACCTGAGCGCAGGTTACAACCATTAACCGTATGGTGCGCTACCATCTGCGCTACGGTCCAATATGAATCTTTAAAATTTGATTGCGACAATTGCACCGGTGCTTGCTTGGCATTACGCATGGTCTCAGTTTCAATTAATACCTGTAAGCTTAAATCTAAAGAACCAAAATCTCGATTGTGCTCTGACTCTAAGTAAGGCATAGGCTGAGGATCCGCTGCGTCACGTGTCCATGTTGACCGATAAGGTGCTAAGGCTTCTGACGTTACAATCCACGGAGAAACTGTTGATGCAAAGCTTTTTGACAAGAATGGCCCTAAAGGTTGATATTCCCAACCTTGAATATCTCGTGCTGACCAATCATTAAATAAACACATACCAAAAACATGATCTTCGGCATTTTCGATGCTAATAGGCTCACCCAAAGCATTACCCTTACCAATAAATATACCCACTTCCATTTCATAATCTAAACGCTTACATGGACCAAAAGAAGGCTCTGTTGCTGTTGGTGCCTTAGTTTGTCCTTTAGGACGCTTAAAGTTACTACCAGAGATCTCAATCGAAGAAGAACGACCATGGTAACCGATAGGAACCCATTTATAATTGGGTAACAACGGGTTATCAGGACGGAACTTGCTGCCAACCGATGTGGCATGATGAATCGAAGTGTAAAAATCAGTGTAATCACCAATTTGACATGGCAAAGCAAATTCAACATCGGTTTGTGCGATTAAACATGATGCTACTTTCGTTTGTAATGCTGACCCTTGGGTTAATGCTTGTGATAACGCTTGGCGTAAAGCGCTCCAAAAACGGTTACCCATCGCCATAAAAGCATTTAACTGAATGTGACAGCATTGCTCCAGGGCTAATTGTGTGTCGCCAGCAAAAATATCCAAGGCGAATAGCGCTTTTAAATCAATAACCTGATCACCAATGGCTACACCTGCTCGACAGTCTTCTTTACTGTCTTTTCGCTTAAAACTAGCAAAAGGTAGGTTTTGTATTGGAAAGTCACAATTTTCTACATTGGCAGACTCTACCCAGCTAGTTAAAGCCGGGTTGTGCGTTTCATTAAGTAAATTGGTGTTAGACATGGGCTAAACAACTCCAGAAAAAAATAGGTAAAATACGTGTTTACAATACACGTTATTAAATAGCAATGCGCCGTATTATAACAAGCGTTCTCATAAAGGCTATGCCAAGAAAATATACTTAATAAACAGCTGTCAACAATATGTGGCAGGGCCAAGTTTACAGCCACACTTGACTTACCTTTAACAAAAATGATCTAAACACTATTCGCCAGAATCGACATTTGCTAGAATGCTGCCGATTTATCAGTATATGGTAAAATTAGCACGCCTGCCTTAGCGGTAGGTTAACATTCAATCTATAGCTCCTGACTTACTATCAGGCTCGCTCAATGGGTCAATAAAATATGAATAACATTACCGTTTGCGCCTTATATAAATTTGTTCGCTTAGAGAACTTCGACGCTATTAAGCCACCTTTGCTACAAGTGATGGAAGACAATGCAGTTAAAGGCACCTTACTTTTAGCGCTTGAAGGTATCAACGGCACTATCGCTGGTTCACAAATAGGCATAGACGCCGTACTCGCCTTTATTAACAGTGACAGTCGTTTATCTGGCGTGTCAGCTAAATGCTCGTTTCATCAAGACAACCCTTTTGCTCGCACGAAAGTTAAATTAAAAAAAGAAATTGTCACCATGGGTGTCGAAGGTATAGATCCAACACTTACCGTTGGCACTTATGTTAAACCCAAAGATTGGAATGCCCTTATTTCTGATCCCGAAATGATCTTGATAGATACCCGCAATGATTACGAAGTAGAAATTGGCAGTTTTAAGAATGCTATCAACCCAAATACCGAAAGCTTCCGTGAATTTCCTGAATATGTCGCGAAAAATTTAGATAAAACTAAACACAAAAAAGTCGCTATGTTCTGTACCGGCGGTATACGTTGTGAAAAGTCCACCGCCTATCTAAAAGAGCAAGGCTTTGAAGAAGTTTACCATCTAGAAGGTGGCGTATTAAAATACCTTGAAGAAGTCCCTGAACAAGACACTATGTGGCAAGGCGAATGTTTTGTATTTGACAGCCGAGTTGCCGTTAACCATAATTTAGAGCGTGGTCAATATGACCAATGCTATGCCTGTCGTTATCCAATTACAGCAGCAGAAAAAACCAGCGAGCATTATATTCAAGGCGTAAGTTGCCCACGTTGTTATGATAAATACACTGACGAGCAAAAAAGTGGCTTTCAGGAACGTGAAAAACAAATCAACCTTGCTAAAGCGCGTGGTGAAGAACATATTGGCGGCGACATAAAACAAGTAATAGCCGAGCGTCGAGCCACTAAAAGTGCCAGTAAACAGGCTCAGAAAAAATAGGTTTTTTGCCAACAGAGCAAACGAACTAAATAAAATGCCTGCTGATTAGCAGGCATTTTTTATGTCAGATAAAAAATAGTTACCGGCCCAGTAACATCAATAACATCAACAACAATAGTCAAGAGAGAGCAAAGATAAATTTCAGCCAAAAAAAAACCTCAACATATAAATGTTAAGGTTTTAAATTTTTACTAGACTATGTTTTACTAGAATGCTTTTTACTAGAATATAATATGGTGCCTTGACCCGGAATCGAACCAGGGACACGAGGATTTTCAATCCTCTGCTCTACCGACTGAGCTATCAAGGCACTGTCTTTAAATGAATAAACCAGATAAACATCGTATTCACTTTGAAAGAAGCGACATAGTATCGGGAATTAAACTCGCTCGCAAGCCATTTTATTGACTTGTATTGATAATTACTTGATATAGCATAAAAAAACAGCAGTCATGCCATTATCTCAACTCATAGCAATCCTATTACCTCACCCACCTCATCACTCTTGCACATTGACGAACAGGTTATTACAAGCAGCTAAGTCAATGCAGTAATACCTGAGCAATTACCGAGCAATTACCGAGCCGTACTAATCCTACGAAAAATACCACAAAAAATGCCACGAAAAAGAGCATACCTGAAAGGCCTAAATATTATCATGCTTTCACATCGACGTGCATCTAAGCACTGATGCCGTGGAGCTAGGGATGGCTAGGAAAGGGCTGAAGATAAAAAAGCCAGCATATTTGCTGGCTTGATTTACGTTTTCATACTTAGCCTATTAGCTAAATATACCTTTCATTATCCAGAAGAAGATAATTGAAAGACCTGCACCTATAGGTAATGTAATCACCCAAGAGATAACAATATTACGCACTACACCTAAATTAATAGCAGCAATACCACGCGCCATTCCTACCCCTAGCACCGCACCCACTAATGTTTGTGTGGTTGAAATAGGTAGGCCTGCACCTGAAGCAATAACGACTGTACATGCAGCGGCTAACTCAGCAGCAAAACCTCGACTCGGTGTTAAGTGAGTAATCCCAGTACCAATAGTGGCCATAACACGATGACCAAACAATGCAAGACCGGCAACAATACCTAAACCACCCAGTGGTAAAATCCACCAAACTAGTGAAGCTTTCTTGGCAATTTCACCACCGTTATCCACAATACTAACGACAGCAGCTAATGGCCCAATGGCATTGGCAACATCATTTGAACCATGAGCAAACGCCATACAACAAGCGGTTACTATCATCAAGACAGCAAATACTTTTTCAACATTAGCGTAATGTGTAGTTTTATCTGCTTTTTCATCAAATTTAAGACGAGTGATAAAATACTTACCAATAATAGCAACAATAACAGCGACAATAATCGCTAGGTAATAGCCACCAGCGCCGGCAATTTCAAAGTTATAAAAACCTAAGTTTATATTCTCTAAACCTATATGTTTTAAACCTTTTTTAATGGTCACTAACGATAAAACAAAACCCGCTAAGAACATGTAAAACGGCACATAACGTTTTGCTTGTTCTAATGGTTTGTCGGTATCAAAAATGAGTTTTTGTGCACTATTAAAAATAATAAAAGCAATAACACCCGAGATCAACGGTGTAACAACCCAACTACCCACAATACCGCCTACTTTACCCCAAGCTACTGTATCAGGGCTTATGCCGATGGCAGCAAAGCCGATAATAGCGCCAACAATTGAGTGAGTAGTAGATACCGGCCAACCTAAAACAGACGCTACTAACAACCAAGTTGCGGCGGCTAATAAGGCAGAAATCATACCAAAGACTAATAATTCAGGAATATCGACAAATAACGCTGGGTCAATAATGCCCTTACGTATGGTTGATGTAACTTCACCACCGGCTAAATATGCACCAGCAAATTCGAAAATCATTGCAATAATAATAGCTTGCTTAATCGTTAATGCTTTTGAACCAACTGATGTTCCCATAGCATTAGCAACATCGTTTGCACCTATGCCCCATGCCATAAAAAAGCCGACAGCAGCGGCGATCATGACTAACGTAGAGCCATGAGTGAGTAAAATTTCCATAAGTCAGCCTTATTTTCTAGCTAAAAGAATTTCTAAACGTGCGCCAACACGTTCGGCAAGATCAGCTAAGTCGCCAACCCAATCAATGATTTGATATAAAAACATCACATCTATGCAATTTAAATCTTTTTCAATATTTAGTAAATCTTTACGTAATTTAATTTGCATACCATCTGTTTCATCTTCAATTTCATCAAGTTGACTGATCATTTTAGTGACCAAATCAACTTCGCGACCACGAAATCCAGTTTCTAATAAGTCATCCAGTTCATTTATTGCATCTGCGGCTTTTTCAGCTGCGTCGATACTACGCGCTACATAAGCAATAAACTGCGCTTGTAATTCGGTAGGAATGGTTAATTTTCGGCCAAAGATACGTCCGGCAATATCCTTTGCGCGATTGGCAATTTTGTCTTGTTGAGATAATAACTCTAGTAAATCAGCACGATCGACGGGCATAAATAAACCGCCTGGAAGTTCTAAGCGAATTTGACGTTTTAAATCGTCAGCATCACATTCCAATTTAGAAATTTTCTTACGAATTTTTCCCGCACTACTCCAATCTTCTTCGGTCACTGCCGCGAAAAAAGGCACAAGCTGACTACAACACTTATGTACTATTCGAATATGTTTTTCTAAGGGTTTAATTGGCGACTTTGCAAATATGCCAATTATCGAGTTTCTGGCCATAATTAATTTCCAGGAGCTTAAGCTCTTTGTTTTTTATTCGACGCGGATATTAAAGCATTTGAAAGTGAATTCAAAGGTTTTATCACAAGACAGTGGCTGTTTATAGCATGATTGTTGATTATCTGTGCCATTAAAAGTATAGACATTATTAGCCATACAATAGCCAATAATGTCTATAACTAAATACATTAATTTAAGTTAATGATTTAAGATAAAGACTCGAAGTCTTCAGGTGTGGTATGACGCACCGATTTACCTTTGACAAAATAAATAATGTATTCACAAATATTTTGACAACGATCACCAATACGCTCTAACGCTCGGGCTGACCAAATAACACTCATCACTTGTGGAATTGAACGTGGGTCTTCCATCATATAAGTCATAAGTTGGCGCATTAAGGCTTCATATTCACGATCAATTTTATCATCGTTTTTATGTACTTTAATCGCTGCTTCAACATCCATGCGAGTAAACGCATCCAAAGTGGCTTGTAAAAAGGTTAATACATGACGACCCAAATTATCCAAATTCGATAATAGGTCTTTATGCTTACCTGATAAGCTTTCTAAGGTGACATTAGCAATTTTACCTGCTTCATCGCCAATACGCTCTAAATCAGTAATGGTTTTTACAATTGCCATCACTAGACGTAAGTCACCTGCTGCTGGCTGACGCTTGGCAATGATACGCGTACACTCATCATCAATAGTCACTTCGGCGTTATTAATCAAATAGTCGTTGTTGAGCACTTTTTTCGCTAGCGCTTCATCCGCATCACAAAC
Organism: Colwellia sp. MB3u-4; assembly: GCF_014077065.1. Lineage (NCBI taxonomy): Bacteria > Pseudomonadati > Pseudomonadota > Gammaproteobacteria > Alteromonadales > Colwelliaceae > Colwellia > Colwellia sp. MB3u-4. The sequence continues at coordinate 83,158 of NZ_JACGVE010000079.1, read as the reverse complement.
CGATGTTAGTGCATCAGCTAGCTGTTTTTCAACCAAGCCACCCATATGCATAACATGATTCATAATACGTTCTAAGTCTTCGTTAAACTGGCCAGAAATATGACGACCAATATTTAAATTATCCACGGTATAACCCTCTGTTTATCGTCAATTTTATTTAACCGTAACGGCCAGTAATATAATCTTCTGTTTTCTTCTTTGCTGGCGTCGTAAACAAGGTATTGGTGTCACTATACTCAATAAGGTCACCCATATACATAAAGGCAGTTTGATCTGACACACGCGCCGCTTGTTGCATATTATGGGTAACAATTACCACAGTAAACTGTTTCTTTAAATCATTGATCAATTCTTCAATGGTTAAAGTTGAAATAGGATCCAAAGCTGATGTTGGTTCATCTAATAATAACACTTCAGGTTCAATAGCAATAGCGCGCGCAATCACTAGACGTTGTTGCTGACCACCCGAAAGCCCCAAAGCACTCTCATGCAACCTATCTTTAACCTCATTCCACAACGCCGCACTACGCAAGGCTTTTTCTACCGCTTCGTCTAGCACACGGCGGTTGTTGACCCCGGTGATACGCAAACCATAAACAACATTTTCATAGATAGATTTAGGGAAAGGGTTTGGCCGTTGAAATACCATACCTACTTTACGACGCAAAGCCGCCACATCGGTATGGCGATCGTAAATATTCTCACCATTAAGGTTTATTTCACCTGTTATCTTACAAATATCGACTAAATCATTCATCCGGTTTATGCAACGCAACAAGGTTGACTTGCCACAACCACTGGGTCCGATAAAAGCAGTGACTTGCCCCTTAGGAATCGACATTGAAATATTTTGCAATGCTTGCTTGTTACCATAATATAAGTCTAGGTTCTTAATTTCTAACGCTACTTGCTCTGGCGACAGGTTATTAAGATCTAGCTTAACCCTGTGTTCTGATAATTTTTTTGGGGTAACAGAAATCATAGTATTCTCTTTAAATCTTGTTCAATAGATAGGAATTACTTCCCGTGCATCTTTTAATTTTTTAAATTGCTTGGTTTTATCGTCTGAGCTTATTGATCTAACATACGATATTTTTCCCGCAAGCGATTACGAATAGAGACCGCAGTTATATTCAAAGCAACAATAATACTCACTAATAATAATGCCGTGGCATAAACCAAAGGTCTGGCCGCTTCAACATTGGGGCTTTGAAAGCCAACGTCATAAATGTGAAAACCTAAGTGCATAAATTTACGGTCTAAATGTAAAAACGGGAAGTTACCATCCAGGGGTAAGTTTGGCGCCATTTTCACCACACCAACTAACATCAGTGGCGCAACTTCACCTGCCGCACGTGCTATGGCTAAAATAATGCCGGTCATAATCGCCGGACTCGCAATAGGTAAAATAATACGCCATAAGGTTTCAGCTTTAGTGGCGCCTAAAGCTAAGCTACCGTGTCGCATAGCAGAAGGAATACGCGATAAGCCTTCCTCAGTTGAAACAATAACTACAGGTAAGGTTAAAATAGCCAAGGTAAGCGCTGACCACATCACGCCTGGCGTACCAAAGGTCGGGCTAGGCAGTGTTTCAGCATAAAACAAATCGTCTAAGCTACCCCCCACCATATAGACAAAGAAACCTAAACCAAATACCCCATAAACAATAGAGGGTACACCTGCAAGGTTAATGACGGCAATGCGTAGTAGTTTTGTGAGCGCATTGTTACCGGCGTATTCATGCAAATAAATGGCGGCAACAACACCCAATGGCGAAACAATCACTGTCATTAACAGCACCATTAATACCGTACCGAATATCGCAGGAAATACACCACCTTCTGTGTTCGCCTCACGCGGATCTTCGCTAACAAATGCCCCAATTTGACTAAAAAACATTTTCAGCTTTTCAAATACGTTGAGTTTATTATTAAAGGTAACCTGTAATACATCTTCAAAATTAATGGTAACTTTTTGTCCATCCATAGCGCGCACAACAATTTGGTCACGGGAGATTTTCTCACGTAAAGCCATCAACTGCTCTTCTAGCACACTATATTCAGCCTTTAAGCCTGCAACTTTATCTTTAAACTCTTGCTGCAATTGCGCAGTAAGCGTGTCATCAAGTATATGCTTGCGCTCTTCTAAGCGCGTGCGTTCTATTTGATAGTTAATGGCGCCAATATCAGACTTTTGTAAGTCTTCCATTTCAGCTTGAAAGTCACTAACTCGCTCAACGAGCTGTAACATTTCATTTTGCTCTACCACCTGACCATCTAGAATAACTTCCTCGATAAAGCCATAGAAATTACCATTAGTGCGACGCTCAATAACCACTAACTCTTCAGGTAAAGAGGTGTTATTAATTTGCGGTACTAAAATCCAGCGAAAGTCTAAACTGACTAATTCACGATTACCGGTTTTAATTAATAGTCGCTCAATAGTTTCAGCTGACTCGTCAATATTGAGATTTAGATGTACCAACTGTGATGCAGGTATACTCTCTCTTTCGTAAATTTCACCAATAACCGTTAAATTTTTACCTTGCTCATCAGTCATTTCAAACTGATAAATATCTGCTGGCCAAAAATAACTTAAACCGCGCCAGGCGATTAACCCCAGTAAACCTAAAACCGATATCAGGCTGATGCTAACACCACCTGCTGACAACCACACCCAAGGAGAGCCAGACTTAAACCAATTATTCATGCTATGTCGCCTTCCTTACAATGAGCTATATTTTTCACGCAAACGCTGACGTACAAATTCAGCTAGCGTATTGACTACAAAGGTAAATACAAATAAAACAAATGCGGCCAAGAACAGAATACGATAATGAGAACTACCCACTTCCGATTCTGGCATTTCAACCGCAATATTTGCTGCAAGTGTTCTCATGCCTTGGAAAATACTCCAATCAAGAATCGGGGTATTACCGGTTGCCATTAACACAATCATGGTTTCTCCCACCGCACGGCCAAGTCCCATCATAACGGCAGAAAATATGCCTGGGCTGGCGGTCAGTAACACCACTTTAATTAAGGTTTGCCATTGAGTGGCGCCTAATGCCAAAGAACCACTGGTTAAATGCCTAGGGACACTGAAAATAGCATCTTCAGCCATAGAGAATATCGTAGGAATAACCGCAAATCCCATGGCAATACCCACAACTAAAGCATTTCGTTGGTCAAAACTAATGCCTAAATCATTAGTAATATATTGTCGAACATCACCACCAAACAAGTGTAATTCAAGCACAGGAGATAAGGCGAATGCCGCATAAGACGCCAGTAAAATAGCCGGTATTAAAATAATAGGTGCCCATGTTTCAGGAATAAGTGTTTTGTATTTTCGAGGTAATTTGTGCCATGAGAAAGCGGTAATAAACACTGAGGATGGAATAAAAACCAGCAATAAGCAGATAGCCGGTAAGTAAATTTCAATAATAGGGGCTAACCAAAGTCCAGCCAAGAAACCTAAAATAACGGTTGGCAAGGCTTCCATCATCTCAATGGTCGGTTTAACTTTTCTGCGCATACCAGGCGTCATAAAGTAAGCCGTATAAATGGCGGCAGTTAAGGCAATAGGTACGGCAAACATCATAGCGTATGATGCGGCTTTAATGGTACCAAACGAAATAGGCACCAAAGAAAATTTTGCTTCAAAATCATCAGAGCCAGAAGTAGATTGCCAAATAAACTCAGGTTCAGGATAACTTTCATACCAAACTTCTTGCCAAAGTGCTTGCCAAGTAACTTCTGGGTGCTCATTTTTGACAGAGAAAATAGCCAATTCTTTGTTCGAAAATACCACTAAACCATCGGCACGAGGGGCAATAGAAAGCGCTTGAGCATTACCTTGGTGTAAATTACCACGCCATAAATCTGCTTCGCTGGTGGTATAAAACATGCCCATTTCACCTGACGGTGTTTCGGTATAAAAACTTTTACGATATTGCTCGGTATATATGGCGGTTATCGGTTCATTGTCACTCACTTTGAAACGACGAATTTCTTTAAATTCACGCCCTTCATCTGTGGAAACTTCGAACCATTGACTGACTGAACCATTGTCATCGCCTAATAAAATTGAGCTACCACCTGATAATAAGGCCATACTGGTAATATGATTAGGTGTTGATTTATTTTGTGCCAGTTGCGGAATAATGGTCGCTTTTAGCTCGGGTTCATAATCTAATGAAAACACAGCGACTTGATCATTTTGGCGAACAAACGCCATAGACAAACCTGACGATACCAAAATATCATTAACCTGCTTTGCCTCATAATCAATTTCTTGATATTGCACTTCATACGCCGTGTCGTAATTAAAGTCATCTTCAGCTAACAACGTAGTTTTAATCAGGCGATTATCTTGAGTAAAAGCAACGAAAATTGCTTTTTCATCATCCATAGCAAATGACAGCTTGGTAATTGCTGCATTATTTTCATCAATAGGTAAATATTCTTTACCTAACGGATAACGAATACTAGGAATAATGACCCTTTTACCACTGGTAAAATTAGCCGTAAAACTGGGGACAATAAGCTGAACATTGCCAGCACTGTCAATTAATAGCTTTTGCTTTTGCCCCACATTAATCAGCTGCGCTAGGCTTTCGCCATCAGCAACCAATGGTTGAGAAAGTATTTTGTCACCGGCTTTATGCCCGTCACCATCAACTAATTGATAAAAGTTAATCTTGCCTTGTTCAGTAATGCTATAGGCGACTTCTTTTAATTCATCAACGCCTGTTGCTAGCACTTTATATTCTTCGTTGATAACAAATTTTGCGGTTACATCAACTTTTGCAGATTCAAAGATAGGTTTAATTACGTAGAGTAAATACATGAATATTAATACTAGCGTAAATAAAACACTGATACCGCCTAAGGTAATTATCCATTTTGCTAATGAATTTTTCACTTTGCGATAGTTTGCTGATTTAGAAGCAATGGCCACTTAAAAACACCTTCAACTATGATAATTTTTTAACTGCGGCTATTGTAAGACAGCAACATGACAGTTTTGTGACAAGGTGTTTTTTATCTCACACCGCCATTAAAAATAACAGCGACAACTTGCTAGTTTTTAGTTATGTTATGACTTATTAAATGTTATCAATGAAATAACCAAACCTATTAAAATAACCGCGCATTGGGCAGAAGGAAAAATAACAACATGAATATTAATAAAATAATGCAACGTAATTTAATAACGTTAGAGTTAGATGACAGCTTAGAGAGTGCTAAAAACTTGTTTGATCAACATAATATTCATCATATTTTGATCAAAGATAAAACCACCTTAACAGGCATTATTACCGACCGTGATTTATGGAAAAACTTAAGCCCCACTATAGGTACGCGTAAACAAACCCCGCAAGATAGTTTTATATTGAATAAAAAAGTGCATTTAATCATGGCTCGTGAACTGATCACCGCAACAGAAGATGTCAGCTTATCTGAAGCAGTATTGCTATTTCATGATCATAAAATATCTTGCCTGCCTATTGTTGATGAAAATAAATGTGCTATTGGTGTTATTACTTGGCGCGATATCATCAAGGTCATTGCGGTGCAATATCGTCGCAAAAATCAAGACAACGGTAAGTAATAATACCCAACTTTATTAATCGCCCTAGTGTAATAAACAGTAAAACCGCGATAGAAACTTAACAGCTAGCAGATAACATCGAACAGCCCGCTTTGTGTTTAACTTATGCCGGAGGTTTTTCAGCAAAGCTCTCAAATGCTGGCTGCTCATCATAGCGCTTAGATAACACTCCTTCTCATTAGTGCAGAAAACCATTGCTGCAGAAAACATCACTTTTCTGCTCTGCCAACTCAATGGTTTTCTGCGCTAAATACTTACCTAATGCCTGTTTAGCGTTAGTTGCATTCAATCGTGTGTAGCAAATCATGCTTAATAAATGGCGCTTAATAAATTACCTTTAATAAGACGTTATTAATAAAATGAGTTAGCTGTTTTAATTTAGTCGCTTAAATACAGACTAAAAAAATACATAAAAAACCATCACAGTGTATAAACGAGTGAAATTTAATTTATATTTCAATCTATATTTCAATACTATACAGCTGAAGATATTTAATCTAACGCCCTAAAGCAGATATTAAATGCCTATTTTGAGTACTTACTTGTAAATATCTTTTCATAAAAATGTTACTGATTGTTATAAAAACTGCTAGGTTAAGTCTCAGAGAGATATACTGGTATTAAGCCAAATAACAGGGATGAGATGGGATGTACGTATGGCCTATAAAAAAAATATAGCTGCTTTATTGCAACAAGTGCATGAAATGACTAGTGTGCTGGATAATATTGGCTCCTATGTTTATTGCAAAAATTTAGCCGGTAAATACACCTATGTTAATGCCGATGTTGCCGCGTTATTTCAAACCTCTGTTCAAGATATTATAGGTAAAGATGATAGCCACTTTTTTGATTTAAATGTGCTTGATGAATTGCTTAAAAACGATCGTAAGGTTATTTTTGGTAAAGTTTCGTTAGCTTTTGAAGAAAGTAATCTGATTAAATCTACCGGCAAAGTGCACACCTATAAAACCATTAAAAATCCTATATTCAATGAGATGGGCGAAATTATTGGTCTTTCAGGGATATCGACAGATATTACCATGCAAAAATTACTAGAAGAGGATAATCAGGATCAAAAGCATTTATTCGACGTTATTTTAAATAATATTGATGCCTACATTTACATGAAAGACGCTAAACGCCGCTACCGATATGTTAATAGGCGCGTAGCCGAACTGATTGGTCTGCCTGCAGAAGAAATTATTGGTAAACTTGATACCGATGTTGTTTCGCCGAGCTATGCTGATCACTTTTGGCAAACTGACAAACTCGCATTTGAGGGCAACGAAAAAGTAGTGATCAACGAAACAGTAGAGTCACCTGACAAAAAAACGCAACATTACCTCAGCACCAAAGTACCTTTCCAATTAAGAGGTGATATGAGAACTATGATAGCCTTTTCCACCAATGTCACTGAACTATATCAACTGAAAGAAAAATTTGAACAACTGGCTAATACCGATGTATTGACCAGTATCTACAACCGTCGTTATTTTTTTGATAATGCTAATCGAGAGTTCAACCGGGCGAAAAGACACCAACAAGCACTGGCTGTTATCTCGTTAGATGTTGACCACTTTAAGACTGTTAACGATCAATATGGCCACCCTGTTGGCGATCAAGTGTTAATCAAAATTGCGCAACTCATTACTCCCACTATCAGAGCCGAAGATATTTTTGCCCGAATAGGCGGAGAAGAGTTTTCAATATTACTACCCAACATTAGCCTGTCTCAAAGCTTGCAAGCCGCAGAAAGATTACGCGACTTATTAGATAAAAAACCAATACTTATTAACAAAAACATTATGCTATCAATAAAAATTAGTTTGGGGGTTTCGGTGCTAAAAGCCAGCGACAATTGCTTTCAAGATCTCTATGCCCGCTCTGACAGTGCTTTATATCAAGCTAAGTCTCAGGGGAGGAATCACGTATATTTAATCGACTAATCATCAAAGCCTTAAGCGCATTCAAACCCAAGCGATAAATTTGCGATGCCAAACACAGATAGCTTTTAGCTTAACGACATCAAGCCCATAAAACCTCATTGCCAACAAGGTCACTATTAACCTAGAATAGCGACATTACTCACACTGTCTAAAAAAGGTTTTTCATGGCACAACCATTACCCGATAAATTCATCATGTCGATGAACCGCGTTTCCAAGGTAGTTCCACCTAAACGCACAATTTTAAAAGACATCTCACTTTCTTTCTTTCCTGGTGCAAAAATTGGTGTGCTAGGTCTCAATGGCTCAGGTAAATCTACCTTACTGCGTATTATGGCCGGTCTTGATACCGAATTTGAAGGTGAATCAAAAGCACTTCCAGGTACTAACATAGGTTATTTGCCACAAGAGCCAATATTAGACGAAGAAAAAACTGTCCGTGAAATTGTTGAAGAAGCCGTTTCTGAAGTAAAAAATGCTATAGCACGATTAGACCAAGTCTATTCAGACTACGCAGAGCCCGATGCCGACTTTGACGCTTTAGCGAAGGAGCAAGGGCAATTAGAAGATATTATCAATAGCCAAGACGGCCACAATATCGACAACGTCTTAGAGCGCGCCGCTGATGCTTTACGTTTACCTGAGTGGGAACAAAAAATTGGTGTACTTAGTGGTGGTGAACGTCGTCGTGTTGCACTTTGTCGTTTGTTATTACAAAAACCTGATATGTTGCTACTTGATGAGCCCACCAACCATTTAGATGCTGAATCTGTTGCCTGGTTAGAGCGATTTTTACATGACTATCCTGGTACCGTCGTTGCTATTACGCATGATAGATATTTCTTAGATAATGTCGCTGGTTGGATCCTTGAGCTTGATAGAGGATATGGTATTCCTTATGAAGGCAACTATTCTTCATGGTTAGAGCAGAAAAACACCCGTTTAGAACAAGAAAGTAAAACTGAAAGTGCCTTGCAAAGAACCATTAAACAAGAACTTGAATGGGTACGCTCAAATCCAAAAGCGCGTCAGTCAAAAAGCAAAGCCCGTATGGCTCGCTTTGAAGAGCTTAATAGCCAAGATCATCAAAAGCGTAATGAAACAAACGAGCTGTACATCCCACCAGGGCCTCGTTTAGGCGATAAAGTATTAGATGTTAATAACTTAACCAAATCTTTTGGGGATAGAGTACTGATTGATAACTTAAGCTTTAGCGTACCTAAAGGGGCTATTGTCGGTATTATCGGACCAAACGGTGCTGGTAAATCAACCTTATTTAAAATAATGTCAGGTGCTGAACAGCCAGACTCTGGACATGTAGAACTCGGTGATACCGTTAAGCTTGCTAGTGTTGATCAGTTTCGCGATGACATGGACAACAGTAAAACCGTATACCAAGAAATATCTCAAGGCCATGAAATTTTACAAATTGGTAGTTTTGAAATTCCAAGTCGTGCTTACGTTAGCCGCTTTAACTTTAAAGGTAATGATCAACAAAAGATCATTGGTGACTTATCTGGTGGTGAGCGTAACCGTGTTCATTTAGCCAAATTAGTGCAAACAGGTGGTAACGTATTACTGCTCGATGAACCCACCAACGATCTAGACGTTGAAACCTTGCGTGCACTTGAAGAAGCGCTGTTAGAATTTCCAGGCTGTGCCATGGTTATTTCCCATGACCGTTGGTTCCTTGACCGCATCGCCACCCATATTTTAGATTACCGTGATGAAGGCAACATCAACTTCTATGAAGGAAATTATACAGAATACGAAGAATGGTTGAAGAAAACTTATGGTCCAGCAGCAGCTGAACCACATAGAATAAAATATAAAAAAATAGGTTAACTAACTAGTTAACAACAAGTAAAAGGCACCTTAATAAATTAATTAAGGTGCCTTTTTATTAAAATCGGGCTATGCTGAGTAAATCACTTTTTGATAATTAAACTCATTTTGATAATGAAAATCAATGCAAAATAGACGCCAATTTACACGAATTATTTTTTCTATACCAGCAGAATTAGCAATAGAGCAGCAAGTATTTAATGTCAATATTCATGATATATCATTAAAAGGCGTTTTACTTTTTGCTGATACTAAAGGCCTATTCCTTGAAAAAAAATTGGGTTTACTATCACTTAAATTAGATGACTTTGGCGCTAAAATCATAATGAAAGTCACCGTTGCTCATCAAGAAAGCAATAAAATTGGACTGCAATGCAATGGTATTGATATTGACAGTGTGAGTTTATTACGGCGCTTAATTGAACTGAACCTTGCAGACGATAAGCAATTTCATAAAGAACTGTCGCAGCTAACTCGACCTTAATTAATACGCGCAACTTCAACTAAATTTTCAAAGGATTTATTATGAATCATCTTATTATATCTTTCATCACCGCAGATCGCCCTGGCATAGTCAAAGTATTATCTGACCTTATCAGTCAGCATAAAGCCAATTGGCAAGAGTCTAGTTTACATCAGATATCAGGCGTTTTTGCTGGCGTGATCGACATTGCCGTTGCCCCTGAAAGCTCAGCAGCATTATCGAGTGAACTCGCGGCCTTAACCGGCTTTAAAATGCAAATAGAACATGTGCAACCTAATGACTCAGTACCTGAAACCTTGCTTGTTTTAGAACTAACGGCAAACGATAGAGCGGGCATAATTCAAGAAATATCTTCTACTATTCATCATCATGGTGGTAATTTACTTAAACTGGTGAGTACACAAGAAAGCGCACCACATGCCGGCCATGAATTATTCAAAGCAAAAGTTACTATTTCGACTAATACAAAAGCTATCGACTCTATGATTGATGCGCTTGAAAACCTCGCCGATGACTTGATGGTAGATATTTCTCGCTAAAAAACTAACTATTGCCCAAGACGCTAGCAATGCCTTAGCTTGTTTTTCATACTGTTTTATATGTTTTTATATTATTTTATAAAAATATTATTACTCTTTCATATCGACTTAAAGCTTCTATTAATACCCTGGTGCTATGTTCTTATATAAAGGTAAGTTCGTAGCATATTACATAGCGCAATGACCAAGATGGCAAAGAATGGCAATGTGATGGCAGTATTGCCAACATGGAGGTTGGTGCTTAGTTTTTGTCTGGGAAAAAATGATCGTTCGTCCTGAACATAGCTGCTCTTTCACATCCATGTGATCGCAGCATACTGTTCTTCCTGAACATAAAAAGTCCGCAATCATTGCTGATTACGGACTTTTTTATTTGCTAAGCTTCTATGCGCTAAGTTTCTAAGCGCTAAACTGCTATAGGCTAGTTTTTTATAAGCCTAACTTTTTAAATTCTTTTGCAGCAACTGAAGCAGGTAATGGAATATAACCATCTTTTTCTACAATGTCTTGGCCTGATTTTGACAAGACCATTTTCAAAAATTCAGCTTCCATAGGTGCTAAAGGTTTGATCGGGTGCTTATTAACGTAAACATATAAAAAGCGTGATAATGGATACTCTTTAGAAATTGCATTTTCCATATTAGCTTCAATAAAGTTTTCACCTTTTCTAGACAATGGCAATGCGCGAACGCCTGAGGTTTTATAGCCAATGCCTGAATAACCAATACCGTTTAATGAGGCAGAAACCGATTGTACAACCGATGCTGAGCCCGGCTGTTCGTTAACACTATTTTTAAAGTCTCCTTTACATAGTGCTTCTTTTTTAAAGTAACCGTAAGTACCTGACACTGAGTTACGACCGTACAATTGTATATCTTTAGCGCTCCAATCACCTGTTAGCCCTAAGTCTCCCCAGCGTTCAACATCTTTGAAAGCGCCACATTTACGGTTATTTGAAAAAATAGCATCAACCTGATCTATGCGAAGACCCTTTATCGGGTTGTCTTTGTGAACAAACACAGCTAAAGCATCAATAGCGACTCGAACAGCCGTTGGTTTGTAACCATAACGCTTTTGAAACGCTTCAATTTCACTTGATTTCATCTTACGGCTCATTGGGCCAAGATTAGATGTTGCTTCCGTTAATGCCGGTGGCGCTGTAGATGAACCTGCCGCTTGTATTTGCACATTAACATTAGGATATATGCGTTTAAACTCTTCCGCCCAAAATGTCATCATATTAGCTAAGGTATCTGATCCAACAGACGAAACATTGCCTGAAACACCACTGACTTTTTTATAGATTGGTAACTCATTCTCAACTGCAAATGCAGAAAAACTGATAAGACTTGATAAACCAATAACGCCTAATGTACTTTTTAAACTCATGTTACTCTCCGATGAGAACTATAATTAATTTAACAACACTATAGAAAGTGAATATGACAATAATAAGTAAAGTTTGTGACACTTGTATGACAAACTAAAAAAGCTGTCAGTTGAAAAGCAATAGCGGTCAGCTTTCAGTTAAAAGCAAAACAATAACCCAAGGTGACATCATCACCGACAAGCCCTTTTAGGCTGGACTTTAGTCCATCAGGTTTCAAAAATAGCTGTCAGTTAACAGCAAAACAATAACCCAAGGATAGATTATCACCGGCAAGCCCTTTGTAGGGTGGACTTTAGTCCATCAGGTTTTAAAAATAGCTGTCAGTTAACAGCAAAACAATCACCCAAGCTACATTATCACCTGCAAGCCCTTTGTAGGGTGGACTTTAGTCCATCAGTTTTTAAAAATCGCTGTAAGTTTTAAGTTTATTTGCAGAAGACTGGGCTTTTGAGTACCAAGTTAAACATTTTATTTTACCGTCAAAATACCAAAACCCTAGTGAGCTTTATGTTTAAAACTGACTTGCTGAGCAAGTGTATAGACACAAAATATATAGCGTTTTAGCCTTGCTAAGTGATAAATGCTAAGTGATAGATTTGTTAGCCAAAACTATACAAACAATGAAGGTAAAATTAATTACAAATGACTTTTATTAAGCTTAGATAAGTTATTTGAATCTTAAGATAGAAAAATAACCAACAATGAGATTTAGTCATACGGGCTGACATATTAACAAGCTTATTTATTCGCTATTTCAGGACTGAAATAGATAATGAATTCGCTGCCTTGATGCCACTCACTTTCAATTGAAAGCTCACCGTGGTGGTGATTCAATACATGTTTAACTATCGCCAAACCGAGTCCAGAGCCACCCGTATTACGTGATCTAGACTTATCAACACGGAAAAATCGTTCAGTTAAACGATTAACATGCTCAGGTTTAATACCGGGGCCATTATCTTTCACACTAAAGCGTATTTTATTACCGTCATTACCAAGTCTTATATCAATAATGCCATTAGGCGGTGTATAGGCAATGGCATTTGAAATTAAATTCAAGCAGGCGCTTTTTAATTCGTGTTCATTGCCATTAATACTTATATTTGGCGCAATATCATTGTTAATAATATGATTTTTATCTTGGTTTAACCACTGCACCTCTTCAATTATCGTTAAGACTAAGCGCGATAAATTAACTTCTTGATGATTGTCTGCGTCAACATTATGCTCGATTCGTGATAGCACTAAAAGTTGTTCAACTAGCCTATCCATTCGTGACACTTGTGATTCTATCGTGGTAAAGGCTTTTTTCCAATGTGGGTCCAGCGCAGTTTCACTGGCTTGCACCATTTCAACATAACCACGTACAACTGTTAGAGGCGTTTTTAGCTCATGGGATACATTAGCAACAAAATCACGGCGCATTTCCTCTAACCTTTGTATTTTACTGATATCACGCGCTAATAATAAAATTTGATCACTACCGTAAGCCATCATCCGCAGCTCAAGCTGTAACTCATTATTTATCGGTGAAATAATTAAACAAGGGCTATTATAATCGCCATCATCTAGGTATTTAGAAAACTCTGGAAACCGAATCAAATTATCAATACGTAAACCAATATCCTCGGGCCAACGCACCCCTAAAAACTTTGAAGCTTTTTTATTACCCCATAAAATGATCAGTTCATTTGATAGCACTAACGCTGCATCAGGCAAGGCTTCAGCGCCATCACGAAACTTTCGAATACGTTCATTAAGTTGCTTCTGTTTTAAGCGCTGCTTGCGAATACGGCGATAAAGACCATCGTATATTCTGCCCCAAATGCCATTAGCTTGTGGTGGTGCTATTGATTTTCCTTGCCACAGCCACTGAATCAATTTAAACAAATGATTATAATGCCAAGCAAGCAGGCATAGCGAGACAATACTGACAGCAAGAAATGTTTGGCCAAACAAATAGCCAACAAAACCACTGACAATAATTACGCCAAAAATACGGGTAAAAAGCGTTCTAGCTGAAATGCGAAAAAACATAAATTAGTTATTAACCTGAGGGTTGAATTTTGCCCGAAAAGCGATAACCTGAACCTCGTACCGTCTGAATAAAATCTTCATGGCCGTCACCAGAAATAGCTTTACGTAAACGTCGAATATGGACATCAACCGTTCTATCTTCAACATAAACGTTTGTGCCCCATACATTGTCTAGTAATTGTTCTCGGCTATAAACCCGTTCAGTATGGGTTAGAAAAAAATGTAACAAACGAAACTCTGTTGGGCCAAGGTCTAGATTTTTATTATTTATTGACACTCGATGCGCGACTGGGTCTAAGGTAATGCCGTGAAAATCAATGGTCTCTTCTAACGCTGTCGGCGCAACGCGGCGAATAACCGCTTTAATGCGAGCAATTAATTCTTTCGGTGAGAAAGGTTTAGTTACGTAGTCATCAATGCCGGCTTCAAAGCCTTTAACTTTATCGTCTTCGTCTGCTCTAGCGGTTAGCATAATAATTGGAATGGTACGGGTATACTCATTTTGTTTTAATGATTTTGCTAACTTTACCCCTGTGCCACCTGGTAACATCCAATCCAGTAAGATTAAGTCAGGATAAGGTTCTTTAATTTGAGCTTGTGCTTGCTCTATCGTTTCAGCCTCGATGGCATTAAAACCATTTTGCTCCAAAACAAAGATGATCATTTCTCTTATTGCGGCTTCGTCTTCAACAACCAAAATCTGTCTACTCATGTATCCTTCCTAATCGCCTAATCGTATAGCAAACATTGTGATAAATTATTGTGACAGTTTCATGACAACGATAGAATTATTATCCTTGGGTTGATTTATTAAGCCCTAAGCAACATTAATCTGTTTGTTATTGTTGTTATGATCATCGATACCAAACCATTAGGCAAGAAAAAAGCCGCACAAAGCGGCTTTTAATCATTAATGTATCAACAACTACAATGGTTAAAACTTATATTCGATACCCGCGGCTAAGTAATCTTGGTCTTCGCCACTGTCCATATCAAAAGTGGTGTAAAAAGTGTATAGCTTAGTGCTTTTAGCTAGTGAATAATCTGCACCGAGAGTAATACCAGATTTATCATCACCGTCTTTAAAGTCAGCCGCTTGATATTGGCCTTTAAAGGTTATTTTATCCATTTTATATTTAGCCGATACCATGAAACCATCCATTTCACCGCTACCATCTATTTTTTCTTGGCTTTGCACTATGGCGCCTAAAACAACACCAGAGACTTTACCCTGCACAGTTGCACGGGTAATGTCGTAACCATTCACGTCAGAATCGACAGCAACAGAAGCAAAAACAGCTGATTTTTTCAATTTTGCATCACCGTAAAATATGGCAACAGAAACACCATCTTCTGCGTCAACCGCATCTTCAGCGATATAAGTAACACCTAATTGAAAATCACTAAATTTAGGTGATTTATAAGAAAGTGTATCCGCCATGCGGTTTTCACCTTTCCATAAACTTTTTATATCACCATTTAAATCGCTAAACAAATCAACTTTGCCTTGTGATTGCTTAAGCATAGTGTCATTTTTACCCAATAAAACCTCACCAAAACCGCCGGCTAAGCCAACATACTGGTTACGATCAGTAATGCTATCGCCTTTTGCACTATCACCATCTAAGTCAACCTGAAACTCTGCTTTATAGATAACAGATAAGCCTTCACCCAGATCATGTGTACCTTTAAGTCCAATACGTGACGCATTACTTTTTACTTCTGTAAATGACCCTTCACCTTCATCAGAAGATTGCAGTGAAAGATTTGCTTTGCCGTAAACTTCAACATCAGCTGCAAATGCCGACAATGATAAAGAAGACAATAAAACGACAGCGATTTTGTTGTAAGTATGTTTCATGTTGATACCTTTAAGAATTAGTATGGCTAAAAATAATTGAGCTTAGTTTGCCTAATCTTTATGACATTATTGTGACATCAAGAAATAATTTTTCACCATTATGCCAAAAAATACAATTTGTATTAAATGTTAATCACCACTACCTCAAGCTTTTATAGTGCTTTTGCGGTAAATTAATGGTGTTCCCTTGATGTGGAATGAATTATGCTGAAAATAAATTAAAAATAAATAAAGCATAGTGTTTATTTACAACTCAAATTATTACTTAAAGTCGCTAAATTTATAATCACCTTAAGCTACTTTAAAACAGCAAAATAAAGCAACACTAACAAAAGAAAACTTTAATGAAATCAAATAGCCTGTCACGAAAGTTACTTACACGAGTATTGTCATTATATTTTGTTCTGACATTTATTGTTACTTGTGTGCAAATTGGTGCCGAATACATCAATACCAAAAATCACATTGCCAATGAATTACTCACCCTAGAGAAAACCTTTAGTGGCAGTTTAACCCGAGCGGTATGGGAACTAAATACCCAACAAGCGATATCTATTGCAGAAGGTTTAGTTGCTATTCCCATGATTAAAGGCATCACGGTGACTGATGAAAACAATCTCATTATCGCCCAATTAGGCTTAACAGCTGATGCAGAAACGCTTTATATTGAGTTAGTTGGCGATGACGTTAACAACCCTGAGTATTTTAATGTTAGCTCCCAAAGCGAAGGACTATTTGGTCATGGTTTTCCGTTAATTTTTGAATTTTCAGGTCGCACCACTAAAGTTGGCTCAGTGACCTTATTATCCAGCAATGAGGTCATTTTTAACCGAATACAGGTCGGTATTTATTTTCTTATTGGTAATGCCATGGTGAAAACCGCCGCACTGGTATTGTTATTTTCCTTAGCTTTTTCAAGCCTTTTGACCAACCCACTTAACGCACTAACCGAACAAATTAATCAATTTGATATCGATGACCCTGAAGCCTCTAAATTACACGTAACTAACTATGAAAATAACGAATTAAACATTCTGCAAAACGCCTATAATAATTTAATTGATGAGCTGGTGGCGTATAAAGACGAACTCGCGCTGGCCCAAAGCAACATTATATCCGCTAACAACAAACTTGATGAACAAAACCTGATACTTGAACAAGAGGTAGCACGTAAAACATCATCATTAAGTACCTCGATGTTAAAAATGGAAATGCAGCAACGTGAATTGTTAACTCAGCAAAAAAATCTACAAACTGAAAATGCTCGCAGAAGCACCACAGAAAAAACTTTGCTCGAAACAAATCACGAATTGAAAAATTCTATTATTCAATTAAACAAAGCGCAAGAGCGCTTACTTGACGCAGAGAAAATGGCGGTACTGGGTAGTATGTCAGCCGAAGTGACCCATGAAATTAATACCCCAATAGGCGTCAGTATAACCTCCACATCTTATCTGGCAGATTTACTCACTGCGCTTAAAGCTGACATAAAAGACAATAAACTCTCAAAACGCGTGCTTAATGACTTTACCAAGAATTCAGAGCAAGGTCTTAATTTAGTGTTAAACAACCTCGAACGTGCTTCTGAATTGGTCACGAGTTATAAACAAGTGGCGGTTGACCAAATAAGCGAAAAAATTCGTCAAGTCAATCTGGGCAAATATATTGATGAAATCATCCGTTCATTGCACCCTAAATTTAAAAACACCCAACACACGATTAAAGTAGATTGCCCACAAGATGCTGAAGTTTATTGCCATGCCGGCGCTATTTCTCAAATATTTACCAACCTCATCATCAACTCAATCATGCATGGCTTTAAAGATATGGAACGCGGTGTAATTACCATATTGGTAAAACTCAACGGTGAACATGTACATATAACATATAAGGACAATGGCCACGGGTTATCT
Source organism: Colwellia sp. MB3u-4 (assembly GCF_014077065.1). Lineage (NCBI taxonomy): Bacteria > Pseudomonadati > Pseudomonadota > Gammaproteobacteria > Alteromonadales > Colwelliaceae > Colwellia > Colwellia sp. MB3u-4. The sequence continues at coordinate 65,528 of NZ_JACGVE010000079.1, read as the reverse complement.
GACGAACAATTAACACACCTCTTTGATCCATTTTATACTACCGCTGGAAATAGAGGCGGCACAGGCTTAGGCACTTATATCGTTAATAACCTAGTAAATGACACTTTAAATGGCAGCGTTAGTGCAAGTTCAGCTCTTGAACAAGGGCTAAGTTATGATATCAAGTTTGATAATATGCACTAACTGCTCCTTGCCTAATGAGATTAATCTAAGGCGTGCGTGATGCAAACAAGTACGGTAATATACCCGCTCAACATACCCGATCAACTTTAAGATAGATATTTTAGCTTGAAGTAGAACGGGTATAGTGCCCTCGTTTTTCAATTATTCGCCCACTTTTATCGGGCCTAGGATTATCTTAATGTGGTTTAAAAACCTATACTTTTTTGCCTTTACCCGCCCTTTTGATTGTTCTGAAGAAGATTTAGAGAAACAATTATCTGAGCATTTATTTACCCCCTGTGCTTCAACTGAACAATCGCATTTTGGTTGGGTTAATGCCTTAGGCAAGCATGGCGACTCAACTGTTCACGCGGTAAACGGTAATTATTTATTGTGTGCACGCAAAGAAGAAAAAATTCTCCCCGCTCCTGTTGTTAAAGACATGATCGAACAAAAAGTAGCGCAATTAGAAGTAGAGCAATCACGCGGCGCTACTAAAAAAGAGAAAGAGCAGTTTAAAGAAGATATTATTTTTGAATTACTACCACGAGCATTTTCTCGCTTTAGTGATACTCGTGCTTATATTAATGCTGTGCATAACATTATTGTTATCGATACCAGTAGTCGTGGTAAAGCCGAAGACTTTTTAGCACTTTTACGTAAATCACTTGGTACATTGCCCGTAACAACTCCGTCACCAGAAAAAGCCCCTGATGAAGTTATGACCGAATGGTTAGTCGAAAGTAACTTAGGCGCTAACTTTCAATTAGGCATGGAAGCTGAATTCAATGCCTTAGGCGATGACGGCGCAGTGGTTAGGGTTAAAAACCAAGATCTTACCAGTGAAGAAATCAAAGCACATTTAGATGCTGATAAATATGTTGTCAAAGTAGCGCTAGAGTGGGACGAGTCCTTGTCATTTATATTATGTGACGATTTAGCCGTTAAACGTCTTAAATTCTATGACGTTATTCAAGAGCAAAACGACGATATTGATAGCGATGATGTTGTCGCGAAACTCGATGCCGACTTTGCCTTAATGACCGGTGAGCTAAACCGTTTTATAGATCACTTGTTAGCCGAGTTTTCACTTAAAGCTAGTGATTATTTAGAAGCATAGTTTATCGCTAACATAGCGGGTTAAAAAGGCGCTACTTAGCGCCTTTTTTGTCATTTTACATTAACAACTTGATAAACAATTAAATAAAGACTTAGATGCAAATAATAAGTCCAATTAGCCTTAATTAAACATGGCGCGAACTTGTGTCAAAAGTTCACTAAACGCTTCCGAATCCATAAATTTGGCCTCCGGTAAAATGTCTTTAGTCACCAAGCTTTCAAGTAAAATATCTCGTGTTGATTCACTAGTAAATATTTCATGATAAACCGCACCAGCTCGAATAAAATCAAGGTAGTGAACCTCTTTTAACAAAATAGATAAATCATTCCATGACATTACTAACTCGGTAAGCTCTTCAGAAAAACCCCAAGCTTTGGTTATCTCAGCACCAATTTCATTAGAAAGCCTTGCAATCGCTTGTTGTAAAAATACTGGCTTTGCAAACACCTCAGGATGATTTTCAGCTTCTGTTAATATGGGTAAAGTACCAATATTATGAATAAGGGCTGCCAGCGTTAGCGTATCTAAGGTGAATGGTGCACGTTTATGCTTTGTTAAATATAACGTCATTAAGGCGATAGCAACTGAAGCCACATCAACAGTTTCACCCCATGACTTTTGCATATATTTGGAAATTACGGGGTTATTAGAGACAAACATTTGCTCTATAGCAATCCCTGTAGCAATACTTTTAATTTTTCTTAGGCCAATACGAGTAACGGCTTGAGCAACCGACTCAACTTTGATTTCTCGCCCAAACACAACACTATTTGCCACTTTAAGCATACCTAAAGATAATGCAGCATCGTGGCTAATAATATCACTCATCTTGCCTAAACTAATATCTGCATCGTCTGCAGCTTGCCTCACGTTCAATGCAATTTTAGGCAAGAGAGGTAAAACTAATGCATCCTGTTTAATTTTCTCAACAAGTATCGTATAAAGTGCACTTTCTGCGCCCATAACCATTCCTTACTATTTGTAGATTCATAAACTTAACACAAAGTAATATTATTAAAGTAGATAAAAGCGCATTTATTAAAAGTTTTTACATCTATCACGTTAATCATCATGCAAAAAATATCAACATAAACAACAAATTGCTTTGCTTAATATTTATATTAAGTCAATTAAGGCGATAAAAAGCACAGTTATAATTTTTTTTCTTTATATTCAAAGATTGCAGGAATACAGACCTAAAAATTATAATTTCAGCAGAAAAAGTAGAGAATAGCCAGATTAACCTGCAACTTGATATTGATCATTATTTGTACTATTAATTATAATCTGATCATAAATTCTAATACGTCCTAACTTGAATGTTCTAATACGTCCTAACTTGAATGTTTTGTTGTGTTGCTGATTTTATTTTTATTTTTATTTTTATTTTCTGAGCAAGCATAGGTAAATATTATGAAAGATAATGTAAATCCACATTCATCAAATGAGCAAAACTTAGCCCCGCAATCCAGTACCTCACATCAGACTGAACCAAAAAAATGGTGGCAATGGTTTCTCGTTTATCCAACGATACTTTTAGCGTTAATGGGTGCCATGCCAACCTATTATGAAATGGGCAGCGCTTATATCAAGGGAGTTAAAGCAGGAGATTCAGATAAAGCGATACTAAGTAATAAAATGTGGATAAAAAATTTCGAGTGCACAACATTACCCTATGAACCTTTTGTCACCCCAACAAACACTGAGGTTGATGCAACTATATGCAAATCTGGTGATGTTTTAATCAAAATAAGGACTGCCAATAATGAACAGTTTTTTGAATGGGTTGCCGTAGAAAAAATATCGCGCATTAAAACAGCCGCTATTCATTTTAATTTATTCAATCAAGCCATGGCTAGCCAGAGCAAAGTAAATACAACTTCATCTACATCCAACAATGGTGTAGTGGTATTGTGTCAAAATTGGATTGGTCCAAATTTATTACTAAGACGTGTGCAATATCAAGGTAGAGGTTGTTTTGATGAAACAATAAACACTTACTCAGGACAAGTAGTTAAATCAATGCCTGCACCATGTAACTGTTAATAACATGAAATACATAATTTTTGTTATAGTCATTACCCTCAAAATGAGTTTTTCACCTAGTTTACTCGCCAAAACTCACCATGCGCTTATCTCTAGCATAGCGCAAACTGATGCTAGTGGTAAAAAAGCAAAAAAAGAAGTTAACGCTCAGAAAAATAATACAATTAATGACGAGCAGAAAGCCAAAGATGAAGTTAACGCGCCAATAAACAATGCCGCTAATAACCAGCAAAAAGCGAAGACGGAAGTTAACTCACCAGAAAATAATACCACTAATAACGAGCAGAAAACTAAAGAAGGACAAAAAGCTAAAAAGGCGGCTGACAATAAAGCTAAGACAAAAATAGTGTCAAATAACCTCTAGCTAACTTATACCCGCTGCATTAATTAGCGGCTCTACTTTATACCTGAGTAACATCTTAGAATACATGATATTTATTGCCAACTATCAAGGGGTTTATCTGATCAATATTAACCCTTCATTTTCCTTGATAACTTTCTTTAGCAAAATTCAAGCTAACTAACCATAATGCTCAAGCAGAGCCTAATTATCAGGTATCATTTTTTTGCTCATATTGGCAACATAACTAATATAGTAACTAGTACAGTTACTCGTGCGGTTATTTTATACAATAAGATATGAAGACAACTGCAGAGTAATATTATATCAAGAAAATGAAAATGAAAATGAAAATGAAAATCAAGCTTAGCAAAAGTGCACAACACTTTTGCTATAAAGTTGGCTCAATTATACCGAAATAGCGGCTTTAATGTGTGGGTGAGCTTGATAGTTTTGTAGCTCAAAGTCTGCGAAAGTAAAATCAAAGATACTTTTTACTTCAGGATTAATCCACATATTGGGTAATGGCAAAGGCTCACGCGATAATTGCTCGTCGACTTGCTCAAGATGATTTAAGTATAAATGCGCGTCACCAAAAGTATGGACAAAGTCACCCAGTTCTAAATCACAAACTTGCGCGATCATCATAGTAAACAAGGCATAACTAGCGATATTAAATGGCACGCCCAGAAAAATATCTGCACTTCTTTGGTATAGCTGACAGCTCAACCTACCATTTAAGACATAAAACTGAAACAGCGTATGGCATGGCGGTAAAGCTTGTTTGCCCAGTGCCGCATTAGCGGTTGGACTTATCGAGGTATCAGGTAATAACGCGGGGTTCCAAGCGGTAATGATATGACGACGCGAATCAGGATTATTTTTTAAATCATCAATTAATTGTGCTAATTGATCAATAGTTTCGCCATTTTGTGCCGGCCAGTTACGCCATTGCACTCCGTATACTGGGCCAAGTTCACCTTCATCAGTGGCCCAAGCATCCCAAATTTTCACGCCATTTTGCTGTAAATAAGCGATATTAGACTCACCCTTTATAAACCACAATAGTTCATGGATTATCGACTTAAGATGACATTTTTTTGTGGTTACTAACGGAAAGCCTTTCGCAAGATCAAAACGCATTTGATGACCAAATATACTTTTAGTACCGGTACCAGTGCGATCAGATTTTTCAACCCCTTCGTCTCTAACATGGCGCATTAAATCAAGATATGCTTTCACTAGGTTTTCCTTTAACGTTATTAATTAGAACAAATAGTTTATGCCAAATACCGTAAGGCTAAAGCGGTAAACTTAACCACTGATTTCAGCAGGGTCAGTTTATCAGTATTTGGCTTTTTTTGCGTGAAATTGTTGGTAAAGAAGAGCCTAATTATCGACAATTATTTTTACAAAAATGAGCGACGCTCAGCCGTTAATACCACATCATTTTAATTGCCACTAACATCAAGAAAATGGCAAAGCCTTTTTTCAAGTAAGGTAAAGACAATTTAGCACCTGCCTTTACACCCAGTGGCGCAAATAACGACGAGGTTAATACAATACCTAATAAGGCGGGTAAATAGATATAACCGATACTCCAGGGTGGCAAGTCGCTTTGTCCAAGACCAATAATAACATAGCCTAAAGCACCAAATAACGCGACAATAATACCACTGGCGGTGGCCACACCAATTGCTTGGCGCATAGATAATGAGCAATACATTAAAATGGGTACCAATATAGCGCCACCAGCAATCCCCATCAAACTTGCTAACACACCGGTAAACAGCCCAATAAATTGTAATATCCAGTTGCTAGGTAGCGCTACACTGCGCTCAACTTTAATCGATAAAAACATATAAGCCGCTAAAATAAGTACTGCACTGGCAAATATTAGCGTTAAGGCTTTTAACGACAGCATGCCGGCAATAAGGGCGCCAAGCATAGCACCAATAGCCACGGTTATGACCAGTCGTTGAGCTATTGGCCAAGGAATATTACCATTTTTATGATGGGCGAAAGCCGCAGAAGTAGAGGTGAATATGATCGAAGCCAGCGACGTGGCAAGTGCCATAGGAAAGGCAAGCTCTGCGCTTATGCCCAATAACGGTAATAAATACACCAACACCGGCACAATAATAAGTCCACCGCCAATACCGAGTAAACCAGCAAAAAAACCCACTACAGCACCTAGCAAAGCACAGGCTAAAAATACACTAATAAACATCACAATCACTTACTTTATCATGGCGTAATAACAGCACTAAGCAACGCTTATTGTAATCTGGCATGCACAAAGTCCCCTAAACCTAATTTAACTAATTGCTCATGCATATAACTATGTACATCACTGGTATTGGTAAAGCTCAATACTCGCACTAAAATTTGTTTTAACTGTTGATAGTCAACATGGCGAATAACCCATTTCACTTTCGCAAGACTATGAGCGCTCATGCTCAAATTTTTATAACCCATGGCGATCAATAAAAGCGCACCGGTCGGCTCATTGGCTAATTCTCCACAGATACTTAATGGCACATCTCGATGTTGGCTTTTTTGTGCTATATGGTGCAATGCACGTAAAACCGCAGGGTGATAAAAATCATATAAACTCGCTACGCGGCTATTGTTGCGATCAACAGCCAATAAATATTGAGTTAAGTCATTACTGCCAACAGAGAAAAAATCAACTTTATCCGCTAAATCTTCTAACTGAAAAATAATGCCAGGCACTTCAATCATCACGCCCACTTTTGGCCGTTCTAAAGCGTCATTTTCATTACAAAATAATTCTGAGGTAAGCTCATAATATGCTTGATTAATCAGCCTATTGGCTTCATCCACTTCAGTGATACTAGAAATCATAGGTAACATAATAGCTAAGTTACCCAGGCCATAATTTGCCTTCATCATTGCTCGTACTTGCACTAAAAATATTTCAGGGTGATCTAAGGTAATTCGAATACCACGCCAACCTAAAAAAGGGTTGGCTTCAATAATGGGGAAATAAGGTAGCGACTTATCACCACCAACATCTAAAGTTCGCATGGTGACAGGCTTGTCTGGGAATGACGCTAAAACTTGCTGATATAACACGGTTTGTTCTGACTCAGACGGAAAACAACTACGATTCATAAAGGGAATTTCAGTACGATATAAACCGACACCATCGGCACCAACATTTTGTGAGTATTCAAACCCTGCCGATAAACCAGCATTAATCAATAAGCTGACATGATGACCATCTTGGGTCGATGCCGGTAAATGTTCTGCCTCTTTTACTTGCGCGTATAATTTATTTTCTGCAGCGACAATATGTCGATACTCATTAATTAGGGCATCTGCGGGAGTAACATAAAGCTGGCAAGCATAACCGTCTAAAATCGCCTGTTTTTTATGCAGCTGACGAATAGCAAGATAATCAACGCCCATAATTGCTGGAATATTCAACGCTTTCGCTAAAATAGCCGTATGAGAATTATTTGAGCCTGTGATTGAAACAATACCCGACAGCCCAAGATGTTGATATTCAGCGAGCATGGCTGCACTAACGTCTTCTGCAACAAGTATAAATTGCTCAGGTAATTGCTGATCTTGCTCTGCCAAGTTTTGAATATTATTTAATAATCGATTACCTAAATCTTTAATATCGTAGGCACGCTCTCGCAAGTACTCATCTTCCAAGCTTTCAAACTGCATAACATAGCTATCAACAACCAGTTTCAAAGCACTTTGAGCATTCCAAGCCAGTTTAATTTTAGCAATAACTTCAGCTTTAAAATTATCACTTTCAAGCAACTGCTTATAAACATCAAAAATATCGAGACTGTTATCTGAAATTATCGCTTTTAATTTTTCACTCATTTGAGAAAATTCAGCGAATGTGCGACTTGCTGCATCATCAAAAATCATTAGTTGCTGCTGACTATCACTGACTTTGTTAAGCGCTATTTTAGATAAATCAGCTTTAGGGTGCATCACGATCATTTCACCAATAGCCACTCCTGGTGAACCGCCTATACCGGCAAGGTTTTTACCGATATTTTGGCTATAACTTAATTCAATCATGCCTTGCGCTTCAACACTGGCTAATGCGGTGGCAAGCTGTGCCGATAGCGTGACCAAAAATGCTTCTTCATTTTCGTTAAAAAAACGTGCCTGTTCTTGTTGTACGGTTAATATGCCCAAGACTTTGCGCTGATGAATAATTGGTGTACCTAAAAAAGCTTTAAAATGCTCTTCTTCGACTTCTGGCGCATGAATAAAATCTGGATGTTGATGAGCGTTGGCAATATTAATCGGTTCTTCACGTTGCCCAACTAAACCCACCAGTCCTTCGGTAAAGCCAATACAAGTTCGGCCAAAAGCATTTTCGGCTAGGCCATTAGAGGCCATTAAAATGAAATGCTGCTTTTCATGATCCGCTAAATATACTGAGCAACATTGGGTAGAGAGTGCGTTTTTAACCTGACTAACTAAACGTAATAACGCTTGGTCAAGCTCTGAAGCCTGACTAAACTCTAGAACAATTCGACGTAAAATAGTAAGCATTACCATCCCTTTAGATAAGTTGTTTTGGCATCTTCAATGCTACAGAGATACCAAGCCGCATGATTGAAGTGACCTATGCTAAGTTAGTAGCTATTAATGAAGTCTGTTATGTCATCCATGCTGATAACTCATTCAATAATTTTAAACAAAATAGCTCACCGAAGTGAGCTATTTTACAAGACATAATAATAATCTAGGTTGAACAATAATCAAGCACGACGTCGGCGACGCTCTTGACGATAACTAGGCATTGCCGCTAAAGCAAATTCTTTCATCACCTTGCGATAAACCTCGCGTTTAAATGACACAACTTGCCTAACTGGATACCAGTATGAAACCCAACGCCAATCGTCAAACTCGGGATGATTTGAATGCAATAAATCAACCGCTGATTCTGGTGCGGTCAATTGCAGTAAAAACCACTTCTGCTTTTGACCAATACATACGGGTAAACTTTCGTGCCTAATTAATCTTTTTGGTAATTTATATCTTAACCAATTCTTAGTGGTCGCTACAATTTTAACATGTTCAGGTTTTAAACCGACTTCTTCGTCTAATTCCCGGTACATAGTTTGCTCTGCAGATTCACCCTCATCAACGCCACCTTGTGGATATTGCCAAGAATGCTGACCAAAACGCCTTGCCCAAAATACTTGTCCTCTGTCATTGATTATTACTATGCCAACGTTGGCTCGATAGCCTTCGGCATCTATCAAAGGAACTCCTGACAGCATTAAATAATGCTTTGATTCTTCCACATTCTGCACTTTTGGGCAAACACTTATTAACACAAAGCAGCACAATATGCCGGTATTAACCCTTGTTTGTGCATAACATTTAAAATGTTTAAAATGTAACAAAAAATAATTGCCTTGCTCAAAGACTTAAAACTGAATGATAATAAGCTAAACAACCTTGATTACAGAGCCAGCCTTGAATAGCAATAAAAGTCCTAAAAACGAAGCAGAGTTACTAACACGAGCACAAAACCTTGCTGGTATGACACTAGGAGAGATTGCAAAATTTATTAACGTTGTTGTACCTAAGGACCTAAAGCGTGATAAAGGCTGGATAGGCTTATTGTTAGAGCAAGTATTAGGCGCTAGTGCCGGTTCTCGACCAGAGCCCGACTTTCCACATTTAGGCATTGAGCTAAAATCATTACCGATTAATTATCAAGGTAAGCCCTTAGAAACTACCTTTGTCTGCGTTGCCCCGTTAACAGGTTTAGTCGGCGCCCAATGGCAAACAAGTCATATTCGTAATAAAATCGCGCGGGTGTTGTGGATACCTGTTATCTCTGAACGCAGCATCGCCATCGCAGATCGTATTGTTGGCACAGCTTTTATTTGGTCACCTTCACCTGAAGAAGAACACCTGCTTGCCCTCGACTGGCAAGAACTCACTGATATGATAGTGCTAGGGGATGTGGAAAACATTCATGGTAAGCATGGGCAAGTTTTGCAATTGCGGCCAAAAGCGGCAAATAGCCAGGCGAAAACCCAAGCATTTAATCGCCTTGGTCAACCCTTTATGACCTTACCTCGTGGCTTTTATTTAAAAACGAGCTTTACACAGGCGCTATTAAATAAATACTTACGTATTAACTAGCTATTCATTAAGTATTCATTAGGTATTTATTAGCTATAAGCTCATCGCTAACACGATTGAAATACTCATTTAATTGTAAAAATTCGTAGCTAAAATAAACTAACCACGTTATAAACAGTCAAACATTGACACTTGGCTCTATTATCCCCCAATGAAGTTCAATAATAAATTTGATCGCTACATAGCTGTAATATTTTTCGTTACAATCGCTACCGCTATTTCAACCTCTTATTTCACCTTAAAAGATGTTATTAATAACCACAATAAACAAGTGCAAAGTGCTATAACGCCACTATTTTCATTAGTCGCTAGTGAAATACTTCGCCCTTTAAATGTGGCAAACTTTATGGCGAATAATCATTTTATTATTGATTATGCCAATCAAGAAAAAATAGAAAAAGACTACCTTACTTCTTATCTAGAAAAAATTGCCAAGTCCTATAATATGGTGGCATTTATTGCCTTGGAAAAACATAACTTGATGCTCGACTCTAATGGTCGAGAATCCATGTTAAACAGTAACGAAACTGAATGGTATAGTCGCCTCAAAGAATTACCAGGCGAGCAATTTACTGACATAGGTAATTCTGAAGATCCACATTTATACTTTGATAATAAAATTCGCAATAGCGACGGTAAGTTTATTGGCTTTACCGGCGTTGCCATTGACCTAAATTATTTTTCCAGTAAATTTCAAGAATACAGTGATCGCTTTGGTTTTGAATTATTCTTTGTTGATAGTAATAATATTATTACCTTATCTTCCAATAAAATTTTGGAATCAAAAAGCCATCATCGCCAAGACTTAATGACGCGATTAAATGATTTACCTTGGCATCAATCGCTACTTAAACATAATGCCACAGATATAAACTTAAGCTCAGAACTCATCTATACCACTGATGAAGGTTTGTTAATTTCTCAAATGCCGATAAAAGAGCTTAATTGGCGCATGTTTATTGTCTCGCCGCCAGCTGATCAGCAAAGCGAATATTGGGAAATATTTATCGGACGCTTTCTGCTATTTTTCATAGTCGCCATGCTTTTTTATATGATGCTTTTATATAGTATCAACTATTTAAAATCACGATTAATTAAACAGGCAGAAACTGACCACTTAACGCAACTGCCAAACCGCAGCCATATTCATTGGCGCTTTAATCATATTGTTAAAACCAATGAAAACCTTTGCCTGGTTTTAGCTGATATTGACAACTTCAAACATATTAATGACACCTACGGACATTTAGTGGGTGATGATGTATTGCGAATTATTGCTGAGCAATTATCCCAAACCATACGAAAAGTTGACGTGGTAGGCCGCTGGGGCGGCGAAGAGTTTGTGATGTTGTTACCCGAAACAACCGCCAAACAGGCACATATTATTGTTGAGCGCATTAGAAAAAATATCGCTGATATTTCTTTTCCTATATCAACCACTGGCAGTTCATTTACCAGCACCATTAGCTTTGGTATTTGTGAATTACCGGTAAAAAATAAAACCATCAAAGATTATATTGAAAGTGCCGATAAAGCGTTATACCAAGCTAAAAGTAATGGCAGAAATAAAAGTGTTATCTTTACTCACACAACTTAAGATAAGGCTAGGTAAACGCTTTAATAACAATAGCTTACCTAATAAAAATCAAGTGTTGTGGTTTCAAAAACACTGTTCCAAACATCAGCTTGAGTGCATCACACCGCGATACTATAGTGCAGGAAAATGTGTAAAAAAAGGTGGAGGAAAAGTTATCCTATCGCCTTTAATTTAATGGTTTGGCTGATGCTGACACTAGTTTGACTCGCTATTGCTTGCCAATGAGTATTTGCGGCTTCTAGGCAAATAAATTCATTTTCACCGTCAGCATGTAAATCAGCTATGGTTTTAGCCTCTTCGCCCGGATTCCATAATACCCACTGCTGACAACCTTGGCTCGATACTTCAATCTCTCGTCGCCACTTATGATCAACAATAACCATGCTATTGTTACTGTGATAAATACGGTCAGTTGGGCCGAGACAATTTTTTAACACTGATTGTTGGCCATTGCTGCCACTTAGTTTGTCATCATATAGCACATCATTTAACGCTGGAATTTGTGTCTCCTGTGCATTGCCAACACAAAAATAACTATGTAATGCACCAGTATATTCTAGCGTTTGCTGAGATAAATTTTTCATGGTTAAGGTTTGCACAAACGACTCATCAAACACCAGTGTTTGTGTTAATTCAAAAGCGCCCGGCCAATGGGGTGAAAGTTGCTCGCCGGTCAGTGATAATGTTATTTCAACGCCAGACTCTAACAGTTTAATATCAGCGACTTGCCATTGGCTTTGCCTAGCAAAGCCATGATTACTGACTTTATGTAACTCACCATTAGGTAATTTCACCTCTCCACCAAACCATGGCCAGCATAGTGGCACACCACCACGAATGGCTTTGCCTGAACGATAGTGACTAGTCTCACTCAACCAAAACACCGGTTGTTGGCCGCGTGGTTGCCAACTTAGCACTTGGCCACCGTACAAACTTACCGAGCCTTGACCCTTTTGATGAACAAAGCGCAGCGCTTGTAGGCCTTTTGCCAACTCATACAACTCAATATGACCAAATTCATTTTCTAACAATACTTCTAGCATTTTTTATCTCTAAAATTTATATGTCTGTGGTTTATATGCCTGTGGTTTACATATCTATGGTTTACATGTTCGCCATTTATTTGGCTATCGCCTATATTTCTGCAGTACTTACACAGGGGAAGTGTCAGTTGCTCCAAAACTTACGGCATAAATACCCAACTACAGCTGAGCATTAGATCTTGACACTAACTGACTGATACCAGTAATAAGCACAAAATTTATTATCGCAATGTAAATAATGAGTATGTTAGACAATCAAGAAGATGGAGGAAAGCATTAAAGTATTCCAATCGACTTTCAATGGCTTAATTCAATAGTTCAGTTCAGCGTAAATCACGCAAAAAAAAGCCACGTATCAACGTGGCTTTAATAGTTCACATTATATACTCAAATTACTTTATGTAAGCTTTCGGCATATCGCTTGGCGTTGTATAGCGATCGCGCAACGCATCTTGGCGGCTTTGAGTTGAATATTCTTTGCCATCAATCCACATCTGACTAACCTTGGTGCTTAGTTCGAATGGATCAGCACTCCATAAAACTAAATCAGCTGTTTTGCCAACAGCAATGGTACCACTGTCAAGATTAAAAGCCTTGGCAACATTGGCGGTTACCGACGCCAGTGCAGTGTCACGTGATAAGCCATTGGCAATAGCATTGCCGACATGAAAGCGCAATTGATAAAGGTTGTGCGTATCACCATTTACCGTTAAGGCCACACTCACACCAGCTTGAGTTAACTTAGCCGCATTTTCAAGTGACACATGTAAAGCATCAAAACTGCCCGGTAAGTTATCTAACGCTGTCATTACAACAGGTACTTTAGCATCAGCAATTTTATCCGCAATTAATACGGCATCAGCGGCACCCACTAGCACCAAATCTAGTGAAAATTGCTCTTTCATTTTTAATAATGCCAAAAGATCTGTGGCACGGTCAGCATAAGCGACCAAAGCTTTTTCACCTGCGAGTAAGGCATTAATAATTTGCGCTTCACGACTTGGCTCTTTTGCTTCTTTTTCATCTTTCGCGTTTTTAGTTTTCTTATTTGCTTTGGCTAATTCCTTAACCGCATCTTCAAATTTAAACTGTAAATTTTGTAAGCTTAATGCGCGCGAACCTTTACTTTTGGCGCCTAAGTCAATCACCACACTATTGTTATTCATCCGAACACTATCAAACTCTCCAGACAGGTCAGCAACAAAAGTTTGGCCTTTAAACATATCGTCACCGCCGCGAGGCGCAACAACATTACTGGTAATGCCACCTTTACGGCTATAAGGAATAACCGTAGAACGTGGGTTAAAAGCTAAACTGGCATCAAAGGTAATATTAGCTTTTTTATCGCTAGCATCACGACTACGTGAAACCGCGCTAACTTCCACTAAGCCTAATTGGTTCATTGAGCCAATTAAACCCGGTGTTAAAATTTTTCCTTTCGCGTCAATAATGCTATCAGCGTTAATTGTTTCAGGGTTGATAGCAATCACTTTGCCATCTTCAACGACTACTGTGGCGTTCTCAAGTACACCTTGCGCTGTTACCGTGTGTACTGTGGCATGAGTAATAGCAAAGCTTTCTGCAAAACTTGCGCTTGAACTCGCTAGTGCCAAAGCAATTAGCGATGATTTAAATAATGTTAACTGTTTCATTTTATTCACCTTCTCTTTGACCCAACATGAAATCACTTTTCGCTTGGTATTTTTCATCAAAACGGTCATATACTTTTGCACCGTCAACAAATACCTGTTCGGCTTGTGCATAAACACTAAATGGGTTTTGATTCCAAATCACCACATCAGCATTTTTACCCATTTCTAAGCTACCGGTTTTATCCGCTAAACCCAAAGATTGTGCTGCATTCGCCGTGATCCAAGTTATCGCTAATTCTGGCTCGATATCAAAACCGTTTTCGTTGGCACGATACATAACCTTACCCGCTTCTTGGTTCAAACGTTGAATGGTGTTAGCCGAGTCAGAATGTACTATTGCGCAAGAATTTTTTACAGCATCAACAATAGCTGCATTTTCGTGCACCATATCATAGGCTTCCATTTTAAAACCCCACCAATCTGGCCACATTGCTGCACAGTTGCCATTTTCAGCCAGCGTATCCGCTATTTTATAAGCTTCAATAGCGTGATGAAAAGTACCTGACTGATAATTAAACTCTTTACCTAGATCTATCATCATCGCCATTTCTTCGGCTTTATAACAATGGTTATGAATTAAAATATCACCATCGAGTACACCTTTTAAGGTATCTAACTCAATATCACGCTTAGGGGCGGCAGGGTTTTTACCGGCAGCATAATCAGCGTCATATTTCTCCCATGCACGCTTGTATTCGGTTGCTTCTGCCCAGGCCATGCGATAACCGGCCATATTGCCCATACGTGTAGAAGGTAATACTTTACGCGCACCGTAAACCCGCTTAGGGTTCTCACCACAGGCCATTTTTAAGCCATAAGGTGCCGCTGGAAATTTCATACCTTGCATAGTCTCACTAGGTACATTGCGTAATGTCACACCGCGACCACCAAATAAATTGGCTGAACCTGGTAAAATTTGTAAGGTGGTAACGCCGCCAGCGCGTGCTTTTTGAAAGCCAGGGTCTTGTGGCCAAACGCTGTGCTCAGCCCATACTTCAGAAGTATTAGGCGAACTCATTTCATTCCCGTCAGAATGCGACTCAACCGAGGGGCTTGGATATACCCCTAAGTGTGAATGTACATCGATAATACCTGGCGTTATCCATTTGCCATTAGCGTCAATTTCAACCGCGCCCTCGGCCGATAAGTTGTTACCAATTTTATTAATTTTACCGTCTATCATTAAGACATCGGCATTTTCCATACGGCTACCTGTACCCGTTAATACCGTGGCGTTTTTAATCAGTGTAGTTTCTAACGGTAATGCTTTATAGGTGCTTGGGTATGGGTTTTTATTAATAACAACTTTTTCGTCTTGCTGTTCGCTTTGCAAACAACCGGTCAAGGCAACAGAAAGTGCTGCCATCACTAGCGATGGTAGAAATTTTTGCATAAATGTGTCCTGTTTTGCTCCACACACAGTAGAAAAACATTATGTTATTCAGCCGAGTTTGTATGAGCTTATTATAATTGGGTCTAAGTTATTTAACGTAAATATGAGGTTAATACCAATCTCACTAAATACCTGATCATTTTTACTGGTTAAAATAACCAACTACTACGTGATTTATTTAATAATTAGAACCACTAGTTATTAAATAAATGCCTTGTATTTGGCCATTTTTCCTGCGTATAAAGTAGACCACCTAATTAATAAAATCGGTATAACTACCGCGCGTTAGCACAATATTAATAACTACAATATGATGAATTGTCTTCGACAACAAGTCAGACATATAGGGGAGTTGAGCAATTGCGTTGAACTGTCAACTATCTGCGATAAATGGGCGCTAGTGGCTATTTAAAGTTCAAAATCGCCAAAGTCACCATCGTGACTGTTATCGATCTTAGACTGGCTGGGGGGTTCAAATAGCGAGGGTTGCTTATTTTCAACAATCATTTCAGCTATTTTAATTTTTACTGGCTTGGTTTTACGATTTTTACGCTGCTGGCAACGTTTTATGACTTTTTGACGCTGGTTGGCATCTAATGAAAGCCAATTTAAGCGTTCGTCCCGCGTACGAAAACAGCCCAAACATTGGCCTTTGTCATCAGACTGACAAACACCAATACAAGGGCTAGGAACATCAAAAAATTCTAACTGCATCTAATTATACTTTGTGTTGTACCAATTAAATTAAATTAAATTTGGTCATTGGGCAGATACCATTAAGTAGATAGTATTAAGTATCTACTTAATGTAAACCTAAATGCTCATTTAACCCAGTTTGTCAGTCGCAATATAGTACTCAGGATCTTCAATCACGTTGATTTCTACTAAGCTACCGGCTTTAGTTAACAGTTGCGTACATTCTTTACTTAAATGTCTTAAATGCATTTGCTTACCGTGACTAATATAACGATCGGCTAAAGTATCAATGGCTTCAATGGCTGAATGGTCAGCAACACGTGAGTCTTTAAAATCAACAATAACGTCGTCACTATCACCTTGTAAGTCAAATTGCTCTAAAAAGCCAGAAACAGAACCGAAAAATAACGGCCCAGAAACGTCATAAACCGTTGAGCCATTGTCATTTATTGAACGATTAACAACTACATGCTTAGCGTGTTCCCAAGCAAATACCAAGGCAGAAACAATAACACCCACCACAACAGCTATCGCTAAATCAGTGGCAACAGTCACCCCAGACACTAAGATAATAATGAAAGCATCGGCTTTTGGCACTTTGCCTAAAATACGAATACTCGACCATTCAAAAGTACCAATGACGACAATAAACATAACACCAACAAGCGCTGCTAGTGGAATTTGTTCAATTAAACTCGAGCCAAATAAGATAAAGCCCAGTAGCGCAAGTGCCGCTGTAACACCCGACATACGACCACGACCGCCTGAATTAACGTTGATCATCGATTGACCGATCATCGCACAACCACCCATACCACCGAAAAAGCCAGTAACGGTATTTGCTGCGCCTTGTGCAATACATTCTTTATTACCATGGCCACGCGTACCGGTTAATTCATCAATTAGCGTTAACGTTAGTAATGATTCGATTAAACCAATAGCCGCTAAAATTAGGGAAAAAGGTAAAATTATTTGGAAAGTTTCAAAACTAAATGGCACGCTTGGAATACTAAATTGTGGTAGACCGCCGGCAATAGAAGCCGCAGGGTCATTAGTCATATCACGAACAAAATCGACTACTGTACGAGCATCTAAATCAAGGCTTTGCGCTAAAAGTGTTACCACAACAATAGCAACCAGTGATGACGGTATGGCTTTAGTCAACTTAGGCAAAAAGTGAATAATCGCCATAGTTAACAAGATTAGGCCAAACATAACGAGCAATTGGCTGCCTTGCATCCAGGCTAAAACACCGGCATCGTTAGTGACCTTAAATTGCCCTAATTGAGCCAGAAAAATCACAATAGCTAAGCCATTAACAAAGCCAAGCATAACCGGATGCGGCACTAAACGAATAAACTTGCCGAGCTTAAATAGGCCCGCGAGTATTTGCAGTACCCCGGTTAACACTACCGTGGCAAATAAATATTCGACACCATGAACAGCGACTAAACTTACCATCACAACGGCCATTGCACCGGTAGCACCCGAGATCATTCCTGGACGACCACCGAATATAGCCGTGATTAAACCCACTATAAAGGCGGCATATAGACCAACGAGGGGTCCAACACCGGCAACAAAGGCAAATGCTACGGCTTCAGGTACTAAGGCTAAAGATACCGTTAAGCCTGATAAAACATCATTTTTTAAATTTGCCACTTTACTGGCGTGTAGTTCAAACATTATTTTCTCTACTTTGATTAGAACATCAAAAATACAAGCGTAATTTTACAATCGAGCTTGGTGTTTAAAATTAGCTTGTATTTAAATACTTTGGTTTCCCCAAAAAACCTTAATGGTAGGCAATTCAAGCGAAAACTAAACGAAAATCGCTATTTTTTGGGGTTTGAAGGCGCGGGTATACTATAGATACATCAGTGAAAAGTCAATATTCGCTCAAAAATACATCAAAGCTAACGAGTCGATATCAAACTTAAAGTCGTTGTTTTAGTAAGGATTTAACAGCGATAGTTAACGGTTAATTATCGCTTCACGTTCATTTAAAAAAGCTTTGATCTCATCACGAGAACCGAGAATATGTTGCTTTAATAATGCCACCGCTTTTTCAACATCACGGGCTTTGCAGAGCGCTAAAATTTCATTATGTTCAGATTCTGCTTTAGAAATACCACCGGCCCACAGCAAGTGCATACGAATATAACGGTCAGCATTTTTGTTCAGGGTACTGACCAAAGCTTGTGTTTGTGGGCGTTCAGCTCCAGAGTATAAGCAATGATGATAATCTGAGTTGAGCTTACTCCAAGTATTAACCGCGTCTTCTTTACCTAGGGCCTTATTGAGTTTGTGCAATAACTGTGTCGCCTCTTCCAGCTTTTCATTGCTAATATGTGGTAGCGAATAAGCTAATAAATCAGCCTCTAACATGGCTCGTAATTCAAAAAGCTCATCTACTTGATCGGCATTGAGCTCAGTTGCGGTGGCACCTTTATGAGGTTCAAAATCCACTAAGCCTTCACCTTCTAGCTGCAGCAATGCTTCTCTGACAGGGATTCGACTCACATTTAACTCAGCGGCAAGCGCGGCTTGTCTTAAAGGCTGACCCGCTTTAATCTCGCCACTTAATATTTTTTCTCTTAGTGTTTCAACAACTAATTGAGTTCTAGTTTTATATACAATGCTCATATTGGGCTTCCTAAAAATATTACCGCTATTATAGGGCTCCGCCGGTTAAACACAAAATAATAGCGCAATATCTAGTCTATTAAATGCTTTTTTTGTTTGCTTCAAACGCGCTTGTAGCGCATTAAATTGGCAATAAACTAAATAGCATGAGTGCTTTTATTCATTACTCGCGTTAGTTTTGCGCTTAATTTTCTTTTATAGCCTAAAAATTCTGTTATCGTAAACTTGAAATTATGACCCTTGAGATCACTTGCTATTGCCTTTGGCTAAGGTAAGTAAAAAAAAATTTCAACCAAATAACAATAAAAATAAAAGAGTACCTGTATGCCAAAACACAATAGCATCGCCTTAGTGGCCTTTATTTTTGCCATTTTATCCGCAATTTATATTAAACAATTTATCGCGCCACAATGGGTAGAACAAAGTTATGTTTATGATGTCAGTACCAACAATAACGCTGTTTCGAGTTATATTTATAAGGGTCAAAAAGTTATTATTGAACAGGTTGTTGACTATCAAAGTTCGCCACTTAACCAAAGTAACCTGAGTAACCTGAGTAATTCAGCAAATTCACCCACGCTTGAACAACAATGGGTTCGAGATGAAAAACAGCAATTAAAACTACTCAAACCCGCCTTTCACTTTGGTGTTTGGTCACTCCTACCCGCCTTTATAACCATTGCATTGTGCTTATTAACCCGTGAGCCACTAACGGCATTACTCGGCGGCGTAGTCGTGGGTGCCATTATGTTAGGGCGCTACGACTTAACCGACAAAGTTATTATTCCTAATCTTGCTAAAGAAGGCACTGCGGCACTGCTATTACTGTATTTATGGCTGTTGGGTGGTTTATTAGGTATCTGGTCTAAAACGGGGGCAGCACAAGCTTTTGCCAATTTTATGACCAAACATTTTGTTAAAGGAAAAAAGTCGGCAAAACTGGTTTCATGGTTCTTGGGCATATTATTTTTCCAAGGTGGCACTATGAGTACTGTTTTAGTTGGCACTACCGTCAGACCTCTAGCAGACCAGGCAAAAGTTAGTCACGAAGAAATGAGTTACATTGTCGATTCAACCGCATCACCAATCGCCTCCATATTAGCCTTCAATGCATGGCCTGCCTATGTGCAAGCCTTGATATTTATTCCTGGTGTTTCTTTCTTAGCCACTGAAGCAGACCGGATCAGTTTTTTCTTTCAAAGCATTCCCTTTAGCTTCTACAGTATGTTTGCGGTTACCGGGACTTTGCTTTTAAGTCTTAATATCACCACTTTTTCTGGTAAACGTATACGAGCAGCAAAGCTACGTGCTGAAAAAACTCATCAACTAGATGCTCCTGGTGCCAAGCCTTTAAGTGCCAAAGAATTACAAAGTACCGATATACCTGACGGTTATAAACCTCACGTGCTTGAGTTTATTTTACCTTTAGTCACCTTAACAACAATTGCCATTGGCAGTTTTGTTATGCTGGGCTCACCTAAAATTAATTGGGCTTTTGGTGCCGCTTTAGTACTTTCTGCAGTTATTGCCTTAATAAAAGGGATGTCGTTAAATCATGTGGTTGATGGTTTTGGTAACGGATTAAAGGGCGTAGTGTTCGCGTCGGTCATTTTAATGTTAGCGGTGATTATTGGCAGTATCAGTAAAGAAACCGGTGGTGGCTTATTTTTGGTGTCTTTACTTGGCGAACAACTGCCTTTTTGGATTTTACCCGTAATTTTGCAACTGATGACTATGATTATTGCTTTTTCTACTGGCACAAGTTGGGGCACTTATGCCATCGCATTTCCTTTAGCCATGCCATTAGCTTGGGCTATTTGTCAAAGCCAAGGGGTAGCTGATCCTGAGTTATTTATGATGCTCTGTTTTGCCTCTGTGCTCAATGGCAGTGTTTTTGGCGATCAATGCTCGCCAATTTCTGATACCACTATTCTCAGTGCCATGACCACGGGCTGTGATTTAATGGACCATGTGAAGTCTCAATTAGTCCCTGCAACACTGGCAGCCTCATTAGCAGGAGTGCTATGGACCCTAACCGCTTACTTTTTCGCCTGATCAATCTTCTAGGGATAAGGTATTGGTCATATGACATAGCTCATTATTCATAGGTTATGAATCATAGATAATTCCTCATAGCTGCAGTTTATTGACTATTGCTAAAAGTAATAGTCACGCAGTTTGCCTTAGCAAAAAAGCTGAATCGGCTAGGTCACTTTTGATTTAAGCTGAACTGCGAATAAGCTATGTTATTTAACAACGCTTGCTTAGTGGATATCAGTCTTGTTAGTAGCAAGTAATAACTTATTATTACTTGCTACTCTTGTCTTAATACCAACACTTTCATACCCAATACCAATACTTTCGTACCCATAAAAATTTCGTCATTAAATTCTTCATTATTAAATTCTTCGTTATTAAAATCACATTTTAATCAATATCATACCCATTCAGCTGTGCAAAGCTGCTGATTTAAACCTCAGTTGATTAACAATGAGCTGCTAGCTTGTTTTGGATCAAACTTTGTTTCATCACGCTCAGTATAATAAAATTTTACCTTGGCATTTTTTATAGCGATATGAAACAACAGTTAATAATTTTCCTCAAAGCACTTTTTGGTAGCTGTAAAGACTTACTGCCCATAGTGCTAGTTATCGCATTTTTTCAATTTGCCGTGTTACAACAACCTATGCCAAATCTCAGTGATATTTTTGTTGGTTTGATTTTAGTGATATTGGGTTTAACCTTTTTCATTTATGGTTTAGAGATGGGCTTATTTCCCATTGGCGAGTCTATGGCAAAAGCGTTTGCGCAAAAAGGCAGTACAACTTGGCTACTAATATTTGCTTTTTGTTTAGGCTTTGGCACCACAGTTGCCGAGCCAGCCCTGATTGCGGTTGCCAGTGAAGCAGCAACTGTTGCTGCTAGTGGCGGTATTATTGGCGCAACAGACATTGCGCAAAACGAATACGCTAATGGTTTGCGTTATACCGTAGCCTTTGCTGTTGGCTTAGCAATTGTTATTGGGGTTTTACGTATTCTTCGTGGTTGGCCAATACAGTACCTTATTTTAGGTGGCTATGTGTTAGTGGTTATCATGACGTCATTTGCACCAACCTGGATCATCGGCATTGCCTATGACTCAGGCGGTGTAACAACCTCAACCATTACCGTTCCTTTAGTCACCGCACTGGGTGTTGGCTTAGCGTCAGCAATTAAAGGCAGAAACCCTATGATAGACGGTTTTGGTTTAATTGCCTTTGCCTCACTTACCCCAATGATTTTTGTCATGTTATACGGCATGGTATTAAGCTAATGAGCGCCATAAATTTATTGCTTCAGCTCGGAGCACACTAGCTTGAATTTGCTGATAGAGTTCTTCGACATATTAAAATCAACCGTTATTGACGTATTACCTATTTTATCGATTATTGTTATTTTTCAATTATTGGTGATACGCCGCCCTATTCCCAACATAAAACAAGTTGGCTTTGGCTTTTTCTACGTCTTAATTGGCTTAGCGTTTTTCTTATTAGGCTTAGAAAAAGCCTTGTTTCCACTAGGAAAAATAATGGCTGAGCAATTAACCGCTAGCGAATTTATTAATGCGGGCGCTGTCATCAGTTGGACTGACTATACTTGGGTATACATTTTTGCTGCTGCCATAGGTTTTAGCACCACCATTGCCGAGCCCTCACTGATTGCCGTGGCATTAAAAGCAGAAGAAGTCTCTGGTGGCGGCATTCGGGCTAACAGCTTACGCATTGCGGTAGCTATAGGTGTTGCTATTGGTATCGCTTTAGGTAGCTATCGCATTGTTGTTGGACACCCCATACATTACTACATTATATCGGGTTATATCGTGGTGGTTATTCAAACATTTTTCTGTCCAAAAATGATTGTACCCTTAGCATATGACTCGGGTGGCGTCACTACATCAACCGTTACTGTGCCACTAGTCGCGGCTTTAGGCTTAGGTTTAGCGAGTACCATACCCGGCAGAAGCCCGTTAATAGATGGTTTTGGCTTGATTGCCTTTGCCAGCTTATTTCCAATCATTGCGGTCATGGCCTATG
The DNA here is from genome assembly GCF_014077065.1 of Colwellia sp. MB3u-4. NCBI lineage: Bacteria > Pseudomonadati > Pseudomonadota > Gammaproteobacteria > Alteromonadales > Colwelliaceae > Colwellia > Colwellia sp. MB3u-4. The sequence goes on along the minus strand of NZ_JACGVE010000079.1, from coordinate 42,595 downwards.
CACAAATTAGCCAACTACAAACCAAAAAACTAACTGAAAGTGAGAATAAGTAATGCACTTTAAATTGATCATTGCATTCATTGAAGATGAGGTTACCGAAAAGGTAATGAAAGAAGCTCGTATGGCTGGTGCTACGGGTGCGACAATAATTAATCATGCCCGTGGAGAAGGTATTAACCGCCAACGAACATTTTTTGGCCTGCAACTAGAGTCCCAACGTGATGTATTATTATTTGTTGTTGAAGAGCATTTGTCTCGAAAAATTTTAGAACGTATCGCTAAAATCGCAGGTTTTGATGAAGAACCCGGTAAAGGTATTGCCATACAAATCGATATTGAAGATGCCGTAGGGGTTGCCCACCAAGTTGAGCGTTTAAAAGGTAAAATTGAGGAAGAACTATGAACTCTAAATTAGTGCAAGTAAAAGACGCGATGACCACTGACAGTTATCACTTTACCGATGGCATGGTCACAGTAGCTGAAGGCATAAAACTGGCAAAAAAACATCATGTTTCCGCGTTAATTATTAACAAACGCCATGAGAATGACGAATATGGCTTAGTGTTATTGTCAGATATTGCGAAGCAAGTTATCGCAAAAGATAGGTCACCTGAACGGGTAAATTTATATGAAATTATGGCTAAACCATTACTGTCAGTTTCACCCGATATGGACGTGCGTTATTGTGCGCGCCTATTTGAGAATTTTGGTATTAATACCGCCCCTGTCATTAAAGACCAGAAAATACTAGGCTTAGTCAATTATACCAACATGGTACTTACTTTATTAGGTGAAGACTAATGGGCTAGCCTTTGGTATTCAAAGCAGCTTAAACCTGAGCTATTTATGTTGCTTGAGTTGCTTTAAGGTGAACTAATAACGTTAAAGCAATTGTCCTATTACCAACTTTTTTTAACATAAGCCCCCAAGTTTATCGCTACTTTATATTTTAGGCCTTGTCCGATTACCGCCAGTGATTTACCTTAGCTAGCGTATTATCAAAAAATATCACTCACCAGTGTAACCAGAGTAATAGGACAAATATGTTAAGTGTTGAGGTATGCGAAAGTGCGCGCTTATGCGGCAATATATTTATGGCAGTCGCTGGCAACTCAAAACTAATGACACCATTTAAGCACTCGATATCATAACTAAATGTCATTACTCAATATCATCACTAAATACTAGCCCTAAATGTCAGCACTAACACTGAGGAAGCTTTAAATGTATTACTGTACTTATCAATCACCCTTAGGTGAAATTGCCTTAACGGCAAACGACAATGGCTTAAGCGCACTGGCTTTTCAAACTGGAAAGTCACCGATTACACTGGCCGGTTTGACTGAAGATAAAAGTAAATTTAAGCAAGTCATCCAACAATTAACTGAATACTTTGACGGTGACAGAAAACACTTTGATCTACCGCTAGCGCCTACTGGTACCAATTTTCAACAGCAAGTTTGGCAAGCCTTAATGCAAATACCTTGTGGCGAAACCAAAAGTTATGGCTGGATTGCCAAGCGTATTAATAATGAAAAAGCGGTTCGCGCGGTCGGTAGCGCAAATGGCGCAAATCCCATTGCGTTAATCGTGCCCTGCCATCGTGTTATTGGTAGCAACGGCAAATTGACCGGTTATGCCGGTGGTTTGGCATTAAAGGCAAAATTATTAATGCATGAAGGGGCGCAATTTAGGGTTTGATACAGATTCACAATTTAGTCTTTTTTACGATACATATACAAAGGGATCTCGGCTTCAAAGCCTAACTTTTCATATAAAGGTAAACCCGCCTGAGAAGCTTGTAAGCTGAAAAAGTGCGCACCGCTTTGCTTAGCATAGGCAATCAGGTGCTGCATCATCTCCTTAGCTAAACCTTGAGCACGAAAAGCAGGTAGCGTCATCATTTGGTGCAAGCCAATGGTATCACCGGTTTTATGTAGAATGGCAGTCACGGCAATGTCTTGGCCAATTTTTAGCGACAGCAGGGTATTATTTACATTTTCAGCCAGTGTTTTGATCACATTAGCATCAATCTCATAATCAAAACCCAACCCACAAGCAAAAGCCCAGCGAGTAAAATCAGTTTCAAGCGCTACCCGTGGCGATAAACTAGCAGTTAAGATAGTATCTAGCTTTAAATTCATCAAGGTTAGGTGAGAACGAGTAAACTGCTCGGTTTTAATATTATCTATACTGAGCCATACTTTTTTACCTAGCTGATTAGGAGTAAGCTCAGCAGTAGCACTAAAGCCAGCTTGCCAATATTTATTAGGCCAACGGGTATGACAAACATAGTCACCCTCAATGCGATAAGGCATGGTTAACAAAAAACTATCCAGGTTCGCAATGTTTGCGCTAATTAATGCCTTCATTTTGCTTCCTTATTAATTAAAATCAAACCAGCAATCATCATTATAATCTCAAGTGATTTTTGCCCATCAACTTGCTTGACCAGACGTTCAAAAAAACCAAAGTGGCTGATAGTAAAAAAGATGTTGAGTTAATTAAAGCTATGGCTGATAAAGCGCTAAGTGAAATAGTAAAAGCCGAAGATAAAACATCTACCCTTGCAAATCAATTAAACACGGCAACTGATGCTTTGATTAAAGGTATAACAGAGCACCAATAGCATTAGAATAAACTCTAATGGTTAGCAAATCTCGGCTCCTTCACATCCATGTGATCGCAACATAACCGACATACTGTAGATAAAAATAGGAAGTTTAACCGCTTGCTATTTTTATTTTTTCATATTGAAAATGCTAAAAACGTCAACGTAATTTATAGCCTTTTTGCTAAATAAACAGCGGAAGAAATAGCGCTATTAAAGATTTAACCGTGAGCCAGTTTACTGTTATGATGTCGCTGATATTTAACAGAGATACTAGAGTATAGTTTTGGAAATAATTGCACTTATCGCGGTTTTATTTTTAGCTTGGCTAATTTGGCAGCTTCGGCGGGCTAAGCACTTCACCAAATTTAAACGTCAAATAATACAAGAGCTAAAACCAAAAGTTATTGCCAATATTATTGAGGAAATGGCCGAAACACGTTCAGAGCTACATCCCAATACCACAGCCCATCAAGCCGCAACTATTAGTTATTGGAGCGCTTCTGCCGGCAGAGTATTACAAGCGGCATTAATGCGAGAAATTATTAACCAGCAATGGTTAATAGAAACCGGTAATTTGCGTAACAGTCAGCATTTATTTCATATTGAACAAGATAAACTACACCGCTAGAACATAGCTTTCAGTAGTACGTTAGGTTCATATTTAACCTGCCTATGAACTTGAATCACTTGTAGGTTGGACTTTAGTCCATCAGCTTTTAAAATTCAGCTATCAGTAGTTGTCAGGGAAAATAGCTATCAGCTTTCAGATACAAAGAAACACCTGTCTGTTTATCTTTTTGAACATCACCTTATGTGCGCGCTGTGCGGTTGTCGGACTAAAGTCCGACCTACAAAACAATCGCCTAAATCTACATTATCACCCGTAAGCCTTATGTAGGTTGGACTTTAGTCCATCAGCTTTTAAAATGCAGCTATCAGTAGTTGTCAGGGAAAATAGCTATCAGCTTTCAGATACAAAGAAATACCTGTTTTTTTATCTTTTTGAATATCACGTTATGCGTGTGCTGTGCGGTTGTCGGACTAAAGTCCGACCTACAAAACAATCGCCTAAATCTACATTATCACCCGTAGGCCCTATGTAGGAAGGACTTTAGTCCGTCAGCTTTTAAAATTCAGCTATCAGTAGTTGTCAGTGAAAATAGCTTTCAGCTTTCAGATACAAAAAACACCTGTCTGTTTACTTTTTGTATCATCACGTTATGCGTATGCTGTGCGGTTGTCGGACTAAAGTCCGACCTACAAAACTGCCCAAGATTACATTATCACCCTTAGGCTCGATGTAGGGTGGACTTTAGTCCATCAGCCTTAAACGTCAGCCAAACTGAACTTTATAGATCACCCACAAAAAAAGAGCGTATTCGCTCTTTTTTTTCACTGACAGTGTTGTCACTAACTCAGTGTAGTAACCAATTCATCAAAATTAATCAAGTTTGGTAAATTGTAGATCCCAAACACCATGGCCCAAGTCTTGACCGCGGTTTTCAAACTTAGTTAACGGACGTGAATCTGGACGTGGTACATAATCATTATTCACTGATAAGTTTTTAAAGCCAGGCGATGATGTCATATCTTCTAACATGCACTGTGCGTAATTTTCCCAGTCAGTTGCCATGTGAAACACACCACCAACTTTCAGTTTTTGACGAATAGCGTCAACAAAACTGGCTTGCACAATACGGCGTTTGTGATGCTTTTTCTTATGCCAAGGATCAGGGAAAAATAATTGTACGGTCGTTAACGACTCAATAGGAATACAATCGGCTAAAACCTCGATAGCATCGTGCTCGTAAACTTTTAGGTTATTAACACCCTCTTCTTGGGCTAAGCCAATACAAGCGCCAACACCTGGACGGTGAACTTCAACACCAATAAAGTTAAGCTCAGGGGCATTTTTAGCCATTTCAACTAAAGATTTACCCATGCCAAAACCAATTTCGAGCACAATAGGGTTGTCATTACCAAACAAAACTTTAGGATCGATCAATCCGTCTTGATGTTTCAATCCCATCGTATCCCAAAACTGCTCTAACGCTTTTGCTTGGCCATTAGTAAGGCGGCCTTCGCGCTTAACAAAGCTACGTACTTTTCTAATGTACTTGCCTTCTTGTTCTGCTTGTTCAACGGTTTTATGGCTTCTGTCTATCATAATGCTATCTATTATTTACTTACGTCATCAAAATTGGGGCGCACATTATCCTTGTTTAATGACTAAAATTCAATCACCGCATAATGCCTATCAAGATCTAATTGTACGCCCGTAAAGTTATTTAACCTTAGTTCGGGTTAATATCGTTTGTTAAGGACTACTCTGCCCACCAAACGTCGTATAATGGGCCAACAGTCACTGAGCTTGCGCCATTATCTGTTAACCACTTTTCTACTAATTGGCGATGTGCTTCTGTACATTTACCCAGTTTTTGAGTACAAATTAAACCATGCCACAAAGTATCACCTTCACCGCCAAAACCTAAGCCGTTTGGATCTATGGTTTCATCGAAAAATTTAGTTAAAAATGCATCAACTGTTTCATTGTCAGCGCCTTCATCTAGTTGCCAAGCAATATCAAAACCTAGTTCTTGGTACTCATCAACACGTAATTTTTTACGTAAACGATCACTACGATTTTTTGCATCTATTTTCATCTTTCATTCCTTACAGTTAGGTTTAAAGCAAACACGATAGCCGTTTCACTTTAAGGTGCAGTTTCAGAGCTAAGCTCCTTACGCGCAAGCCGATAAAGGGTAGTCTTCGGCGATATGAGTTTCGACAATATAACCACTATTCTCTTAAATCCATACCAGGTAGCTAACCCTTTCTCGATTTGCTGAAATCTACAGCTTGAAGTGGAGCGGGTATATATTAACTAACTGCGAGAGGATAGAGGCAATAGAAATTTTTGCAATGAAAATTTCAGCTTTATTCGCTACACTGTCGCCAATATGACAAATAAAACTACTATATCAGCCAAATCTGCGCAACAATTTAGCGACCAAGTACTATCATGGTTTCAGTTGCAAGGCAGAAAACACTTGCCGTGGCAGCAAGACAAAACACCTTATCGAGTTTGGATTTCAGAAATTATGCTGCAGCAAACGCAAGTAGCAACCGTGATCCCATACTATTTAAGATTCATGGAAAGCTTTCCTAACATTATTGATCTAGCCAATGCCGATGAAGATAGCGTGCTACATCACTGGACCGGGCTTGGCTACTATGCACGAGCACGAAACTTACACAAAACAGCAAAAAAAATTCGTGACGACTACCAAGGAAATTTTCCTGAAAATATTGACGAGGTAATCGCGCTTCCTGGTATCGGACGCTCTACGGCAGGCGCAGTATTAAGCTTAGCCTTAAACAAACATCACGCCATTTTAGACGGCAATGTAAAACGGGTTTTAGCCCGCTGCTATAAAGTACAAGGACATACTGGCCAAGCCATTTATGAAAAAACCTTGTGGCCCATTACCGATGCATTAACACCAAAACTTGGCGTGGCGCAGTTTAACCAAGCCATGATGGATTTAGGCGCTATGGTTTGCACACGCTCTAAACCCAAGTGTGACATTTGTCCGCTAAAAAGCAGTTGTTTAGCTCAAGCTAGCGATGAACAAGCAAATTACCCACAAAAGAAACCGAAAAAAACCATACCAGAAAAACACACTATTATGGTGATACCACGTATTGCTCAACAAGTATTGATGGAAAAACGCCCTCCAGCAGGAATTTGGGGCGGCTTATGGTGCTTCTTAGAGTTATCGGACCTTGACCAGCTATCGCATTTATTAGCCGAGTTAAACCTAAAGCAAACAGCAACATTTGCCTTAGATAAGTTTCGCCATACCTTTAGCCACTTTCATCTCGACATAGAAGCCATAGTGATAGATTGTGAAATGTTACCCGCAAAAGAAATTAGCGAAAATAGCACATTGCAATGGTACAATTTAGCCACAGTCGCATCAGTAGGTTTAGCCGCATCGACACAAAAATTAATTAAACAGCTTGAGCAACTTCCTGTTTAATTTATATATACATTTATTCATCACTTAGACAAAAAGAGACCTTATTATGAGCCGTACCGTTTTTTGCCAAAATTTACAAAAAGAAGCCGAAGGCCTTGGCTTTCAACTTTATCCGGGCGAAGTAGGTAAACGTATTTTTGATAACATTTGTAAAGAAGCATGGGGCCACTGGCAAAAAAAGCAAACCATGCTGATAAACGAAAAGAAAATGAATATGATGAACCCTGATGACCGCGCATTTTTAGAATCAGCCATGGTCGCCTATCTCTTTGAAGGTAAAGAGCCTGAAATCGAAGGCTTCACACCAGAGAAAAAATAATTATCTAAAAATAATTACTTAAGAAGGGGATAAGTTAAAATATATCCCCTTTTTTCTGCCATTTTTTATTTAACACCGACTAATAAATTTTTTAATGCCGGCTTTCGCCACAAAGTTAATTATTACAGCCGCTGTTAATGTATTTTTTTGATTCATTGCTTATATTTTTTGCTTTACTGCTTAATAGTCCTCTAGGCTATTTACCCGTCTATATTGATAAACAACTTTTTTATCGCACCTCAACAGCATTTATCCTGATTACCCATGACACTGCATAAACAAATTAATAGCGATATTACCGGTTAGAAATAGCAATATTCAGCCTAAACTGCTCCATAAAAGCACAATACGTTGAAAAAAACGGCAAACAAACATTTATTTAAAAAAAAGGGTTGACGGGGTAAACGAAAAACAGTTTAATACGCCCCGTCTTCAAGGCACAGCCGAGAAGACTATGTACAGAGCAATCATTATGATTGTTAATGTGCCTCGATAGCTCAGTCGGTAGAGCAGAGGATTGAAAATCCTCGTGTCCCTGGTTCGATTCCGGGTCGAGGCACCACTTAAACTTTTAGCTTTTTATTAAGTTAAATGCAGAATCAACAAGTTCCGATGTTGATTCGGTGCCAAGATAGTTAGTTCAATAGAATATAATTATCGCACACGTTCTTCGTGTGCCGACTTAGCTCAGTTGGTAGAGCAACTGACTTGTAATCAGTAGGTCGCCAGTTCGACTCCGGCAGTCGGCACCATTTATTCTCTTCGGAGAAGAAACGAAACCTTAACAGCAATGTTAAGGTTTTTTTTCGTCTGCAATTTAACAAACTAGAGAATATCTCAGTAGTAACGATTAGCACCTTTACCTCGCCTACTCTGTACTTTGTGCGTTATTTACATCGTTTATACTAATAAGCTAATAGCCACGACACACACTACAATACATCCCCCCTAACTAAGTAACTATATTTCTCTCGGTCGAATGTTTAGTACTAAAAACTAAATATTGCGTAAATAATGCTATTCAACACAGAACACTAATATATATGTTAAAGTTTTATTTTCTATTCATTAACTAAAAGTGATTAGTAATTAATGTACCTATCATTTACTGATATTTTTGACCTTTTCCTGAGATTTTTAGCTGTAGGTCAACTTTCTTTATTGTGTCATTACATATTATCAAAGAACCAAAACTTATCTTCTGCATTAGCTGTTTCAGTTAATATTTGTTTATGTGCTTATCTTTTGCTGACAGCCCCCATACCTGATCACTATTACGGCATATTAAGAGGCATACTTTTATTTTTCACCGAAGTTGCACCTTATTTACTTTGGTTGCTCGTTTTATTACATTTCAAAGATAATTTTCAACCAACGAAATGGTCCATTTGGATTAAAGTTAGCATTGGATTAATGTTACTTTGGTTTATATACTTTTTTGGTTACATCAAAGGAAGTGGCAGCTTTCATCAAGTTAACCATTTAATACAGCTCTTTTTTATCATCCATATTATTTATGTTGCCGTACAAGAGTTTCCAGATGATTTAGTTCAAGCGAGGCGAAATGCTAGGTTAGTCACGATAATTTACACTTGTATATATTTAATATTGATATTGATATTGGAGTTAGGTAATGCGGCAATAAGAGACTCTTCTATTTTTAGTATCGTAAACGCAGGACTCGTTTTAGTTTCGACTTCCTTTTTTAGTTGGCACTATTTTAATAATAGATTCACAGAAAAAACTAAAACCGCATCAATTGAAGAAATAAAAGACAATGATAATTATCCCCCTTCTATCCCGCTAGTTTTTAAAAATTTTTATCAACAACTTAATCAATTAATGCAAGATGGATTTTATACGGAAACTCAATTATCAATTAAGCAGTTGGCAAACAAACTTAAAATGCCAGAACATCAATTACGTGAATTAATTAATAAACATTTAGGCTTTAGAAATTTTTCAGACTTTCTAAGCAGCTACCGAATTCCCGCGGCATGTGTACAATTTGAAGATATAACCTTCATTCGTAAACCTATTTTGACAATAGCTTTAGAGTTAGGTTATGGGTCAATTGCCACCTTTAATCGTACATTCAAAGCTCAAAAAGGCATGACACCTAAAGAATATCGCAATAAATTTCAAAAATGATCAGTGTTTTTTAGTATTGATAAGTTTTAATGGACCGAATTGTTTAGCATTTACATATCAACTTCAAAGAGTAATTTACATGTTAAAGTTCACAAAAGTTAAAATTATTAGTATCGGCTTATTCGCAACTCTGTTCATATTAATTTGGCCAATTTATGAGAGTATGGCCCACAAAAACAAGGTGAGTTTTCTTCCATTTTATCAATTTGATGAAATACCGAAAACTAGCCCAACCGACCAAATACTCTATCAAGAGAACTACACAGAAGCAGCAAATAAAGCATTAGATTTAATAACAACACATAAAGTCGCGATTAATGCGCCAGCAATTTCAGCTGCCGTATCTATTGACGGTAAATTAGTTTGGGCAGGTGCGTCTGGTTGGTCAGATATAGAAAATAAAACGCCGGTTACTACGAATACCCAGTTTAGAATTGGCAGTACCGCAAAGGCATTAACAGGAACGGCACTTGCAAGAATGTATGATATGAAGATGATTGATCTTGATAAGAATATTTCTAACTATATGAAAGATTTGCCTAATGATGCTTGGAAAGACATCACTAGCCGTCAACTTGCTTCACATATGGCAGGCCTGCCACACTATAAACAAAATACTGATTATGTAGGATTATACAAAACGTTAACGTTATCTACCCGCTATGAAGATGTTGAAGATTCACTTTCGATATTTGATAGTAGCGAACTTTTATTTGAGCCCGGAACACAATTTTCCTATTCAACACTTGGCACAGTTTTACTTAGTGCTGTTATGGAGAATGCCGCGAATATGCCTTATCTTGAAATTATGAAAAAACAAGTCTTTGACCCGCTTAAAATGAACGCGACCTTGGCTGAGTTTCAAGGAGAAGATTCTAAAAATTTAGCCAAGTTTTATTGGAATAATAACGGATTTTCGGACCAAGTCAGGCTATGGCGCGATGTTGATCTTAGCCATAGGTTAGCTGGTGGTGGCTTTATATCCACTTCTTCAGATCTTGTTAAAATGGGGAACGCTTTCCTGGATGATGAATTTATCTCAGCAAAAACACGTGGTATTTTTTGGACGCCGCAAAAATTACCAGACGGAAGCGAAACCCCCGATGGCTATTCACTAGGTTGGCGAGTTTTGACAAGAAATATTGACCCAGAAGTTGGAGAAATAACCTTTGCTAACCATGGTGGTGTTTCAAGAGGCGCTCAAAGCTGGTTGATGGTTTTACCTGAGCATAATATATCGGTTGCGATTAACATTAATTCAAATACTAAAGTTTTCTGGGATTTTGGCAAAGTATCGATGCAAGTTTTAAAACCTTTTTTATTGGCAAAAATTGCAATGGAGCAAAGAATACCCATTTCACAATAAACATAATTTAGCATTCCCCTAAACTATAGATATTTTGGAAAACTGATTTATGATTTCAATCGGTCTTAAATGAACTAAAACAACCTTTTTACATCATTAGTACAAGATCCTACTTTAAGCGTCTAGGGCTATTATTTTATAAAGGCACGTCATTCTATACACTAGAGCTATATTAACAGTAGAGAACTCTTCTCAAGCCGTTACCTTGGAATCAGTAGGTCGCCAATTCGACTCCAAGCAGTCGGCACCATTCATTCTCTTAGGAGAAGAAACGAAACCTTAACAGTAATGTTAAGGTTTTTTTTCTTCTGCTATTTGTCGTTTATTATTAAGTTATTGAGTTATTTTAAAATCAAGAGCTGACACCTATTGATGAATCAGTCTCTAAGCCGATTTAACCGTTCGACCCACAACTCTGAACCACCACTTCAAAAATGACACGACTATTACTCTACGTACCGCAGGGGGCGTTGTGCTACATTTTTTTAATATGCTTGTATAAGTTGATTTTTTGGTATACAAATCACAATAATCGTCTTTTTGCACTCTACGATGAGAGAAAGGAATGATTATGACCAATATCGATTAGGAATATAAATGGAAGCAAATAGCGTTACCGTCCGTCATTTAACTTTACAAGATATGACAGAGCTTCGACAAGCGAGTGAATCAGTTTACCTTAATAAAGAATTAGCCACGTGGAATGAATCTACGGTAAAAGCTTTATTAACTAAATTTCCAGAGGGGCAAATCTGTGTGGTGGTTGATGGCGTTGTAGTCGGTTGTGCCTTTTCATTAATAATCGAATATGCTGATTTTGGTGATGAACATACTTATGCTGAAATCACGAGCGACATGACCTTTGATAATCATGATCCCAAAGGTGATTCTTTGTATGGTATTGAGGTTTTTATCCATCCTAATTATCGTGGTTTACGTTTGGCTAGACGTTTGTACGATGCCCGTAAAGAACTTTGCGAAAACTTGAATTTACGCGCCATTGTAGCGGGTGGACGTATGCCTAACTATGCACAGCATGCTGACAAAATGAGTGCAAAGCAGTACATTGAAAAAGTTAAAATTAAAGAATTATATGATCCGGTATTAAGTTTTCAGCTTGCCAATGATTTTTATGTCCGCAAGTTACTCACCGGTTACTTATCGGGTGATAAGGAATCAATGGAATATGCCACGTTACTTGAATGGCCAAATATTTTTTATACTAAATCGGTAAAACTGATCAATGCCCCACGCTCAGAAGTGCGTTTAGGTTTAGTGCAATGGCAAATGCGTTCCATGAAAAGCATTGATGATTTATTTGAACAAATGGAATTTTATGTCGATGCGGTCTCAGATTACAAAAGTGACTTTGTCTTGTTTCCTGAGTTATTTAATGCGCCTTTGATGGCCGAATTTAATCACTTACGTTTAACTGAAAGTATTCGCCGGTTAGCAGAATATACTGAAAAAATTCGCGATAAATTTATTGAATTTGCCATTAGTTATAATATTAATATTATTACCGGTAGTATGCCGTTTTTTGTTGATGGCAATCTTTATAACTCGGGTTTTTTGTGTCGTCGTGATGGCTCATGGGAACGTTACGATAAAATTCATTTAACGCCAGCAGAAGTGCGTAGCTGGTCTATGGTGGGTGGTAAAAACCTCAAGGTGTTTGATACTGACTGTGGCAAAATTGGTATCATGATTTGTTATGATGTCGAATTTCCAGAGTACTCGAGAATACTGGCCGATCAAGGGATGAATATTTTGTTTGTGCCCTTCTTAACCGACACCCAAAATGGTTACACACGAGTACGTCACTGTGCGATGGCAAGAGCGATTGAAAATGAGTGCTATGTCGCCATTGCTGGCGCAGTAGGTAATTTGCCCAAAGTGAATAATATGGATATTCAATATGCGCAATCTGCCGTCTTTACGCCGTCTGACTTTGCTTTCCCCACTACAGGTATTAAAGCGGAAGCAACACCCAATTCAGAAATGACCGTTATCGTAGACGTAAATATAGATTTATTAAAGCAGTTACATAGCCATGGCTCTGTACATACTATGCGAGATAGACGTCATGATTTGTATAGCATTACCGAGCATGACAAAGCTTAGTTGGTCAGTTGGTTATCGATAGCATACATTAGCTACTTGAAAATCTGTCGGTTCAAAGCACCTGAAATCGAATCTAACGCTTCAGGTGCTGATTTGAAATATAGCGACTATTTTGTGGGGAAAGTTTTCGACAAAATAGCCGGATTTGGTCTGATGCTTAGATGGTCGATAGTTGAAAGTTGAAAGTTGAAAGTTTACTCTGACACTTACCCTAAATTTGCGTTAACAACCTAGCTGTTTTTATCAGTGAGTGTCGGCTTAATTTCATGCTTAATTTCATGCTTATTTTCGCACGACTCATATCAATTACCCCCAATAATAGAGGGATGCAGGGATATTCAAGCAGCTTAGCGATAAATATCCCACAAACACCTAGCACCTAGCACCTAGCACCTAGAATTTAGAATTTATTTTCGTTTTGCGATCAAGAGTGCCGCCACAATTAACAGTGATCCTATGGCAAGCCTGAGCAGTTCTTCTGGTGATCCGCCCTTGGCTTCACCAAAAATAAATAAGGAGGCAAACATAGCCAGTGGCACAACCGCATTGTTAAACGTGGCTAATACCCCGACACTGGTTTGGGTTGCGCCTTTATTCCAAAAGAAGAAACCAAGCCCTGAAGCAATGAAGCCCATATAAACTAAAACCAACCACTGCGTTGGTGTCGCGTCTAAAGGAATGGGAGGCTGCGAAGAAATTAACAGGGTAGCTATGCTAGTAAAAATCGCCGCACCTAGGTATAAAAATCCAAATACAGAGCTGTCACTAATATCTGGTCTGTCTTGTTTCCAGTCGCGATAATAAACTTGGCCAAAAGCAAAAGCCATATTGGCTATTTGCATCAGGCAAAACCCTAACCAAATTTCGCTTGAGTCTATATCGTCCATTTTTATAACCGCGGCGCCAAAAACAGACAGTAGTGTCGCCACTAAATACCAAGGTGTAAAACAACGCTGTCGAAGATCGTTGATAATAACGATATAAAGTGGCGTAAACACGCTAAATAGCGCCACTAAATGAGATGGTATATAACGAAAAGCGGAAAGATAACAGGTATACATAACACCGTATTGCAGTGCGCCAAGCAATATCAGTTGCCACTTTTCATGCCGGTTGGTGTTCGCTAGTTTTATAAAGGGCAGAAAAGCAATCAGCGCAAATAATAGTCGGGTATCTGCTATTTGAAGTGGGTCAAGACCTTTGAGCGTGTTGCCTATAAGACCAAAAGAAAAAGCCCAAATCAGCGTAGGTATCACGAGATAAATCATTCAAGGTCTCTAATAATTAAGGTTAGTTTATTCAATAGCTTTTCTAATAGTTAACTATTGTTCAAATGCTACTGAGTAATGATTTGACCCCAGCCAATAAGCTGGGGCCGATGCAAGTACTTTTAACCATGTTACCAGTGGTAGGTAGCACTAATAGTGTATTGCTCTCCGCGTCCAGGCGTACCTGGTACTTCTTCAAAAGATTCATCCCAAAGATTATCTGCTGCAAGCACAATATCTAAACCGTCAAACTGCGTAGGAGAAATCTTTACCGTAAGGTGGGTAAATAAAGCGTCGTCATCACCGTTTCTAAGGATATTTTCTTCTTGTTTGCGCCACTCGTTATCAACACGAACTTCAACTATGTCAGTTGGGTGCCAAATAAGCCCTAAGGTTACGCGGTGATCTGGGTAGTTCAAGGCATAAAAGCTAGCATCGATATCCGCAGCACCATAATTTTCAGACTTATCAAAGAAGGTATAACTAGTGATAATTTCTGCATGCTCAAAACGCTTTACTGCCAGTAGCTCTAGACCTAGTGTATCGATATCGACCGGATTTGCCGAACGAGCAGAGCTTGAACTCAAGCTATAAGTCCAGTCGGTTAAATCATCATCTTGTCGATAAAAAACAGCCGCATCAAGACGCCAAGTTTCTCGATCTAATGCCAAACCTAATTCAATGTTTTTAGTGGTTTCTCGCTCAAGATCATAGTTACTTCTAAATAATCCACCGGTATTACTCCCACCTATAGCGGTATAACCTGCCACTTGACTCGCTTCTGCATAAGAGAAATAAAGTGTTTGTGAACTGTCATCAGCATTGATGATATTCCAGGTTATATCACCAATTAGTGACACTTGTGAATCGTCACGGTTAGTGTCGTCAAAAGCAGCACCAAGACGAACAGTTAACTGTTGATCCTCTTGTAGATCCATTCGATATTCAGGCAAAACACTGAGTTTGTAATAATGGCGAGAGGTAAAGTTATTTTCAAGCGTAGTTGATTCAATTTTGTCTGCTATAAACTGGCTTGAGTAATTCAGTGCAAATGATGCTGTTTGTGCATGACGACCAGAAACGGCTATCGATTTAACCTCAGTTTCATGAAAGGCTTGAAATACATCAGGGTTTTCACGCGAAAAAACATAATGGTCATTGTTACGACGAAAATAAGTGGAAATTTCAAAGCTGCTGTCTTGTGCATACTGCTGTTGATGATTAAGAATTAATAATCGCGTTTTAATATCTTCAGTTTCATTGACATTAAATGGCGTGTACATATTTGGCCAGCCAAAAAACTTTTCTTGAGAGCCAAAAAACAGATCAGTTTGTGATGATGGCCCAACTAACTGAATACGACCAGAAGCACGTTGAAAGTCGTGGTCGCCATTCTCTATTGTACCGTCACTTTCAGAGCGAGAATATTCAGCTTCAGCACCGATAGTCCAATCGGTATAATCAGCCAATGCCATACTAATGCCACTGTGTACGCGTTGTAGATTAAAGTTATTATTACCTGCGCCAATTGAAGCACTACCTGCGGTTTTTATGGCTGTCCAGTCGCGCGAAACCGTGCCTACCGAGCTGTTAACACCGAGTAGAGCATTGTCTGCACCGGTCAGTATATTAGCGTTAGATAACATTTCCTGAGCAATAGGAATTTCGGCAAAATAATGTCCGGTTTGCGGATCAAGTAAGGTCGCGCTGCCGACCCTAAAACCAGTATTTTCGAAAATACCACCACGAATAGTTACATCAGCTTGAGCTTCTGCCATATTGCGCGACTGTAGGTCAACGCGCGGATCATATTCTAGGTTTGAAACTGGCGAACCAAAGGTGCCCACAGGTTTAGTATTAGCCGTGGTTGAAGCCTCAATCGTAATTCGCTCAATATTATTACTGACTTTTTTACTTACATCATGAGTTAAATCATTACTTACATCATGAGTATCCTCGGCTGCCGATGAAAAGCTTGATAGGCTAAATAATAAAACGGGCAAAGCAATTGGTACAACTCGAATCATGTTAATCTTCTCTATTTACACTGCTTGATCTTTAAGTAAAAACGATTTTATGTATTCCCTAACTCACCCAACTATATAACCCAGTAGCAGAAAGAGCTATTGCTCATCTTTGTGCTAACAATAGGATTAAACATATGGGAACAACCAAACGAAAATATCGTAAGATAAAGTTGAGGTTTATTTGAAAGGTAGTAATCGTTACGTGAATCAGTATTATATCTTAGCGGGTAAAATATTACACATGGTAACCATGCTCAACTGATAACGGTTTACAACTGGGTATATAACAAACACACTTAGAACAAACAGCGCAGTATAAATATATTAGTAAAAAACAGAGCAGTAAAAATTTACTCGCTATTGCCATAATCAATAACATAACGCATAAAACTTAATTCACCTCTTATAAAGGCCAACAAGTGATAAAACCACAACAACATATTAAGCAGGCTAACAGGACACAAGAAATTGTTTATTTCGCCGGCGGTTGCCTTTGGGGTGTGCAAGAATTTATGAAGCACTTACCTGGCATTTTTACCACAGAAGCAGGTCGAGCTAATGGCTTAACCGATTGCACCAAAAGTCGTTATGATGGCTATGCAGAGTGTGTGAAAGTAACTTTCTACCCAAGCGTTGTTAATCTTGATGAACTAATAGGTTACTTTTTTGAAATAATTGACCCTTACAGCGTCAATAAGCAAGGCGAAGATATTGGCAAAAAATACCGCACCGGCATATACAGTCAACACACTAGTCACCTAAAAACGGCTATCGAGTATATTGCCCGCCACGACGATGGCGATAAGATGGTGGTTGAAGTTTTACCGCTGCTTAATTATGTGAAAAGCGATGAAGAACACCAAGAAAGATTAACTCGCTTTCCCGATGATTATTGTCATATTCCTAAGCAGATATTACATAAATACAAGTAGTGTTAAAACAACCTTATGCCAATATTTAGCTATTCAGACAAAGTGCTACCTTAATTTAAAAACATCATGTATAAAGCTAAAAAATGATGGGCATTTATTTCAAGGTTCATCAGGTTTAGCCTGCGCTAGTAACAAAGTTAAAATCGTCACTAGCCCAGTAATGAGCACCGGAGCATGCTTCCATATCAATGATGCAAGGTGGTAATTTCGTTATTTCAGCTAATAGTTTGTTTCGTTTGACAGTTTTTCGTGATCTACACTTGTCATGTGTTCATCAATACCGTGATTTCTAAAAACAAGTTTGGCTAAATCGATACCAACAGCTTTAATTAAAGACATATGGACGCTCCTTTAATTGAATGTTTTAACATCTTTCAATATGGCACATAGATGCTTATTAGTTAGGCCCAAGCGTTTAGCGAGAGTGTTCTCTGCA
Source organism: Colwellia sp. MB3u-4 (assembly GCF_014077065.1). Lineage (NCBI taxonomy): Bacteria > Pseudomonadati > Pseudomonadota > Gammaproteobacteria > Alteromonadales > Colwelliaceae > Colwellia > Colwellia sp. MB3u-4. Next base: position 25,315 of record NZ_JACGVE010000079.1, on the reverse strand, counting down.
AGCTTATTAAACTCTAAACCAGGAAACGACGAATCATGATGAATTTATTGTTTTTATTGCTCGGAGTGGGCTTACTTACCATTGGTGGCGAAGCGTTGATCCGTGGTTCGTTAGCTGCCTCTCAGCGTCTAGATGTATCGCCATTACTAAGCGGTCTAGTTATCGTAGGTTTCGGCACATCAGCGCCAGAATTGGTGGTTTCTGTAAATGCTGCGTTAAATCAACAACCGGATATTGCTATTGGAAACGTAGTGGGTAGCAATATCGGCAATGTTCTGCTAATCCTTGGAATATGTGCTCTGATCGAGCCGTTGACTATCAAGCCTATGGCATTGCGCCGAGATGCTGTCACTGTAGTAGCAGCTAGTATATTATTTTTGGTTTTAGTAGGCGGTAGCGCACTGGGCCGCGCGGATGGCGTGATCTTATTGATTGCCTTAGTTGCTTACTTGGTATGGGCTTATTGGAGTGAGCGCATTGATGCGCCCGCAGCGGAACTAAACAAAGCCGAAGCTGAAGAAGTTAACACGTTACCAAAGTCTGTAAGTTGGACTGTAACTGCAGTGATAATTGGGCTACTACTATTAATTTCAGGATCACAGGTACTGCTTGTTGGGGCTGTTGGGATTGCTGAAAGCTTAGGGGTTTCTGAGGCTGTCATCGGATTGACATTAGTCGCTGTAGGTACCTCTCTCCCAGAGCTTTCAATTTCTGTGATTGCTGCTCTACGTCGGCACGCTGATGTGGCTATTGGAAACATACTTGGTAGCAATATATTTAATTTGTTTGGGATTTTAGGCGTTTCTGCTTTACTTCAACCGCTTCCAGTTCACGTAAGAATTTTGCAATTCGACCAATGGGTCATGCTTGCATCATCAGTATTACTATTTCTTTTTTTGTATACAGGGCGTCGTCTAAGTCGATTGGAAGGTGGAATACTCTTGGCTACCTACGGAGTTTATGTCAGCCTAAGTTTTACTGCGTTCGGTGGTTAATGGTAGGTGACTGTATTCAGACAAACAAGTTAACCAAGCGTTATCGATACAAAATCTAATGTGAATATACGTTTGAGCTGAATTGCATAATGCCTAGCTTGTGGCAAAACTCCCTTTAATGGTTGAATTGCAGTTGTCCGGTATGAGCTTGCATCCGTCATAGATAATGTTCTCGTTCTATAACTGTATTATTCTTTTTGTGATCATAAAATTAGTCTCAAAATGGAAATTTAGAACGTCCGCTATACTGATAATTATTAAGTTAGCTGTTGACCTGTTTAGGTCAACACACGGGTGTCCAGTCGACCTCGACCAAAACAAAGAATTTTAAAATTTTTATTGCGCACTACGCACCAACAAGACCTAAATGACAAAAGAAAGGAATCACAACATTTAGTGGTTAGTCGGGCTAAGTGAATAGCCCTTCTAGCTTTCTCACCTTTACTTTGTCAGGCATTATTTATTGCTGAAAACGATAAACTGATCCTAGCGATAATATCTGAGAAAGCTCGTCTAATGCTGTTCGTGACTCAATAAGCAATTGTGGGTCTCTTAAATCATCTATCAGCAATTTATCGCGATAATGAGTATTGACCCAAGCAACTAGCTTCGTATACAAGGCATTAGTTAACAAACAATCAGGGTTAACCGCACCTAGTTCTTGCTCTGTCATGGCAACTCTCAACCGTAAACATGCTGGGCCTCCGCCATTTTTCATACTTTCATTAACGTCAAAAAACTCAACATGGTTAACCGGATTATCACCGGTAGTTAAAGACTGTAAATAATCATAAACACTGGCATTATCACGGCAATGTGTTGGCGCAATAATAGCCATTGAATTATCTTTTAAGGTCACTATTTGCGTATTAAAAAGATAGCTATTTACCGCGTCTTTAATCGAAACTTGTTCTGTCGAAACTTCCAAGAAATGCAGCTTGTCACCGCCAAATTTACCCATAAGCTCTTCTTTAAATAACGCGGCATTGAGGTAGGCTTGCTCGTGGTAAAGAAAAACATTTTGATTACCTACTGCAATTACATCATTATGAAATACGCCCTGATCGATTACCTCAGGATTTTGCTGCACAAAAACGGTATTCTCAGCCGACAAGCCATGTAATCTGGCTATTGCCTGACTAGCTTCTAACGTTTGCCGTGCAGGAAATTTTGTAGGTGCCGGTTTGTTACGATTAAAGGCTGAACGGCCATAGGTAAATATCTCGACGCCTTGTTCACCATAGCCCTGACATAAACGCGTATGATTAGCCGCGCCTTCATCACCAAAATGTTCATTGTCATTTAGGTGTTGGTGATGCTGAAAGTACTTATCATCAACGAACATGGCTTTGAGGATATTACTGGTTGTTTCGGGCTCTAACGAGCGATGAAATTTATTGGCTAAATTAGCGGCGGTAAAATGTAATTTTTGATCCAAGGTATCTGCTGAAGGAGATACGGTTGCCGCATTCGCCGTCCACATGCTTGATGCTGAGCAACAAGCAGCGAGTAGCGTGGGTGATGCCTTGTATGCTGCTGCCAATATTTGGGCGTCTGTGCCCTGAAAACCTAATCTTTTTAAGGTATAAATATCAGGGCGTTCTTGCGGGGCAAATACGCCTTGATGTAGTCCCATATCATGCAAGGCTTTCATCTTTTTCAAACCCTGTAATGCGGCACTTTTAGGATTTGAACTCTCAGTAGCATTCGATAAAGAAGCTACATTGCCCTCAGATAAACCAGCATAATTGTGCGTAGGGCCAACTAAGCCATCAAAATTCACTTCAATACTTTTCATTATTTTGTCTCGAATACCATTATTTATTAAAACATATTAGAACAGAGCAAAGTATGTACCACTAAAAGACTAACTTTAGTTATCAATAGCTTGTGCACTTAAGCACCTGCTTACATTAAACTTTGCAACAGAGTAAGGCAGAGTAACACAGGTATACTATATCGACGCACCAATACAAGGCACCCTAGCGCTTTAATATTGTAATACCAAGGGGTTCAGTTATTGCTCAATAACAGGTTGTGCTTATAAAAAGGTCGATTAAAAAGCCTACTCAAAACATCGGGCTTTAACTGATAAGTCATTGCTGGTGTGAGTGTCATCTTGATTTTTAAGCTCTGTCAACGATTGTTCTAGACTTGTTGTATTATGATCACCTTAAAAAATTAAAGTGATCATAGCTAAAACTTATGCAGGTCGCAGAGTATCAAGATATAAAAATTAACTAATACTCTGCAGGGGTATGCTTACTTAGGCATTAATACTGTATCAATAACGTGTATCACGCCATTACTTGCTTTTACATCTGCCATGATAATTTTTGCGTTGTTTATCATTACATTTCCATCAACAACTTCAACCATCAACATTTCACCTTGAACACTAGTTGCACTGTCTATTTTCACAACATCTGTTGACATCACTTTTCCAGAAACTACGTGATAGGTTAAAATTGAAGCAAGTTTATCTTTGTTTTCTGGTTCTAGCAGCATTTCAACGGTACCTTCAGGTAACTTTGCAAAAGCTTCATCTGTTGGTGCAAATACTGTAAAAGGCCCTTCACTTTTAAGCGTGTCAACTAACCCCGCCGCTTTAATTGCTGCAACTAGGGTGTTGAAAGAACCATTTTCAGCGGCCACATCGACAATGTCTTTTTTCATACCGTGATCACCTTCATTATGATGACCTGCAAAAGCGGCAGGCATAAAAGCTAAGCTGGCAACCATAAGTGATAATACTGCAATAAATTTATTTAACATGATATTTCCTATTTAGTGATTACTGGTTTGACTACGCGTTTGTTACATTAAAGTTACGTATGGTTAATAGAATAAGATCATGTTGATTAAATTATCGGCAACAAAATATTAGAAGCTACACTTAATATGGCTAGACTATTGGCTACGCATACTAAAACACTGGGTTTAAATCGACTAAATAATAGCTTAACTTTATAGCGCTAACGCTTCGAATAGCCTTGAAAACCTAGTTCACAATCACTAATCAATAATATTTTACATTTGTAACGATTTTTTTTGTTGGACATTAAACTGCTCATAAACTCTAATTCGCGCAAATTACTTATGATGAATTATCATTTTATTATTAAATAAAATGGCTAAAGGAAAACGAATGAATAAAGATAATCTTGATCACGCACGTGCACACTATAATGTACGTCATTGGAGTCAGGGCTATTTCGGTATAAATGATGCGGGAAATGTATATGTTGCACCTAAAGTTGACCATCAAGATCATACGGTAGAATTAAGTACTATTGCCAAGATGATTGAAAGTAAGGGCTTAACGCTACCTGCTTTAGTGCGATTTCCACAAATAATCCATCATCGTATTCACAGCTTGTGTGAAGCCTTTAATAAAGCAATAGAAGACTATGATTATCAGCAAAAATATTTATTAGTTTATCCTATTAAAGTTAATCAACAGCGTGAAGTTGTTGATGAGATTTTGGCTAGCCAAAATAACAAAGAATTCACACAACTAGGACTTGAAGCAGGTAGTAAAGCAGAACTGTTGGCTGTTTTGGCCATGGCTCAAAAAGTTTCTTCGGTTATTGTTTGTAATGGTTACAAAGACCGAGAGTATGTGCGTTTGGCATTAATCGGCGAAAAGTTAGGCCATCAAGTTCATATTGTTTTAGAGAAAATGTCTGAACTGGAGATGATTTTAGCCGAAGCGAAAAAGCTGAATGTAGAACCTAGATTAGGCATACGCGTTCGCTTAGCGTCTCAAGGTAAAGGTAAATGGCAAGCCAGTGGCGGTGAAAAATCAAAGTTTGGTTTGTCAGCTTCACAAGTACTTAACGTGGTTAAAATACTTAAAGCAGAAAACATGCTTGATGCGTTAAAACTGGTGCACTTTCACTTAGGCTCGCAAATAGCCAATATAAGAGATGTTAGATTAGGTGTTAGTGAAGCGGCGCGTTTTTATTGTGAGCTTCGCCATCTTGGTGCCGGGCTTTTATGTATGGATGTGGGTGGTGGTTTGGCCATTGACTATGATGGTACACGCAGCCAATCACATAACTCAATGAACTATAGTGTTGCGGAATATGCTAATAATATTGTCCATACCATTGGCGATATTTGTAAGAGTTATGAACAACCCATGCCGATGATTATTTCAGAATCGGGCAGAGCATTAACCGCGCATCATGCGGTATTAATTTCTAATGTTATTGGCGCAGAATCTTATGAACCAGAAGAGATAAAAGCGCCCATGCTTGACGAGTCTGTCTTGTTAAATAATATGTGGCGTTCGTTAAAGCAATTAAATGACCGTAATGATGATCGCGCACTGATTGAGATTTATCACGACACGCAAAGTGATTTAGCTGAAGTACACAGCCAATTTTCTATGGGATTATTAAACTTAACCCAGCGAGCTTGGGCAGAACAAATTAACTTGCGTGTTTGTTATGAATTAAATAAATTAATGGATACTAAAAACCGTTTCCATCGCCCGATAATTGATGGCTTAACTGAAAAGCTTGCAGATAAATTTTTTGTTAACTTTTCTTTATTTCAATCATTACCCGATGCGTGGGGCATAGATCAGGTTTTTCCTGTTTTACCGTTAAATAACTTAGAAAAATCACATGAAAAACGAGCGGTGTTATTAGACATTACTTGTGATTCAGATGGCGCAATTGACCATTATGTTGACGGCCAAGGTATTGAAAGCACATTACCTGTACCGGCATGGACAGAAGACGAACCTTATTTACTGGGTTTCTTTTTAGTGGGTGCTTATCAAGAAATTTTAGGTGATATGCATAATCTATTTGGTGACACACACAGCGCTGTTGTCTTTATTAATGACGAGGGTGAAGCAGAAATCACTGAAATTAATGAAGGTGATACGGTTGAAGATATGTTGCGTTATGTCCATTTAGACCCAGAATTATTTAAACGAACTTATTCTGAGCTTATCGAGGCTAGATTATCAACAACTGAAGGTGAACAAATTTTTAATGAATTAGAAGCCGGCTTACAGGGTTATACCTATCTTGAAGATTTATAGAGAGTTAGTGTAATGAAAAATATTTTCAATCAAGTAGATGAGTCTATTTATTCAAATGCCATGACATTTTTACGTCAGCCTTTAGTGCAAAACCCAGTCGAGTCAGCTGCTGACATTGTTGTTTTAGGCTTACCCTATGATATGGCCACCACCGGGCGTTCAGGCGCTCGAATGGGCCCTACTGCCATTAGACAAGCGTCGGTTAATTTGGCTTGGGAAGGTCAGCGATTTCCTTGGCCTTTTCGCTTATTAAAACACTGTAACATAGTGGATGCTGGCGACTTGGTTTTCTCTCCTGGAGACTCTGCGCACTTCTGTGCGCAAGTTGAAACCGCTATAGGCCAGTTACTTGACTCGGGTAAAACGGTTTTATCGTTAGGAGGAGATCATTTTGTTACTTTGCCCATACTACGCGCCTATGCGAAAAAATTTGGCACTATGGCACTGATTCATTTTGATGCCCATACCGATACTTATAACAATGGCAGCTGTTATGATCACGGCACTATGTTTTATCATGCGCCGAAAGAAAAACTCATAGATAAAGCTAAATCTATTCAAGTGGGTATTCGCACTAATTACCAAGAGAAAGACCATGGTTTTTCTGTGATTAATGCCATGCAGGCCAATGATATGAGTGTAGAGGAGATCACCGCATTAATTAAAGCTAGGGTGGGCAATACCCCTGTTTACCTAACCTTTGATATTGACTGCTTAGATCCCGCCTTTGCCCCAGGTACAGGTACACCGGTATGTGGCGGTTTAACTACAGATAAAGTATTAAGAATTTTGCGAGCTTTAGTGGGTATTAACCTGGTTGGTATGGATGTGGTTGAAGTAGCTCCGGCCTATGATAACAGTGAAGTTACCGCATTAGCCGCGGCAACAATAGCTCTAGAGTTAGCCCATATTTGGACGGCTAAACATAAGCTGAGATAATAGATTATTAAGAGGCAAATAATGGTTGGTTAAAATAAGCGAAGAAGGAGCAAAAACCAACTGTTATTTGTCCTTTTGAGTGACTTGTAATGTTTTTTATACCATAATATATTATATATAGGTATTTATCGGATTTTATATCATGGCTAAAAATACAAGCGTAACATTGGGCGATCATTTTGATCAGTTTATAAACCAACAACTTAAAACTGGTCGTTATGGCTCAGCAAGTGAAATTGTTAGAGCAGGATTAAGAGCATTAGAAGATCAAGAAACTAAACTTTTAAACTTACGCAATATGCTAATTCAAGGCGAACAAAGCGGTATTGCCGATTACAGTTTTGAAAATTTATTGACTGAGCTAGATAAAGATAATCATTAATGAATGATTTTTTGCTATCTTCAAAAGCCAAATCAGATTTAATTAAAATAGCTAAATATACCCAATTAACTTGGGGCATACCTCAACGGAACAACTACCTAAAAATATTAGATAGTACATTTCAGTTGTTAGCTAATGAGCCAGAATTAGGACTCAATTGCGATTACATTAGAGAGGGTTACAGCAAATACCCACAAGCTAGCCATGTAATTTATTACAAAGAGTATAAAAACAGCCAAATATTTATAGTGCGTATATTACATAAAAGTATGGATGTGAACTCCGCACTCTAGAAAAATTTAGACATAATGACTCCCACGAAGTGCTAGCTTTTCCGTTTGATTTCCTTATTTATATTGCTCAACTTGCCCCTCCTTCCTCATTATTAGCTTACGGTTTACTCGAATGCTTTTTCGTATCGTGGTATTGCCACAAAACGTTAATTATTTTCCACTCGTTATTTTCATTTTTATATAAATGCATGTAATCAATCCAATCATCAGCTGTTAATTTTACCGATGCAACTCGGTTATCAATATCAAGTATATTGATATCAATTTTGGGAGGTGATGGAAATTTATTACCATCTTTGTTGTAGTTTTCAGCCACCCAAACCATCGTTTCAAAATCGGTCTCCATGATAAACTCTGTACCATCTTTAGCCTTCCAGTAAGTTCTTTTAGCTAACTTTTTATCTAGGCCTCTTTTCATTAAATCCGGTTCGACTTTGTGTTGTGACTCTATATAATCGAGCACTGCTCTTTTTACTTTTTGATTATCAATATCCGTATCAGCTATTACAGCACAAGAGAAAAGAACAGATAAGGTTAAAACTATAACTCGAAGCATTGGACTTCCTTTAGTAAGCTAACAACCTATTATGTATACGTATCAGTAACACACGCACCAAAATTAACATTTAATTTACATTAATGTCCCATACTTTCAAAGTATTAGAAACTAGTAATGCTAACTAACATGTATATTAGGGCGTGTTACTAACACCTCTCAGTAATACACCTTGAAAACAAAAAAATAAAATACATTAAATTCATGTGGTTAAGTATATTTGTTTAGTTTTCATTATAATATATGGCAAGGTTTTTAGCTGGAATGTCAGGAATACGCACAAAATTAGCATTAGCCGTTTTATGATGCACGACCGCTTTGCTAGCTTTCCAGCTGTCAGTCTTGATAAAAACCTATAAAGCCAAAGTGATAGTGATAGTGATAGTTCAAGTTTGAGCTAATACATATTATCAACAGCTAAGGTTTCAACACTGCCTAAGCGACTTTATTTTTATTATGCTGATATATTTTCCGATGGTTATTAACCCTATAATAACGACAAGTAAATATTGCTTTGCCATTTACAACACCGATACGCCAATCAAACTCTGTCTACCAATATTCTTGTGCAATCAGTAACAATGAACGGGTAAATATCATGAGTACTTATTAGCACATATCGATTAGATAGAAAAATCCCCTCATTCGGTGGTGTTCAGTGGTTATGATAAGCAGTACTTTTATCTAGATGCTCCTGATCCAGATGAAAAGTTTCAAGATCATAATCATTGCCAATATATGCCGATTCTATTTGATAATTTTGAACGAATGTCAGTATTTCCTGCAAGAGGATTAGTGATAATTTATCATATAAATCAATAAGTAATGAACCTTATGTCGGTTAACAAAATTATGTAATCAGACTGACAAAAATATTTAACTATCAATTATTAATAAAAATAGCGAGTATTCCAATAATAGTATTTATTAACCACAAAAGAGAAAATCATGAATAATTACTCAACTTCACCATCGAGTAATAAAAACACATTGAATAACGAATTAACTGAGTTTGATTTATCTCATCAAAGTCAATTTGCTAATTCAAAACATTTTAGAGACAGAACAAATGCATCTGGCCATCAGAAGCAAGCAAGTAAAAAAGTGCATAAAAAGTTGCGTGATGTTTTTGATGATGATGACTATGAAATTGAAGAGTGAAGTTGAGAGTAAACTTGCAGCGATAACATCAAGATAAAAAAGCGCCTCGCTAGGGTATTTCATCACCTGACATTGTTCAATGGCAGTATATCTTCTTGTAAGATCGGTGAAGCCCACTTGATTTAGGCGTTAAAATATCAATTGATTGCATGTTAACTTTTGATGGCTTGACTCAATTCATCAGTATGTATCGTTAACCCTCCCCCTACTCTGCACGTAAAGCATAATTTATTGCTAGATGAGACATCAGGTATGAAACACCATATTCAACCGTTAATAAAAACTATAGATTCACAACTTCATGCTTTAGTTAGTACAATTGATATTCTAAGTGCTGTTAAACCGCTTAATTATCTGCAAGAAAAAGAAACTTTTTTTAGTAAAAATTTTTCTACTGAGCCTTCATATCATTATAAAACTACCGATATTAACCCATTTGCCTTAAAGCGAAAACTGTACAACTTACCCTTAGAAAACATTAAGGATGAAGACCTTTATACACTCTATTTGGCCGTGGTTGATTCTTATGTCGATAAAATAGATCAATATAAGTCTATTGGCAGTAATAGTTTTTTGTATGACTCATTAAGATATTATGGCGAGCCTAGTGAAAAAGATATTCATAATGCGCAATTTATTTTGCACTTACCGGTTAACCCTAAAGACACAGCCGATAATATTATTGATGCGCAGGGTATTGTCGATATTTTAGCAAAAATGGTTGATGAGGAAAATTATACTTGGGATATGAAACTTGATGAAACTATGGTCGCCAATGCATTAGTCTCAGGTACAAACGTTCGAATTAATAGCAATGCAAAATTATATGAAACTGACGCTCGGGCTTTAGCTCATCATGAATTAGGTGTGCATCTAGCAACCTCTTTAAATGCCAATAAGCAGCCCTTGCGGATATTGTCATTAGGCTGTCCTTTGAATACCATGACTCAAGAAGGTTTAGCGATTCTGAGCGAGTATCTTTCTGGCAATCTCACCTTACAGCGCCTTAAAATTTTAGCCTTACGTGTTATCGCTGTTAAATCTATGATTAAAGATAAAAATTTTCGTACCACTTTTTTAATTCTTAAAGAAACCTATCAGGTTACTGACGATCAAGCTTATACCATTACTGCTCGGGTGTATCGAGGTGGTGGCTATACCAAAGACCACCTTTACTTAAAAGGCTTTAGCTTAATATTGAATGCTTACCAGCATGAGAAGAATTTTACGCATCTACTGGCAGGTAAAACCTCACTAGAGTTTTTACCCTTGATAACACGCTTAATTGATAAAGAGCTGCTCATCGCACCTCACTTTATTACGCCTGCATTTAGAAACCCGATTACTAATGACGCTGTTAGTACTTTTATTACTCAAGCAATACGTTAGCAGATAGTCAGATTAAACCTGAACAGTTGAAAAATTGGCTAAGGCTGATTTAGCTTTCAATGCTACCTAAAGCAAGTAAATTTAACGCAACACTAGCAACTCAGTCGTCTGTAAAACGCTCTAATGGGTAATCAAGTTAGCGCTCAAACAGGCTTCAAAAAACAGATCGAGTTAGGATGAACTAAGCAATTTCTTTATGGTATGGCGTTTATTCTTATTTGATGTATGTTCATGACTGGGCATCAAGATCACACTCCCTTTTATAAAAATTAAGGGTAATAAGACTTAAAAGTTACTCCAACTTGGTTTTCTTACCCTTGAAAAACAACCAAAATCTTTATCAGCATCTAATGCTTCAAAGTCATAATCGCTATCAATTAATAAATAAACCTTGCCGTCTTCCAATCTAATGTAAGCAGGAACTATTATTCTTTGGTAATTAAATTTAGGATTTTTTAGTAGTGCATTGTTCTCACTTTCTGAAATAGAAAGTATTTTATTGAGTTTAAAATACGCCACCATTTCGCCGTCACCATTGTGATAACAGCCATCAAAACAGGCTTTAATTGCTGAAAATGATTGGGTTTTAGATAATATACTTTTTTTGAAAAGCACTTTATTTTTTTCTGGTAACTGTATCCTAAATGTCACACCAGGATCTTCAGTAAGTTTAGTCATATCTGTGATAACAAAAACATCAGGCTCAGTGTTTCTGAACGCTAAAAATAAATTATTAAGCTCTTTTTTCGGATAGGATTGAAAGCCTAAACTATCAAGTGTAGCCGAATTTTTTTTTATCATTCTCCTGCCTTTTATTATTCATCTAAAGATAACTCTTATCATAATTTATATTGATTTTATTAAATACAACTTTCTTCATGATCGCTGCCTAATAGCTGAAAATGCCTTACATTTCTCAGAATATACAATGAAAATCACAGATTATGTATATAAGATGTTTACGGTATGTTTTTAAAATGTTTACTGAATGTGTAGAGATAAAAAGACCAAAATAAGGTAAGGATTAGTAAATCAGATCATTATAAGTGACCTCATCGGTCAACTTGCCTATTACATACTAAAAAAAAGAGCCTTTGTATCAGTTACTTTTTTATAAAGCTAGCAGATAACTTTATGTAGGCTAAATAGCTGTAATGTTTTTCATTTATCACGCCATAGCTTCCTTATAAATTATGTATTGTTATTTTTTGGCTATTAACTGAATGACATAGTTCTTTGTATTGGTCTTTGTGTGGTATTGATATTGGTATTGATAAGACTCGCCTAAATTAAGCTCGCCTGACAATTACAGTGATTATTTATACTTTTGTTGTGCACCCTATCTGTGCGTCATAGCGATGGTGTTGTGCATGCAAACCTAAATTATAGATCCCCTCCTCGACAAAAATAAATTAAAACCAACAAAAACAATAGGATAATTAAAATATCAGTGATGGCATTACATTTGCAATTACATTTACAGTTGAAGAATGTTCTTCGTATTGTGTAAGCCAGCCAGCTGAGTTAATAACCAAACCATTTTATGATTAACAGGGCAATGGCGTCTTTCATTAATATAAACACAAATGTTAATTTTTAGGAGTTGCGGTATGAGTGGTCAAGGTAGTCTCAATATTTTTTCTTTCAAAGGTAAGATGAAAGCCTTACATATGAGTTGGATAGCGTTTTTCATTACGTTTGCTGTTTGGTTTAACTTTGCCCCCTTAGTATCGGTAATTGCAGACTCATTAGGCTTAACGAAAGCTGAAATAAAAACCTTAATGCTATTAAACGTAGCCTTAACCATTCCAGCGCGCGTTGTCATTGGCATGCTTACCGACAAATATGGCCCTCGCTTAACCTTTGCCGTTTTACTTGCGGTATGTAGCCTGCCTTGTTTTATGTTTGCTTTTTCAAGCACCTTTGAGCAAGCGGCCTTATCTCGCTTTTTATTAGGTTTTATTGGTGCCGGTTTTGTTATCGGTATTCGTATGGTGTCTGAATGGTTCCCGGCTAATGAACTTGGCACGGCTGAAGGTATTTATGGTGGCTGGGGTAACTTTGGTTCAGCTGCAGCAGCCATGTCACTACCGACACTTGCCTTGGCATTTGGTGGTGAAGACGGTTGGAGATACGCGGTTGCCTTTACCGGTGCATTAAGCTTAATTTTCAGTTTTATCTGGTATCAAAACGTCACTGACACGCCTAAAGGTTCAACCTACTTTAAACCTAAACACACAGGTGCGATGGAAGTAACCTCAACCGGTGACTTCTTCTTATTATTATTAATGAAAATTCCTATGTACGGTGCTTTAGCCCTACTGACATGGAAATTATCTCCTGCTGGTGTAAGTTTATTGTCAGCACAAAGTGCACTTATTGCCTACATTAGCTTAGTGGTTTTATTTGCCATTGAAGTAAAACAAACCATTAAAGTTAACGGCCATTTATTTTCAAAGCCCGTTGAAGAAATTCACCGTTATAAGTTCAAGCAAGTGGCGGTATTAAACATTCTATACTTTGCTACTTTTGGTTCAGAATTAGCCGTTGTCTCTATGTTACCGTTATTTTTTGCTGAAACCTTCGAATTAAGTATGGTTTACGCAGCCATGTTAGCCTCTACTTATGCCTTTATGAACTTAATGTCTCGCCCTGGTGGCGGTTGGTTATCAGACAGATTTGGTCGTAAAAAAACCTTATTAATTTTAACGGCTGGTTTAGCACTGGGTTATTTAGGCATGTCAGAAATTACCAGTGAATGGCCTTTAGCCTTAGCCGTAGCAACCGCGATGGCTTGTTCATTCTTCGTGCAAGCAGGTGAAGGTGCTGTATTTGCTGCCGTGCCTTTAATTAAACGTCGTTTAACCGGACAAATTGCTGGTATGACCGGCGCTTATGGTAACGTGGGTGCAGTGGTTTATTTAACGGTATTAACCATGGTTGATTATTCAACCTTCTTTTTGGTGATAGCAGCGACTGCTGTGGTCGGCTTTGTTACCTTATTCTTTATGCAAGAGCCTAAGGGTACTATTACCGAAGTACGTGCAGATGGCACGGTAGAATTAATTAAAGTTGGTCACTAACAAAACATGAACAGTGAAAAAAAAACTCGCCAAAGTACGGTGGCTGATTTACAGCTGTGCTTCGGCGGTTTTTCTGCTAAAGGTTTGAAAGCAGAAAACCAAGATGCTTTCGCGGCCATTGTGCCTACAAAACTTGAATTACGCGCTAAAGGCGCGGTTGCTGCCATTGCTGATGGGGTATCAAGCGCCAGTAAAGCCGCTGATGCCTCACAACTTGCCGTGACTCAATTTATTACAGAATATCTTGCAACCCCGCAAACATGGTCAACAGAAAAGTCTGCGGCTAAGGTATTAACTAGCTTAAATAACTGGTTGTATTCACAAAGTGGCTTTATTGATGATTTAGCCGATCCAAACGCTCCACAGTGGCTAACCACTTTTTCAGCCCTTATTGCTAAATCAACCACAGGTTATATCTTTCATGTTGGCGATACCCGCATAACAAAATATCGTCATCAACAATTAGAAGTTATTACCCGTGATCATAATCGCAAGCAAATTGGCCAACAGGATTTATTAACACGCGCATTAGGTGGCGATAATCGTTTAGAAGTTGATGTACACCAAATAGATTTACAGCCGCGTGATTTATACATGCTAAGTTGCGATGGCATTCATGATTATATGTCCAAAGCTGTTTTTAAAGCCCTGTTTGATTCATTGCCGTTAGCACCAGAAAAGTCAGACTTAGAAGCGCTGGCAACAAAAATTGTTGCAACCGCACTTGAGCGCGGTAGTGATGACAATGTCACTTGTTTACTGGTCTATATTAACGCCGTACCCAATCGTAAACTGGCGGAAATTGAACGTGACTTGAGCTCAAAAACCATACCACCAGCATTAAAGGTTGGCCAGAAACTTGATGGCTACCTGGTTAAAAAAGTAATCCACGCCAGCATTCGCTCACATTTGTATTTAGTCATCGATATTAAAACAGATAAACCTTATGTGTTAAAAGCACCGTCAGCTAATTTTTCAGACGACGCGCTTTATTTGCAAGGCTTTATGCGTGAAGCTTGGGTTGGTGAACGTATTAAGCACGCTAACGTTATGCGGGTGATACAAGGTAATCAAGACAGTCCTTTTTTGTACCATGTCTGTGAATATATTAAAGGGCAAACTTTAAGTGAGTGGTTACATGACAATCCTAAACCTAACATTTCACAAGTTCGTGATGTAATGAAACAAGTGATCAGCGCCTTACGATCGTTTCAACGTTTAGATCTTGTTCATCGCGACTTAAAACCCGACAACATAATGATCGATGAATATGGTCAGATTAAATTAATTGATTACGGCACCGTATTTGTCGCTTCACTTGATGAAAACCAAGAAACCATCAAAGAAGAAGTACCGCAAGGCTCTCTAAA
Source organism: Colwellia sp. MB3u-4 (assembly GCF_014077065.1). Taxonomy (NCBI): domain Bacteria; kingdom Pseudomonadati; phylum Pseudomonadota; class Gammaproteobacteria; order Alteromonadales; family Colwelliaceae; genus Colwellia; species Colwellia sp. MB3u-4. The sequence goes on along the minus strand of NZ_JACGVE010000079.1, from coordinate 10,088 downwards.
TTATATTGCGCCTGAAACCTTATTACACATGCAAGCAGATAATCAAAGTGATCTATTTTCACTGGGGGTTATTTGTTATGAAATGCTGTCAGGCGAACTACCTTACAAACCCATGCAACGTGCTGAAGTCAACATTAAGGCTTATAGCGATATGCAATATCGCAGCATTAAACAGTTTCGACCTGAACTGCCCTTGTGGTTAGATCTCAGCTTACAAAAAGCAACAGCGGCCGATCCGAGACTGCGCTATCAAGCCTTTTCAGAATTTTTTACTGATTTAAGTAAACCCAGTTCATCTGCTGTTGAAGCATACAAAAAACAACCTTTGCTAGCACGCAATCCTTTATTATTTTGGCAATCAGTATCCGCCTTGTTATTTATTGGCTTGGTGGTATCTTTGCTTAATTAATCAACCGATTGACCTAGATTAATTAAGCTTTCACAGACCCGATAAATCGCTTTGATTTATAATCGCTAATATAATCGCTAAGGCTGGCTAAAAAATGCCTAAAGTGTAAACCGTCTTTTTCAGCTTAGTATGATATAAGCGCGACACCTAACTCTGTGCCATTGTCAGTGCTCAGAGCTAGTACACAGTCACTTATCTTATAAGCCAACTTGCTGCACCTCATGAACGCGCACACTATTACCGCACACCATTGGTGCGCTAACCTCTTCACCATAGTGCAAAAACGCTATCTCGAGCCAACAACAAAACCCTATCCACTTGAATTTACTAATATAAATCAACTGGTTCATTTATTGCAGATAACAAACCATTATCTAGTTCCGCTAGTGCAGCGGTAATTTAAAGAAGTAGGATTGTAATAAATGAACACACAAGCTCAAAAAATCGTCGTCGTTGGCAATGGCATGGTTGGCCATCACTTTGTTGATGAAATGGCGAAACATGCCGGCTATGAAATTACCGTATTATCAGCTGAAGACCGTTTAGCTTATGACCGTGTTCACTTATCGGAGTATTTTTCTGGAAAAACCGCTGATGACTTAGCCATGACAACGCCAGCATACTACAACGAAATCGGTGTTAAATTTTTCACCAACGCGAAAGTCACTCACATTGATAAAGCCGCAAAAGTGGTGACGACTGAAGCAGGCGAAACTTACGCTTACGACAAGTTAGTCATGGCAACGGGCTCATACCCTTTTGTTCCTCCTATTCCAGGTAAAGAGCGTGACCATTGTCTGGTTTACCGTACTATTCAAGATTTAGAAGACATACAAGCGTCAGCCAAAACCGGTAAAGTTGGGGTTGTGGTCGGTGGTGGTTTATTAGGGTTAGAGGCCGCTAACGCACTTAAAGAGTTAGGCTTAGAAACACACGTGGTTGAATTTGCGCCACAATTGATGGGTGTGCAATTAGACAAAGACGGCGGCGCTTTACTGCGTTCAATGATCGAAGGCATTGGCGTACAAGTACATACCCAAAAAGCCACTAGCGAAATTGATGACGGCGAAGAATGCGTTCACCGGATGAATTTTGCTGACGGCTCGCATTTAGAAACTGACGTTATCTTATTCTCAGCAGGTATTCGCCCCTATGATAACTTAGCCCGTGAATTTGATTTAGCGCTTGGCGAACGTGGCGGTATTGTGGTTGATAACTACTGTAGAACCTCTGACGAAAGCATTTACGCTATTGGTGAGTGTGCTTTGTGGAATAACTTTATCTTCGGTTTAGTCGCGCCGGGTTACACCATGGCTAAAGTGACTGCCGATAACATTATTGGCGGTGAGCAACAATTTACCGGTGCTGACATGAGCACTAAGTTGAAGTTAATGGGCATGGACGTAGGGTCAATTGGTGATGCCCATGCGCGTACTGAAGGTTGTAAAAGCTATGTTTATTCAAACCAACCTGACCAAATTTATAAAAAAATAGTCGTCAGTGCCGATGGTAAAGAATTATTAGGCGCGGTGTTAGTCGGTGATACCAGCGAATACGATGCATTATTGCAATACGCACTCAATGGTATTGAGTTACCTGAAAACCCCGACGGTTTAATTTTACCCAGCTCAGGCGAAAAACCCACCTTAGGCGTTGATGCCCTACCCGATACAGCCACCATATGTTCATGTTTGAATGTCACTAAAGGCGACATTATTGCCGCTCTTGATTGTGGTGCAATTGATGTTGGTGAAGTTAAGTCTTCAACAAAAGCCGGCAGCGGTTGTGGCGGTTGTGCGGCATTATTGAAAAAAGTAACAGATCACGAATTAGAAAAACGCGGTGTTGAAATTAGCACTGACCTTTGTGAACACTTTGCTTACAGCCGTGTTGAGTTATTCCACATTGTGCAAGCAGAACAAATTAAAACCTTTGATCTGTTAATAGAAAAACACGGTTCAGGTTTAGGCTGTGAAATTTGTAAGCCAGCAGCCGCGTCTATTCTCGCTTCGGTGTGGAACGATTACATATTAAAACCCGACCATGTATCACTGCAAGACACCAACGATGTCTTTCTAGGTAATATGCAAAAAGATGGTACTTATTCTGTCGTTCCCCGTATGCCAGGCGGTGAAGTAACCCCAGATAAGTTAATTGTTATTGGTGAAGTCGCTAAAGAATATAACCTCTATACCAAAGTAACTGGCGGCCAACGTATCGATTTATTCGGCGCACGTGTTGACCAATTACCGGCGATATGGAAACGCTTAATTGATGCGGGTATGGAAACAGGTCACGCCTACGGTAAATCGTTACGCACAGTTAAATCTTGTGTCGGCAGCACTTGGTGTCGTTACGGCCAACAAGACAGCATGGCAATGGCCATTTTCTTAGAAGATCGCTATAAAGGTTTACGTTCTCCTCATAAAATTAAGTTTGCGGTCTCAGGCTGTACACGCGAGTGTGCAGAAGCACAAAGTAAAGACATTGGTATTATCGCCACGGAAAACGGCTGGAACTTATACGTCAGTGGTAATGGCGGCATGAAGCCTCGCCATGGCGACTTATTCGCCATCGATTTAGATGATGAAACCTTAGTGAAATATATTGATCGATACTTAATGTTTTATGTCCGTACCGCGGATCGTTTAACCCGTACTTCTGTCTGGTTAGAGAACCTAGAAGGTGGTTTAGCCTACATGGAAAAAATAGTTAAAGACGATCACTTAGGGATTAATGCTGAATTAGAAAAGCAAATGCAAAATGTCGTGGATACCTATCAATGTGAGTGGAAAACAACCATCGAAAGTGAAGAGCAATTAAAGCGTTTTCGTCAGTTTGTTAACTCTGACACTGTCGATGGCAACATCGAATTCGTTACTGAGCGTGATCAAATTAGACCCGCTCAAGGTGATGAGAAAAAATATGGCGTTCAAATTCAAGCCGTTGATTTAACACCTGCATAAATACGTTTACGAATAAGGAAAGAAAAAATGACAACAGAAAATAGCTGGCAAACCATCTGTCCCACCAGTGATTTAATTAAAAATTCAGGTGTTTGTGCCTTATTAGCAAACGAAGAGCAAGTGGCTTTATTCCAAGTAGGCAAGGACAAAATTTATGCGGTTTCTAACTTTGACCCCTTTGGTAAAGCCAACGTTTTATATCGCGGTTTAATTGGCGAAACTAAGGGCGAGGTTTACGTTGCTTCACCCTTATTAAAACAGCGTTTTGTTTTAAACTCTGGTGCCTGTTTAGATGATGACACCTTGGCAATTAAAACCTATGAAACACGGGTTACCGATGGCAAATTAGAAATATTTGGTTAAGCCGTTAATTTTATTCTTGCTTGAAAAAATCCCAGCTTAAGTGATTAAGCTGGGATTTTCACTTTTAGTGATTGCATGATAAGTGTATTAACTAATTAGCCGGAAAATTATTAACGCTAATAGCGTAACAAGTAGACGATTCGCTATGAGATAAGTACATGCCACCCAGGTAATTACTTGCATCATCAGCTAGTTCTAGCTCAATCACATCTTCAGTAACAGGGTCAGAGTGACTAGCGCCGCAAGTAGAAAATGACTTTGCTCAATATTGGCAGGCCAAAGGTTATGACTCTGTTCATCCTTATACGCTTTATTTATTTTGGTGCAGGCTTGCATCAGAAACTAACAAAATGCAGATAAAAAAAACCATTAAAAAACTAACCAATTGATATTAAAGAATTTATTTTACTGGCATAAAACCTGCTGTATTACTTAATAATATAACCTCTTATTTTCTCTACTTTACTTAAATTGACAAAAAACACCTTATCTTTACTGAACAGATTTAACGCCGATTTTAAAAAAACTCAAGGAATGCAGTATGCAACCAGTTCGTCAACTTTCCACACTGACTACATTAATTTTATTAGCAGGTTCAAGTGCTTCAGCTAGTGCAAATATTGAGAGTGGGAGTAAGAGTGAAACCCAAGCTAAAACTAGTGTCAATTTGAACTTGCGATACGAAACAGTTGCTCAAGACAACAGTTTAAAAGATGCCTCCGCATTAACCTTAAGAACCCGATTAAATTACACCAGTGCTAGCTACCATGATTTTACCGCTGTTATTGAATTTGAAGACTCACGCCAAGTAGCAGGAGTTAACAAGTATAACGATGCTGTGGGTAATCATACGGAATATTCTGTTATTGCCGATCCAGAAACCACTGAATTAGACCAAGCTTATGTGCAATACAAAAAAGATGGCGTCACTGCTAAAGTCGGTCGCCAAGTACTGACCTTAGATAATCATCGTTATGTTGGGCATGTGGGATGGCGTCAAGATAGACAAACATTTGATGCAGCGACCTTTACTTATGCAGCCTTAGACCATGTAAAAATGAGCTATAGCTACATTAATAAACGTAATCGTATTTTTTCAAATGAAAAAGATTTTGATGCAAAAGACCATTTACTTAACCTCGCCTACAAAACGAGTTACGGCAAACTAACCGCTTACAGCTATCTCTTAGAAGTTGATGAAGGAACCGCGAATAGCTTAGATACTTTCGGGGTGAGTTTTAACGGTAAAAAAGACAAGTTTTCATATTCAGCCGAATTTGCTACTCAAGATTCAAAAAGCGGTGCAACTGACTATTCTGCAAGTTATATGGCTATTCAAGGTGGCTACAGCTTTGATGCTGTAACCCTTAAATTAGGCGCTGAAGTTTTGGGCAGTGATGATTCAATGTATGGATTTTCAACACCACTCGCAACACTGCATAAATTCAATGGTTGGGCAGATCAATTTTTAGGCACACCAAAAGAAGGCTTGGTGGATCTTTATGCCTCTGTGTCAGGTAAAGCATTCGGCGGCGGTTGGACAGTCACAATTCATGATTATTCTGCTGATGAAGCAACCGATACGGTTGATGATTTAGGTAGCGAAATTAATGCCGTTTACGCGAAAAAATTCGCTAAGAATTATAAGGCAGGCTTAAAGTATGCGGCTTACTCAGCAGGCGATGCTACTGCAGGTAAAGTTGATACCGATAAAATCTGGCTTTGGGTAAGTGCAAAATTTTAGCTCACCAAACACACTTATAATGATAACGCTCAACAAGTTTGTTAAGCGTTATCAAAAATTGTAAACCCATATCACTATTGCAGCAGGTAAATAAAATTAGCTCAAGTAACCAACAAATCATAGAGAAACAAAAAGTTGTCGTGGTCGGTAACGGCATGGTGGGTCACCATTTTGTTGAGCAATTGGCTCAATTGAACACAGCTGATCAAGCCATTGAGATAACCGTTTTGTCAGCAGAGCCTCGCCTTGCTTATGATCGTGTTCACCTTTCAACATACTTTAGCGGTAAAACAGCGGCAGATCTGGCCATGGCTGACGAAAAAATTTACCAAGATTGGGCGGTAAATTTTCAAACTAATGCCAAAGTTGTTGATATCGATCGCAGCAATAAACATGTTGTCACGCAAAGCGGCCAAGTTATCGCTTATGACAAACTCATCTTAGCCACTGGCTCTTATCCTTTTGTACCTCCTATTCCAGGAAAAGACCGCGAGCATTGTTTGGTTTATCGCACCCTAGATGACTTAGACGCGATTCAAGCTAGTGCCAATGTCAGTAAAGTGGGGGTGGTTATCGGCGGTGGCTTACTTGGCCTTGAAGCCGCAAATGCCCTAAGCCACTTAGGTTTAAAAACCCATGTAGTGGAGTTTGGGCCACAATTAATGGGCGTGCAAATTGATGCTGGTGGCGGTCGCTTACTAAAAGAAAAAATTGAAGCTTTGGGTGTCGAGGTACATACATCAAAAGCCACTAGCGTGATTGAAGACGGCGAAACCTGTCGTTATAAACTGTGTTTTAGTGATGACACCGTACTAGAAACCGACCTGATATTATTCTCCGCAGGTATTCGCCCTTATGACAATCTAGCCAAGTCATTCGCGCTTAAAATGGGTGAACGAGGCGGTATAGTGATTAATAACCAATGCCAAACCTCAGATGAAAGTATCTATGCCATTGGTGAATGTGCCCTCTGGAACAACTTTATTTTTGGTTTAGTAGCGCCGGGTTACCAGATGGCTAAAGTGGCCGCAAAACATATTATGGGTGAACCAGCCTTGTTTACCGGTGCCGATATGAGTACTAAATTAAAACTCATGGGTGTTGAGGTAGGCTCAATAGGTGATGCACACGCAAAAACCCCGGGGGCAATAACTTATACCTATCAAAATCAACCGGCCGGCGTATACAAGAAAATAGTGCTGTCGAGTGACAAAAGCAAAATGCTCGGCGCGGTGTTAATTGGTGATACCAGTGAATACGACTCGTTATTACAATACCTACTTAATGCCATAGATTTACCTGCATCACCCGAAGCACTGATACTGCCTTCATCAGGAGAAAAACAGACATTAGATGTTGCTACATTACCTGATACCGCCATTATTTGTTCATGTCATCAGGTCACAAAAGGCCATATTATCAGCTCAATCGCTCAAGGGGCTTGCAGCGTGGGTGATATTAAAACCTGTACTAAAGCCAGTAGCGGATGTGGTGGTTGTAGCGCTTTATTGAAAAGTCTGGCTGAGGCAGAATTTGAAAGCCGTGCTGTGAAAGTTAAACAAGATATTTGTCTAAGTGTCATCGAATAAAATTCGAACATAAACAAATAAACAAATAAACAAATAAACAAAACATCCCATATAAAGCGGGCTGTATATCATTCTCTGTTGTAAAGGTAAATTTTATGAGTTGTTCTCAATCGTCACATATTGTTCAATCAACTTGCGCATACTGTGGTGTCGGCTGCGGTATTGATATCACAGTTAAAAATGGCAAGGCCTCTGGATTAGAGGGCACAATGGAGCACCCCGCCAATTTTGGACAACTGTGCGTAAAAGGCAGTAATTTATTAGCCACCACAGATTTAACCAACCGCCTGCTTGAACCAAAAATAAATAACCAAACGGTTGATTGGTCAACGGCGACAAGCCATGTGGCGGAGAAATTTGCACAAATTATTAAAGAGCATGGCCCTGATGCGGTCGCTTTTTATGTCTCAGGACAAATACTGACTGAAGATTATTATCTGGCGAATAAATTAATGAAAGGCTATATAGGCTCAGCCAACATTGATACCAACTCACGTCTTTGCATGTCGTCAGCTGTTGCGGCTTATAAACGAAGTTTTGGTGAAGATGTTGTGCCTTGCAGCTATGAAGATTTAGACAGTACTGAGCTGTTATTAATTACTGGCTCAAATGCCGCTTGGACTCACCCGGTATTATTTCAACGTATTGAACGCGCTAAAAAACGTAATCCAGCGATGAAAATTGTGGTTATTGACCCACGTAAAACCGCAACCTGTCAAATAGCGGATTATTTTTTACCGATAAAGCCAGGCACTGACGCCGCATTTTTTAACGGTCTTTTAAATTACTTAAGCGCTAACAATGGCTTAAATAATGACTATATCGAGCAACATACCCAAGGTTTCGAACAAGCCTTATTAGCAGCAGAGAAATGGTCACTCGCTGAAGTATCAGCCTATTGCGATCTTGACCAACAAACCCTTGCCAGTGTCTATCAATTATTTGCCGACACTGAAAAAGTACTGAGCTTTTATTCAATGGGCATCAACCAGTCAAACTCAGGCACGGATAAGTGTCAAAGCATTATTAATTGTCACTTAGCTACCGGAAAAATAGCCAAAGACGGTTGTGGGCCTTTTTCTATCACAGGTCAACCCAACGCTATGGGTGGTAGAGAAGTCGGCGGTTTGTCTAATCAATTAGCCGCTCATATGGATATTGAAAACCCTGATCACCGCTCAACAGTACAGCGCTTTTGGCAATCGCCCACCATCGCTGATAAAGCCGGCTATAAAGCCATTGATCTGTTTGACGCTATGGATGAAGGTAAAATTAAAGCGGTCTGGATAATGGCGACTAATCCCATGGTAAGTTTACCCGATGGTAAAAAAGTCGCCCGAGCCTTGAATAAGTGTGAGTTTGTCGTGGTTTCTGACTGTGCTGAAAATAATGATACCTTAGACTTTGCTGATGTAAAACTACCCGCAACGCCATGGTTAGAAAAGAACGGCACAGTAACCAACTCAGAGCGCCGCATCTCACGTCAAACTAATGCGATAGCCCCTAATGGTCAAGCTAAGCATGACTGGAAAATTATTGCAGAAGTTGCCACCGCCATGGGTTTTTCAGGCTTTGATTATTCACATGCTAGTGAGGTTTTTCGAGAGTTTGCTCAATTGTCAGGTTTTGAAAATAATGGCGCACGTGTCTTTGATATTTCTGCATTTTCAACCATTACGCCACGACAATATGACCGTTTAAAACCGGTACAATGGCCCGTGAATAACACCTACCCTGAAGGTAAAAAACGTGTCTTTGAAGATGGACAATTTTCTACAGCTTCAGGTAAAGCACTATTTTTTCCGATTACGCCGCGCCAGCCAAGACAAAAAACCTCGGAAAAATTTCCCTTTCGATTAAACAGTGGTCGGTTAAGAGATCAATGGCACACCATGAGCCGCACAGGTAAAGCGTCGCAACTTACCGCGCATACCGATAAATGTTATCTCTATATCAATCCTGTCGATGCCGCACGGTTAAAGATAGTTGATGATGAAATAGTCAATATCTCATCTGATACAGGGCAAGCGAGTGTGCATGCGAAACTAGATAACAATCAACGTCCTGATGAATGCTTCATGCCTATTCATTGGAATAAGCAGTTTGCGTCTAGCGCCAATGTCAGCAACTTGTATGCGAGCATTGCCGACCCACTTTCTGGTCAACCTGAACTTAAACACGGGGCTATAGCTGTAAGCAAGACAGCATTCCAGCAATTTGGACAACTGCATATTAGCGAAGATTTTATTGTTCAAACTCAAATAACTAACGAATTTTGGACCAAGGCTCGCACAAGTTATGGCATGAGTTTTCAATTTGCTAATACGCAGCCTGAAACAGATATTTTGCATTGGTGTCAAACAAGCAGTCAAATATCGGGCGAATGGCGACAATTTAGTCAAGGAGATACCCAGTACGTTGTTTGTTTACAAGCAGGAAAATTAGCCTTTTTATGTTATAGCTCGGCAACTAATCCGAGCATTGAAAACGCTTGGCTTCAGCATGTTTTCAGTCAAGCAAGCTTGCTAGAGCAGGATATACAGTCTCTATTATCGGGCACTTCCAGTGATGAATTCGCTCAAGGTAAACAAATTTGTAGTTGTTTTAATGTCGGTGAAAAAGACATCATTAGTGCTATTAAAAAGGGCTGTAATTCAGTTGAACAACTAGGTAATAACTTAAAATGTGGTACTAATTGTGGTTCCTGCAAACCTGAGCTCGGTGTTTTACTTGATGAATACGGCATAAATTCCACAGAAATAATTAACACCACTTTTATAGCAGAGCTCGCATAATTTTCCCATCATCATTTTAATGTCAGCATTGAAATGATGATGACTCTGGCGAGTAAATGTTACCTTCAAAATCACTGCACCGTCCATACCATTAATTTCATTAATTAGGTGGTCTACTTTATACGCAGGAAAAATGGCCAAATATAAGGCATTTATTTTAATAACTAGTTGTTCTAATTATTAAATAAATAACGCAGTAGTGGGTTATTTTAACCAGTAAAA